>VXQO01000107.1 GCA_009838975.1 Gemmatimonadota bacterium | reverse complement strand
ATTATCGCGATAACGAACACCCCGCTGGGCGGTCTGCGCGCGCTGGCCAGCGTGCATCCCCCCGACTCGCCCGCCGACGATGCCCCGCCCCCACCCGGCTCCGACTTCACGGGCCCCGCCTTCGAGTTCGAGGAGGTCCTGCCCGGCATCTACCACGCGCGTGGAACGGGCAACCTCTCGGTCGGATCGCACGGTGCGGTGATCGTCAACGAGGACGACGTGCTGCTGGTCGAGTCGCACATCTCGCCCGCGGCCGCCTGGGCGGTCGTAGATGAGATCGAGGCGCTCACCGACAAGCCGGTTCGGTACGTGGTCAACACGCACTATCACTTCGACCACGCGCACGGGAACCAGATCTACCCGCCCGACGTGCACGTCATCGGCCACGAAGTCACCCGCGAGATGCTGGAAAACGGGGGATCGATGGGGCGGTCGTTCCAGACGTTCGTGGGTGGACTGCCGGACCAGGTGGCGGCGCTCGAAGAGCAGGTGGCGGCGGCCGAGGACGACGAGGAGCGCGCCGGGCTGGAGGCTCAGCTCGCTTTCATGCGCAATTACCTTGCAAGCCAGGAAGCAGTCGTGCCGGTGGGTCCCAACACGACGTTGTCCGAACGCATGACACTGTTCCGCGGGGACCGCGAGATCCGGTTGCTCTTCTTCGGCCGCGGCCACACGGGCGGCGACGTGGTGGTGCACCTGCCCCGGGAGCGCGTGCTCATCACCGGCGACCTGCTGCTGCCCGGTCTGCCCTACATGGGCGACGGCTACCTGGACGAGTGGGACGACACCCTCGAGCACCTGAAGTCACTCGACTTCGACTGGGTACTCCCCGGCCACGGCAACCCGTTCCAGGACCGCGAGCGGATCACCTACCAGCAGGAGTACATGCGGGACCTGCAGGCGCAGGCCGTGGCGCTGCACGCGGAGGGGCTGTCGTACGAAGAAGCGGCGGTACGGATCGACATGTCGGAACACGCGGAGCACTACCCGCAGATCGCCGGAGCGGGGGTACCGGCGGTCACGGTACAGCGGATCTTCGAGTTGCTGGACGCGGAAAGCTGAACCGAACCGAAGTCGTCGGGGCCGCACGATCAGGGAACACCGCGAAGACGTTTCAGCTGAAACGCTATCCATTCATGATCTGAATGATTATCATTCACAATATGAATGATTTTGTTCTGCCCCGGTCGGTTTCTTCGAGTTTGGAAAAGGCGCTTGGAGTGATGCCCGCCGTGGTCGTCGCTGGAGCGCGTCAAACCGGAAAGAGTACTCTCGCGCGTGCTATCGGGCGGGAGAGGACCGCACCCGCACCCGGGGAGGCGGGAACCACGCATGCAACCGGGCCAACAGCGCGTCCTGGCCGGCGGTACCTGTCGCTGGACGACTTCGACGTGCTCGACCTCGCTCGGCGCGACCCGGATGCCCTGGTCCGCGACTCGCATCCGGTGACTCTCGATGAGGTGCAGCGTGAGCCCGGTCTCCTCAGCGCCGTCAAGCGGGAGATCGACCGGGGGCGCCAGCCCGGCCGTTTTCTGCTCACGGGGTCTGCGAATCTGCTGCTGATGCGCCGGGTCTCGGAGTCACTTGCCGGGCGCGCCAGTTACCTGACCCTGTGGCCGATGACTCGACGCGAGCAGCTGGGACTCGGCGAGTGCAGCATCTGGGAAGAGCTGGTCGAGGTTCCAGACCGCGATTGGCTGGATGTCGTGACAGCAGACACCGGTGGGCGGGAGGACTGGAGACCGCTGGCCCGACGCGGGGGATTCCCGTTCCCAGCCGTTCACCTCGGGACGGACGAGGACCGGGCGATCTGGTTTGACGGTTACGTGAGAACGTACCTCGAGCGAGATCTCCAGACGCTTTCCGCGATCCACTCGCTTCCCGACTTCCGCCGGCTCATGCGCGCCGCGTGCCTCCGCATTGGCTCGACCGTGAACCAGAGCGAATTGGGGCGCGACATCGAACTGAGTCAGCCGACGGTTCACCGATACCTGAACCTGCTCGAAACATCCTACCTGTTGCTGCGGGTTCCGGCCTATGTGGTGAACCGGACCAAGCGGCTGATCAAATCGCCGAAGCTCTATTGGGGCGATACCGGTCTGGCGATGCACCTGTCGCACGAGGTCGAGCCGCGTGGTGCTCACCTCGAAAACCTCGTGTTGCAGGACCTCCTGGTGTGGCGAGATTCACGTTCTCCTCGCACCGAGGTCCTGCACTGGCGCGCGACCACAGGTGATGAGGTGGACTTCGTGATAGAGACCGGGGACTCGCTGCTGCCTATTGAAGTGAACGCCACGAAGCGACCTCGGGTCGCTCACGCGGCCAACCTGCGCACGTTCCGAAGGGAATATGGTCGCGCGGCCCGTTCGGGTCTGCTTCTCCACGGTGGAGACTCTGTAGAGTGGCTCACCCCGGAAGTCCTCGCTGTTCCGTGGTGGGTGGTGATGTAGCGCGTCCCCGGTTGCAGCAGGTCAAACCCTCCTAACAGGTTTCCGGCGCACCCGGTCTTAGCCGAAGATCCCTCACAAGTGCACGGAGAGCATCATGGACCACAACGACTACGGCGGGCTGCACGAGGACCTCAAGCTCACGGGCTCTGCGATGAAGCGTCGTGACATGCTCAGGCTGGCCGCAGGTGGCATGGGCGCGCTGTACCTGTTCGGGCGGGCGGACGATGCGGCCGGCACCGTAGGTGTTGGCGCGACCTGCGACAGGATTCCCGAGGAGACCGCGGGACCCTTCCCCGCCGACGGGTCGAACGGACCCGACGTACTGAGCGAGGCGGGCGTGGTTCGCACGGACATCCGGTCCAGCTTCGCGGGCCTGTCGGGAGTGGCACCCGGTGTGCCCCTTACCGTGAACCTGCAGCTGGTCGACCTCCAGAACGGTTGCGCGCCCGCAGCGGGGCTGGCCGTGTACGTGTGGCACTGCGACCGCGAGGGGCGCTATTCGCTGTACAACCGGGGCGTCACCGAACAGAACTTCCTGCGGGGCGTGCAGGAAAGCGACTCGAACGGACAGCTGTCGTTCACGACGATCTTCCCGGGGTGCTACCGTGGCCGGTGGCCGCACATCCACTTCGAGGTATTCCCCAGCCTCGCCGCCGCGACGGACGAGCGGAACAGGGTCGCGACCTCGCAACTCGCGTTTCCGGAGGCTGCCTGCGACGCAGTGTACGCGGTGGAGGGGTATGAGCCGAGTGCTCGCACCAGGCAGCGCGTTTCGCTCTCTCGGGACAGCGTCTTCCGGGACGGTGTGGCGCAGCAGATGGCCGAGGTGACCGGCGATGCGGCGGCGGGCTACACGGCCAGGCTGACGGTCGCGGTGTAGCGCGGCGACTGTATCTCTACCGCTCCGGCATCGCCAGCGCCTCACCCGGCTTCGGCCTCACGCCCTCGGCAAAGAGCTGCGCGTTCAGCGCGGGCACGCGCGACGTGATCAGCTCGTTGAGCGGGCCGAGCAGCTCCTCCATCACCTCCCAGGCGCGGTCGACCTGCCACATGTGGTCCTCGGTCGGCAGGGTGGACGAGCCCTGGATGGCCGTGGCCACGCCGGCGTTGCGGCGGGCCTCGCCCACGTCGTCGTCGATCTCTTCCAGTGCTTCGCGGATCGCCTCCAGCTCTTCGGCGAGCCCCTCGGGCGCTTCGGCCGCGGCTTCGATCAGTTCCTCGGCGGCGTCCAACTGCTCCTCGAGGCCGTTGATCGCGCGGCCGGCCTCGTAGATCGACGGAGCGAGCGCGTGCAGGCTCATCAGCGCGTCCTGGCGGGCCATGCGGTCGGCCCGAGTCATGGGGCGGCGCGGGTCGGCCTGGATCTCCACGGTTGACGAGTATGTCTCCCCGCCCACCGTCATGCTCACCGTGTAGACACCGGGCATGGCGACCGGGCCCTGCGGAATGCCCGGCTGACCGAATCCGACGGGTTGCTGCGGGCCTTCCGGCTCATAGGGCGCGTCCATGCGCCAGTTCCACACCACCTCGTTAACGCCGGCCTCGCCGGGCGCTTCCAGGGTGCGGATGTGGGTGCCGTCCGAAGCGGTGATGGTGAGGGCGAAGGTGGACTCTTCCGCAGGCGCCCCGTCGGCCATCGGGCCGCCGTCTCCCGCGCCGGCATCGTCACCGTCTTCCGAGCCGTCGCCCTCCTCCCCCTCCTCCTCGGCCATCGGCGCTTGCCACGCGTCGCGCAGGTAGTAGCGGATCAGGGTGCCGCGCGGGGGGTTCGGGGCCGAGTACGTGGCGCCGGTGAAGGGCCAGTCGCCGCGCTGGGCCCACATGATGGTCTCGCGGGCCTGGGGGAAGATGCGGCCGGCTTCGGCGAGGGTCTCGGCGGACAGGTGCTCGAGCGGTGACACGTCGGCGAGGATCCAGAAGGAGCGGCCGTGGGTGCCAACGAGCAGGTCGTTGTCGCGGGGGTGGATGAGGATGTCGTCGACGGGGACGACGGGGAGGTTGTTTTTGAGCTGGACCCACTGCTCGCCGCGGTCGACCGAGACGAAGACGCCGACCTCGTTGCCCACGAAGAGGAGGTTGGGGGCGCGGTGGTGCTCGGTGATCACGTTGACCGACCAGCCGTCGGGCAGACCGTCGGTGATCCGGCGCCAGCTGTCGCCGTAGTCCTCGCTCACGTAGACGTAGGCGGTGTAGTCGGCGTTGCGGTGCCCGTCGAAGCTGGCGTAGACGCGGCCTTCCGCGTGGTGCGAGGGCTCGAGGCGGCTGACGTAGGTGCGCTCGGGCAGGTCCGGGATGCGGTCGGCGACGTTGGTCCACGTGGCGCCATCGTCGCGGCTGATCTGGACATTGCCATCGTCGGTGCCGACGTAAAGCAGCCCGGGGGTGAGCGGGGATTCGGCGAACGCGGTGATGTTGCCGTAGGTGGATATGCCGTCGTTGACCGACATCTGGGGCTCGGAGCCGGGGACGCCCATGATCTCGAGCTCGTTGCGGTCGATCTGTTTGGTCAGGTCGACGCCGCCGACCTCCTCCCAGGACATGCCGCGGTCGCGCGAGCGCATTAGGTAGTTGGCGCCGAGATACACGGTGGCCGGGTCGTGGGGCGAGAGCTGGAGCGGCGAGTTCCAGTTGAAGCGGTACGTCTTGGCGGTGTCGCCGTCGGCGCGCGGCCCGGTGATGGGGCGCATCGGGGTCTTTTCGCCGGTGGTGAGATCGTACCGGTTCATGTTCCCGTTCTGGGACTCGGAGAAGACGATGGTCGAGTCGGTGGGGTCGACGATGGTGAAGAAACCGTCGCCGTACGCGGTTTCGTACCAGTCCTGGTGGCGGATGCCGTGGAACGAGCGCGTGTTGGAGGGCCCGCACCAGGGGTCGTTGTCCTGGAGGCCGCCGCAGACGTAGTACGGGTCGCGCATGTCGAAGCCGATGGCGTAGAACTGGCCCAGCGGGAGGTTGTCGAACATGCGCCAGTGTGCGGTGCCGTCCCAGCTGGCGACCACGCCGCCGTCGCTGCCAAGGATGAGGTGGTCGGGGTCGTTGGGGTTGATCCAGAGGGCGTGGTGGTCGACGTGGACCTGGGCCGCGCCGTCGCTGCGGAAGGTGCGGCCGGCATCGTCGGAGACCATGAGATTGCCGCCGAGCACGTAGATGCGTTCGGGGTTGGTGGGGTCGATGCGGACCTGGGAGTAGTACATCGGGCGAGGGTTGGTGCTGGACATCTTCTCCCAGCTGTCGCCGCGGTCGAGGGAGCGGAAGAGGCCGCTTTGTGACTGGCCGCCGCCTCCGCCTCCGAAGAAGCCAGCGCCGGGGCTGCGGGCGTCCGCCTCGACGAGCGCGTACACGACGTTGCCGTCCTGGCGGAAGATGTCGACGCCGATGCGTCCCTTGTCGCCGTCGGGCAAGCCCTCGGTCAATTCGGTCCAGTTGGCACCACCGTCGAAGGTGCGGTAGAGGCCGCTGCCGGGGCCCCCGCCGTTGAAGCCCCAGCCGGTGCGCTGCCGCTGGTACATCGCCGCGAAGATCGTGTTGGGGTCGCCCGGGTCCATGGCGAGGTCAATCGCGCCGGTGTGCTCGTCGATTAGGAGGACGTTCTCCCAGGTCGCACCGCCGTCCTGTGTGCGGAAGACGCCTCGCTCCTCATTCGGGCCCCAGAGATCGCCCACCGCCGCCACGTAGACGATGTCCGGGTTGCGGGGGTGGATGAGGATGCGACCGATGTTCCTGGTGGCGTCGAGACCCATGTGGCGCCAGGTGTTCCCCGCGTCCGTGGACTTGTAGACGCCATTGCCCCAGCCGGACGACTGCCGGTTCTGCGGCTCCCCGGTGCCGACCCAGACCAGGTTCGGGTTCGACTGGTCGAGGGTGACGTCGCCGATGGAGCTGGTGGGCTGGTCGTCAAAGAGGGGTATCCAGGAGGTGCCGTGGTTCTCCGTCTTCCAGACGCCGCCGGTCCCCGTTGCGATGTAGAAGACCTGCGGTTTCGACTCGACGACGGCGAGGTCGGCGATGCGGCCACCCATGAGCGCCGGGCCGATCTCGCGGTACTGCAGGTGCGAGACGGCGGTCTCGAGGGTGGTCTGGGCGGCGGCCGATGTGATGGTGAGGAATAGTGCTGACAGGAAGAGCAGGATGCGCGCGGTCTTCATCGGGTCGTCCCTGGGATCGGGTGGGTTGGCTGTCCGAGCAAAGTCCGGCCCCGGTGACCGCGGCGCAATCGCTTCCGTCGGGCTGACCGCGTGCCTACCGCTCGTTCGGCACCATCCGCTTCACCACCACCGTCTGCACACCCAGCTCGCTTACCTCGACGAACGCAACGAGACCATCCGGACCGAATGCGGCCGGGAGCACCGTTGTTCCGGCAGGATAGCTGCCCAGGTAGCGGCCGTCCGGCGTGAGTACGTCTATGGGCCCGTCGTCCATCGGACCCGCACCCCGCCGCAGCACCCAGATGTGTCCGTCCCAGGTTGTTGCAAGCCCGCGAATCACGGAGAGTTCGGTGTGGAACTCGAGTTCCGCGATGCGCCTGCGCCGTGTCTGAAGGTTCGCGCCGGGGCGGGCGTTTTCCTCCAGCCTCTCCACACGGCGGCGCCTCTCCGCGCGGATCATGCCGCCGGTTACCGGCTCGGGCTGGAACGGGCGATTCAGGATCCGCACGACCCCCACTCCCGCCTCGCCGATCTTGACCGCATACGTCGCCGAGTCCGAGAACGCCACGCGACCGTCGGGAAGGACGCCCCAGTGGAGTTCCGGGCTGAATTCGGGGAGCTCCGACGTTGGCCTGGGCGCAGTGTTGACCAGGGCCGTCTGGTCCATATCGCGGATGTCGACCGGGGGCATCCAGGCCTCCGCCACCGTGTCCGTCACGGTCTCCTCGCCGGACAGGATCGTACGTTCGAACGCGTGTGACGTGGGGAACCTGACCGGGGTGCGAAACGACGCCCCCGAGATCATCCAGGCGGTTGCGAGCGTGGGCACGCCGATGACCACATCCGCGCCGGGCGGGACCACGAGATGTCCGACGCGGGGAATGGCAGAGGGCTCGGACATGCGCACCAGGCGCTCGAATTCGCCGTCGGCGGCGAAGAGGTGGTAGCCGCGGCGGTCGAGGTCCGCGACCGTCACGCGTCCATCGGCGAAGACCGCCATGGCGCCCGCGTTGCCGAACTCACCCGGACCTTCACCCGGCCCGCCCAATCGCCGGACGAGCCGCCCATCCGGACCCACCACGAAAACGATCTGAGCCTCCATAAGACGGTCGAACAGAAAGAGCTTGCCCGCACCGTCGAACGCGACATTCGCGATGAGTCCGAACTGTTCCCAGTCCTCTCCCGCCATGGTGCCCAGCCGGTAAAGCTCCTCGAAGTCGATCTCCAGCGATCGGTCCTCCGCGGGGAGCTGGACGATCCGCTGGGCACCCGCCGGAGTCACGAGCAGCAGCCAAAGCGACAGGACACAGCACATACACTGTAATCTTTGCATTACAAATCGTAATGTAAACATTACATTCTGCTAACGTGAACGGCGTACATGAAAACGGGCGGCGGATTATCGGTGTACAGCGCCTCGGGCGCTGGCACTGCGGTCGGGAAGGCGGAATAATACGGGATGGCACTGGGGAAAGCGATTGCGGGCGTGGTCAGGTCGGTCTACATCCACGCCCGACTGACCGAGGAGCGGCTGCGAAGCGGTGAGGCGTGGTGGCCGCTCGCACCGAGCTTCGTCGCCGACCCCTATCCCGTCTACTGCAGGCTCCGACGATCGTGATCGCCAGGATGATCGGTGTGCCCGAACAGGATCTGGAGCGCTTCAAGGTGTGGTCCGACCATCTGGCGCGTGCGCTGGAACCCCTTCTCACACCGAAAGAGGTGGAGCTGGTGCACCAGAGCGATCAGCAGCTTGCCGAGTACTTCAGGGCGATCATCGAGCAGCGCCGGCGCGAGCCGCGCGACGACCTCGTTTCCCGGCTGGCGGAGGCGGAGGACGAGGGCGAAAAGCTCACGCCGGACGAAACGATCGTGATGCTTCGTCTTCTTCTGACGGCCGGCAACGAGACGACCACCAATCTGATCGGCAACGGATTCCGGGCCCTCCTGCGGCATCCCGACCAGTCGACATTGCTCCGCGAGCGCCCGGAACTGGCCGCTGCGGCCGTGGAGGAACTGCTCCGCTACGATTCGCCGGTGCAGCTGGACATGCGCATCACAACCCGCGATCTCGAGATCGGCAACGTCGCCGTGCAGTCCGGCACACTCGTCACCCTGGCGATCGGGTCCGCCAATCACGACCCGGAGCGGTTCCAGCGCCCCGATGAACTCGACATCACGCGGTCCGACCAGGGAAACATCTCGTTCGGGCGCGGGATTCACCACTGCCTTGGAGCACCCCTGGCCCGGCTGGAGGGACGAGTTGCGCTCGAGGTGTTGCTGGAGCGGTTCGACCGGATCGGGTTCGGTCCGCGCGCGCCGAGGTACCGGCCCAGTGTCGTGCTTCGAGGGCTTGAGCGTTTCGACGTTCTGGTGGCGTGAGCGCCTTTACCGCGACTCCTTCATCGGCAGCACAATCCCCGACGGATACGTCGCGTTTCGCTGTACCGACAGCACCGGAACGCTCCCATCGCGCGGGTACCGCAGGAAGGTGTCCGCGTCGGCCCCGGCCACGGCCACGCGGATCCGGTGACCTTCGCGGATCAGAACCGAGGTCGCCCACAGGTCGAAGTTGATCTCGGCCACCTCGCCAGGCACAAGCGGTATCCCGTCGGCACGCAGTTCGGACCTGTGGGGACCGTACTTGCGATACAACGGCGGATCGTCGGTGACGGCGCGCATCACGGCCCGCAACTGCCCCTCCGTGACATAGGTCACCGTGCCATCCGGCGCGACATCCTCCAGGTAGACGATGAACGCGCCGTCGCTTTCGGTCGACGACAACCACAGCGTGACCACCGGGTGGCCGGTGATCTCGGTGTCGACCGCCATCGGGGCGCTCGTATAGGTCAGCAGCTTCGCATCCTCGTCGCGCCGGTCGCCGTACACGACATCTCCGCCGCCGCCGTTGGTGTACCAGCGGTTCCGCGTGCCCGTGGTAGCCGTGAAGTCGACGGTGTGGATGTCCGCGCCGTCCGCGTCGGCGGGTGACTCGCGGGTCAGAGCCCCGTCAGCGCCAAAATACCAGGTCACGTCGTCGAAACCATCGGGAGGCCAGGTCTCGGTCCGTGTCCACCGGTCCGCACCGAGCGTGTAGTAGTTGATCTCGGTGGGCGTCGTCCCCGCCCCGCCCTCCTTGAGGTGCTCGTCGAAGAAGGCGACGAGTTCGGCAAACTGCTCGTCCGCGTCCGGCGCCACCGGCGTGTCGTCCGCCCGGAAGGGATCGGCGTCGTTGCGCGCGCCATGATCCCAGGGCCCAATGAAGACCTGCTGCGCATTGGAGATCGTGTTGTAGCGCCCCAGCGTGCCGTTCACCGTCGCGGCGTCCTGCCAGCCAGCGCGGACAAACATCGCCACCCCCGACTCCTCGATCTGCGGCAGGTGCCCCGAGGGACTGCGCCGGTGACCGACGTTGGTCTCGTCGTAGCGGCCGAACGGGTCGTCGCGGTATTCGTATTCCAATGCCGCACCGAAGGGCACGGTGTTGGCCTCGTGTTCAGCAACCGCCGCTGCGAGCAGCGCGCCGTCCACGTCCGCGTCGACGGGCTTCACGCCGGTCACCTGCGCGCGCAGTCCATCGCACTCCTCCCCGCTCACACCGGAGAGCCCACAGATGTCGTTCAGGTCCTGCATCCGCGTCCGATCAGACCAGCTCTCCAGAAAGCCCACCGTCAGCACGCCGCCAGGAAACACCAGGTGCCCGAAGTTGTCGAAGTCGTTGAACAACGGCGCCACCGCCTTCACCGCCGGGTTCCGGTTGACCGCCAGCATCTCAGCCGTGTTGCCCGCATACGACACGCCGTAGGCACCGACCCGCCCGTTCGACCACGGTTGCGCCACGATCCAGTCCGCGACCTCGCCGTAGTCCCGCACCTCGTCCTCCGCGAGCTCGAAGCGTCGAATCCCGAACGAGGCCCCGCTGCCGCGCCCGTCGACGAGCACTAAAGCGTACCCCGCCGCATTCCAGCGCTCGGCCTCGTCGTAGTTGGAATCGTTCTCAAGCGGCGAGTCGACGAAGCCACGGGCCCTCCAGTAGCGCGTTGCCCGGATCATGGTGGGGAGGAGGGCGCCCTCCTCGGTCCCTTCGGGCAGCCACACGTCCACCGCGATCCTCACGCCGTCGCGCATGGGGATGTGCAGCGCCTGGTTGCGGGTGAGCGTGCTGACCGGTCCCTCCGCGCCCGCGCGGCCGGGAGAAGTATCCCCCGCCCGGGAAGGATCATCGCCGTCGGCGCACGCGGCCACGAACGCGAGGGCCGCCGCCAGCGCCAGGGGGGTCGCCCGGGAGTGCATCACCACGCGATCGCGTGACCGTCGCGGCGCGGATCAGAACCACCCGCCAGCGCGCCGGTCTCAGCGTCTCTGTACACCCCCTGCACCCCGCCCATGTTGCCCGGCTCCACCAGATGATGGCCCCGATCGGCCAACTCCGCGTACACGCCGGGCGGGAACCCCGCTTCGAGGTAGGTAACCGAGTCCTCCGGGATCGGCGTCCGGCCCCCGCCGCGGTTGATCGCCATGCGCGGCGAGGCGATCGCGAGCTGCATGTCCATCCCGCCGACCACGAGCTTGGTGATCGTCTGCCCGACGGTCTGCGGAATCGTGTAGCCGCCGGCCGCCCCCACCGCCGCGACGAGCTGGCCGTCCTTCATGACGACGCACGGCGTCATGACCCCCTTCGCACGCTGTCCCCCCTCGAGGTGGTTGACGTGACCCTCCTCCAGCACGAAGCCGAACGTGTGGCCGTTGTTGAGGAAGATTCCGGTGTCACCCGCGATCACGCCGCTGCCGTAGATGCTCACGAGCGATTGCGTGAACGCGACGGCGTTGCCCCAGCGGTCGGCAGTCGAGAGGCTCGTCGTGCCGAAGAAGGGGAATGGCTCGCCGGAGAACGACGCCACGCGCGCCGGGTCGATCTTCGCGCGCTGCTCGTCCGCATACGCCTTCGAGATGATGCGGTCGACGGGGATCTCGACATCCCTGCCGGTGTTGTACCGGTCGTCGTCCGCCATCGCCAGCTTGAACGCTTCGATCCAGAGGTGGGCGAACTCGCTGCCGTAGAGGTCCATGTCCGCCAGGTCGAAGCCGTCCATGATGTTGAGCGCCTGGAACATCGACATCCCGCACGACCCGGGGGGCATCGCGTAGAGGTTGTGGCCCTGGAAGGTCGTCGTAATGGGATCCCGCCATTCGATTTCGTATGACTCGAGGTCGGCCCTGGTCAGGTGCCCGCCGTTCTCGGCGAGGAAAGCCACGATCCGATCCGCGAGATCGCCCCTGTAGAGGTCGTCGGCTCCGGCGCGGGCGAGATGCCGCATGCTGGCGGCGAGTTCCGGCTGCCGGATGACTTCGCCCATGCGCGGCGGGCGGCCGTGCGGGAAGAAGACGCGCGTGGTCGACGGAAAGTGGGTCAGCTTTTCGGCGGCGCCGTTCGTGTGGAGTTCGTCGAACTTCGAGATGACGAACCCGTCTTCGGCGAGCTGGATCGCAGGCTCGAAGACATCGCCCAGGCTCATCGTGCCGTAGCGCTCCAGCGCCGCCGCCCAACCCTTGAGGGCGCCGGGAACGATCGGCGCCTTGTAGCCGGCGTCGAAGTCGTCGAGGGTCATCGTGCCGGGAGAAGAGGCGGCGGGGGACTTGCCCATCGCGTCGAGCCCGACAACGCGGTTCTCCTCCGCCAGGTAGATCACCATGAATCCGCCGAAACCGCCGATCCCCGACATGTACGGCTCGGAGACGTTGAGCGTCGCGGCCGCGGCCACGAGCGCGTCGATGGCGTTGCCGCCCTGCATCATGATCGTGGTGCCGGCGAGCGACGCGTAGTAGTCGGCCGCTGCGGTGACACCTCGGCGGCCCCAGACGCTGCCGTGGGCGATTCCGAGGTGGCCGTTGTCGGCCGGCCTGAAGGGTTCGGACGATTCCGAGGGGCGTCCGGCTGGCGAGGACGGGTCACAAGCCAGCAGGCCGGTGCTGGCGGCAGCGGCGGACGCGGCGGACGCGGCAAGGAAGTCTCGGCGTTTCATGGCGGTACTCCTGGAAGTTGCCTCTCTAGTCCCTCTATTCCATGGTGTCCTGCTCTTAGTCCAGTTTCGACAATAAGCTGGACTAAGAGCAGGACGGGATCCCCAAAGGGTCACGCATCGGTTGGGGTCCTCAACTGACCGCGAATGTCAGCGTTAGCCCGCCACGGCTATCCCACCTTCCTCGAGAAGTTCCCGTGCACGGTGTAGCTCTCGATCGCGCCCGATTCGTCCCGCTGGAAGATGTACGCCTCACCGAGTTCACCGTCGTCGCGGACGCGCTGGAAGATGTCGTCCCCCGTCCGACGCAGCTTGGTCATGGCGTCGACCGGATTACCGGTGGGCAGGCCGACCGAGATAAGACTGTCGTCCCAGCGCAGGATCGCCGTCTCGCCCCAGTTGGACTCGTACAGCCCCTCGTACTCCATCAGCGAGGCCGGGCGCGCCGTCCCGCCGCCCGGATCACTCTGGATCGATTCCAGGGCCGCGCCCACCGTCGACATCATCCTTGCCCACACGTCGCTCGGGTTGGCCTGCGCGTTCATCATCGCGATCCCGGCCAGCTTCTTCGCGGGCACCAGCTGGAAGGTCGTCCGGAAACCCGGGCAGCTGCCCCCGTGCCCGACCGTGCGCTCGCCGTCGCGCTCCGCGACCGAGAATCCCAGACCCCACATGCTGTCGAAGTCGGGGTCCACCCAGTGCACCCGGTGCATCTCGCGCAGCGTATTCACGTCGAGGATCTCCGTGCCCCCGTTCTCCAGCAGCCGGAACTGCCACGACGCCAGCCTGGCCAGATCCTCGACGGTCGACGAGAACCCCGCCGCCGGCGCGATCCCGTGGGCCTGGAAGAAGGGCGCCTCCGGGCGCATCCCGTCGCGCTTGAGCCTGCCGTAGCCGGTGGCGTAGCGGCCGCCCTTGTGCTGCTCGGGGATGTCGGTGTAGGTGTCCGACATGCCCAGCGGATCCAGGATCTCCGTGCGGATGTAGTCGTCGTAGGTCATCCCCGACGCCTGCTCGACGATCTGTCCGGCCAGCGCCATCCCCAGGTTCGAGTACTGGAAGTAGCGCTCGCCCGGGTACAGCGTCTCCTGACTGGCAAGCCCGTCGATGATCTCCTCACGCGTGGGGAACGGGAACTCCGGACCGGTCCAGTACGGGTGCGCCGACTCGCGCGGCAGCCCCGACGAGTGCGTCAGTATCCCCTCGACACGCACCGGAGGCCCCCCCGGATACGCCTGCTCCAGATCGTACCAGGGCAGGATCTTCGACACCGGGTCGTCCAGCCGCAGCTTCCCCGCGTCGCGCTGCTGCATCACCCCGATCGACGTGAACAGCTTCGAGATCGAGCAGATCGAGTACATCGTGGACGGCGTCGCCTCCACATCGGACTCCGGGTGCGCATGCCCGTAGCCCTTCGCCCAGACCAGATCCTGGTCGTGCACCAGCCCGACCGACACCGCGGGGATCTTCTCGTAGTCCATCTTGGCGTCCAGCCAGACCTCGAAAAGGTCGAGCGCCTGCTGGAACCGGGGGTCTTCCGTGGGATCGGCCGACTGCGCGCAACTGGCGTTCGGAACAAGGAAGAGCAGGAGGAGGGAGTAGAGGGCGAACGTTCTCGACCGGGGGCGTGACGGGCGCTTCATGTGACCTCCATGACGCGGGACGGGTGAAAGGGGGCAGGTGACCGGCACGGACGCGACCCCGCGCCTGGACCGCCTGTCCTCGCAGTCTACGGCGTCGCTCGCCTCACCACCACTGTCTGCACCCCCAGTGCGTCCGTCTCGATGAACGCCACCAGCCCGTCCGGCCCGAACGCGTCGGGCATGTGCGTCCCGGCCGGATAGCTGCCGAGATAGCGACCGTCGGAGGTCACCAGATCGATCGGCCCCTCGGTCACGGGATCGGGGCCGCGCCGCCAGACCCAGATCGTTCCGTCGCGTGTGGTCTGCAGGTCCCGTATCACCGGCAACTCGTGGTAGAACTCGAGGGACTCCACCCGCTCGCGCATGATGGCCAGCGCACCGTCCGTCAGGTCGTATGACCCCGGCGCATCCAGCAACTGCACATCGTACAGTTCCAGTTCGCTTTGCCGCGCCGTTTCCCGCATGCGATCGGTAATCGGCTTCGGGAGCAGCGGGCGCACAAGGACTCGCTCCAGCGTTCCGTCGGGATTGGTGACCTTGATCCGGTACGCCGACGAATCGGAATAGGCCACGCCGCCCCCGGGCAGAGCTCCGACAAGCAGCGGAGGCGTGAGGCTCCTGTGGCGATAGGTGCCGTTCGGGGCACGGAAGCGCCGCTGTTCGAGACGGGGCATCCACGCATGGGCGAGGGTGTCGATACCGACGCTGAATCCGTTCAGGACAAGGCGGACGACCGGCCGCGTGCCGGAGGTGTTCGGGTTCCGGTTCCCCGCCAGCGCCGCCGCTATCGAAACCGAGCCCACCCTGCCGTTCGGAATCAGGGCGTCGCCGCGCGCGCTTACGTCGAGTTCCGGCAGGAAGCTGTAGTCTCCCTCGAAACGGACCAGGCGTTCGGCCCGCCCCGCCGCGTTGAAGAGGTGGAAGCCGTTGCGCTGCCAATCGAAGATGACTGCCCGGCCGTCCCCCGCGACCCCGATCCAGGCGGCATCCTCGAACTCACCCGGCCCCTCGCCCGCCCGCCCGTACTCGCGCATGAGT
>VXQO01000035.1 GCA_009838975.1 Gemmatimonadota bacterium | reverse complement strand
CCAATCAGTACCAATCGCTTACAAAAATCAATCCCATCGAGCCATTCCATCGCCCCCGTGCCTCGATACCCTTCAGGGGGTGAACGACGAACACGACACCGCCCACAGTCCCGAGGCGCGCGCGGTCCTGCGCGAGCGGTTCGGATTCGACGGCTTCAGGCCCGGACAGGAACGTCTGATCGCGGGGGTGCTGGCGGGACGGGACACCCTCGGCGTGCTTCCCACCGGCGGCGGCAAGACCCTCTGCTACCAGCTGCCCGCCTTCATGCTGGACGGCCTGGTGGTTGTGGTCAGCCCCCTGATCTCGCTCATGCAGGACCAGGTCGACCGCGCGCGCCGGCTGGGGCTGAGAGCGGCGTCACTAACCTCGCAGGACTCGCGAGACGTCCAGGACGAGGGCCAGCGAGCAATCGCGGAGGGGCGGCTCGACCTGCTCTTCTGCTCGCCCGAGCGGCTCGAGGCGGCGAAGCTGAGGCGGCTTCTCGGCGCCTCTCCCGTCTCGCTGATCACGATCGACGAGGCGCACTGCATTTCGGAATGGGGCCACGAATTCCGACCCGCCTTCCGTCGCATCCGCCGTCTTCGCGCGATCGTCCGCACGCCGGTTCTCGCGGTGACTGCCACCGCGACCCCGGCCGTGCGCGACGACATCGTCCGGGTACTCGGCATGCGCGACCCGGTCCGGGTGGTCACGTCGTTCGACCGCCCCAACATTCGCTGGCTGGTCGCGCGCCAGCGCCCGGGACCTGAGCGCATCCGCGCCATGGTGCGCCTGATCCGGCGCGCGCCGCCCGAGTGCGCGGAGCGGGCGCTCATCGTGTACGCACCCACGCGGCGGCAGGTCGTGAGCGTGCGACGGGCGCTGGCCGGCCAGGGTGTGATCGGTGATGCGTACCACGCCGCGCTGCCCAAGGAGGAGCGGCAGGCCGTGCAGCAGCGCTTCATGTCGCGCGAGTCCAACGTCGTGGTGGCCACCTGCGCCTTCGGGATGGGCATCGACCGGGGCGACGTGTGGGCGGTCTTCCACTACGCCTTTCCCGGGTCGCTCGAGAGCTACTACCAGGAGGCCGGCCGTGCGGGCCGCGACGGCACCCTGTCGATGGCAATGGGCTTCGTCGACAAGGGAGACTGGCAGGTTCCCCAGGCGTTCCTCGACCGCGCCTACCCGCCGCCCAGGGACGTGCTCGGGGTCCTCAGGCGGCTCAGGTCGCGCAACGGCGCGGCTACGCGCGTTCCAGCCTCGGCGATCATCGGCCAGGGATCGGCCCACGTGCCCCACCTCAAGTGGCTGATGCGCTCCGGGGCGGTGGCGCTGGCCCCCGACTTCGAGCGCTGGATCGAGAACTGGCCCGACGGCGAAGAGGAAGGGCCGCCGCCCATCACGGGTCCCCCGCTCACAATCACCGGCGAGCCGCCGGACCTCGACCCCCTCGTGTCGGCACGGAACCAGGCACGCCACCGGCTGCGCGCCATGCAGAGGTACAGCGGCAGGCGGGGATGCCGGCGCATGTCGCTGTTACGTTATCTTGGAGAGACCGTGAACTGGCGCTCGTGCGCTTCGTGCGACTGGTGCGAGCGCCGCCGGACCGGCAGGGCCTGAAGCGCCGGTCCGGAGCCGACCGCCGGGCAACACCGCCCTTCGCCCCAATCGGATGTACCCCTACCTTCACCAGCACCACATCGACCTGCAGCGCGAGGTCCGCGAATTCGCGCTTGAGGCCATCGCGCCCGTCGCACGGGAACTCGACGAGACCGCCCGCTTCCCCTGGGAAAACGTGCGTGCGATGGCCGAGCGGGGCTGGTTCGGGGTGCCGGTACCCCGCGACCTGTCGGGGATGGGGTGCGACTACCTCAGCTATGTGCTGGTCGTCGAGGAGCTGGCGCGCCACGACGCCAGCCACGCCATCACGGTTTCCGCCCACACCACGCTCGCGATGTCGCCGATCGTCAACTTCGGCGACGAAGACCAGAAGACGCGCTTCGTTCCCCCGCTGGCGTCGGGACAGGTCCTGGGCGGATTCGGGCTGACCGAGCCGGGGGCGGGCTCCGACTCGTCCGGGACCGGAACGCGGGCCGTGCGTGCGCGCGGCGGCTACGGCATCACCGGCAGCAAGATCTTCATCACGCACGGCGGCGTGGGCGAGATCTTCGTCGTGACCGCGGTCACCGATCCGGAGGCCGGCTCGCACGGCATCAGCAGTTTCATCGTGTGCAAGCCGACCGTCGACATCGCCGAGGCCGAACGCGTCGGCGTGGGACACAGGCCGTCGCTGCCGTACACGGAGGGCGTGAGCGCCGGCGCGAAGGAGGACAAGCTGGGCTGGCGCGCCTCGGATACGCGGCAGCTGTTCCTGCAGGATGCCTGGGTTCCCGAAGAGCAGCGGCTGGGAGCGGAGGGCGAAGGGTTCACCAACTTCATGAAGACGCTCGACGCCGGCCGGATCGGGGTCGCCGCGCTCTCGCTCGGAATCGCGCAGGGAGCCTTCGATGTCGCCCGCGACTACACCACCCGCCGGCGCCAGTTCAACCGGCCGGTGTGGGACTTCCAGGATGTCCAGTTCGGCCTGGCCGCCCTGGCCGCCGAGATCGAGGCCGCCAGGCACCTCACGTATCACGCGGCGTGGCTGAAGGATCAGGGCCGTCCCTACGGCAAGGAGGCCTCCATGGCCAAGCTGGTGGCCTCGGAGCTCTCCGCGAAGAGCGCGCGCCGTGCGGTGCAGTTCCTCGGAGGCGTGGGGTACACCTCCGACCATCCCGTCGAGCGGATGATGCGCGACGCCAAGGCCTGCGAAATCGGCGAGGGAACCAGCGAGATACAAAAGCTTGTAATCGGAAGGCACCTGCTGAAGGAGGCTACCCCGTGAGCGGATCCGCGAACGCGGCGCGGCGGGGACCGTTTAGCCGTGCCGCACTGTTTCATGATCCTGCACCCGGAGACCTGATCCCGGTGCCCGATGGCCGAGCTGTGTTCCGTGTCCGCCCAGGACCGGGATGCCGCCGGGACCGGGCACACCGATCAGGCCGGGGTGGGGATCGACCATTGGAGAATTCAATTGCGAAGAGAAATCTTGATCAGCGCCTCGGACGAAGAGTCCTGGGTCGCGCTGAAGGAGGATGGAGGGCTCACCGAGCTCATGTTCGACCGGCCCGACCAGGACCGGCTCGTCGGTGACATCTTTCTGGGCCGTGTCGAAGCGGTCCTTCCGGGCATTCAGGCCGCTTTCGTAGACATCGGCGAGGAGAAGGCCGCCTTTCTGCACGCCTCGGACCTCGCCCACGAAGGGGAAGAGGACAAGGGGCGGAACGGGTCCCGAGGTCGCAGCCGCAACGCGCCCCCGATTCAGGACGTGCTGAACAAGGGCCAGAAGGTCCTGGTCAAGGTCACCAAGGAGGCGATTTCGACCAAGGGCCCGCGGGTGACCATGCAGATCTCCCTGCCGGGCCGCTTCCTCGTCTACATGCCCGACTCGAATCACGTAGGGGTCAGCCGCAAGATCGACCATCGCGGCGAGCGTGCCCGGCTGCGCAACATGGCAAAGGAAGCTGTCGCGAGCGACCCCGGCGGCGTCATCGTCCGCACCGCCGGCGAGGAACTCACCCAGGAGAAGCTCGTCAAGGAGTACCGCCACCTCCGCGGCCGCTGGAAGACGATCAGGCGGAAGGCGGCCAAGGCCCAGCCTCCCACCCTGATCCACGAGGAGGCCAAGCTCATTTCGGGGGTCATCCGCGACCTCTTCACCAATCGTTTCGAGGCCGTGACGATCGACAACCGGCGGGTCCACGAGCAGATCGTACAGTACGTGCGCACCTTCGATCCCGATCTGCTGGACCGGATCCACTTCTACGACGGCAGGAAGCCGCTCTTCGATCACGCCGGAATCGAGGAGGCGATCCAGCGGTCCTTCCGCCGCAAGGTCGATCTGCCGTCGGGCGGACATGTGATCATCGAGCCCACCGAGGCGCTCGTGTCGATAGACGTCAACACGGGGAGGTTCACGGGGAAGAAGAAGGATCCCGAAGAGACCATACTCAAGACCAATCTGGACGCCGCCCGTGAGATTGCCGCCCAGTTGCGCCTGCGGGATATCGGCGGGATCATCGTCATCGACTTCATAGACATGGAATCCCAGGCCAACCGGGACCGGGTCCTGCACGAAATGCGGAGCCATCTGGGGCGCGACCGCGCGCGCACCCGCACCTGGGCCGTCTCCGAACTCGGGCTGATCGAGATGACGCGCCAACGCGTCCGCCCGTCGCTGCTCCAGGCGCTCACCGAGCCGTGCGGAGCGTGCGGCGGCACGGGCCACATCTGGACCGCGCCGACCCTGATCCGCGAGATCGAGCGGTGCGTGCACCGCGCGGCGGCCGTCGGCGACGACACCGACCTGCTGGTACGCGTCCACCCCGAGGTCGCGTTACAGGTCATGGAGTCCGAGCCCCGTTTCCTGCGCAAGCTCGCCAGTCGTACGCGGCTGCGCGTGGATATGCGCGACGATCCGCTCATGCGCCACGACGATTTCCGCATCCTCGCCGGGCGCTCCCGCATAGACGTCACCGCCAAGTACAGGGTCGCCTAGCCGTGCGACCGACCAGGACCCTTCCAATCCAAAGGGAAAACGACGAATGACACACCTTGCCCACCGGAAGTGCCGCTTCGGCGGCACGGTCGCCCTCGCCCTCAGCCTGTCGTCCGGGCCAGCGGGCGGCCTCACGGCCCAGAAGCCGGTCCACGTCCCCGACGATGCCCCCGCCCAGATCCATCCGCTGCCCACGCTGCGGGAGCAGGCGGTGGAGCAGCAGGAGTGGCTTGAGCTGCGGATCGGACGGGTTCTGCCGAAGTTGATGGCGGAATACGACGTGCGCATGTGGATCCTGTCGATGCGTGAGTACGCGGAGGACCCCGTCTTCTGGTCGATCACCTCGCCCACGACCTTCGCCGCGCGCCGCCGTTCCATCTACGTCTTCACCCGCCAGGACGACGGGACGGTCGAGCGGCTGGCGCTGGGCGGCACGAGCCAGGGCGGCGTCTTTGAGGCGTACCGCTCCACCAGGCCCGCGCCCACGCAGCCCACCGCCGAACTCGTCGGCAACGAGCAGTGGCGGCTCCTGCGCGAGCTTGTGGAAGACCGCGATCCCGAGAACATCGTGCTGAACATCGACCCCGACTGGGCGTTCTCGGACGGACTGCATGCCGGCGAGCGCGAGGTGCTCGAGGAGGCGCTGGGGCCTGAGTTGCTCCGCCGGGTGAAGCGGGAGCCACGCCTGGCGATGAACTACATCGCGCTCCGCCTCCCCGAGATGATGCCGCGCTACCGCAAGATCGAGGAGACCGTCCACGCGGTCATCTCGGAGGCGTTCTCCAACGCGGTGATCACGCCGGGCGAGACCACCATCGAGGACGTGGAGTGGTGGATGCGCCAGCGCGTTCGCGATTTGGGCTACACGGTCTGGTTCCAGGCCAACGTGGATGTCCAGCGCGCGGGCGAGGTGCCTTCGTCCGGCCCCACGGTGATCGAGCGCGGCGACCTGCTCTGGACCGACTTCGGGGTGGTGGCGCTGAATCTCCATACCGACACCCAGCACCTGGGCTACGTGCTGAGGGAAGGAGAGACCGGGGCGCCGGCCGGGCTGCAGCAGTGCCTTGCCAACTCGAACCGGCTGCAGGACATACTCATGGAGCACATGGAGCCGGGGCTCAGCGGCAACACGATCCTCGCCAACACGCTCGCCCAGATGCGGGCCGAGGGGATCAACGGCACCGTCTACACACACCCGATCGGCGACCACGGGCACGGAGCGGGGCCACTGATCGGCCGGTGGGATGGGCAGGAGGGCGTGCCGGTGCGGGGCGACGCGATCCTGTTGCCGTCGACCTGGCATTCGATCGAGTTGCAGGCGACGACGCCGATCCCGGAGTGGGGCGGGAAGCCGGCCAGCTGCCGACAGGAGGAGGAGGCTTACCTCGACACGGAGGGACAACGGCACTGGGTGTTCCGCCGCCAGGACCGGTTCCATCTGGTCTGGTAGGGGCCGGCCGGCGGCCGCGCTCAGGACTTGTGCAGTGCGGTGCTTGATCTTGGCCGTGGCTTCGATACCTTTAAATGCTGTGCATCAACACCGCCCGCAGGGCGCATTCGAACACATTTCATGGCGGGACCAACATGTTCGCGGTAATCAGGACCGGCGGGAAACAGTTTCGGGCCGAGCCCGGGGCGACTCTGCTGATCCCCACTCTCGACGCCGAACCCGGGACGACGGTCACCTTCGACGACGTTCTTCTGGCCTCGCAGGGTGAGGACGTCGCGGTGGGCACGCCGATCGTCGAGGGCGCCAGCGTGACGGCAGAGGTCATCGCCCACGACCGCACGCGCAAGATCACCGTCTTCAAGCGGAAGCGCCGCAAGGGATACCGGCGGAAGCAGGGTCACCGCCAGGGATTCACCGTCGTGCGCGTCGCCGAGATCATCGTCTAGCCCGGACAGCCAGGAGGGTCCCAATGGCTCACAAGAAAGGCGTAGGGTCGTCCAGGAACGGCCGTGACAGCAATCCGCAACGACTCGGCGTCAAGCGCTTCGGGGGCGAGCGTGTGATCGCGGGGAACATCCTCGTCCGGCAGCGTGGAACCAGGCTGCACCCCGGCAACAACGTCGGCTGCGGCCGGGACCACACGCTGTTCGCGCTGGCGGACGGCGTCGTGAAGTTCGAGAACCTCCGCCGACGCAGGGTGGTATCGGTCTATCCGGCCACGAACTAGCCCTTACGGGGGTGTTTTCGGATCCCGCGGGGGTGACGGAGGTGTGGACGGGGGTGCTGCCGTAGCACTTCGGGGGTGAAATCGGGTCGTTTTTGGCCGTTTTTCGTCGATTTTGCCCGTTTTCGCCGGGGGTTGCCCAGAGAAGTGTTGCGGTTTCCGCTCGAGGGCGTTACTGTGTTTGTCCGCGACTGGAGGAGACGGGCCGCAAGGACCGAAACCGAAAGAAGCGGGACGGGCGCCGAGAGGGCCCTCGAAGGGGGAAACCCCGGAGGGGAAGCCGGTCGGACCCGGAGCGCCGAGGACGCCGGAGACGGGGTTCGAGGCGGGCGCGGATCCGGATTCGGCGGAGACCGCGACGGTTGCGAGGTCGCTGGATGCAGCCGAAGCCTCAGGGGACTGGGGTAACCGGGCGGCGGAGACGCCGCCGGGTGAAGAGACGGGGAACCGGCCGTCGCACATGGCGGCGCCGAAACGGAGCTTCCCGGCTCGCCAGCGAGACGAGGCCCCCGCGCGGGTAGTGTGCTGCCCGCCGGGGGCTTTCTCTTTGCCCCTCACCGGCCCTTTGCCGTCACTCGGCAAACCGACGGTCTTACTCCCGGGGCTGTCCTCCACTCTCCGTGAATTGCCGCGCCCGGGCCGAGGACATGACCTGCCAGATCAGGCTCCGAATCAATTCCTCGTCCAGACCCGCCTGCCTCGCGAACTCTGCGGCCTTGCGAACGACCGCCGCCTCGCGCTTGGGGTCGGTGACGGGGACGCCCAGCCTGGCCTTCACCTCGCCGATCTCCCTGGCCAGATCCTGGCGCCGCCGGAGGATGGCGACCAACTCCCTGTCGCAGTCGGTGATGTTCCGGCGCAGCCACTCCAGCCGGTCGCGCCGGGCGGCATGATCGTCAGACACGGAGATACCCGTCCACATGCTCGTCGTCTTGCGGAGCGCCGCGCAGGCTCACGCCCACGAGCACGGGGATGTGGACGAAAAGTCCCAGGATCCCCTCGTGCATGCCGAACGGCTTCAGTTCCGGGAAGAGGAAGAAGAAAACCGACACCGCCGACCCCGCCACGAGCCCGGCCACGACTCCGGCCGTGGTCGCGCGCCTCCAGTACATGGCCGAAAGCAGCCCCGGCATGAACTGGCAGATGATCCCGTACGACGCCAACAACAACTCGACCAGCGAGAACCCCTCGCTGAGGGCGAAGACGTAGGCCGCCGCACCAACCACGATCACAAGCACGCGCATGAGCCGCCGCTGCGCCCGGTCCGAGAGCTTCATGAACGGCTGCACCCCGTCCTCCACGGTTACCGACGCCGCCCCGTGCAGGAGTGCATCGCCCGTTGACATCGAGGCCGAGAGCGCGCCCGCGCAGAAGAGGCCGACCACGAGCGCCGGCAGATCCGAGCGCAGGATGAGAAACGGCAGGATGAAGTCGGCCTGTTCCGGCCCCTCGGGCAGCAGCACGCCGGCGAAACCGATCAGGAATACGGGGATGAGGAAGAGCTGGAAGGTGGGGAAGAGGATCACCGTGCGGCGAATGGTGGCGTCGTCGCGTGCGGTGAACGCCTTCATGAAGAGGTGCGGCCACATGGTGAGTCCGATCGCGCTGGCGAGGATCGCGGTGGAGTACGCGCCCCAGCTCCAGGGATCACCGGCTCCGCCCAGTCCCGGGAGTGACAGCAGCTCGGGACGTTCGGCGAGGATCCGTTCGAACATCGGGCCCACCCCGCCGTAGAGCCGGTTGGGCAGGTAGATGCCCAGCGCCCACGCGATCCCGACCATGAACACGCCCTGGAAGGTGTTCGTCCAGCCGACGGCCGACACGCCGCTGGTGAGGACGTACAGCATCACGATCCCGTATGCGACCGCGGCGCCTGCCCAGAGCGGAATCGTGCCGTCGGTGACGGCCTCGATGACGATCCCCGCGCCGCGCATCTGAATCGTCACATACGGGACGAACGCGGCCAGCGTGAGGAGGGCCATCAGCGCGGACAGCCCCCGGGACGGGAACCGTCCCACCAGCAGCTGTGACTGCGTCACGAATCCGAAGCGGCGTCCGAGCGCGGCGGCTTTGGGGCCCATGGCGTACCACGGCGCCATCCCGAGAACACCGTAGGTCAGGATGTAGAACGCCGCCGCGCCGCGCGAGTACGCCCAGCCGGGACCGCCCAGAAAGGCGAAGGCCGAGAAGACCGTGGCTCCGGTAATGAAGTACATGACCAGGAGGCCGAAATCGCGGTCCCCGGCAACGTACCCCTGCACGCTGCGCGACGCGCGCCGCCCCGCGACGAGGCCGACCCCCAGCGTAACCGCGAGGTACACGAAGATGATGACGGTGATGAGCGTGGACCTGTCCATCAGCGTTCACCAGCGGTTGGAGTCGTCCCGAGCGCAGCCCGGGCCCGGGCCGAATCGAGCCGCCAGAGTACCACGAGACTGCCGAGCAGCCAGGCCGCGCACCACGCCATCTGTCGGGGAAGTCCGAGGATGAAGGGCGCCGGGTCGTTCACCAGGGCCTGGACCGGCCAGGTGACGGCCGCCGCGAAGACGAGGTGGTAGGCCCAGGCGATGCGCTGCCAGGTCTGGAGAGACATGGGGGTGTGCTCTTTGCGGTTCGGGGGACGAAGTCGACGGCTACGATTGTACCGTGGCGCACCCGCGACGGCGAGTGGGCGTCCGTCAGCGTCCGGTGAACCGGGGTCGCCGCTTCTCGACGAAGGCGGCGACGCCCTCGCGCCCGTCCTCGGACGCGAAGGCCTCGAGGAAGAATTCCTTTTCGGCGTCGAGACCATCGGTGAGATGGCGCTCAAAGGCCTCCCGCACGGCCTTCTTGACCAGCTGCAGGCTCACCGTGCTCCACCGGGTCATGCGGCGGGCGAGCAAGCGCGCGGTCGTGAGGTGTTCGCCCTCTTCCGCAAGCACCTCGACCAGACCGATCCTGTGCGCTTCCTGCGCGTCGATCAGGTCGCCGGAGAGGCCGATGCGCAGCGCCTGCCCCGGCCCCACCAGGCGGGCGAGCCGCTGCGTGCCACCGGCGCCCGGGATGAGCCCCAGGCGGATCTCGAACTGGCCGAAGCGGGCGGTGGTGTCGGCGACGCGGATGTCGCAGGCCAGCGCGAGTTCGTTGCCGCCCCCGATGCAGAAGCCGTGGATGGCGCAGATCACGGGCTTCGGGAACTCGGCGAGCGCATCGTAGACTCGGCGGTGACGGTAAACCTCGCGCTGCTCCTCGGCGGTGCGGGCCGCGAATTCGCTCACGTCGGCGCCGGCCACGAAGGCCTTGTCGCCTGTTCCGTGCAGGATCGCGACCTTCACGTCGTCCCGAACGGCCAGGTGGTCGAAGGCCGCGGTGAGTTCGGTTCGGACGGTCTCGTTGAGCGCGTTGAGCTTCGCGGGCCGGTTGATGGCGACCTCGGCGATGTCGTCACGGACGGCAACGAGGATCGACTTGTGGTTCACCGTTCGTCGTCCCAGTCGTAGAATCCCCGGCCCGATTTCTTTCCGAGCCTGCCCTCGGCCACCATCCGCTCCAGCAGGGCAGGGGGGCGGAAGGCTTCGGAGCCGAGCGACTCGTGCAGGTAGCGGGCGATTCCGAGACGAACGTCGAGCCCGACCAGGTCGGTCAGGCGCAGGGGGCCCATCGGGTGGCGGTATCCGAGCATCATGGCCTTGTCGATGTCCTCCGGCGAGGCGACGCGGGCCTCGACCATGCGGATGGCCTCGAGCCCCAGCACGATGCCCAGCCGGGACGAGGCGAAGCCCGGCGAATCGGTGACCACGATCGGCTCCTTGCCGAGGCCCAGCGCGAACCAGCTTGCGGTATTCAGGGCCCGGAGGTTGGTGTGCTCTCCCCGCACGATCTCGACGAGGGCCATGATGTGCACGGGGTTGAAGAAGTGGAGGCCGAGGAAACGTCCCGGCTCCCTCAGCCCGGCTCCCATCTCGTTGATGGACAGCGACGACGTATTCGTGGCGAGGATCGTCCGGTCGCCCACAGCGGGCTCCACCTCAGCGAACAGCCGCTTCTTCAGCTCCATCACCTCCGGCACGGCCTCGATCACCATCCCCGCGCCCTCCACCGCTTCGAGCAGCTTCCCGGTGCCCGAGAGGCGCGCCAGCGCCCCGTCGCGGGCCGCATCGGCCACCTTCCCCAGGCGCACGCCCTTGTCGAGCGTGGCCCGGATGCCTGCAAGGGCGCCCTCCAGCTGCCCGGCGTCCACGTCGCAGAGCACGGCCTCGTGGCCGGCCATCGCCGCGACCTGGGCGATCCCGCGGCCCATCGTCCCGGCGCCGATCACGGCCACCCTCCCGATCCGGGGGCCTGCCACCTCAGCGCCGCTCCACCACGGCCGCGATCCCCTGTCCCACCCCGATGCACATCGTCGCCAGCCCCAGCCCGGCATCGCGCCGCACCATCTCGTGCACCAGCGTGGCGAGGATACGCGCGCCGGAGCACCCCACCGGGTGGCCCAGCGCGATCGCGCCCCCGTTCACGTTGACGCGGTCCGGGTCGAGCTCCAGTTCGCGGATGCAGGGGATCGCCTGAGCGGCGAAAGCCTCGTTGAGCTCGACCAGGTCTAGGTCGCGGGCCGTCACCCCGGTACGCGCCAGGCAGCGCCGCGTCGCCGGCACGGGTCCCACGCCCATTCGGTGCGGCTCCACCCCCGCTACCGCCGTCCCGCGAATCGCCGCCATGGGTTCCAGGCCGTGGGCGCGGGCCGTCCCGGCCTCGACCACGAGGAGCGCGGCGGCGCCGTCGTTGATCCCCGACGAGTTGCCCGCCGTGACCGTCCCGTCGCGCTCGAATACGGGGCGCAGGCGGGCCAGCGCCTCGGCCGCAGTGCCCGGCCTGGGGTGTTCGTCCCGGTCGACCAGCAGCGGATCGCCCTTCCGGCGCGGTACCCTCACCGGCACGATCTCGGCGTCGAAGCGCCCGGCCCGGACCGCCCTCGCCGCCTTTCGCTGGCTGTCCGCCGCGAAGGCGTCCTGCTCCTCGCGCGTCACGCCGTACTCGCGCGCGACCACCTCGGCCGTACTTCCGAGGCTGATCGTCCACTCATCGGGCAGCCGCGGATTGGCGAAACGCCATCCCAGCACCGTGTCGGCCACCTCGGGCACGCCGCGCGTGTATCCGCGCTCGGGCTTCAGCATGACGAAGGGCGCGCGGCTCATCGACTCGACCCCGCCCGCCACGAAGGTGTCGCCCTCGCCCGCGCGGATCGCCTGGGCGGCGCTGGCCACCGCCTGGAGCCCCGAGCCGCAAAGCCGGTTCACCGTCTGGCCCGGGACGTCGACGGGAAGGCCGGCCCTGAGCAGACCCATCCGCGCCACGTTGCGGTTGTCCTCGCCGGCCTGGTTGGTGCAGCCGAAGATCACGTCGTCGAGACGGCCGGCGGGCATCGGGTTGCGGTCGAGGAGCGCGCGGATGGTCACTGCGGCCAGGTCGTCGGGGCGGACCGGAGCGAGCGCGCCGCCGTGCCGTCCGATTGGGGTGCGAACCGCGTCGACGATCCACGCCTCACGCAAGGGACACTCCGCCCACTAGCGGTCGAGCGCCACCCAGACGCTCTTCAGGTGCGTGTACTTCTCCAGCGCCGAGTGAAACCCCAGATCCCTGCCGAAGCCGCTCTCCTTGTAGCCGCCGAACGGGGACGCGGGCGAGTACTGGTTGTAGGTGTTCACCCATACCGTTCCCGCGTCGATCTCCGCCGCGAGCCGGTGCGCCTTGCCGATGTCCCGCGTCCAGACTCCGGCGGCGAGCCCGTACAGCGAGTCGTTGGCCTTGGCGACCGCGTCGTCCAGGTCGTCGAAGGGAATCACCGCCGCCACCGGGCCGAAGATCTCCTCGCGGGCGATCGTCATTGCGGGGTCGACATCGCTGAAGACCGTCGCCGTCACGAAGTTGCCGCGCCCGTTCACCTTCACGCGCTCGCCTCCGGCCACCAGGTTTGCGCCGTCACGCCTGCCGGCCTCGACGTACCCCATCACGCGGTCGAGCTGCTCCTCGCTGACGATCGCCCCGAGGCGCGTCGTGGGGGCCATGGGGTCGCCCACGGTCGCCTTCGCGGCAAGCCCCTTCAACCCGTCCAGGAAGTCGTCGTGCACCGCGCGCTCCACCAGAATGCGGCTCCCCGCGGCGCACACCTCGCCCTTGCCGTAGAAGACCCCCATCGAGGCGCCCTTCACGGCCACCCGCAGATCCGCGTCGGCAAAGACGATGTTGGGCGACTTGCCGCCCAGCTCCAGCGACACCCTCTTCAGCGTCCCCGCCGCCTCGCGCATGATGATCCGGCCCACCTCGGTGGAGCCGGTGAACGCGATCGCATCCACGCCCGGGTGGCGCACCAGCGCCGCGCCCGCCGTCTCGCCGAATCCCGGCACCACGTTCAGCACGCCCGCGGGCAACCCGGCTTCGGCGGCCAGCTCGCCCAGGCGCAGAGCGGTCAGCGGCGTCTGCTCGGCGGGCTTGAGCACCACGGTGTTCCCGCAGGCGAGCGCCGGAGCCACCTTCCACGCCGCCATCGACAGCGGGAAGTTCCACGGGATGATCGCGCCGACAACCCCCACCGGCTCGCGCAGCGTGTAGTTGAGGAAGGGCCCGGGCACCGGGATCGTGTCGCCCTGCACCTTGTCGGCGAGCCCGGCGTAATAGCGGAACGTCTGCGCCACGCCGGGCACGTCAATCCGCCGCGCCTCGAAGTAGGGCTTGCCGTTGTCCCGGGTCTCGAGCAGCCCGAGTTCGTCGGCGTTCGCATCCACCAGGTCCGCCAGCTTCCAGAGCAGCCGGGAGCGCTTGTGCGGGTTCATCCGCCGCCACTTGCCGTCGCGGAACGCCGCGCGCGCCGCCGCCACCGCGCGGTCGACGTCCGCCGCGCCCGCCTCCGCCACAGCGGCGATGGTCTCCTCGGTCGCGGGGTTGACGGTCGCAAAGGTGCGGCCGTCCTGCGCATCCGCCCACTCGTTCCCGATCCAGAGGCGGTTGCGGATGGTATCGGTTGCGCTCACCGCTGCCTCAGCTCCCCGAAAAGTCGGCCCGGCGCTTCTCGACGTAGGCGTTCAGCCCCTCGCGGGCGTCGTCGCTGGCGAAGAGCTGCTGCTGCAACTCCCGCTCCAGCGCCAGCGCGGTCTCGAAGGGGATCTCGGCGCCCGTCTGCACCGATCGCTTGATCAGTCCCACCGCCTTCGAGGCCCGTCCCGGCGGGCAGAAGCCGCGCGCATAGTCGATCACCCTGGCCATGAAGTCGTCGAGCGATTCCGTCTCCCACACGTCGTTGACGATCCCGAGCTCCTTCGCATGGTCGAAGCCGAAGGTCTTGCCGGTCGCCATGAGTTCGATCGCGCGCGACTTCCCGACGAGGCGGGCGAGGCGCTGCGTCCCCCCGGTCCCGGGGAGCACGCCCAGGTTAACCTCGGGCAAGCCGCACATGCTGCGCCCGGCCCGCGCAATGCGGATGTCGGCGGCCATGGCGATCTCGAGCCCGCCGCCCACGGTGTGTCCGTTGAGCGCGGCGATCGTGAGCTTGGGCGTGTGCTCCAGGCGGTTGAGCGTTTCGTTCGCGTGCAGGCAGAAGCAGTACTTGAAGCCGGTCGTCACCTTTGCGAGCATCCCGATGTTGGCCCCGGCCGAGAAGAACTTCTCGCCGTTGCCGGTCAGGACGATCACGTGGACGCCGTCGTCGAAACGCGCCTCGAGGATGGCGTCGTCGAGCTGGCGCATCATCTCGTGCGTGTAGGTGTTCGCGGGCGGGTCGTCGAGGGTGATGAGGGCGACGCCGCCGCCGGCGTCGGATAGGCGAACGAGGGTCTTGTCGGTCATTTCCGGGGTCCCTGGAGGTTGGCGTGACGGAGGAAAAGATAACACGCGCGCCATCGCGGCGGGGTTACATTGAGTGCATGAAAACGATTGAACGCACAGTGCTCGCGGCGGTTTTGGCGGTCGTATCGGCTGGTTGCCACGAGACGCTCACGCAGCTTGAGCCGCAGCTCAACACTCCCGCAGGCCAGGCCGCGCCCGGCTTCGCCGAAGCACTCCCCGGACTCGCCGACATTGTCGCGCGGGACACACTCCAACTCACCCCTCCGCTCATCGCAGGGAGGCTGATCGCCGCCGCCGAGGTGGCAATGGCCGCAGCCGAGGACCGGGAGACGGAACCCGTCCCGGACGATCCGGGCAACGGAGACGGTGAAGCCGAGGACCTGGAGCGCGCGCGCGAACTCGTTCGCTGGGCGAGGGCGGCGCTTGCGTCCGGGGACCACGCCCGGGCCATTCAGCGCGCATACTACGCATGTCGTCTGCTGGGAGTGTTGCCGCGATGAAGGCCGGCGGGGGCGCGGAAGGAACTGCGGGCGTAGATTGGACTGGAAACCCCGGACGTATGCGGCGGTTATGGGATCGGGGTTTTCACTTTGACCGCAGGATTGAGCGCCATGGGTAGAATGTATCTCGCGAGCCAGGCCCGTCTGGGGCCCCTCGCAATGGTGTCGCTCCTCTACGCGGTGGGCGCGGCCGGGCAGGAGCAGGTCGTCCGGGTCCCCGTGTCGGGGGTCGTCGAAATGGGTCTGGCGCCGTTCATCGAGCGGACGCTGGAAGAGGCTGCCGCAGCGGGCGTCGCCGCCGTGGTTCTCGATATCGATACGCCGGGGGGGCGCGTGGACTCGGCCGAGCGGATCACGAACGCGATCGGCCGCTCCGGGGTGCCGGTCTACGCCTGGGTGAACATGCATGCGTATTCGGCCGGCGCGATGATCGCGCTTGCGACCGAGGGCGTGCTGATGCAGGAGGGCGCGGTGATGGGCGCCGCGACTCCGGTGGACGGAAGCGGGACGAAGGCGTCGGAGAAGATAGTTTCCGCCATGCGCGCACAGATGCGTGCGCTGACCGAAGCCCGGGGCCTCGATCCGGTGATTGCGGAAGCGATGGTGGACGAGGACATCGCCGTCGAGGGTGTGGTCGAGGAAGGCAAGCTCCTCACCCTGACGACGGGTGAGGCGGTTGCGCTCGGCTACGCCGTGTCGGTGGACGGCTGGGAGGACGTGCTCGCGGCCATCGGGGTCGAGGAGGCGGCGGTGGTGCAGGCCGAGGTCAACTGGGCCGAGCGGATCGTCCGTTTCTTCACCAACCCGGTGATTGCGCCGTTCCTGCTGTCGCTCGGCTTCCTCGGGCTGCTCGTCGAGATCAAGACCGCGGGATTCGGCCTGGCGGGCGGCGCGGGGATTCTCTCGCTGGCGCTGTTCTTCGGGGCGCACCTGCTGGTCGGCCTCGCGGGCGCCGAGGACCTGATCCTCGTCGCGGCGGGCATCGTGCTCATCCTTGTGGAGGTGTTCGTCATCCCCGGCTTCGGCATCTTCGGGATCGCCGGAGGACTGGCGCTCCTGGGCGGGCTGTTCATGGCGCAGATCGGGAGCCTGCCCAGCCAGCAGGACCTGGCACAGGCGGCCACCGTGATCGGTGCGGCCGCGCTCCTCGTGATCCTGACGTCGTGGGTGTTCCTGCGCTCCGTGTTCGCCAATCGCCGTCTCGGCCGCAGCGGCATCGTGCTCCCCGAGGCCACCGACCGGGAAGAGGGCTACACGTCGGCCGATCTGCGCCCTGAGCTGGTGGGGCTCGAGGGTGTCGCGATCACCTCGCTGCGGCCGGCCGGAGTGGGTCTGTTCGCGGACGAGCGAGTCGACGTCGTTTCCGAGAGCGAATGGATCGAGGAGGGCACCCCGATTCGAATCATGAGCGCCGAAGGCTACCGGCACGTGGTCCGCGCCATCCGCGCCAGACAGATATCCAACCAGACCTGATCAACCGAAACCATAAGGTACCGACTTCATGAGCCCGCTTCCGATTCTGTCCCTGCTTCTTCCGTTTCTCATCGTCGTGGGCCTGCTGGTCCTCTTGTGGGCCGTCCCGGTACGGCTGTGGATCGAGGCCCGATTCTCCGGGGTGCCTCTCGGGCTCGGCAACCTGGTCGGCATGCGGCTGCGGAAGGTCAGTCCACCCTCCGTGGTGAGGCCGCTGATCGCTTCGACCAAGGCGGGGCTCTTCCTCGACGTTTCCCACCTGGAAGCGCATTATCTCGCGGGCGGGAATGTCGATCGCGTCGCGCGGGCGCTCATCAGCGCCGACAAGGCGGCAATCGACCTGCCGTTCCAGCAGGCGGCCGCCATCGACCTCGCGGGCAGGGACGTCTTCGAGGCCGTTCAGGTGTCGGTCAACCCCAAGGTGGTCCAGACTCCGCGCGTGGCGGCGATGGCCAAGGACGGGATCCAGCTGATCGCGGTCGCCCGGGTGACGGTGCGCGCGAACATCAACCGCCTGGTCGGGGGCGCCGGCGAGGAGACGATCCTGGCCCGCGTGGGCGAGGGCATCGTGTCGACGATCGGCTCGGCGAACTCCCACAAGGCGGTGCTCGAGAACCCCGACGCGATCTCGAAGACGGTGTTGCAGAAGGGGCTGGACTCCGGTACCGCCTTCGAGATCCTCTCCATCGACATCGCCGACGTGGATGTCGGGAAGAACATCGGAGCCGAACTGCAGACCGACCAGGCCGAGGCCGACAAGCGCGTTGCGCAGGCCAGGGCCGAGGAGCGGCGCGCGATGGCGCAGGCGCGTGAGCAGGAGATGAGCGCGCGGGTGGAAGAGATGCGCGCCGAGGTGATCGCGGCCGAGGCGCAGGTGCCGCTGGCGATGGCCGACGCCTTCCGCAGCGGCAACCTGGGCATCATGGACTACGCCCGTTATCGCAACATCGAGTCGGATACGACGATGCGCAGGGCCATCGCCGAGGGCGATTCGTCCGACGAACTGCCCGAGAACTAGGGGGCAGGCCAGTGGACCTCCGGTTCATCGCGGTGGTGATGGCGATCGCCGTCATCATGGACATGCTCGGCCGCATGGCGAGGAAGCGTGCGGCCGACCAGCAGGGTGAGCCGGGTCCGGCGGGCGAGGAATGGGACATGCTCAAGGCGCTGGCGGAGGGACGGGAGCCGCCGGGGCCCGCCGCGGGGGAAGTACAGCCCGCTCGCCGGGAACAGCAGGTCGCGGGCGGTTTCGAGTTGTGGTCGGAGACTCCGGCCCGGCCGCGTGCTCGCGACCTGGTCGAGCTGAAGCCTGTCGTCGAGCCCGCGGCGCCCGAGCCGGTAGTCCGCGATCGGGCGGCCAGGCCGATCGTCGTCCGCTCGAGGGAGCCTCGGCCGGTCGAGCAGAGACCGGAGTGGGCCGATCCTCAAGAAGAGCTGGACGTCGCTACGCCGCCACTGCCGACACCTCTCCCTCCAGAACGGAAGCCGCCGACACCGACCCGGCGACCGGCGTCGTCTCCGCCCGCGCCAAGGCGGTGGACACGCCCCCGTCCTGCCGGGACTGCCGGTCCGGAAGACGCACTGGGCCTCGGGACGATCGGCGGCTTGCGGAAAGCGCTGGTCGCTCGGGAAGTGCTCGGACCGCCGATCGCCCTGCGTGGCGAAGACGGAGGGCCTGAACGGCGGTAGCGGCCGGCGGCGCCGGGACCGCGCGTCCGGACGACGGCGATCAGCGTCCTTCCGACAAGCCCAGGCGCCCGGTGTCGTCGGTGGCCACGAGGATGACGTCACCGGGAGCCGCAGCCACGTCGGCGTCCATCGCCATCGCCACGGCCTCGGCAGCACTCGCGGTTTCGGGTGCAAAACCCACGGTTATCCGGTGATCGCCGGGAGCAATCACAAACCTCTCGTACACCGTGATCGCACGGATCCGCCCGCCGGCTCGCGCCACCGGACCGGAGCGCAGCGTGTCTCCATCGAGGAGCACCGTGAGCCGGTAGGGAATGGCTTCGTCCGTGCAGACCTCTGAGGGACGCATGTGGGGAAGCACGCCCTCGAGTTCGGCCTCGGTGGGCGGTCGGCAGCTCCGCTCCGATGGGGCGGGGATGCGCCAGGACAGGCGCAGTTCGGCCGCCTCGGCGTCGGGGTTCCGCCACCGCAGCCGGGAGAGGCTCACCATGGCCAGAACACCGGCGATGGCCAGCACCAAAGCCACGGACCTTCGCGCCCGGGTTGCCGCACTCATGGGCCGGAGGTGTGCCCGGGGCGAGGGAGCGGCGAGTCCTGCGGCGTGGAACTCTCCGCAAGGTCGCATTCCGTTTCAACCTCGATCGCATCGTCTCCGACCGGTGCGTCGAGGCGGGCGAGTTCGGTGGCGAATTCGTCCATGGCCTCCCCAAGCGACCACCGGTCGAAGGAGGACGCGTGGGCGACGCGCACACGCCGCCGGTCCACGCGTGCCTTCAGTTCCGCTTCGCGCTCGTGGAAAAGCCGCTCCACGAGCCACTTGGGCCCCTCTCGACCCCAGCAGTCGCGGGACGGGCACGCGACGATCAGCACGCCCCGCGCGCCGGATCGGACGAGGTACTCCACGACCGAAGTGTGCAGATTCCCCGCGCAGGACACCAGGAATCGGCGGCCGTGGTCCCCGGCCCACGCCGCCGCGGCAGAACGGCCGCATCCGACCAGGACGATGTCCTCGCCTGCATCCGGTTGTCGTTGCACGAACTCCTTCACACGACTCAACTGGTCACGGCCGGTGCGACCCGGCGGTCCGACGCCCATCGGCGCGCAGGAGCCGGCGCAAATGCCGCAACTGACGCAGGCTGCGGGATTTACGAGCGCCACCTTCCCCTCGCGGCCGCCCTCCCGGTCGACCATCCGGATGGCGTCGTAGGGACAGTCCGTGTAGCACTGTTCGCACCCGGTACACAGCCGCGTTGACGCGAACGACGGCGCCGGACGACGATCCGCTTGGGGGCGGGTCAGGAGCGGCACGGCCACGGCAACGGCACTCGCCACCCCGGCGGCGAGCCATACCACTCCCGGTGCGGCCGAACGCGTCCACGGAAGCCAGAACGTGTAGAAGACGTCCAGCGTCACCTCCGCGGGAAGACGCAGGAGGTCGGCGCCCGGCCCGAGCGCTGCCGGCACGACGAGCGCCACCCCGGTCAACAGTCCCACCGTTGTCCACAGCAGCGGCCGCGGCGGCAACAGGACCGGACGTGCGACGCGGGATACATGCAGCCAGAGGAAGATCACGATCCCGACCGGCACGGCGATGTGCAGGAAGAGGTTCATGAAGAAGAAGGCGGACGGGATCGGGTCCGCTCCGGCGAAGGTCCGGGAGATCGGCTCGGAGAAGAGCGGGAGCGCGTCCAGGAGTCGGGCACCCTCCGTGGCGAGGAGCTGGCCGTGCGTGTCCCAGACCATCACATAGCCGGTCAACCCGCAGACGTAGAGCAGAAACACGAGAAAGACGCCCGAAATCCAGGCGAGTGCCCGCGGTCCCCACGATCGTCCCTGGCAGAACATCCGCAGCGCGTGCACGACGGCCGCGACGACGGCTCCATCGGCGGCGTACCTGTGCAGGGCGCGGATCCAGCGTCCGCCCCATGGCTGGCCTTCAATCCGCACGATGGATTCGTAGGGTGCGCCGATCCGGTAGAAGAAGATCAGGTAGAGGCCGGTCACCAGCATGACCGCGAGGCACAGCACCACCAGGGCGCCGGACTGGTACAGGGGGTTCCACTTCGATCCAAACAGCCGATCGACCCAGCCGTCCGTCCGCTTCAGAACCGGTCCGAGCAGTCGCTTGAGCATTGCAGATCCTGTGGGGAATCCGGAGGTGGAACCAGCAGGCGCGCATACTGGATGCCTTGCGTCAGATTAATAACCATATCATCATGATCTTATCTGGAATAGATGTCAGCCGAAATGATCGAGGGTCGCGGGAATGATCTCCAAGACCGCCAGGAACGCGCTTCGCGCTGTCGTGCGAATCGCGGAAGGGGAGTCCACCGGCCCGGTCTCGGCGAAGGCGCTGGCCCGGGAGCTCGATCTGCCACAGAACTACCTCTCCAAGACACTCCATCGGCTCGTCCGGAACGGCGTGCTTCGCGCGGTTCGCGGCAGGGGCGGCGGCTATGCCGTCGCGGTCCCCGCCGCCGAGCTTCCCCTGGGCCGGATCGTCGACGCGATCGATCCCGAGGGCCCTGAGCGGCGATGTCTGCTGGGTCGCGCGGAGTGCTCGGAAGTGAACCCGTGCGCGTCGCACCGGCGCTGGTGCGTGGTACGGGAGGCCATAGACGACTTTTTTGCCGAAACGACGGTGGGGGACCTTCTTCTCTCGCCGCCTGCCCCCGACCGGACGGGGGCGCCCATGGTTTCCCCCTACAAGGAGCGATCCATGCCCGAACCCTCGCCAGCATCCTCCTCGCCACCGCCGGCCGGTGGCACGGGGGATTCGCCCATTCCTCGCATGCAGCGGCTCTACGACAACCCGTTCCTGCTGCTGGTCGCATGCATCGTGGTGATGTTCGTGTTCTTCACCGCCTGGGGCATGCTCGAGATCATGTCCCTCGAACCCGCACCGCTGCCGTAAGGGAGGGCTGAACCTATGTACCGAACCGGAATTGAGCCGCCGGAGCGCGTGTGGTGGAAGAAGGTGGGGCGGCACGAGAAGGTGTGGGTGTGGATCGCCTTCGCCTGGTGCATGGTCCTGTTCGCGATGATGCCCGTGTGGCACCTGAGGGGTGGTCAGAACCCATCCGGAATCCGGCACCGGGTGGATCCGGCCGACTTCCAGGCCAGGGTGGCCGAGTTCGTGCGGGAGCACCAGGTGGGCACCGACAACGGGCTTCCGGTGGTGGCGCCGCCGCCGGGAAGCGACGTCTACCTGCAGGCGTCGCAATTCGCCTGGATCCCCGTCGTGCGGCTGCGCCAGGGAGCCGAGTACACGCTCCACCTGTCGTCGCTCGACGTCAACCACGGCTTCGCCCTGTACCCGCTGAACATCAACTTCCAGGTCGTTCCGGGCTACGACTACGGCCTTCGCATCGTGCCGAACGAGCCCGGCGAGTTCTACGTCATGTGCAACGAGTTCTGCGGGATCGGCCACCATCTGATGGTGGGGAAGATCATCGTGGAACCGGCGGACGGGACGGCGGACGCGCCGGCGGCCGGGGTCTCGACCGCGGGAGGTGACCGATGAGCGCCTTTCGCACATGTCCGACCACGGGGCTCCAGGTCCACCGCACCGCCGACCGGCTGATCAAGGCCAATGCGGTTGTGGCGACGGTGGCGCTCCTGGTCGGGGGAATCGCGGCCGTGCTGGTGCTTCTGACGCGCTGGGAAGCCGTCCTCCTGCTCGAGGCGGACATGTTCTACCGCATGCTGACCGTGCACGGCATGAACATGCTCATCTTCTTCATCATCTTCTTCGAGATGGCGGTGCTCTATTTCGCCTCGGCCGTGCTGCTGAACTGCAGGGTCCCCGCGCCGAAGACCGGCTGGGTCGCCTTCGTGCTGATGGTGGTGGGCACGCTGATGGTGGAGTGGACGATGTGGACCGGCCGGGCCGATGTCCTCTTTACCTCGTATGTGCCGCTGAGGGCGCACCCGCTCTTCTACCTCGGCGTGATCCTCTTCGCGGTCGGGGCGCTCACCGTGGTCGGCCACTTCTTCGCCATCATCACGGTGGCCAGGAAGGAGAAGGCCTACGAGGGCTCGCTCCCCCTGGTCACCTACGGGGCCCTGACCGCGGCGGCGATCGCGGCGGTCACGCTGTTGCACGGGGCGATCATCTACATCCCCACCTTCCTCTGGTCGCTCGACCTGATGCACGTGGACGCCCAGGTGTACCGGCTGATCTGGTGGGGGCTGGGTCACTCCTCGCAGCAGATCAACGTGGCCGCGATGGTCTCCATCTGGTATCTGCTCGGGGCGCTCACGGTCGGCGCGGTCGTACTCAACGAAAAGGTGAGCCGCACCGCGTTCGTCCTCTATGTCCTCTTCATCTCGATGGCGTCGGCGCACCACCTGCTGGTCGATCCCGGCATGGGACCGTCGTGGAAGGTCTGGAACACCAGCTATTTCATGTACATGGCGGTGCTGGCGTCGATGATCCACGGTTTCACCGTTCCCGCCGGGACGGAACTCGGCATGCGACTCAGGGGGGCCGTCCAGGGTCTCTTCGGGTGGCTCAAGCGGGCGCCCTGGGGTGATCCCGGCTTCAGCTCGCTGGCCTTCTCCATCGTCGTGTTCGGCTTCGTGGGCGGGATCACCGGCGTGACCTTCGGCACCGAGCAGATCAACATCATCGCGCACAACACGCTGCGCATTCCCGGGCACTTCCACGCCACCGTGGTGTCGGGCACCGCGATGGCCTTCATGGGGATCACCTACTACGTGATTCCGCTCATCTTCCGCCGCGAGATCGCCTTCTACCCGCTCGCCAGGATCCAGCCGTACATCTTCGCGATCGGCATGCTGATCTTCTCGATGGCGATGACCTTCGCCGGTACCTTCGGCGTGCCCCGCCGGCACTGGGACATCGGCTTCACACAGGCGCTCTTCCAGCCCGAGTTCACGCCGGCCGTCAACCTCATCATCGGCGTCATGGCGGTGGGCGGCTTGATCGCGATCACAGGCGGTGCGATCTACATCGTGATGACGGTGGTTTCGGTCTTCTTCGGCCGGAAGATGGCCGCCGACGACTCCGGCCTTGGTGCGACCGGGCGCGGTCTGCCGCCGGGGATCACCAATCCGCCGCGCGCGCTAAAGCCGGAGGACATGGAAGCGCTGCCGCCGTCGGGCCGCCTCGGTCCGGTCCCGGGCACGATGGTACTGGTGCTGATCTTCCTGGCCGCGTTCATCCTCTACTATTTCGTGAACTGGATGCTGCTTTCGTTCCTGTGGGAGGTGGGATGAGCTCGAAATCCTCGGCACGAGGCGCCCTGGCGGCCCTTGCGGCGCTGCTCGTCATTACCGTCGCCTGGTGGGCCCTGGCGCTCTGGCCGGTGCAGGGCGTCGCCCCGGCCTGGCTGGAGCGCGCCCGCCTGGTGTGCTTCAACACGGGCCCCTCCGGGCTCCCGGACGCATCGGGATGGCTGCTCCTGGTGGGGCAGCCGATCGGGATGCTCGCGGTGCTGATGGTCATCGCGGGCGATGCCGTGCGCGCGGGGCTCCGGCGCGCGTTCTCGTCCCCGGCGGGGCTGCTCGGGATCGCAGGCGGCTCCGGGGTTCTGGTGGCCGGCCTGGTGCTGGCCGCCGTGCGTGTCGCAGGTGCCCCGCTCGACTCGGAGTGGCTCGAAACGGCACGCGCGGACGTGCCCGCCACCTATCCGCGCCTCGATCGTCGTCTTCCCCCGGTCGACCTCGTGGACCAGCACGGCGAGGCGTTCGGCTGGGGTCGTGTCGCGGGGCGCCCGACCCTCCTCACCTTCGGCTTCGGTCACTGTGCCACCATCTGTCCGATGACCGTCATGAACGCGAGGCAGGTCCAGGACCGGTTCACCGCCGAGGGGCGCGATGTGGCGCTGGTGGTGATCACCCTCGACCCTTGGAGGGACACGCCGGCGAGGTTGCCGTCGCTTGCGCGCCAGTTTCATCTCGCTGCGCCGGACGCGGTCGAGAAGGATCGGACCTATCTGCTTTCCGGTAGCGTGGAGGGCGTGAACGCGGCACTGGACGCACTGCAGGTCGCCCGGCAGCGGGTGCCGGACACGGGCGACATCGTACACCCCGCGCTGGTGTATCTGATCGACGCGGGTGGCACCATCGCCTACGCGGCCAGCGGCCACGCGGACCTGATCGAGGAGCTGGCGCGCCGCATGTGAGCTACCCGGTCGGCCTCACGATCTCGTACTGGCTTGGCGGCTCGGCGTCCAGCAGGTGGCGCACGAAGTAGTCCCAGCGCCTGCGTATGAAGTAGGGCTCGTTCAGCCCGTGGGCCCGGTCCGGCGCCCAGATGAGGTCGAAGTCCCGGTTGGCCTTGATCAGTTCGTCGATCACCTGCACGGTCATGGCCGGATGGACGTTGTCGTCCATGTCTCCGTGCATCAGCAGCAGCTTGCCCTCGAGGTTCTGCGCGTAGGTCTTGTTCGCCGAGGCTTCGAAGCTGTCGGTTCCGGTGGAATCGGTTCGCATCACCCCCTGGTACTTCTCCGCCCAGTAGATGTGATAGCTCCGGTTGTCGTGGTTCCCGGCTCCGGAGACGGCCACCTTGAAGAAGTCGGGGAAGCGCAGGATGGCGTCGGTGGAGGCGAACCCGCCGCCAGAGTGCCCGTAGATGCCCACGCGGTCCAGATCGATGAACGGGTAGCGCGCGGCGAGCTGCCTCATCACCGCGATGTGGTCGGGAATCCCGTTGTCGATGAAGTTGCCGTAGTAGTTGTCGTGGAACGCCTTGGAGCGGTGCGGCGTCCCCATGTGGTCGATCTGCACCACCACGAACCCCATCTGCGCCAGGGCGAAGTCCTCCCCGCCCCCCTTGAACTCCCAGGCGCCGACGCTGCCCACCTGGGGTCCCGGGTAGATGTGCGAGATGATCGGGTACTTCGCGTTCTCATCGAGGTCGGGCGGCAGGTAGAGCACGCCGTAGAGGTCCGTGATTCCGTCGCGCGCCTTCGCCGAGAACACCTCGGCCGGGGTGAACCCGACCTCTTCGAGCCGGGAGATGTCCGCACGCTCCAGCTCCCGCACGATGCTCCCGTCGTCGGCGCTGCGCAGAACGGTGACGGGCGGCGCCTCGATGCGCGAGTACGTGTCGACGAAATAGCTGCCGCCGGGCGAGAACACGATCTCGTGGTGTGCGTCCTCGGGTGTGAGCAGCGTCAGGCCGGAACCGTCGAAGCCGACCCTGTAGACGTGGGCGTAGTAGGGGTTGCGTCCCGGTTCCCTGCCGCGCGCGACGAAGTGGACGCGCTGGCGGGCCTCGTCCACATGGACGACCTCGCCCACTACCCACGGCCCCGAAGTGATTCGGTTCTTCAGGTTGCCCGCGCCGTCGAAGCGATAGAGGTGTCCCCAGCCGTCGCGCTCCGACCACCAGATCACGTCGTCGCCGCTCTCGGAGACGTACCACGACGGCGTGCCGCCGCTTGACCCGCCGCCCCGGTGCCCCAGGGAGACGAAGGTCCGGGTGGAGTCGCCCAGGATGACCCGCGACGTGCCCGTCGCCGCGTCGATCTCGGCCAGGAACACCCGCTGGGAGCCACGGGTGAAGTAGTTGACGTGCAGCCTCGTGCCGTCCGCGCTCCACGCCGAATCCGGAGCCGAGCCCGCGAAGGAGAGCTGATGCGGGGTCGGTGCCACCTCGACGCGGTGGTTGGCGGTCGCGCGGAGGGCCGGCCCGTCGCCGGAGGCCGCTCCGGTCTCCTCGAGGATAAGGATGTGAACGGTCGGCAGGGGGATCACCGAGTCGCCGGGAAGCGCGTACGGCTGGGAGAAGTGGCGGGGTCGCTGCGGCGTGTACGAGATGTAGTGCATGTGCTCGACGTTGCGCTCGTCTTCCCTGGCGACCGCGATGTAGCGCGAATCGGGTGACCACGCGAGGGTCGGGGCGCGCGGCCGTACCCCCTGTCGCAGCTGGTTGGGGCTGGGCTCGTTGTAGCCGTACGCGTAGTACTTCTCACCGTCGGTGGTGAGCTGAACCGAATCGCCGCCCTCGGCGGGGCGCACATACAGGTTGTACTCGTGCGCGAACGCCTCCCAGCGCCCGTCGGGAGACTCCACGTAGGACACCCGGGAGGGGAGCGTGTCGGCGACGATACAGGCGTATTGCACGATGTCGCAGACGAACCGTCTGCCGCTGGCCGCGAACTCGATTTCGCTCTCGGTGTCGCCGAAGTCGAAGGTACTGAAGGGCAGCTTCCCGGGGACGTAGCTCGTGTCGTTGGCGAGCGACATCGCACCGGCCAGCCGGTAGTGGTCGAAGAGCTGTTCACGGCTTCCGGCGGCCGGGTTCACGAGCACGAACTCGTAGCCCGAGCCCGTGTTGTTCCGGTACCAGAAGCGGTCGGTGTCGCCGGTCTCCAGCCAGTTGGGAGCCACGCGCGCGCCGGCGATCAGGCGCTCGGTGTTCCACGTCAGGAAGCGCTCGGCGCGGGAGTAGTCGACGGTCTGGGCGAGGGCCGGGGAGGCGGCGGTCAGCGCAGCGAAAATGGCCGTCGCGACGACGGTGCGGACGCGGACGACATCGGCGCGGGGCGCCTGGGTGGGGTACGACATCGGGACCTCCAGGGGAGCAGCCGGGATTGCGGTTGGGCGGCGGACGAACAACGGTTCCGCCGGCGGCAGGATAGTCCGCGGCGAGACCCGGGAAAAGGCCCGGCGGCTACTCCGCCGCCAGCCTCCTCAGCACCGTGTGCAGGATGCCCCCGTTGCGGTAGTAGTCGACCTCCACATCCGAGTCCAGCCGCACCGTGGCGCGGAAATCCACCTTCGAGCCGTCGTCGCGGGCCGCCGACACCGCGACCTCTTCTCCGGGCTCCAGCCCGTCGGCGATCCCAATGATGTCATAGACTTCCGTCCCGTCGAGTCCCAGCGCCTCGGCCCCCTCGCCGTCCCGGAACTGGAGCGGAAGCACGCCCATCCCCACCAAGTTGGAGCGGTGGATGCGCTCGTAGCTCTCCGCGATCACGGCCCTGACCCCGAGCAGCATCGTCCCCTTCGCCGCCCAGTCGCGGGAACTCCCCGTACCGTACTCGCGCCCGGCGATCACCACCAGCGGCGTCCCGGCGGCGCGGTACCGTTCCGCCGCCTCGAAGATCGTCGTCATCTCGCCGCTCGGCATGTGCACGGTGTAGCCGCCCTCCTTGTCCTCAAGGAGCAGGTTGCGCAGCCGCACGTTGCCGAAGGTCCCGCGCATCATCACCTCGTGGTTGCCGCGCCGTGCACCGAAGGTGTTGAAGCGGATCGGGGCGACACCGTGGTCCTGCAGGTAGCGGCCGGCCGGCTCGTCGCGGGGGATCGCGCCGGCGGGCGAGATGTGATCGGTGGTGACGGTCTGGCCCAGCAGCGCCAGCACCCGCGCACCCTCGATGTCCGCCAGAGGGGCGGGTTCGGCGGTCATCCCCTCGAAGAAGGGAGGATTGCGGATGTACGTGGAGTCCGGGTCCCACTCGTAGAGGTTCCCCTCCTCAGGCAGCGGAAGGGCTCTCCAGTGCTCGTCTCCGTCGAATACGCGCGCGTATCGCTGATGGTACATCTCGGGCCGGAGCGACGCGGTGACCGTGTTCCGCACCTCTTCGGGAGAGGGCCAGATGTCGGCGAGGAAGACGGAGCGGCCGTCGGCGCCCTGACCCAGCGGCTCGTTGTAGAGGTCGATGTCGATGCGACCGGCGAGTGCGAACGCCACCACCAGCATCGGCGAGGCGAGGTAGTTGGCTCGGACGAGGGTGTGGATGCGGGCCTCGTAGTTGCGGTTGCCGGACAGGATCGACGCGACCACCAGCCCGTGCTCCGAGACCGCGCCGGCCACGGGTTCGGGCAGTGGGCCGCTGTTGCCGATGCAGGTCGTGCAGCCATACCCCACCAGGTTGAAGCGCAGCTCCTCCAGGTACCGCATGAGCCCCGCCGCCTCAAGGTAGTCGGTGACCACCTGCGAGCCGGGTGCCATGCTCGTCTTCACCCAGGGCCTGACCTCCATCCCGAGCTCGCGCGCCTTCTTCGCCATCAGGCCGGCGCCCACCATCACCGACGGGTTGGAGGTATTGGTGCAACTGGTGATTGCGGCAACGACGATGGTGCCGTCGCCGATCTCCATCCGCTCGCCGTCCATCTCGATCTCGACCGTCCTGCGCCGGCCGGCCGCGACCGCGGTCCCGGTGCCCCCGCCGTTCGCGCCACCCGAACCGCCCGCGCCGCCCAGGTCGAACCCCGCCGGCACCAGCGTCGGCAGATCCCTCCCGAAGGCGGGACGCACGTCGGTCAGCGCGATCCGGTCCTGCGGGCGCTTCGGTCCCGCAACGCAAGGCTCGATGCTCGTAAGATCCAGCTCGAGTGTGGACGTGTACTCGGGATCGGGGGTCTCGTCTGTGCGGAAGAGTCCCTGCTCGCGGGTGATCCGTTCGACCCGCGCGACCAGCTCCGGACTCCTCCCGGTCCCGGTCAGGTAGCGCAGCGTCTCGTCGTCGACGGGGAAGAACCCCACCGTGGCGCCGTACTCGGGCGACATGTTGGCCAGCGTGGCCTTGTCGGGCAGGCTCAGACCGGAGAGCCCGGCTCCGTAGTACTCGACGAACCGGCCCACCACCCCGTGCCCCCGCAGCAGCTCGGTGACCCGCAGCACCAGGTCCGTGGCGGTCGCGCCTTCCGGCAGCGCGCCCGTCAGCTTCACGCCCACCACCTCGGGGAGGAGCATGTAGTAGGGCTGCCCCAGCAGGACCGCCTCGGCCTCGATCCCGCCGACGCCCCAGCCCACCACGCCCAGGCCGTTGATCATCGTGGTGTGGGAATCGGTCCCCACCACCGTGTCGGGGTACGCGAGGTGGACGCCGTCGGCCGCCCGCCGGTGGATCACCGAAGCCAGGTATTCCAGGTTCACCTGGTGCACGATCCCCGTCCCCGGCGGCACCACCCTGTAGTTCTCGAACGCCTCCTGGGCCCAGCGGAGCAGGGCATACCGCTCGCGGTTGCGCTCGTACTCCCGCGCCACGTTCCTCTCGAAGGCGTAACCCGTGCCGAAGAAGTCGACCTGCACCGAGTGGTCGATCACCAGGTCGGCCGGCACCAGCGGATTGATCCTCGCCGGATCCCCGCCCATCGCCCGGATCCCGTCCCGCATCGACGCCAGGTCGACGATCGCGGGCACGCCGGTGAAATCCTGCAGCACCACGCGGGTGGGCATGAAGGGGAAGTCGGCACCCGCGTTCGTCGGGCTCCACCCCGCCACGGCCTCGACGTGCTCCGCGGACACGTACCCGTCGCCCGCGTTGCGAAGCACGTTTTCGAGCAGGACCCGGATCGAGAACGGCAACCGGTCCAGCGACGCGAGGCCCATCTCGTCCAGACGTCCGAGCCGGTAGAAGGAGGTGGGTCCCTCCGGGAGGTCGACGGTGGCGAGTGCGCCGAAGGGGTCGGTGAGGTGCGGCACGCTGTGTATGCTCCGGAAGAGGGGAGGGTCTGGTCCGCCGAGCGGCCCGTTCCATGTAGCATAGCGGGCCGACCGATCCGGCAGAAGACGGCGGGGCGCGGCGGACTCCTATCCCCCCGGGGGGCATCCGTCTGGCGTTCACCCCGGCCACGGCAACTGCGTTAGCTTGATGGTTGCTCCAACACCTTCGGCCGAGGTGGCGGAACCGGTAGACGCGAAGGTCTCAAAAACCTTTGCCCTTGCGGGCGTGAGGGTTCGAGTCCCTCCCTCGGCATTCCACCCATCAGGAGGAAACCAGTGAATCTCAGGAAACTGGCCGCCGCGGCCCTGTTGCTGGGCGGCGTTGCCCTCGTCTTGTCCTTCCGTCCCGCCCCCTCGAATCCCGAAGCGGATGTGGTGGTCTACAAGTCTCCGACCTGCGGATGCTGCTCGCTCTGGATCGACCACCTGGAGGAAGCCGGGTTCACCGTGCGGGCGGAAGACGTGATGGACATGGCCACCGTGAAGCATCGCGAGGGCGTGCCGATGGACCTCTCGTCCTGTCACACGGCGATCATCGGCGACTACGTCTTCGAGGGGCACATCCCGGCACATGTCATCCGGGATTTCCTCGACGAAGCCCCCGATCTGGCGGGCCTCGCGGTGCCCGGCATGCCGATCGGATCGCCCGGAATGGAAGGCCCGAACCCGACCCCCTACGACGTGATCGCCTTCGACAGGGACGGCAACCGGGGCGTTTTCGAGCGCATCGAGCCGTAGGGAGCGGGCACACGGAATTCGGCGGGCGCCGATGACCAAATCCCTTTGTCCAAAGGGCTTCCGGTGATAGAATAAGGGCTGTGCAGCATGGCACGCGCCCGCCCCAGCCCGGCACCGACCGGCTCCGGAGACGAGATGTCTGACAAGGTCCAGCGAAACACCCTTTCGATAACCGACAACCGCACCCGGCGAGAATACGAGGTGGAGATCCACGACGGCGACGTGATCCGCGCCATGGACCTTCGCCAGATCAGGGTGAACGACGGCGACTTCGGGATGATGGCCTACGATCCCGGATTCACGAACACCGCCTTCACCACAAGCCGCATCACCGACGTCAAGGGCGGCAAGGGCATCCTGGAGTATCGTGGATACCCGATCGAGCAGCTGGCCGAACAGGCGAGCTTCCTGGAAGTGGCCAGCCTGATCGTGAACGGGGAACTGCCGAGCCGCGAAGAGCTGGACCAGTTCGTGCACGACGTCACCTACCACACCTACGTGCACGAGAACGTCACCACGATCCTGCAGGGCTTCCGCTACGACGCCCACGCCATGGGAATGATGATCTCGACCGTGGCCGCGCTCTCGACCTTCTACCCCGAGGCCAAGGAGGTCGATGACCCGGCGAACCGGCGGATCCAGATGATCCGTCTGATCGCGAAGATGCCCACTCTGGCCGCCTTCGCGTACCGCCACCACAAGGGGCTGCCCTACGTCTATCCCGAGAACGGGCTCTCCTACACGGCCAACTTCCTCAACATGCTCTTCCGCATCGGCGGCCGTGAGTACAAGCCGAACCCCGTCCTCGAGCGCGCGCTGGACGTTCTGTTCATCCTGCACGCGGACCACGAGCAGAACTGCTCCACGACCGCCATGCGCGTGATCGGGAGTTCGCGCGTCGATCCCTTCTCGGCGATGGCCGGAGCGATGGCGGCGCTCTACGGGCCGCTGCACGGCGGCGCGAACGAAGCGGTCCTGAGGATGCTCACGGAGATCGGGACCAGCGACAACATTCCCGCCTTCATGGAAAGCGTGCGCCGGGGTGAGCGCCGCCTGATGGGTTTCGGCCACCGGGTGTACAAGGCCTACGACCCCAGGGCGTCGATCATCAAGCGCACGGCTGAGGAGGTATTTGAGGTCACGGGTCGCAACCCGTTGCTGGACATCGCATTGGAGCTGGAGGGAATCGCGCTGCAGGAAGAGTATTTTGTGAAGCGCAACCTCTACCCCAACGTGGACTTCTACTCGGGGCTGATCTACCAGGCGATGGGCTTCCCGGTCGAGCTCTTCCCGGTCCTCTTCGCGATTCCGCGTACGGTGGGGTGGCTCGCGCAGTGGGAAGAGATGGTCGTCGACCGCGAGCAGAAGATCGCGCGGCCGCGGCAGGTCTTCAAAGGGCAGGTGCGCCGCGACTACGTCCCAATGGACGCGCGCTGAACCCAACGCGGCACCGGCCGCTATGACACCGGGCGCCTCTGCGTGGCATACTTGTCGAACCAACCCTTGACGGTCGTGATCTTGGAGATCCCGTGCGAGGGCCGTCCCCAGATGCCGTGGGCCTCGCCGGGCACTCTCACCAGCACCGCTTCGACACCGACCATCTTGAGCGCCTTGTAGTACTGCTCGGACTCCGACATGGGCGTGCGCCAGTCCTCTTCGCCGGTCATGATCAGCGTTGGCGTCGTCACGTTCTCGACGACGGAGAGCAGCGAGCGGCTCTCGTAGTGCTCGACGTTGTCCCAAGGCAGCCCGGGGAACCAGTACTTGACGGCCACCGGGGCCATGTCGGCGGTGAGCGCGAAGCTGTACCAGTTGATCACCGGGTAGAAGGACACCGCCGCCTTGAAGCGGTCGGAGTTGCCGATCATCCACGCGGTGAGGACGCCGCCGCCGCTGCCTCCCGTCACGAAGAGGTTGTCCTCGTCGATGTATCCCTGCGCGATAACCGCGTCCACGCCCGAGTCGAGGTCATGGAAGTCGTCTCCCGGGTAGGCGTGGTGGATGAGGTTGCCGAACTCCTCGCCGTAGCTGGTGCTGCCGCGCGGATTGGCGTAGAAGACCACGAAGCCGGCCGAGGCCCAGAGCTGCTTCTCGACGTCGAAGCGGTCACCGTAGTTCGCGAACGGTCCTCCGTGGATCTCGAGGATCAGCGGATACTCCTGGTCGGGATCGAAACCGGGCGGCTTCATGATCCACCCCTGGACGGGCAGCCCGTCCTTCGACGAATCCCACCAGATCTCCTCGACGGACGCCAGGGTCTTGCCGGCGAAGAGGTCCGCGTTGACCGATGTCACGTAGCGCGGGGAGCTTCCCCGACGGCCGACCACGATGTCTCCCGGACGGTCGGGAAGGCTGGTGGTGTAGGCGAAGGTCCCGTCTTCGGCCAGCGTGTACGACGTTCCGAAGCCGCCGTAGGCCATCGAACCGCTCCCGCCGTTCCCGGCGAGCACCTCGTGACTGCCGTCCGGCTCGAAGAACGCGAGCTTCGTGTTCCCCTCGTCGTCGAATAGCCCGAAGATGCCGCTGCCGTCGGGGGCCCATTCGATCATGTAGACGGAACGGTCCAGCGCGGCGCTGATCACGCGCGGGTCGGACCCGTCGCGATTCATGACGTGCAGGCGCGTCACCTGGTAGCCCTGATACCGGTCGTCATACCCCAGGTAGGCGATCTGCCCGCCGTCGGGCGAGACTGCAGGCGAAGTGTCGGGACCGCGCCGGTCGGTGAGCCGGCTCACCGCGCCGTCCGCAAGAGAAACCTCGTAGATCTCGGAGTCCAGCCACTCCTGGTCGCGGTCGTCCCTGAGGTTGGCGTCCAGGACGATCGCGTCCGAGGACGGTGCCCACTTCGGACCGCCGCCGGGGATGGGCACGAAGCCGGCCGTGTAGCTGATCTCGCCGGTCGTCAGCTGACGCGGAGTGCCGCCTTCGGCCGGGATCACGAAGATGTGCCAGGCGCCGGAGGGGACGTCTCCGATGCCGTCGAAGCGGAAGACGATTTCGTCGGTGTACTTGGCCGGTTCCGCCCACTCGGCGCCCGGCGGCGGCGCGGGCATCTCCCCGATCACAAGGGGCGCTTCGGGAACCAGCTTGCTGAAGGCCAGGTGGGAGCCGTCGGGCGACCAGGACAGGCCCCCCGACGGGTCGGTCAGGTTGGTGATCGCGGCGGTCTGTCCCGACGCGAGCCAGTGCATGTAGATCTGCGGGACGCCGTCGCGGTTCGACATGTAGGCGATCCGGGTGCCGTCCGGCGACCAGCGCGGACTGTTGTCCGTAAACTTCCCCGTGGTGAGGGGCCGGTGTTCGCTGCCGTCGCTCCGCACCAGCCACAGGTTCGAGTAGTTCATGTCGGTCATGACGTCGGCGAACTGTCGCACGTACACCACCCACTCCCCGTCGGGCGATATGCGGGGATCCCCGGCGTACTCCAGATCGAAGACGTTCATCTCGGTCAGGCGGTCGGTCTGGGCGGCCAGCGGCGCGGCAAACAGAACAAGGAGCAGGCAGGGGAGAGCGCGGAATCTCACGGGGAACCTCCATCGAAGTGGGAACGGCCGGGCGCAATCTGCGTATAACCATTATTGTACTGGAGCACTCTGGAACAGGGAGGGACCATGTCGAGCACTGCAAGCGCATTCGGTCGCAGCCGATTTTTCGTTTTTTTCGTTTCGTTGCTCCTGCCCGTCCTGACCGGTTGCGCGACTACGGATGCGGGGCGTCCGGACGACAATCCCATGGATCCGGCCACCATGGAAGGGGACGAGATTCAACTCCTGGTTCGCAACCTTAACTTCAACCAGGTCACCGTGTACACCGCACGGGGTGCCTCCGTGCGCCGTCTGGGAATCGTGCCGGGCAAGGGCGAGGCCACCTTCCGCATGAACTGGCATCTGCCGGACATTCAGCTGAGGGTGAAGGAGCTTGCGGGCGACGACTACCTCACCGAGACCCTTCCGGTCAGTCCCGGAGACTTCCTGGAACTCATCCTTCCCATCCGGTAGCGCCCTTCCGACGATTCCGCGGGCGTATTCGTCCCCGCCGCACACCCCCGCACCGAGCCTGCTGTCTGGCGGCTCCGAGCGCGCGGCCACAGTATCTTATCTGACCGCGTCCGCGCCTCGGCGGATGTTCGCCCGTGGCGCGCCGCACCCACCGTTGGATCGCCGCCCGGAGCAGCCGAAATGCGCAAGAGCAACGCCGTCAGAGTCTTCGCCGTCCTTATCACCGCCGCCGCGCTGACCGCGCTGGGCGCCTCCCGCGCGCCCGCGCAACAGGCGGCCGGGCCTACGCTCACCATCGACGAAGTCATCGACATGGTGCGCGTGTCCTCGCCGCAGATCTCTCCCGATGGATCCCGGGTGCTGTTCACGAGGAATGAACTCGACTGGGACGAGAACGAGCGCAACAGCCGCATCTGGGTGGTCGGCGCGGATGGCCAGGGAGCCAGGCCCTTCACCGGGTCGACCGACGACCGCTCCGCGGAGTGGTCGCCGGACGGACGCTGGGTGTCGTTTACGCGCCCCGCGGGAGAGGGTGACCGCCGGGCGCGCCAGCTCTTCATCCTTCCCGTCGACGGTGGAGAGGCGGTACAGCTCACGAAGCACGTGACCGCCGTCGGCAACTACCGCTGGGCGGAGGACAGCCGCTCGATCTTCTTCGTGGCGAACGACTCGCTGCCCGATGACGAGGAAAAGGAGCGCAAGAACGGCGACGACGCGGTGTTCATCGACGAGGGGCCGAGCGGGCAGACCCAGGGCTCGTGGAACGGCGTGTGGATGGTCACGGTCGAGACCGCCGAGGCGCCCCACGACGCCACCCGCCTCACTCCCCAACCGCGCCGGGTCGGGGACTTTGCACCCTCGCCGAACGGGAACTTCCTGGCCTACACCTACCGCACCGAGAATCGGCGCAACGCGAGGCACCTCTCCGAGGTCTGGCTGCTCGCGATCACCACGGGAGAAGAGGAGCGCATCACCGAGAACGACGCGCCCGAGTCGAACCTGGCCTGGTCGCCCGACGGAAGGTCGCTGACCTTCGTGGCTCCCGACCTGGAGACGTGGGAGCTCGACCAGGGCAATCTCTACCTCCATGACATCCCGAGGGGCGAGACCCGCCAGCTGATGCCCGACACCGATGTCGACATGCGCGGCTATCGCTGGAACCCGGGGGGACGGTCCATCGACCTGGTCGCGCTCGACCGCACGGACGCCAACCTGTACCGGCTCGACGTCCGGTCGGGCGAAATGGAAAGGATTACCGATCTGACCGGAGTGGCCTCTTCCGCGTCCTACGACGCGCAGCATGCCGTGGCCGCGTTCCAGTTCGCGTCTCCCACCGAGCCCGGCGACATCTGGCTGGCCGACCTGCGGGACGGGACACGGACGCGGCTGACCGAGGCCAACCCGTGGATCTCGGAAAAGACCCTCGTGGAACCCGAGGTGATCCGCTGGAACAGCCAGGATGGTCTCGAAATCGAGGGTGTGCTGTATGTGCCGGCGGACCGGTCGGCGCCCGGGGCCACCGTCCTGGAGATTCACGGCGGGCCCGCTGGCGTCTTTACCCGGGGATTCGACTCGGACGCCCAGCTGCTGCTCGCGCAGGGGTACGCCCTGTTGCAGCCGAACGTCAGGGGTTCTTCGGGGTACGGCGACGCGCTTCTGCGCGGCAACATGAACGATATCGGCGGCGGGGACTACCAGGATCTCATGACGGGAGTGGACGCCATCATCGAGCGTGGCGTGGCCCACCCGGACTCGCTGGCCGTCAAGGGATGGAGCTACGGCGGCATCCTCGGCGGGTGGACCATTACGCGCACGGAGAGGTTCAAGGCGGCCAGTCTGGGTGCCATGGTAGCCGACTGGCCGAGCGAGTTCGGCGCGGGTTTCAACCACGACGTGGTGCGCTGGTACCTGGGCGGGGACCCCTGGTCCAACGGGGACTACTGGAGGGAGCGTTCGGCCTATACGCACCTGGACCGGGTCACCACACCGACCATCCTCTTCCACGGGGCCAACGACCGGACCGACACCATGGAACAGACGATGAACTTCTTCGCGGGGCTCCGTCATCTCGGGGTGGAGGCGCGGTTCATCCTGTTCCCCCGGGAGGGCCACGGGATCGCCGAGCCGCGGCACAGGCGGACGCTGATGATCGAGGAGCTTCGCTGGCTGCACCAGTACGTGAAGGGCATGACGGACTGGGAGGCGCCGGAGCGCCCTGATCCCGCCGAGGAGGTGGTGGCGCCGATCTCGTGAAGCGCCGGGTACGGCGGCCGCGTATCCCCTCGGTGGCCCGGGTGGGCGCAACGGAGCCGCTCCGGTGATTCCGCAGCAGATCATTGCCCGGAAGCGCGACGGAGAGGCCCTGGCCCCCGAGGAGCTGGAAGCGTTCCTGACGGCATATCTGGCTGGCGCCGTCGGGGACGACCAGATGGCCGCCTTCCTGATGGCGGTCTACTTCAACGGTCTCGAGGGCGAGGAGCTCAACGCCATGGTCGAGGTCATGATCCACTCGGGCGAGGTGATCGGGCGCGGCGATGGCTCGGCGGGACCACGCGTGGACAAGCACTCGACCGGCGGGGTGGGGGACAAGGTCTCGCTCGTCCTCGCGCCTCTCGCTGCTGAGATGGGCATGGTGGTGCCGATGATGTCCGGGCGCGGGTTGGGGCACACGGGGGGCACGCTTGACAAGCTCGAGTCGATTCCGGGATTCCGGACACGGCTGGCGCTCGACGAATTCGACCGGGTCCTGCGCGAGGTCGGGTGCGCGATGATCGGTCAGACCGACGAGGTCGCCCCGCTCGACCGCAGGCTCTACGCGCTCAGGGACGTCACCGCGACCGTCCCGTCGCTTCCGCTGATCACCGCGTCGATCATGTCCAAGAAGCTTGCCGAAGGGCTCGACGCCCTGGTGCTCGACGTGAAGGTGGGGCGGGGCGCCTTCATGTCGCGGATTGAGGATGCCAGGGCGCTGGCGCGCGCGATGGTCGACGTGGGCGCCGCGCGGGGATTGGCGGTGACCGCGGTGCTGTCGGCGATGGACCGGCCTCTCGGCAGGGCGGCCGGAAACGCCCTGGAGGTGCGCGAGGCGATCGCCTGCCTCGCGGGCGGCGGCCCGGCCGGGTTTCGGGAACTGTGTATCGAGCTGGCCGCCGAGATGGCCCTGGCGGGGGGACTGGTGGACGGCGTTGAGGAAGGGCTGAGCGCGGCCGCGAGTGCGCTTGCCGGAGGTGGGCCCATGGAGCGGTTCCTGCGCCTCGCCTCGGCGCAGGGAGGACGCCTGGATCCGTCCAGGAGCGACTTCGGACTGCCTGCGGCGCCGTTGAGGGAGGTGGTGAGGGCCGAGCGGAAGGGGGTTGTGACCGCGATCGATCCGCTGAGGCTCGGCTACGGTGTTATCGCGCTTGGCGGAGGCAGGACGCGCCAGGACCAGGCGATTGATCCCGCGGTCGGATTCGAGCTCGAAGTCGGTGTCGGCCATCGGGTCGCGCGGGGCGCTCCGCTCGCCGTGATACACGCCGCGACGGCCGACGGGCTGGCTGCCGGGGCGCATGCCGTCAGGGAAGCGATTGGTCTGGAGGCGGACGCGGCGCCCAGGCCTCTGCCTCTCTTGATCGACAGGATCCGGGTGAGGCCCGGAAACGCATAGACTGGAGGTTGCGGTGAAACTGACCAGGATTCGAACCTGCCTGGGGATCGCGGCGTTGGCCTGCGCGTGTTCGGCGCCGCCGGCGTCGGAGGAGGGAACTGGCGGCGACGCCACCGGCCACGTGTACTCGTCGGCCCGTCACGACTTCCGGGTGGTGACGGTCGCGGACGGGCTCGACCATCCGTGGTCGATGGCGTGGCTGCCCGGCGGCGAGTTGCTGATCGTGGAACGTCCCGGACGAATCCGGGTGGTGCGCGACGGCTCGCTGCTGCCCGACCCGGTGGAGGGCTTTCCGGCGGTCTACCGTGACCGGGGACAGGGCGGCTTCATGGATGTCCTGCCGCACCCGGACTTCGCGCAGAACCGCTGGCTGTATCTGAGCTACGGTAAGCCGAACGCCGACGGGTCGGAGGGCGCCACGACGGTGGTTCGGGGCCGCTGGGACGGAGGGCGGGTCACGGATGTGGAGGAAATCTTCGAGGCGGTGGCGTGGCACGGCAACAACAACCACTTCGCCGGCCGCATGGCCTTCGATCCGAGCGGGTTTCTGTACATCGCCGTGGGCGATCGGATGCTGCCGCCGGACATGTTGGACGATCATCCGGCGCTGGACGTTACCAACCACATGGGGACGATCATACGGCTGCACGATGACGGGAGCGTGCCCGCCGACAACCCGTTTGTCGGGCGCGACGACGCTCTTCCCGAGATATGGAGCTACGGCCACCGCAACATCCAGGGACTCGCGGTCGATGCGCTCACGGGGAACGTGTGGGCGAACGAGCACGGACCCCGAGGCGGAGACGAACTCAACCTGATCGTGGGCGGCGCCAACTACGGCTGGCCGGTGGTATCGCACGGCATCAACTACGACGGCACCGTCTTCACGACCGCGACGCGGCGTGCCGGCGTGGAGCCGCCTCGTTTCGTCTGGACCCCCTCGATCGGCATCTCCGGGATGATGATCTACCGGGGCGAACCGTTCCCCTGGTGGCGGGGCAGCGCGTTCGTCGGCGGACTGGTCGGCGAGCAGTTGGCGCGGGTAACGCTGGCGGACACCGACGCGGTCAGCCTCGAGACGCTTCTGGAAGGGGAACTGGGCCGGGTGCGGGACGTGCGCGAGGGGTCGGACGGACTCATCTACCTGGCGCTGGAGCACGCCGAGGAACCGACCGCGGTCGTACGGCTGGAGCCGGTCCCCAACGACATCGAGCCGCTGTTCAACACCTTCTCCATCGTGGCGATCGATCCGGAGACGGGGGAGTCCGGCGTGGCGGTCACGACGCGCAACCCGTGCGTTGGCAACGCGGTTCCCTGGGTTCGCGCCGGGGTGGGTGCGGTGGCGACCCAGGGGGGAACGCGGGTGGAGTATGGCAACGACCTGCTCGACCTTCTGGAACAGGGCGTCCCGCCCCAGGAGGCGATGGACCGGGTGGTGGCCGCCGACGAAGGGCGCGAGCGCCGGCAGGTGGGTGTGATCGGCGCGGACGGGCGATCGGCACAGTGGACGGGATCGGCGCAGTACGGGGCCGAGGAGCGGGGCGACTGGGTCGCCGAGCGCGCGGGCTCGAACTACGCCGTGCAGGGAAACTCACTGGTGGGTACGGCGGTGGTGGACTCGGTGGCGGTGGTCTTCGAACGAAGCGAAGGGTCCGGCCGTCACCTTGCGGACAGACTGATCGAGGCGCTGTACGCGGGCCAGCTTCTGGGCGGCGACGGCCGCCACGGAGAGACCCAGTCCGCGGCGGTGGTGGTGGCGGATCCGCGGCCGGGCGTGTCGAGACGTCCGGACAGAGTCACGACCGACATCAACGTGTGCGAACACCCCGAGCCGGTCCGGGAACTGCGGCGCATCCATGACGTCGCATCCGAGACGCTCGGATTCCGCAGACTGGAACAGTTCGTGGGGCGCGATGTGTTCCAGCTCAAGGTGATGCTTCACGCCCTCGGCTACTACCGGGCCGAGTCTCCCGCCCCGACCGGCGATTCGCCCGGGGTGCTCGTCTATAACCAGGAAACGGTGAACGCCGTGGACCGCTTCCGTGCGGATCAGGCGTGGCAGACGACCGTACCCGGATACGTGGACGCGCGCACCATCGATCGCCTATGGAGACTGCTCGAGGAGGCGGACCGGGCCGGAGAGGTGCGCGACCGGATCCGCGATGTGGTGCGCGTAAGGCGGTAGGGCTTGCTGGCAGACCGTGGAACAGGTCCGCGCGGGGATTCTCGACGGCCTGCTACGAATCCAGTACCCGGTAGGGGATCCCTTCGCTGCCGAGCGCAGCAGCCAGGTCGTCCTTCTGCCGTGCCGACACGCGGAGAGCGGCGCCGCACCTGGCCCCTCCCTCGGGAGGCGCCGGTACCACCTCGGCGGCGATCGCCTGCTCCCGCGCGACATCCTCGGCCCACATGGCGTGGTGGGTCGTGTCGAACGTGAAAACGCTGGATCCCGGTTCGGTGCTCATGGCGTGGGCCCCTGAGGCTGAAGCTCACGGTTGACGGGTTGCGCCTGGCGGTCGCAGACGGTGCCCGGTTCGGTACCCGGAAGGTAGACTTCCTCGTAGGCGTCTTCCGCCGGACACCACCTCGACGCCAACGTTCCCGTCTTGCTGTCAACGCGGCGCGTCACCAGACCCCGCGGGTTTGGCCAGGGTTCGGGGATCGAGAGCAGGGGACCCGTTGCCACCACGCCATCCTCTTCGGTCCCGTCCTGGGAGTTGCCGAAGTATACCTCCCGCATGAACTCTCCCCAGACCGGTGCCGCGAATCCACCGCCCGTAGCCCTGTCCACGATCGATATGGGAAGGTCCATGCCGAACCAGACCCCCGCCGTAAGGTTCGGAGTGAAGCCCATGAACCACACGTTGCTGCCCTCGTTGGTGGTACCGGTCTTGCCGGCAGCGGGGACATCGTAGGGCAGGCCGGCGACCAGGCGCACACCGCCGTTGCCCGTGCCCGAAGAAACCACGGACTCCAGCATGGATACCATCAGGCGCGCCACCAGGGGGTCCAGTACACGGGTCCTTTCAGGCTGGGGCGCCCACAGGACCTCGCCGTCCGCGCTTTCCACCCTGACGATCGGGAATGGGCGCACTCTCGTTCCCAGGTTCGCGAAAGTGGAGTACGCCTCGAGCATCTGGATGGGAATGACCTCGGCCGCGCCGATGGCCGTCGAAGGGAAGCGCTCGACCTCGGTGCGGATGCCCAGGCGGCTCGCCATCTGGCCGACCGCTTCGAGCCCGACCCGCATTCCGACCTTGATCGCGACCATGTTGATCGACCGCGCCAGCGCCTCGCGCATGGTTATGGGGCCCAGGAACTCCGGGTCGTAGTTGCTCGGCCGCCAGATGGTGCCGTCGACCTGATCCTGGACCACCGGCGCGTCGACGACTACCTCGGAAGCGGGGATCCCGCTTTCGAGGGCCGCCGCGTACACGATGGGCTTGAAGGAAGACCCCGACTGGCGCCGCATGTCGGTCGCCCGGTTGAACTTCGAGTGGACGTAGTCCCGGCCGCCGATCATGGCGCGCACATGGCCCGTTTCCGGGTCGGTGGCGATGAACATACCCTGCACATAGGGGAGATTCGCGAAGTTGGCACCCTCGTTGGCGGCCGCGAACTCGTCGTAGGTCGGGTGGTCGTACCCGGTCCGCTCCTCTATCCGCGCCCAGCCTCGCTCCATGGCCGCCTGCGCCGCCGCCTGCATGTCCAGGTCCAGCGTCGTATGGATTTCCAGGCCGTCGGTGTACAGCTTCGCGCCGAACCGGTCATCGAGAATGCCCCTGACCCACTCCACGAAATACGGCGCCTGCGCCCTCGGGAGGCTTGCAGCCTCGAGCGGCACCGGCTCCTCCTTCCAGAACGCGGCCTCGTCCGCGGAGAGGAAACCCTCGCGCGCCATCACGTCGAGCACCAGGTTGCGGCGGTTCAGCCCGGCGTCGGGGTTGTTGAGCGGGCTGTAGCGCTCCGGCCGGTTGGCGATCGCCGCCAACAGCGCGCCCTCGGCGGGATTCATGTCGACGGCGTCCTTGCCGAAGTAGCTGCGGGACGCCTTCTGGATCCCGTACCAGCCGTGCGCGTACCCGATCTGGTTCACGTAGGCTTCGAGGATCTGGTCCTTGCTGTAAGCGCGCTCCAGGGCCATGGCGACCTGCCACTCTTTGAGCTTGCGGACCAGCCGCTTCTCGAAGCCGATGCGTTCGGTCCACATGTGGCGTGCCAGCTGCTGGGTGATCGTGCTTCCCCCCGCGCCCGAAAGCGACTGTGTGCGGAGGACGCCGATCGCTGCCCGGCCGATCCCCCTCCAATCGAGGCCGTTGTGCTCGTAGAAGCGACGGTCCTCCATCGCGATGAAGGCCTGCGGCACGTGGGGGGGCAGGCTGGCGAGCGGGACGACCGTGCGCCGCTGCTCGCCGAACTCGTATACCAGCGTCGAATCCCTGGCGTAGAGCTTGCTGGTCTGGCGGGCCTCGAAGGTGTAGATCTGCGCGACGGATGGGCAGTTGGCGCAGAGGTTCCGCCAGCTTCCCACCGCGACCCCGATGCCGGCCGCGCTCAGGAAGAGGCAGACGAGCCAGGCCTGATGCGGAACCCGCACCCGCCGCGCCCTCTTTCGCACGTTCCCAAACAAGCCTCGTGGGGTCACCGATCCATCATCTTCCCGTTCGAGTTCCGCCGCTCTTTCGCCCATCGCAATCTAGCACCTTGACCCCCCCGGTGAGTGGATCAAGCTTTAGCCGCGGCACGGGATCGCGCCCCGGTGGCTGCGGCTGCCCGGTGGTTCCCGTGTGCCGAGCGCTCCCGTGTCCCCTTCCGACGAGGCGAGGGTCCTGATCCGTTGCACCGATGTCCCCGTGCGGTCCTCTCTGGGGCAATACGCGGTCCGGGTGGGCGCGGGCGTCCGAGGCCTCCTGCCGACAGCGGTCGAGGCGGCAGCACCCGCGGGTCGGTGTGCACTGATCTCGGATCGTACCGTGGCGGGGCTCTGGTGCAAGGAAGTCGCCGGGATCCTCGGCCGAAATGGCGTCGAGGTGGTCGAGGCCCTCTTTCCGGCGGGGGAGGCGAGCAAGACAAGGGAAACGTGGTCCCGCCTGACGGACGTGCTCCTGAAGGCGGAACTCGGGCGCGACTGCTGTGTCGTTTCGCTCGGCGGCGGGGTCGTGGGGGACCTGACAGGATTCGTCGCCGCGACGTTCCTGCGGGGGGTGCCGCTGGTCCAGGTGCCGACCACCACGCTGGCCATGATCGACGCCTCGGTCGGAGGCAAGACGGGGGTCGACCATCCGGCCGGCAAGAACCTGGTGGGAGCCTTCCACGCGCCGGCCGAGGTGCTGGCCGACCCCGACTTCCTCGACACGCTGGACATCGGCAGGCGGGCCGAGGGCTACGCCGAAGCGGTGAAGCACGGGGTGATCCTTGACGCCGCATACGCCGAGTGGCTGGGAGCGAACGCGAGAGAGTTGCTGGACGGCGATGCCGCTGCGGTCGAGCACGCGGTCGTGCGCTCGGTGCGGCACAAGGCGCAGGTGGTCTCCGACGACGAGTTCGAGGGGGGCCGGCGCAAGATCCTCAACTTCGGCCACACCGTTGCCCATGCGCTCGAACTGGGATCGGGGTATTCGTTGCCGCACGGACACGCAGTGGCGGTGGGCATGGTGGCCGAGGCCCGCATCGGCGAGGCGCTGGGATGGACCGCGGGGGGAACCGCCGAGGCGATTCGTGGCGTGGTGCGTGCCTTCGATCTTCCGGACAGTCACCCCCTCATGGGCCGGATCCAACGCCTGGCCGGCCTGATGATCACGGACAAGAAGACTCGCCGGGGCATCGTCCACATGGTTCCGTTGCGGCACGTGGGGCGGACCGCCGATCGGCTCGGCTCAAGCGTGCCGATTCCCGGGGACGAGTTGTTACGTGTCCTGAAACACATATCGTCCACTTTCGTTTGACTGGTCATCGAAGATCGGCGATGATAGGCGGCTGTCGACCGTCCGCCGCGCCCTTGAAGCTGGCTGGAGGATGAATGGCGCCACCTGAGCGCTTCCGGAACCCCACGATCGCGTCCGTTCTCACCCACCGGGCCACACGAGACCCGGGGGCTCCGTTCCTGGTTGGGGACGATGCCAGCCTGACGTACGCGCAGGTGGAGGACCAGGCCGAGGCGCTGGCGGCGTCGCTGGCGCATCTGGGCATCGAGGCCGGCGAGCGGATTGCCACGGTTTTGCCGTCGTGGCCCGAATTCGCGGTGACCGTCTTCGCCGCGGCCAAGCTCGGTGCCGTGGTCGTGCCCCTCGATCCGAGGCTTCCACGGATCGAACTGCGCTACATGCTCAGGCACTCGGGTGCGGCGTGCGCGGTCACGGCCGAGGATGCCTTCGGGACCGACTACCTCCAGCTCTTCGAGGATCTGCTGGAGGAGCTGCCCGAACTCGGCTACGTGGTCACGGTGGGTGAGGAGGACCTCTGGTACGACGACCAGATCTTCCAGTGGGAGGATCTGCTGTCGGCGGGAGCGGGCCGCGATTTTGCCGCCGGCCGCACCGACCCGGAAGACACCTTCGCCATCGTGTACACGGCGGGCACCACCGGCAAGCCCAAGGGGGTGGAACTCACTCACCGCAACCTGCTGCAGGCGGCGGCGGCCACCGCAGGGGCCATCGACCTGGGCCCCGGCGACATCGTCGTAGGGGTCCGTGCGCTCTTCCACGTCTTCGGACTGGGGCCGGGGCTCCTGGGCACCCTTCTCGGGGGCGCGGGCCTGGTTCTTGCCGATGGCGCGGACGCGACCGAAACGCTTGATCTGGCCGACCGTCACGGGGCCACCGTCCACTACGGCATTCCCAGCATGTTCGCCCGGGAACTGCGTGAAATCGAGCGTCGGGGAAGACGCCCCGAGTCGATCCGCGCCTGCCTGGCCTCGGGCGCCCCCATGAAGGACGAACTGGCCCGCCGCATCGAGACGTCATTCGGCGCCCCGGTTGTAGCCGCCTACTCCCTGACCGAGGGTGCCTCCACGCTGGCGGTCGGCCGCCTGGACGACCCGCCGGACAAGCGGATCTTCACCCTCGGCCGACCCATCACCGACACGTCCGTGCGGGTGACCGAGCCCGACGGTGCCGACCTTCCGCCCGAAAGTGTGGGCGAAATCCGGGTGCGAGGCCCGGGCGTGATGCGGGGATACCACAGACAACCGGGGGAAACATCCGCCGCCATGGACGCGCAGGGCTATCTGCGCACCGGTGACCTGGGCATGCTGGACGAGGACGGGTACCTCCATCTCCTGGGGCGCCGGGAGGATGTGGTGATGCGCGACGGATTCAACGTCTACCCCCGCGAAATCGAGGACCGGCTCGTGGCGCATCCAGCCGTGGCAGGGGCAGCGGCAGTCGGCGTGCCCGACGAAACCCTGGGCGAGGCGATCTGCGCGTGTGTCGTGCGGGTGGAGGGCGGCATCGTGACCGCCGGGGAAATCCGTGAGTGGTGTTCGGTCACCCTGGCCGAATACAAGGTTCCCGATCTTGTTACCTTCATGGAGGACCTTCCCCTGACCCGCACCGGCAAGGTGTGGCGCACCGAGCTGGCCCGCCGCTTGTCGGCGGAGCCCCCGGGCCGGGTCGAGGGGTAGCTCGGAAACACCGCTGCACAGAAGACAGAATGGTCAATCCCTATATGAAGGCCCCCCACACCGAACCGGGGCGGCCGATCTCTCCCGACGCACCCAACGCGGCTCTGCTCATCGACTTCGACAACGTCACGATGGGCATGCGAAGCGACCTGGCGAAGGAACTCAAGAACCTCCTCGACTCGGACATCATCAAGGGGAAGGTGACCGTCCAGAGGGCCTATGCGGACTGGCGCCGCTATCCCCAGTACATCGTTCCCCTCTCCGAAGCCTCGATCGACCTCATCTTCGCGCCCGCCTACGGGAGCTCGAAGAAGAACGCCACCGACATCCGGATGGCCATCGACGGAATCGAACTCGTCTTCATCCGTCCCGAGATCGGCACCTACATCCTGCTCACCGGAGACTCCGACTTCTCCAGCCTCGTCCTGAAGCTCAAGGAGTACGGAAAATACGTGATCGGGATCGGCATTCAGGAGTCCAGTTCGGACATCCTGGTCCAGAACTGCGACGAGTACTACTCGTACACCGCGCTGACCGGCCTCAGCAGAGCCAGCGAAGACGGCACCTCCACGCCCGACGCCTGGGAGTGCGTCGAGGAGGCCGTGAGCCGCATGGTCTCGCGCGGCGACGTGATGCGCTCCGACAGGCTCAAGCAGGTCATGATGGAGCTGGCCCCCGGCTTCGACGAGCGCAGCCTCGGGTTCAAGAACTTCTCGAAGTTTCTGCTCGAGGCGGCGAAGAAGGGGTTGGTGGAGATTGAGCGTGGCGAAAACGGGCAGTACCAGGTAGGACCGGTCGGTGGTCGCGCGGCGGCGCGTGCGAAAGGGTCGGAACCCCGGCCCGGTGCGTCGGCCGCGAATGGGGACGACCAGCGCGGCAGGGCCAGACGCGGCCCGCCAGCGCGGCGAACACCGGCTGAAAGGGGGCCGAAGGAAGCGCGGCGCAAGGCCCCGGCGGCCGGAAGCGCGCAACCGGCCGGGAATGCGCAGCCCACGGCGAGCGCCCCGGCGACGGCGGTTCGGGAGCGCACCCGGCAACCCGACCGGGCCCCCGCGCTCGAACTGCTCGCCAAGGCGGTCCGGGAACTGGGGGGCAGCGACTCGGAACCGGCCCGGGACTCCGATGTCAAGCGCAAGATGCTCGCCATCGACCGAAGCTTCAAGGAAGGTGCGCTGGGCTTCGGGAAGTTCAGCAAGTTCCTGCTGTACGCCGAAAAGGAGGGAGCCGTTTCCCTCGAGCGGGGCAAGAGCGGGAGCTTCGGAGTCCGGCTCGTGGCCGGCGAATCCGTTCCGGCGGCGTCACCATTCGACGCGAAGGCGCTCGGGCTGCCTACAACCGAGAGCTCGATCAAGAGCTACCTTGCCCATCGCTACAAGGGCGTCGGCGTCAAGACCGCGGCGCGCCTTGTGGATCACTTCGGCGCGGACGTCTTCAAGGTCCTGCAGAAGGATCCCGAGCGCGTGAAGAAGGTACTGCTGCGAGCCCGGGCCGAGAGCGTGTTGACGGCCTGGACAATCGATTTCAAGCGTCGGAGTGAGGCGTTGGCCAAGCAGGCCGCGACCGAACGGCCTGTTGCGAAAAAGGCCCAGGCGGCACGCTCCGAAACCCGTCCACGAGGTCCGCGCGGCCGCAGCGGAAAGCGGGAAGAGAAGGCCGCTGCCGCGGAGCAGCGCCGGTCTCCCGGAACCGACGAGCTCTCGGAGGAACGAGCCGCGGCGGTGGGAGTGGCGGCCGAGGCGGATCCTCCCGCCAGACAGGGCATCCTGGGCCTGTTCCCCTGGGGTCGCCGCGCCAGGCGCCGGCCCGATGCGGAGGACTGATCTCCCGGCGACCGGGACCGCCTCCCACCTCTACGATCTTCTTGCGGGCGACGCCGCGCGCGTGGCCCGCCGGCTCCTCGGATCCACCCTCGTCTCCCGGGTGGACGGGCTGGAGACCAGGGGCGTCATCGTCGAAACGGAAGCCTACCTGGGGCTCGACGACCCTGCCAGCCACGCGCACGCCTCGAAAGGGCGCACTCCGCGCAACGACGCGATGTTCTCGGCCAGGGGCACCCTCTACGTCTACATCTCCTACGGCATCCACCACTGCATCAACGTGGTGACGGGGGCCGAGGGCGACCCGGCGGCGGTACTGATCCGCGCCCTGGAACCGGCCGGCGGCATCGAGGTGATGGCCGGGCGAAGGGGCCGTTCCACCGACCTCTGCAGCGGTCCCGGCCGCCTCTCCCAGGCGCTGGGGATCACGATGCGCCACAACTACCACGACCTCGCCGTGCCTCCGGTTCAGCTGTTACCCGGGAACGCGGTCGTCGATCGGGACGTGGGCACTTCGGGCCGAATCGGCATCTCCCGCGCGGCCGACTGGCCGCTCAGGTTCTTCGTCAGGGGCCATTCGGCGGTCAAACCGCCGAGGTGGTAGGTTAGAGGCATGAACGACCCGACCTGGATCTCAGTCCTTCCACCACTCCTCGCGATCGTCCTCGCCATCGCCACGCGGCAGGTCTACCTGTCGCTCGCCGGCGGGATCTGGCTCGGCTGGACGATCCTCCTCAGCTGGAACCCCGCCGCCGGGGTTGCCGAATCGATCGAGTCGGCCGTCAGGGTTCTGAACGATCCCTACGATGCCGGGGTCATCATGTTCACCCTGGTGATCGGCGCGCTGATCGCTACGCTGTCGTCGTCGGGTGGGGTGGCCGGGTTCGTGGCCTGGCTGGAGCGGAACCGATGGGTCAACAACGGGCGGCGCGCGCAGCTGATGGCCTGGCTGATCGGCGTGCTGATCTTCATCGAATCCAACATCACCGTGCTGGTCGCCGGTTCGGTGTCGCGTCCGCTCTTCGACCGCTACCGGGTCTCGCGCGAGAAGCTCGCCTACCTGATCGACTCCACCAGCGCCCCGATCTGCATCCTGATCCCGCTGAACGCCTGGGGCGCCTACAATCTCGGCATCCTGAACGGGCTCGGCGTGGAGGACTCGCTCGGGGTCTTTCTGCGTTCGATCCTCTTCAACTTCTATTCCTTCGCGGCGGTGATCCTGGCTCTGGCGGTGGTGCTTGCGAGGATGGACTGGGGTCCCATGAAGCGGGCCGAGGCCCGGGCGGCGAAGGGCGAGGTCCTGTCGCCCGGCGCGACACCCATCATGGACGAGGCGATCCTCGGTTCGGGCGACGATGCGCCGATTCCCCCCCGGGCGGTCAACATGGTCGTTCCGGTGCTGGTGTTGGTAGGGCTCATGCCCCTTGGGCTGTGGGCCACGGGTGAAGGCGACCTGAGGGCCGGGGACGGTTCGATCGCGGTGCTATGGGGATCGCTCGGTGGTCTGGCGGCCGCGTGGATCCTTCTGCTGGCGCAACGCGCGTATTCGGTAAACGAACTGGTGAAGATCGCGCTGCGCGGGGCGGGCGGACTCGTGCCCCTGGCACTCATCCTGCTGCTGGCCCTGGCGCTGGGCGACGTGACCGGCGAACTGGGGACCGGCGAATACGTGGCCGGGCTTACCGAGGGTGTGCTGGCCCCGGCCGTCCTGCTGCCGCTCGCCTTCGTGGTATCCGCCGCTATTGCGTTCTCGATCGGCTCCAGCTGGGGCACCTTCGCGATCATGATCCCGATCATGGTGCCCGCGGCCGCTGCGCTGCAGCTCGACCTGGCGCCCTTCCTGGCCGCTGCGCTGTCGGGCGGAATCTTCGGCGACCACTGCTCCCCCATCAGCGACACCACGGTGATATCTTCCATGGCGTCGGCCACCGATCATGTGGACCATGTGCGGACGCAGTTGCCCTACGCATTGGCGGGAGGCGCGGTCGCGACGGTCTGCTTCGCGGTGGCGGGTGCATTTCTGTAACGGGGTCGCGGCAGGAGCCCTGCCGGCCCGCCGAGGAGCGCCGTGAACATCACCGTGTGCGTGAAGCGCGTGCCCGACACCGCGACCCGGATCCGGATCGCGCCGGACGGATGCGACATCGAGAGGGACGGGGTGAAGTACGTACTCAGCCCCTACGACGAATTCGCCGTCGAGGCCGCGCTTCAGCTGGTCGAAGCGGCGGGGCAGGGTGAGGTAACGCTGCTGAGCTACGGCCCGGAAGCCACGCAGGAGTCGCTGCGCTCGGGGCTGGCGCTGGGGGCGCACAAGGCCGTGCTGCTGACCGGCACCCCCGACATGGATGGATGGGCCACCGCCCGCGTCCTGGCCTCGGAGCTGGCGGACGACGATGCCGGGCTTGTGCTCTTCGGTGTCAAGGCGGTGGACGACGACCAGCAGCAGGTGGGTCCGATGGTGGCTGAACTGCTGGACCGGCCGTGCGCGACGTCGGTCGCCGCGATGGATGTCGCGGGGGACGCGGTGACCTGTCGGCGTGCGGTGGAGGGCGGCCAGGAGGTGGTCGAGATGGATCTGCCGGCGGTCGCCACGATCACGAAGGGGCGGTACGAGCCACGGTATGCATCGCTGCGGGGCATCATGATGGCCAAACGGAAGCCGCTTGTGGTCAAGCCGGCGCCCGAGGTGGCCCCGGGGATCGCGGTGGAGAGCCTGGCGTATCCTGCCGAGCGCCCCGAGGGACGGATCGTGGGGGAGGGGACCGATGCGGTGCCCGCACTCGTGCGCCTGCTCAGGGAGGAGGCCAAGGTACTCTGATGGCGGACGTACTTGCGGTAGCGGAGGTCCGGGACGGCGTCGTTCAGGGCGTCTCCAGGGAGGTGGTCACGGTGGCGCGCGGCCTCGCGGACGCTCTCGGGGGACGCGTCGACGCGGCCGTGGCGGGTGGCCGGGGCGCGGGGGAAGCGGCCGCGGCGCTGGCTGAGCAGGGCGCGGACCGGGTGCTGGCGATCGACGATGCCGAGCAGGTGGACGTGCGCGCGGTGGCTGTGGCGGAGGTCGTCCGCGGGGGCGACTACGGCGCGGTCGTGTTCGCCGCGACCGGGCCGGGCAGGGATCTTGCCCCCAGGGTCGCGGCAAGGCTGGGAGTCGCCCTCCTCACGGATGTCGTCGCGGCGGAGGTCGACGGTGGCCGGGTCGTGGTCACCCGTCCCGTCTTCGCGGGCAAGGCCCTGGCCCGGGTGCGGGCCCTCGGCGCGCCGGCGCTGCTCTCCATCCGGCCCAATGTCTTCCCGGTGTCCGATGCTCCCCGCACGGCTCAGGTCGCGCACGTGGCACCGTCGGGGGATGCGTCTGCGGGGGGCTACCGCGTCGTCGGCTTCGAGGAGTCGGCCGGCGCGGCCCTCGACGTCTCGGAAGCGGCGATCATCGTGTCCGGCGGCCGCGGCATGAAGGGGCCCGAGAACTGGCACCTTCTCGCCGACCTGCGTGACGCGCTGGGTGAGACCGCCGCGCTGGGGGCCTCCCGGGCCGTCGTCGACGCGGGGTGGCGCCCCCACGCCGAACAGGTCGGCCAGACGGGCAAGACCGTGACGCCGAAGCTCTACTTTGCCGTGGCGATCTCCGGCGCGATCCAGCACCTCGCCGGGATGCGCACCTCCGGGGTCATTGTCGCGGTCAACCGCGACGCCGAAGCGCCCATCTTCGGTGTGGCCGACTACGGGATCGTCGGCGACGCCTTCGAGATCGTGCCGGAACTGGCGGCCGCCATTCGCACGCTGCGCGAACAGTAGGGAACCGCCAGCCTAGTCCCCCGGGGGCCGCCCCAGGAAGTTGACCGGGTCGACCTCGCGCCCCCAGCGCCACACCTCCAGGTGGAGGTGCGGGCCCGTCACGTTGCCGGACTGGCCGCTCAGAGCGATGACCGTCTCCTTCGATACCTCCTGCAGAACCTCGACCCTGATTTCGGAGAGGTGCCCGTACACGGTGATCAGGTTTTCGCCGTGGTCGATCCAGATCACGCTGCCATATCCGCTCATGGTGCCGGCGAACCGCACCCGTCCCGGAAGCACCGGCCGCACCGGAGTCCCCACGGCGGCTTCGAGATCCACGCCGCGGTGCAGATCGGCTCCGCCCTGCGAGCGGATCCCGAACGGCGACGCCATGGCTCCCTCGACCGGCCATTGGGGGGTCTGGCACCCCTGCAGGGCCAGGACCAGGGACAGGAGAGCCGGGGGCAGCAGCCCGCGCGCGACAGCGTATCTCATTGCCGTCCCGGCAGGAGAAGCACGGACACCGTGTCACCCGCCTCGATGCGTGAGGTCCCTTCCGGCACGACCGCCAGCCCCTCCGCGTCGCGCAGCGACCGCACGAGCCCGCTTCCCTGCGGGCCGGTGAGGGTGCACCGCTCTGCCTCGCCCGGCGCACGGGGAGGCAGGAACCGGACCCGGTAGAACTGGGTGAGGCGTGGCGGTGAGCCGAGCGTCGTCTCGGTCACCGCGGTGACCGTAGTGCCGGCGGGACGCCGTGATCCGAGCATGGCGCGCAGATACGGCACGACGAAGACGTGGAAGGTCACGAACGCCGACGCGGGATTGCCGGGGAGTCCGAAGACCGGGAGGTCGCCCGCGCCGCGCCGCAGGTGGCCGAACGAGAGCGGGCTTCCGGGACGGACGCGGGCGCGCCAGAAGTCGAGCCGGAAGGCAAGGCCGAGGAGGATGCGCTTGAGCAGGTCCTTTTCGCCCATCGAAGCCCCGCCGGTCGAGACCAGGACATCGACGCCCTCCACGGACTCGAGTGCGGCCTTGAGGGCGTCCGGATCGTCCGGCGCCACTCCCAGGTCGACCGGGACGCCCCCGGCCTCCGCGACCGCGGCGGCGATCATGTCCCTGTTGGTGTCCGGAATGCCCCTTCCCTCGACCACGAGATCGAATCGATCCTGCCCCACCAGCTCATCGCCGCTCGACAGCACGCCCACGCGGGGGCGGCGGAAGACCGCGAGACTCTCGGCCCCGCTGGCCATGATCACGGGCAACGTTCCCGAGTGCACGACCGCGCCCGCCGGCACGGTCTCGTCTCCGCGCCGCATGTCCTTGCCCGGCGACCGGATGTGCCTGCCCACGTCCTCGGTCCGGTGGATCTCAACGAACCCGGCCGAAGCCTCGCCGTCAGTGTGCTCGACCCGTATCACCGAATCGAAGCCGACGGGGAGGGGTCCGCCCGTCATGATGCGGATCGCCGCGCCGGGGGGCACGTCCTCAAGCGGCACCGAGCCGGGATAGGAATGACCCGCAACGGGGAGGCGGATGCTCCGGGAAGACGGTTCCCGCAGATCCGCGCTTCTCACCGCGAAGCCGTCCATAGCGCTGTTCGGCCACGAGGGCAGGGTGGCGCGGGCCACGACCGGGGCGGCGAGGGACCGCCCAAGCGCGGGGGCGGGTGCCAGGGGCGTGGCCGGCGTCGGACGGGCGTCGGCCAGCACACGCGCAAGCGCGTCTCCGTACGAAAGCCAATCCGCCTGGAGGCGCTCGAAGCCCGCCATTCCGCTCAGTCGGTCAGAACCGCCAGCCGGCGCTCAGAGTAATGCCGTATCCTCTGACCCACTCGCTCTGGACCACCGGTTGCAGCTCCATGTCGTCGCTCTGCGGCCGCTTTGCCGGGTCGTCGAAGCCGCTCGGCGTGTTCAGCTTCCATAGGGTCAGGCCCGCTTCGACGTGCAGCATGAGCCTGGACGAGACGGCGAACCGGAAGCCAGTCCCGGAGGTCGCGGTAAAGGCGGTCCCGAAGTCGTAGACGTCCTCCGGAAGCAGGAAGTCCGCGAACTCGCTCTGTCCGGCGATGTCCAGGGCCAACCCTCCCCCGAGAAAGAGATGGGGGCTGAGCCCGTGCCAGGTGCGGCGGCCGGTCAGGCTGAAATCGAGGCGCGCGTCGGCCATCAGCAACTGCACGTCGGTTTCGCCGATCGTGCGGTCCCCGATGGCGCGCCGGGGGTCTACCACGTCGCGGGTGGTCGGCAGGTACATCACCAGGCCCTCGAGGAAGAGCGGCCCGCTGGCCTCGATCGAGTAGCGCGCTCCGGTGAAGTTGCCGGACTTGGGTCCCAGGTCCAGCGACCCCTGGCTGAGAAACATGGTTCCCCAGAAGATCGACGTCTCCTGGCGGTGCTCGATGAAGCGGTACGCGGACGGGATGGTCTGGGCCCGGGCATCCTCGGGGGAGGGGATCAGCAACAGAAGAAGTGCGGAGACGCGGGCGGTTCGAGAGAGGATCATCTATTCGGGAAGGCGTGGCCTGGTTTGCGCTCGACTCCAGTGAATGTAATCTGATTCTGCTCGATGGTTCCCGTTCCGGCTCGGGGTGTGACTCCTGACGGGCGGGTTTCCGTAGTAGGAGGGAGTTCGGAGTGTCAAGCGTTGCCGGCGCCGAGGCCGGCGGAGGGATCGGGGAATAGATGCGGTGTTCGACTTGCGGCGAGAGTATCCTGGCGGGTGAGGATCGGTGTCCCACCTGCGGCGCCGTCGTGGAGCGGCGGCGCCGCGCCCCCGTCATGAAGCGCAACGTCCGGCAGTGCGCGCGCTGCGGGCACCACAGCGAAGGCGTCCCCTATTTCCGCAAGACCGGTCACCTGGCCCTGCTGGTCGGCCTCAGCGTGTTCACCTACGGGGTCGGCGGCCTGGTGTACTACGCCAGGTGCCGCAAGCGCCAGGTCTGTCCCAACTGCGGCCTCGCATGGGAACACTCCCGTGTCCCCGGGGACCCGGAGGGCTGGGACGCCGGCTCCGGCGTGCCGGCCCCGGTAACGTCGATGACGCCCGCATCGCCTCCGTCGCGGGACAAGCCCCTTCCCCCGAGCGGCATAGGCAGGCGGGTGTTCGGGGCGGGGCTGGGCGTGATGGCCACCCTCATCATCACCGCCGGGATCGCGGGTGGAATGGACGGTCCCCCCATCGTCATCGGAGCGTTCCTGGGGATGGGTGGATCGGGGATGTTCCTGTGGGGGTGGAGGGCGCTGCAGGAGCGGCGGCAAGCGGTCCTCCAGATCCTCAACCGCAAGGTGCTGCAGCTTGCAACACAGCGCGGAGGCGTGCTGACGGTAACCGAGGTCGCGGCCGAACTGGATCTGAGCCTGGAAGCCGCCGAGAAGCTGATGATCGGCATGGACGACGGCTTCCGCGTGAGATCGGACATCAGTGACGAGGGCGTCATCTACTACGAATTCCCGGAGGTCGTCCACCAGAAGAAGCTGCGAAGCGGGAAGCCCGCATAGCGGCCGGCGGGCACGCTGGGAGGGGCTCGTTGTTGCCGGCACGTCGCGGCTATTATGTTCCCAGCCGCAGAGACCATCACAAACGGGGACGGCCAGGTGCGAAGATTCAGCGATGAACGGGGTGTCGAGTGGGTGGCTTCGGTGGCCGCCGAGCAGGGTGGGGACTACAAGGGACGGTACTACCTGATCCTGCGCCGGCCGGAGGCGGAAGGCGAAGAGCCGGTTGCCCTTACCGACGTTCGCTGGAATTCGCCAAAGACCGCCGAGCGCACCATGAACACGATGTCGAGCCTGGAACTGCGTCGCCGTCTCCGTTCGGCGCGGGGGCGCGCAAGGGCCGGCGCGATCGCCTGAAACCGGGGCGCGAGCCGGTTCAGGCGCAGTCCGCGCAGAGCCCGGTCAGCTCCAGCCGGTACCCGGTGACATGGAAGCCGGGGCAGACGCCGGGATCGGCGACGATCTCCGGCGGCGGGTTGCCGGGGATGTCCATCACGACACCGCAGCGGTCGCAGCGCGCGTGATGGTGCGGGTCGGTGCGCCCGTCGTACCGGGACGAGCCGTCGGACCAGGTGAGCTTGAGCGCCATGCCGCAGCCGACCAGCGTCTCGAGGTTCTTGTAGACCGTGGCGAGCGAGATCGCGGGCAACTCCTCACGGACGCCGTGAAAGACATCCTCGGCGGTCGGGTGCGTGTCGGTACCCGAAAGGAAGCGGTGTACGGCACCCCTCTGCTCGGTGAAGCGATGTCCGTGCGCCTCCAGCGCTTCTCGCAGCCGGTCGACCTCGACGGATTGACTGGACGGGGACAAGCAGGTCCTCCTTCGGCGAAGCCCGTTGCTCACATGGAGTTACGATGCACGCAGGGCGCGCGCGTGTCAACCGCTGAATTGAGGATATCATAATGATAGCAGAATGATACTAACCACAACCGGGGGCCGCGTGGATCTCCAACGGGCGATGTTGCCCCGGGCGCGGGCTTCGGGCCATACTCGATCAGCCGATCGCTCACCCGCAGGCTCACCGGACATGCATGCGCCGCCGTGGCGCGGCTCCGCTCCCCGAAACGGCCACCAGGCAACCTCTTCATCCCCGGAGAACCCCGAATGACGCACGACCCGACCGCCCTCGACGCACTGCTCACCGAGAAGCGGAAGTTCGCGCCGCCCGCCGAGTTCGCCGCGGACGCGGTGGTTTCCGACCCCTCCATCTACGATGTGGCCGAGGACTTCGAGCGGTTCTGGGCCGAATGGGCCGGCGAGCTCGACTGGTACCGCCGGTGGGACACGGTGCTCGAGTGGAGGGCGCCGCATGCAAAGTGGTTCATCGGCGGCAAGCTGAACGTCTGCCACAACTGCGTGGACCGGCATCTGGACACCCGCGGCGGCAAGCGTGCGCTGGTCTGGGAGGGGGAGCCCGGGGACCGGCGGTCGTTCACCTACGGCGAGCTGGCCGTCGAGGTGGGGCGTTTTGCGAACGTGCTGAAGGGGTTGGGGGTGAAGAAGGGCGATCGCGTGGCCATCTACCTGCCCATGATCCCGGAGGCCGCCTTCGCAATGCTCGCCTGCGCGAGGATCGGCGCGCCGCATTCGGTGGTGTTCGGGGGATTCAGCCCGGATTCCCTCGCGGACCGGATCAACGATGCCGAAGCGAGGGTGCTGATCACGGCGGACGGCGGGTATCGGCGCGGCGTCGTCGTTCCGCTCAAGGACAATGCGGACAGGGCCGTCGAGCGCTGCCCGTCGATCGAGCACGTCGTGGTGGTGGCCCGGGGTGGGCTGGAAGGGAAGGTCGCGGCCGGAATGACCGCGGGGCGTGACCACTGGTACCACGACCTCGCGGCGGGCGTGGACGGCGAGTGCGAAGCCGAGGTGATGGACGCCGAGGACATCCTGTACATCCTCTACACCTCCGGGACGACGGGGAAGCCGAAGGGCGTGGTCCACACGACGGGCGGGTATCTGACCCAGGTGCACGCGACCACCCGGATCGTGTTCGACCTGAAGGAGGACGACATCTACTGGTGCACGGCCGACGTGGGCTGGGTGACGGGGCACAGCTACATCGTCTACGGGCCGCTCGCGGCGGGGGCGACGGTGGTGATGTACGAGGGGGCGCCCGACTGGCCCGACAAGGGGCGGTTCTGGAAGATGTGCGAGGACTACGGGGTGACCATCTTCTACACCGCTCCCACCGCGATCCGCGCCTTCATGCAGTGGGGCGAGGAGTGGCCGGACGGCTGCGATCTCTCGCGGCTGCGGCTCCTGGGCACGGTGGGAGAGCCGATCAACCCGGAGGCGTGGATGTGGTACAACCGAGTGATCGGCGGCGAGCGGTGCCCGATCATCGACACCTGGTGGCAGACCGAGACGGGCGGCATGATGATCACGCCGCTCCCTGGGGTGACGCACACGCGGCCGGGGAGCGCCTGCCGCGCATTTCCCGGGATTGCGACCGCCCTGTTCAACGACGCGGGCGAGCCGGTCGACGCCGGGTATCTCGCCATCACGCGGCCGTGGCCGGCGATGCTGCGCACGATCTGGGGCGACGACGAGCGCTACCGCGAGACCTACTGGTCGAAGTGGGACGGGATCTACTTCCCCGGCGACGGTGCGAAGCTGGACGAGGACGGGTACCTGTGGATACTCGGGCGGGTGGACGACGTGCTGAACGTTGCCGGACACCGGATCGGCACCATGGAGGTCGAGAGCGCGCTGGTGGAGCACGCCGCCGTGGCGGAGGCGGCCGTGGTGGGGATGGCGCACGAGGTCAAGGGGCAGGCGATCGCCGCCTTTGTCACGCTGATGGGGGGCAGGGAGGGGGACGATGCCCTCGTGGCCGAACTGAAGGCCCATGTGGCGCGTGCCATCGGGCCGATCGCGCGGCCCAAGGTGATCCTCTTCGCCGCCGACCTGCCGAAGACGCGGTCGGGGAAGATCATGCGGCGGCTGCTGGGTGACATCGCGACGGGGCGGGCGCTGGGGGACACCACCACGCTGGCCGATCCGGTGGTGGTGGAGCAGCTGAAGGCGCGGTACGAGACGCGGTAGGGCTGAACGCGCGCCGGTGGCTCGGTTGCCCCGGGTCGCCGCAGCCCGTGCACGGGTCGGCGTCAGCCGTCGGCGAGGGGATCGCTTGTCGGTGGGCGGCGCTGGGCGGCAGGCTTTCGCCTAACCGGCTTCGCGGGTATTCCGGCGACGACGGTGGACGGCTCGGTGTCGCGGGTGACGACGGCGCCTGCGCCGATCATCGAGTCGGGCGCCAGGGTGACGCCTGCCAGAACCGTCGCGTGGTAGGCGAGCCGTACGTCATCGCCGATGACGGTCCGGGGAGTACGCACGTGCCGCCCGTCGCCGATGTGGTGGCTGTGCGAATAGACGTTGACGAAGTCCGAGATCGACGCGCGATCCCCGATCCTGATCCCGCCCCGGTCGTCGAGGAGGACGTGGCGGTGCACCACGACGTCGTCGCCCACCTCCAGCCCGTACCCGAAGCTGAGCTTCACGAAGTGGAACGCCTTGAAGTTCCTGCCGCAGCGGGCGAAGATGCGCCTGGCCAGGATGCGTCGGAACCGGATCCCCAGGTGCACGTTCTCGCCGAGCAGGCTCTTGTCGAACATCTCCCAGAGCCAGATCAGCGGCTTCACGCGTTGGTACCGTTCCTCGTCGATTTCCCGATAGTATTCCGGCTCCAGGGTGACGTTGCGGGGGTCGAGCTGGTCGCGGAGGATGCGGCTCGCGAGGGAAGGGGCAGTCATTTCGCCGGGGAAGTAGATCTCCTCGAGCACCCTGCGGCAGAGTTCGTTGCGGTCGGTTCCGGGATCCGAGAGCTCCTCGTCGAGGCGAGCGAGCCAGCGGTCGCAGCGCCGCTCGGCGTCCTCGCGGATCGGCACGCCCCGCAGCGGCAGAAAACGGTACTCCTGTCCGGACTCCATGCCCAAGAATAACCCGTCCTTGCGCCGGGGATCCATCAGCGGCTTCTTAGATGGCATGCACGACGTCCTGCGCGCCCGCGTGATGCGGAAGATCGAGAGTCTGCCGGAGGAGCAGATCTACCAGGTGCTCGACTATATCGAGTTCCTGGAGTCGCGGTACGGATCGCCGGAAGACGAACAGCCGGCCAGCGGCTTTCAGCGAATGGGCGAGGGGCTGGAGGACCGCATGCGCAAGCGGTCGTTCAAGCCGTCCAACCTGCGCGAGGCCTTTCAGGTGATCGCGGCCGCCGACAGGGCGCTGAGCGGGGTGGCCAGGGCGGGCCGGCAGCTCTTCGACGACCTCGCGGGGGGATCGGACGCCGGCGATGCCGGAGCGGAGCGCCGCCGCGACGCGGAGACAGGGGGCGAGGCCGACGCGGGTTTTTCGGACCTGTCCGACCAGCCCGACCGCTCCGACTCCTCTGAAGCGGCCCGCCGGGACCCCCCGGAATCGCGGGAACGATAAGCGCCCGGCACGATTGCCGGCCCGGTTGACCCGAATTCCGCGGCCCCGGTACATTTGTCCATGGAAAGCGGCAAGGAGCCCCGGTCACCGTTGCGCGGCAGGGTCGTCAAGGAGGCCCTGACCTTCGACGACGTGCTGCTCGTGCCGGGCCATTCCAGGGTTCATCCGGGCGACGCCGACATTTCCACGCGGCTGACCAACCGCATAACCCTTCAGGTTCCCCTGATCTCGGCCGCGATGGACACGGTGACCGAGGCGCGCATGGCGATCGCGGTTGCGCGCGAGGGCGGTGTCGGCGTCATCCACAAGAACATGACGATCGACCTGCAGGCCCAGGAGGTCGACCGGGTGAAACGGTCGGAGAGCGGCATGATTCTCAAGCCGATCACGCTGCAACCCGCCGCTTCGCTTCGTGACGCCCACCAGCTGATGGCTCGCTTCTCGATCAGCGGCGTGCCGATCGTGGAGCCGGACGGAACCCTGGTCGGGATCATCACCAATCGCGACCTGCAGTTCGAGTCCGATCTCGACCGCCCCGTCGCGTCGCTCATGACCTCGCGGGGGCTGGTCACCGCGCCGGTGGGCACCACGCTGACCAAGGCGGAGCGCATCCTGCACCGCCACCGGATCGAGAAGCTGCCCGTCGTTGACGAGGCGGGGAAGCTGAGGGGGCTGATCACGGTCAAGGACATCTTCAAGCGCCGCCAGTTCCCCAACGCCTGCAAGGACGAGCACGGACGCCTGCGCGTGGGCGCGGCCATCGGCGCAGCCAGGTCCGATCTGGCCCGCGCACGGGCGCTGGTCGAGTCGGGTGTGGACTTTCTGGTGATCGACACCGCACACGGACACGCCGAGGGCGTTCTGAGGGCGGTGGTGAGGGTGCGCGAGGCGTTCCCCGACCAGGATCTCATCGCGGGGAACGTGGGCACGGCCGAGGGCGCCGACGCGTTGATCGAACGCGGGGCCGACGCGGTCAAGGTCGGTGTCGGTCCGGGCTCGATCTGCACCACGCGCGTCGTGACAGGTGTCGGCCTGCCGCAGCTGACCGCGGTCATGGATGCCGTCGACGGCGCCGCCGGCCGGGTTCCCGTCATCGCGGACGGCGGCATCCGCTACTCGGGCGATGTGGTCAAGGCGCTTGCCGCCGGCGCCCAGAGCGTGATGATGGGTTCGGTGCTGGCCGGCACCGAGGAATCCCCCGGGGAATCGTTCCTTCTCGAGGGACGGCGATTCAAGACCGTTCGCGGGATGGGCTCGCTGTCGGCCATGGAGGAGGGTTCCGCCGACCGCTATTTCCAGGAGGGACGCGAGCTGCGGAAGCTGGTGCCGGAGGGGATCGAAGGTCGCGTGGCCTACAAGGGCCCCGTGTCGGACACGGTCTTCCAGCTGGCCGGCGGACTCAGAAGCGGGATGGGCTACTGTGGCGCCGGGTCGCTCGAGGCCCTGCGCACCTCGGCCCGTTTCGTGCGCGTGACGCCGGGGGGACTGCGGGAGTCGCATCCCCACGACGTGACGATCACGCGAGAAGCTCCCAACTACAGCCACTGAGCAGATGAACCATCCCGCAAGTGGCCGCATGGCCGCCCGAAACGGCCTGGCCGCGCTTGCGCTGCTGCTGGCGGGTTGTGCGAGGCAGCCGCCGCCTCTGCCCCCGGCTCCGGCCGGCGACGCCCCCGAGCGCCGTCAGCCGGCCGAGCGGGCGCCGGTAGTCCCGTCGCTGGTGGAGGGGCGCCGTGTGCTGCCGGAGGCGGTCGAGCCGCTGGACCCGCTGGAACTGGCCGCTTTCGATCCGATCATGACATCGCCGGCGGTCCGGGAAGAACAGATCCAGAGGCGGATCGACTGGTGGATGGAGTACTGGCGCGGGCGGTCGACGGCGCCCTTCCAGCGGGGCCTGGCGCGCATGGGCCAGTACCAGGACTTCGTGAATGCGGAGCTGGCGAAGCGGGGTCTGCCCCAATCGCTCGTCTACCTGCCGCTCATCGAAGCCAACTACTACACCACGGCCGTATCGCCCGCCGGGGCCGCGGGACTCTGGCAATTCATGCCTCACACGGCGCGCGGGCTCGGCCTGCGGGTCGACGGCATCGTGGACCAGCGCTTCGATCCGTTCGCCGCGACCCCAGCGGCGCTCGACTACATCGTCCACCTGAACCGGCAGTTCGGGTCGTGGTTCCTCACCCTTGCGGCCTACAACGCCGGTCCCAGCCGGGTGGAGTCGGTGATACGGCGCCACGGCGGCGGCCAACCCCGCGAGGACGAACTGTTCACCCGAATCCGCGACCGGCTTCCCTCGGAAACCCGCGACTTCATCCCGAAGTACCTGGCGGCAGTCCAGATCGCCAGCACCCCCGCGTACTACGGCCTGCCGAATCCCGTCAAGTCGCCGCCCATCCGCTTCGACACCACCGCGGTCGAAGGCGCAGCGACGCTCGACGTCATCGCAAGGGCGGCGGGTGTCGGGGCGGAGGAGGTGGAGCGGCTGAATCCGCACCTCCACGCCGGCATTACGTCCGCCAGGGGATCGACCACGGTGCGCCTGCCGGAGGGTCGGGCCAGCGGCTTCGGCGCGCGTCTCGCTACGATCCCGCCTCATGAGCGCGTCGCGTGGCACATCGTCTCCGCGGGGGAGACCCTGACCCATATCGCACGCTACTACAGGATCTCCGTCGACGATCTGCGGGCCGCCAACCCCGACGTGGAGCCACGGCGCCTTCAGATCGGCGCCAGGCTGGTCATCCCGGTATCCAGCCGCGCGCTCCCACCATCAGACTGACCCGCGCCCGGCGCGCCAGCTTCCCGAGCGCCCCCCCGACTTCTCCACCAGCCGGATCGACTCGATGGTCATGCCGCGGTCGACGGCCTTAAGCATGTCGTAGGCCGTGAGGAGCGCCACCGAAACCGCGGTCAGCGCCTCCATTTCCACACCGGTCCGACCCGCTATCCGCGCGGTGGCGGTCACCCTTAGCCCGGGTAGCGCGGGGTCCGCTTCCACGTCGACACCGATGCTCGCTGCGGGCAACACGTGGCAGAGCGGGATCAGTTCGCCCGTGCGCTTGCCTGCCATGATCCCAGCGACACGCGCCACCTGCTCCACGTCTCCCTTGGGGTTTGCCCCGCCGGCCAGCAGCTCGTAGGCGCGCCGGGAGCACCTCAGCACCCCATGGGCAACGGCCCGGCGGGAGGTGACGTCCTTGTCGCCCACCTCCACCATCGTCGCCTCTCCGTCGGTGTCGAGATGGGTCAGCGCGGGGGCTGGTCGCGGATCGGGATCCTTCATTCTCCTGTCCGGGCTTTCGGGTGTCACGGCGGTCAGGCGGGCTCGAGGATCTCCTCCAGATCCAGGAGCAGGGTACCCATGAAGAGTTGGGGGTTCACATTGCCCCGCGCCAGCATACTGGCTTCCTCGACCTGTCCGACGGCGCGCGCGATCCGGTCGGGTGTGAGCGCCAGCCGCCGGGCCGTGTCGCGCAGAAACGGCAGCTCATCCACGTTGACGACCTGGTCGTCACGGCCGAGACCGGCCGCACCGAGGTCGCGGATCCAGAGTTGCAGCGCCCCCATGAGGCCCAGGAGCCCGCGCCCCCCGCCGGGGGGGAATGCCGCCGCGGCCGTGTACGCGTCGGCACGCCGGCCCCCGGTGGCCGCGCGCAACAGGTCGAGGGCACGGGTGCGCTGGCGGCTTTGATCGCCGTCCGGTTCGAGGTATCCGAGGGCGGCGCCGATCGAGCCCTGGGACAGTTTGGCGGCGCGTATCGCGGCCTCGGGGTCTGCGCCGCACTCCTCTCGGAGGAAGGCTGCCACCTCCTCGACCGGCAGAGGGGGGAGATGGATCGGCAGGGCCCGCGATCGTATGGTATCGAGGAGGCTCCCCGGTGTTCCCGAGGTGAGGATGAAGCGGCTGCCGTCCGGGGGCTCCTCCAGGAGCTTGAGCAGTGCGTTGGCGGCTTCCGGACTGGCCTCCTGGGGGACGAGGTATTCGGCGTCCCCGATGATGAAGACCTGTTCTTCGCCCACGGCCGGCCGGCGGTGGGCGTGGTCGCGGATCGTCAGAACGGCGGCCAGATAGATGCCCTTGACCTCGGTGTCGCCCTCGGCACGGAGAGGGTTTTTGCGGAATTCGGCAAGTTTCTCGAAGCGCGCGTCCTCCAGCGCCGCCGCCAGTTTCGCCGGCCCCGAAGTGCGCTTCGGGCGGGGCAGCGGGAAGTGCCAGTGGATATCGGGGTGTTCCAGGCGGAGCGCGCGCCGGCAACTGTCGCAGCGGCCGCAGGGCTTGTCCGCCCCGCTGCACAGGCGCGTGCGCGCCAGCCACAGGGCCAGCGACTGCTTGCCGCACCCGGGCATGCCGTGTATCAGCACGGTGGCGGGCAGCGTGCGGCGCGCCAGGGACCGGCGCAGCGACGCGCGGAGCGCCTCGTGTCCCCGGAACCGGGGTGGCTCCGGCCGCCCGGCCCCGGGAGTCACCTGATCGGGGCGGCCGGTGCCCGCGAAGCGCTGGTGCAGGCGGCCCGGCGTGCCCCGGCCAGGCGCATGGCCAGACGGACGGCCTCCACCATCGAGGAAGGGTCGGCGACTCCCCGGCCCGCGATGTCGAACGCGGTCCCGTGATCGGGCGACGTGCGGATGAATGGCAGGCCCAGGGTCACGTTGACGCCCCTGCCGAACGCAGCGGTCTTGAAGGCGGCCATTCCCACGTCGTGGTAGGGCGCCACCACGGCGTCGAACTCGCCGGAGAAGGCGCGGACAAAGACGGTGTCGGCGGGAACGGGCCCGGTGACATGCCATGGGTCACCTTCCAGGGCCGCGATCGCGGGCTCGTAGACATCGCGCTCCTCGGTGCCGAACATGCCGTTGTCGGAGGCATGGGGATTGAGTGCACATAGCGCAATCCGGGGCGCCGCAAGCCCCCAGTCGGAGCGCAGCGCCGCGCCGAGCAGGCGCGTCTGCGACACGAGCAGCGCCTTGTCGACCGACGCGGCCACCTCCGCGAGCGGAATATGGATCGTGGCGAGCATGACCCGTTTGGGAGCAGTGCCGGTGCCATCGCCCTCGTCACACATCAACATGCCCGCCTCGGCCGCGCCCGACAGCGCCATGAGCATCTCGGTGTGGCCCGGGTGATACCCGGCCGCCGCCAGCCCGGGCTTGTGCACCGGCGCGGTCACGATCGCGTCGACCTCGCCCGCCAGCGCCAGCTCGATCGCGTGCTCGATGGCCATCCCGGCGGCCCTGCCGGGGTTAAGTCCCGCGGCACCTCCGCCCACCGCCTCGAACCGCCACGATCCCGAGAAGTCTCCGGCGCACTCCACCGGCCCGATCACCCGCACGCTGTCGGCACAGAGCGGCGGATCGAACCGCGCCCCCGCAGCCAGGGCCTTTGCGGCCACCTCCGGGCCGATCCCGCCGGGATCCCCCAGCGTGACGGCGAGCTGCACCTCGCGTGAGCCGCGCGGCACGTCCCCTATCGCCCCGGTTCCTTGACCTCGACATAGGTCCTGGCCCGCAGCCCGTCCAGGAGCGCTTCCTCCCTCTTTTGCGCCATCAGGGTGGCGCGAATCTGCGGCTCCAGATCCTCGTAGCTGAACTCTCCGGCATCGCGCAGCTGCTCGATCCTTATGATCGCGAAGAGCTCCTCGCCCTGGAATGTGAACTGTATGGGGCCGACGATCTCGCCGATTTCGCGCCCGGTGAGCGCCGCCACGTATGCGGGGGCGAGATACTGCGCGATCTGGCGCTGCGGTACCGTCGCGGAATCGGGCAGGCTGGACTCGTGATACTCGTCGATCAGCGACTCGAAATCCTCGGCCCTCGCCCTTTCGGCGATCTCGGCGGCGAATGAACGCGTCGCCCCTATGTCGCCCAGCCCGATATCGGGCCGAACGAGGATGTGCCGGGCCCTCCGTTCCGCGTATCGCACACGCTCCACGAGTATGATGTGATACCCGAAGTCGGTCTCGACGACGTCGCTGATGCCGCCCTCGAGCAGACTGAACGCCGCATCGTCGAATTCGTCGACCATCAGACCCCGGCGGAACCACCCCAGGTCGCCTCCGGCCTCGGCCGAACCGGGATCCTGCGAGTACTCGGTGGCCAGCGCGGCGAAGTCCTCGCCCGCGCGGACACGCTCGAGGAGGTCCTCGGCCCTGGATCGGGCCGCGTCCAGGGTGGAATCGGACGGTTGCACGGTCAGGAGGATCTGCTTGAAGGTGACGGTGGCGGGGCGCTGCTGCAGTGCGGCGCGTTGCACTTCGAAGAACTCGCGTATCTCCGCCTCGGTCACCTCGACCGCGCTCTCGCCACTGTACCTTGCGACGTACAGCTGGATGAGCATGCCCTGGCTTATTTCGTCTCTTAGCAACTCGCGATAGGCCTGCAGCGAGAGTCCCTCGGTCTCCAGTTGGCTCTCCATCGCCGCCCGGCCGCCGAAGGAGGCCTCGACGGTGTCGAGGCGCTGTTGCAGCTGGCTCTCCAGGCGGTCGCTGTCCACCTCGAGCAGCGTGTCCTGCGCCGCGGCCTGCAGCACGATCTGGTTGGCGATCAGTGCGTCCAGCAGGGTCCGCCGGTACTCCTCCGATTCAGGCGTGCCTTCTTCGGGCACAGGTTGTCCACGGGCGCGTTGCTGGCTTTCGACCTGGACCAGCTGGGACAGCAGCACGACCGAATCGCCGACGATTGCCACGACACGGTCCACCGCTTCTTCCTGCGCCCTTGCGGGGGCGGCAACGGTTCCCGCAGCGGCACAAACGAGCAGCGCCCGGGCGACCACCGCGCCGGGTGTGGAGAAAGGCCGAGATGATCTCATGGCGAGCCTGCCTTGCTGCATCTTGTGAGCCGGGCTAACGGAGTTCGATTTCCTGGACGCGGTCCAGGGTTGTACCGATCCGCGATTCGTGGATGCGCCACGCGTCCGTTTCCCTCAACAGGAATGTAACGCCGCCCAGGGGGAGGATTTCCTGCTGCCCCGAGATGATCCGGGTCAGGGCCCCGCGAACGAGTTCCTGAACCGTCGGCGTCGCTGACTCGGTGCCGTCCGTCCCCGGGCGAGGGATGAGTCCGATGACCTCGGCCCGCTCCCTGATCGCGGTCCGCGCCTCCGCCGACACCGAATCCACCTGCGCGGCCGTCGCGTCGAAGCCACCCTCCCGCGCTTCCGCAAGCAGCAGTTCCTGTTGCGCGAGCCGGCGCACCAGGGCCCGCAACTCGGTGTCCGAGGCGGCAAGAATGCCCTGGGCGAACCCGTCCGGCGAGATGCGGGCCAGCTCCAGGAATTCACCGGTCGTGTAGATGCCGCCGTCCGACCAGGTCATGAGCGGGCGTTCCGACGCACCGCGCGACAGCCGCGAGGGCGCGGTCTCGATGAGCGCCCGGGCGAGTTGCAGGGCGTCAGGCGCGAAGTTCAGATCGGCCGCCGAATCCAGTTGAGCGATGTACGCCCCTTCGGCCCGGGTCAACCGTTCCTGCTGGATCCGGGCGCGGAACTCGGCTCCTACCTCGGAAAGCTCCGGTACGGCGAGCGCGTCGAGGCGCAGCAGATGGTAGCCGAGTTGAGTCTCGACGGGGTCGCTGAGCTCGCCGGGCTGCAGACCGAAGACGGCCGAGTCGATCGGCGCCAGCATTTCTCCGCGCCCGAAGGTACCCATGCTGCCGCCGCGGCTGCCGCTGCCGGGGTCTCCGCTGTACCGCACCGCCATTTCGGCAAAGTCGGCACCCTCGGCCAATTGATCGCGCAGCGAGCGCGCCACTGTCAGGACGCTGTCCCGCTGCCGGATCGTCGCGCTCGGCGGAAGAAGCAGCAGAATCTGGGAAGCGGTCGCGCGAGCGCCGGGAAGGTCGGCGGCGAAGCGCTCGGCGAGTTCCTCGTTGCTGACGACCGTGTCGACATCGATCACCGCGTCCCTCAGGCCGTCCAGCATGATCTCCTGCAGAGGCTGTTCGACAATCAGCCCCACGTCGAGCGACCCGAGGGTGGTATCCGCGCCCAGGTGCGTGGCGAGCAGGGAATAGTCCACCCACAGTTCGGCCAGGACCCGCACCACCTGGGTGTCGGCGGGCACCGTACTGTGCTCGGCGATCAACCCGGCCGCGTCCTCCACGGTGAGCCGGTGCTGCGCGGCCTCCGCCAGGTTCCCGGAACCGCACGCCGACAGCAACAGGGCTCCAAGGACGCCAGCGAGCCCCAGGGCCCGGCTGCCGGCGGTGCGCACGCAATCAGTATCGGGCATCATGGGTGGATTCTGCCAAAGGACCTGTCCTTGTTCCCATCGGGGATTCCAAAACCCTCCCGGCGGTGTCGCGGGTGTTTGGCTCATTGCGCGCGACATCGTCGACTCCAAAGGACGAGTCGCCACCGCCAAGGGCATCGATCGCCCGCACTACCAGATTAGCCAGACGCCGTCGATCCGAACACTCCAGGATCACCGACAGCGGGGAGATCCGGCGCACCTCGATGCCTACCGGTTCGCCCGCGAGCGCCTTCTCCAGCGCCGACATGCGGGGTACCACGGCAGAAATGAAGTTGATGCGGGTACTGTTCCGCCGCACCAGGATCCTGTTCACGCCAGCCCGCTGACCCGTAATCGCGAGCAGGGATTTCTCAAGCAGCCGCCTGGCCTCGACGGGAAGCCTGCCGAAGCGGTCGCGGAGCTCTTCGGCCAGCGCTGCGACCTCGGCGTGGCCCGACATCTTCGAGAGGCGCCGGTAGAGATGCAGTTTCTGATGCTGATCCGGGACGTACTCGTCCGGCAGATAGGCGTCGCCGTCCATCGTCACTTCCGGGCGCGGGTAGTCGCGGCGGTCCGGTCCCTCGCGGATCCGGCGCACCGCGTCTTCGATGAGCCGCATGTAGGTATCGATCCCGACGGCGTGAGCGTACCCGCTCTGGTCCTCGCCCAGCAGGTTGCCCGCACCCCTGACTTCCAGGTCCCGCAGCGCGATCTGGTAGCCGCTTCCCAGCTCCGTGTAGTGCTCGAGGACACGGAGCCGCTTCTCGGCCTCCGGCGTGATCTTCTCCGGTACGATCAGGTAGCAGTAGGCACGGCGGTCCCAGCGACCGACGCGGCCGCGAATCTGGTAGAGCTGGGATAGCCCGAACCGGTCCGCTCCCGTCACGATGAGGGTGTTGGCGTTGGACACGTCGAGCCCGTTCTCGATTATCGATGAGCAGACCAGGATGTCGGTGCCGCCCTGAACAAAGTCTGTCATGGCGCGGTCCAGCTGCCGCGCCGGCATCTGACCGTGGGCGACACCGACGGCTGCGCGCGGCACCAGCCTGCGCACTCGCTCGGCGGCGGTGTCGATGGTCTCCACGCGGTTGTGGAGGAAGAAGACCTGTCCGCCGCGGTCCAGCTCCTGCTGGCAGGCCTCGGCGATCAGGTGGTCGCTCCAGCCGATCACATGGGTGACGATCGGCATCCTGTCACGGGGCGGGGTCCGTATGAGCGACAGATCCCGCACGCCCGTCAGCGACAGATACAGCGTCCTCGGTATCGGCGTGGCCGTCAGCGTCAGCACGTCGACGATGGTCCGCAGGCCTTTCAGGCGCTCCTTCTGGCGTACGCCCATGCGCTGTTCCTCGTCGATCACGACCAGGCCCAGATCGCGGAAGGCCACGTCCGGGGACAGAAGACGGTGCGTGCCGATCACGATGTCCGCAGTGCCGCCGGCGAGTTCGGCGATCACTTCCCGCTGGCGGGCCGGCGAATCCAGGCGGGACAGCGACACGACGCGCACGGGGTAGTCGGCGAGCCGGTCGCCGAACGTCTTGGCGTGCTGCGCGACCAGCACCGTCGTCGGAGCCAGGACCGCGACCTGCTTTCCGTCCTGGACCGCCTTGAAGGCGGCGCGCACGGCGACCTCGGTCTTGCCGTATCCGGCGTCGCCACAGACCAGGCGATCCATGATGCCGGATGACTGCATGTCGCGCTTCACGTCCTCGACCGCCCGGCGCTGGTCCAGAGTGTCCTCGTAAAGGAAGGACGATTCCATCTCACGTTGCCACCGGGTGTCGGCTGAAAACACGTTCCCGGGGCGGGCGCGTCGAGCGGCGTAGAGATCGAGCAGCTCGGCGGTCATCCGGTTGATCGCGGCACGGGTCTTCCGCTTGAGGCTCTTCCAGCGCTTGCCTCCGATGCGGTGGAGACTCGGGGGGCGATCTTCGGGGTGCGCCCCCACCCAGCGCTCGACCTGGTCCAGGAGGTATACCGGGACACGCAAAACTTCGTCCTGGTCGTAAACGATGACCAGCGATTCGATCGACTCGTCTCCGATCACGACCCGTTCGAGCCCGCGGAAGCGCCCGATGCCGTGCTCCATGTGGACGACGTGGTCGCCCGGCGTCAGCTGGGCAAGGCTCTCAAGCGCGGCCGCTCCGCGGAACCGCTTGCTGCGTCGCAACTTGCGGCTTCGGCGAAAGATCTCGTGGTCGGTGAGGAAGTTGGCTGGAGGATGCGCGTCCGAGACCATGAACCCGCCGGAAAGGGATCCCACGACCACATGACACCCCCGGGGGGGTATGCCTTTGCGATCGGAGATGAGCTCCTCGAGTCGCGCCGCCTGTCCTTCGTTGTCGCACAGGAGGTGCGTCGTGGCGCCTCGGGCTGCTGCGCCGGCCAGAAACGACGCGAGTCTGCGGGTGTTGCGCTCGATCGGGGGCGGAAGGCGCACCTGAAAGACGGGGTCGCCGACATGCTCCTCCACGAATACGAGCTGCGGATGCCGGCGTGCGCGACTGGCCAGCGTCTCGGGGGTCAGCAAAAGTGCAGCGGGTGACGTGGCGGGGTTACCGTAGCGGACGGCTTCGGAGTACTGCTTCTCGACCTGCCGCCAGGGATGTGCGGCGCTGTCGGCCCAGGGACGGTCGGAGTCGCGTACCAGCACGGTGTCACGGGGCAACCTCTCCAGGATGGAGCACTTTGACGGGTCTGCCGTCGTGTGTCCTCCGAAACGAACCGGCAGGATGTCGGCGCGATCCGTCGTGTTGGTGGAACGCTGATCCAGGATGTCGAAGGATCGGATGGACTCGACGTCGTCGCCCCAGAACTCGACCCGCGCCGGAGCGGCGGCGCCGAAAGAGAAGAGGTCGATGAGGCCACCCCGGACGGCGTAGCATCCGGGACTCTCGACGATCGGCACCCGCTCGAAGCCGCGCGCATCCAGGGCCTCGATGAGGGAATCGCGGCGCAGCCGCTGGCCGGTCTTCACGGTGAGCCGGAGAGCAGCCAGATCGTCGGGGATCCGGGCGACTTCCTGGAGTGCCCGCCGCGTCGTGACCATGACCCTCGCGCGCCCCGTAAGGAGGGCCTCGAAGGCTTCTACCCGCCGGCCGGCCAGCGTGAGCTGGGGGTCGTCGCCGGTGTCATCGCCGGATACCCCCTCGCGCTGAGGATAGTGGGCGACCGCGCCCACACCCAGCATTGTTTCCAGGTCGCCCAGATGCTCGCCGGCCTCGCCGGGTGAGGAAGCCGCGACAACCCACAGCCGGTTGGGGAGCCGCTCCGCCAGTGCGGCGATCACAGCGAGCGGAAGAGAGCCGACGGCGCCGCCAACTGTCTGTGTGACTCCGGGCGCGGGAATGCCGTGCAACAGCGTCTGAAACGCGGGAGTGGACGTGACCGCCCCGGTGGCGGGATGTGAGCCGGTCCTAGACACTTGCGGCTGGATTGCTCCCAACTCGCCTGGGCCTCGTCCCGTCCCTCGGTCCGGGACGGTCGCGCACGAGACGGTCCTCGCCGCCACTGGCCCGGGAGCGCAATCCGCGCGCGGCGGCCACGACGGTCTCGAGGACCAGAAGCGCAAGCAGTAGCGCGGCGAGCGGGCGCCACGGCTCCGGGCCTCTCCCGGACCGGAAGATGTGGCTCGACCACGAAGCCGCGTCGTCCACGATGTCGAGGGTGCCCGGGATCGCTTGCCGTACTTCGGCAGCCGATGCCGGGGTCAGGTCGGTTTCGGCGGGTGGTGCGTTGACCGGAACGGCATCCAGAACACTGTCTCCGGCCACGGGTTGGTACAATCCGACCAAGGTGGTCGCGAGGAACGGCTGGTCTCCGTCGACCGCGTGTTCGGTTCCCTCCGGACCCTGTACCGCCGTGGTCACCGGGGGCGGACGAAAGTTCGATCCGGCCGTTACCGAAGCGCTTCCGTCGCCTCCTTCCGACCAGCGGTCGATCGCCCATTCCAGCAGCGGTATCATTGCCGCCGAAACGGGGAGGCTCGTGGATTCCCTGTCGAAGGGCGACGCCAGGAGTACGTAGGGACCCGCCGCGGAACTCCCCGCCAGGAGCCACGGTTCTCCGTTGGACAGGGTGATCACCGCTCCTGCCGAAGGAACCGGCGCATCCGCCCCGCCCGCCGGAATCCCGTCGCCGCCGCCACCCGCGCGCGGCGGCGCCTCGGTCGAGACCAACGGAAAGAACCGCCGGATTTCGAGATCGCCCACATCGATCGGGAGATCACTGGCCGCGACGCGCGCTCCTCCGACCCTCCCGGGTTCGTACCGGAAGGGGATTCCGGCTTCGGCCAGACGCCGGTTGAGCGCGGGCAACTGTGCGGGGTCCGGGTGAGGCGCCACGAAAGCGGTCTGAGTGAGACCCCGGCGCTCCAGGCCCTCGCCGCCGATGCTCACGAGGGTGGCGGCGCGACCCGGTCCTCCCAGCACGATACGGTCGTTCTCCTCCAGCACCGCCAACGCTTCCTCGAGAAAGAACGAAGCCTGACCCAGCACCGCCACCGGGGTGGGTTCGCGCACGGTAAAGGAGAAATAGCGGCGGTCGTCTGCGGTGAGCGGATCGGGGTCGATCTCGGCGTAGCCGTCCACACGGCCCGCGGGGAACGGGCCAGCCGGCAGCAGAACCGTGGCGCCCACGGGAACCGTGGCCGCGGCCCGAACCTGTCCGTCGATGTAGAGCCGAATGCCTGCCGTGTCAGCCGTGCCGCTCCCTATGACCGCGATCGCCGCCTCGGTGCGCCGGCCCGCGAGTGGCGGGAGCCCCCCGCCGAACGAGATGCTCGCGATCCCTCTGTTCTCGGAAGCGCGCGCGGACGCCCCGAACAGGACGACGGGGATGTTCTCTGCCGGCGGAACCGCTTCCGAGAACGCGGAGGCCTGGAGGTCGGTAAAGACGTGGACTTCGCGATTCGGCAAATCACTCTGCCCGACCAGTGCTCTGGCGCGTTCAACCGCCCGGGTAAGGTCCCCCCGTGTGTGGGCGGGGTGCGTGCCTTCGATGGCATCGAGCGCCTGGGCAGTACCTCCGGGCACGGCGGGATCCCAGGGCGTACCCGCCCGGACCACCCAGATCACATCGTCGTGACTCGCGCCCGCGACGCTTTGCCGTGCCACCGCCTTCAGCGTGTCGAGCCGCCGCCGACCGTCCTCGATGATCGTGGTGCTCATCGAATTGTCGATGACCAGAGCCAGCGCGGTGGGATCGTGGCTTCCCCCCGCACCCGGGAAGTGCATGCGGGCTCCGAGCACGACGGCGATGACCACGATCGCGGTGCGCAGAAGCAGCAACAGCAGCTGCTGGGTGCGGATCTGCCGCGCATGGTCGCGCTCCGTCTTCAGCAGATACCGAATCGCGGGGAACGTGAAGGTCTTGCTCTCCTGCCGATAGAACAGATGCAGGATGATCGGGACCAGAACGGCCGCTCCCGCCACGAGGAACAGAGGGTTGAGGAAGCCCATTCAGGGGAGGCGCTGGCGCTTCCACAGGTAGAAGCGTAGCGCGCGCGAAAGGGGTTCGTCGGTCACGATGGTCGAGTAGGCGATTCCTCGGCTCGTGAGACTGGTCGTCCAGTCCGTTACGGCGTTTTCGACCGCGTCCCGGTACTGGCGCCGCACATCCGCCACCGAAACGCGCAGCGAATCACCGGTTTCGGGATCCACGAAACGCGTTTCGCCCGTGGTTGGCAGGTCGCGCTCGCCGGGATCGATGAGATGGAAAACGAGCACCTCGTGTCCGGTGTGCTGCAGGTAGATGAGCGCCTTGGCCGTCTCGGCGGGATCGACCAGCAGATCCGAGATCAGGATCACCAGCCCCTTGCGCTTCAACTGCATCGCCACCTTGGTGATGGCCGACTCCGCGTCGGTCCTGCCTCCACCCTTCAGGGCGTGGAGGTGTTGAAGGAGGAGCCGCCAGTGCACCTTGCCGCCCCGGGCGCGGACCTGCCGCACGATCCTCTCATGGAAGGCCATGAGACCCACGATGTCGCCCTGACGGGTCAGGATCAGTGAAATCGCCGCCGCGAGGTGCTTGGCGTACCAGAGCTTGGTGGGAAGGTTCGGCCGGGAGGACCAGTCCATCGACTCACTGATGTCGATGAGCATGTAGGCGCGCAGATTGGTCTCCTCCTCGTACTGCTTGACGTAGAAGCGATCGGAGCGCGCATACATCCGCCAGTCCAGCGTACGCAGGTCGTCGCCGGGCTGGTAGGCCCGGTTTTCCGCGAATTCCGCCGAGAAACCGCGGTTAGGCGAGCGGTGCAGGCCGAGGAGGAAACCGTGAACGACCTGCCTGGCGATGATGTCGATGCCGCTGAGCTGTGCGAGCGTCGCGGGATCAATCAGATCGGCCCGGCGGTCCCGGTGGGGCGTGACCGTTTCGTTGGTAGCCATGGCCCATACAATCTGCGTGCACGCCCCCGCGCACGGAAGAGTCGCGCCCGGGGAGCCACCATTCCGGGCGCAACCGCGAGGTGTCAACCAGGGTGGTCAGCTTCCCGGACGATACGTCACCTGCAGCTTGATCCGCCGGCCCTTCGGGCTGTGCGTAAAGCCGTCGTAGGACTGCTCCCACCGGACGAGCGGCGGGGCGCTGCCCAGCACGTTCATGACCGAAAGGCCCAGATCGAGTTGTTCCGACGTGCGGCGCAACACGCTGAAGTCCAGCGTCGCGAATCGGTCGATGTCCTCGAACTCGGTTCCCGCGAAAGCCCCGTTGGTGTACCCCGAAACGGTGTTGAGGTAGCTCACCGCGCTGTAGTCGCCCACGTGATATCCGGCAGAGAAGCTCGTCTTCCATTGGGGCAGCGGAGGTGCGATGGGATTCCCCCAGTTGAGTTTGCCGGCCGCTTCGTGCGCCGGGAACACCTCTGTCCCGTTCAGGTCGAGGGCCCGGACGAAGAACTCCCTCGTGTAGGTTCCGTCAATCCCGAACGACACGATCGCTTCACCCACCGGAATGCGGCTGGCCATGTGCAGGTCGATCCCCGACATGCGGATCCCCGGCCAGTTCACGAAGCCCGCCTCGATGCGTTCCACCGACTGAACGTCGCAGGTGCCGGTGCCCTGGCCGTCCGGACAGGTGACGAACTGCTGCACCGCCGCCCGCTGGCTTCCACCCGCGGCGTACAGGCTCGCGACGCCCTCGTAGGGGAACACGTCGATCACGTCCTTGAAGTCGTAGTTCCAGTAGTCGAGCGATGCGCGGAGGCGAGCTAGCTGGAGGATGAGTCCGACGTTGTAGGTGAACGCCCGTTCCGGCACCAGGTCCTTGTCTCCGTACGTGTCGATGGCCTTGTAGATGCCGGCGGCGCTCACGTATTGCAGTCCCGTGTTCAGATCCTCGTTGAGATCGTCAACCGAAGGAGTCCGGAAGGTGGTCTGAACCGAAGTGCGCAGCGCCAGGGGCTCCGCGAGTTCGATGCGCAGTGCGACCTTCGGGTCGAAGCTCCTGACCGAACCGTGAAACTCGTAGTTGGCGGCGATCTGGCCGCGAATCCGGGGGCCGAGTCGAAGTTGCGATTCAGCGAAGAAGCGGTGCACGGTCTGGCTGTCGTCGTAGTGGAAGAAACCGCCCGTGAAGTGGAAGGGCCCGAACTGGTCCGGGCAGCTGCGGTCGTCCGGGACGGGGCACGGCGTCAACGCGAGATCACCGGGGCGATTGGGCACCGCGCCCACGCCAAGCCTGCGGAATTGGTAGCCGGTCGCGAACTCCGTCTCATCCGTCAGGGCGCCCTTCAACATCGCGTCGAAGGCGAAGAGGTTGGCGTCGTTGTCCAGATCGACTTCGTCGTTGATCCAGTCGATCAACTCCGGGCGGTTGTCCAGGCCGGCAACGTAGTCCGGGTTGGGCTGGTCGCGAAAACGGGCGCCCGGCTGGGTTGCGTTCGCGTGGGCGTTGCTGAACGGATTGTAGTACCAGCAGTCGCCCTGGCCGGCCGTCTTGCCGCCCGTCGGCCCCAGCGCCATGCCCGACGGGCTCAATCGATCAACGACCACTCCAACGCCACAGTCGGGCCCACCGAAGCCCCTGTACGCCAGGAATTTGCGGTAGAGATACTCGCCGGGGAGATTGGAGTTGCCCGCCGACCTCGAAAAGCTGCCGGCGAATTCGAAAGCCATTTCTCTGCCGCCGAAGCCTTCGAAACCGCGTTCGACGGAACCGGCGATCCGTTGCGTCCGGGAGTCGCGCCGCAACGTCCGGGGCGGGCCGGCGTTCCCGACCATGCGGCCGAAAAAGTACCAGTCGTCCTCAAGGCAGCTTTCGGTGGTCGAGAACCCGGCGCTCGGTCCGTGCTGGCGGCAGAACGCCTGCCTGCCCGGATGCTCGGGCGCGATCAGCTGGGCTCCGTTGTAGGCGGAGATGGGCGGGTAGGAGGGCGTGGTCACCCAGTTGGGCGTGGTGGCTTCGGCCCACAGGGCTTCCAGGTGGTAGTTGTTGCCGCGACCGAAGCTGCCGTTGAGCTCGGCGAAGGCGCGGATCTGCCGGGAGGCGTCAGAGACGTTGTCGTAGGGGTCGTATCGAAAACGACAGGTCTCCGCCTCTTCCAGGAAGCCCCCGAAGTCGCGGCAGTTGGGATCGACGAAGACGCCTCCCCACCCCCCGTAGTGCGCGTCGGTGAGTGCCGAGACGAACTCGTCCTTCGTTTCGTTGCCGGTCAGCCTGGGGAAGAGAAAGGCGCCCGGGTTGCCTGTGTAGGACCAGCCGCCGCCCCCCGGGGTGAAGTCGCTCAGGGCCCACCCCACCTCTTCGGGCGTAAGCTCCTGCGTGAGGAACACCTCTGCCGAGACCACGGCGTGCGCGCTTTCGCCCACCCGTGAACCCCAGATGGCTCCGGCATTCGTTTCTCCCGCATTGGTGAAATACTCATGGGAGCCGGAGACCTCGAAGCCCTCGAAGTCGCCTCGGGTCAGGAAGTTCACAACTCCCGCCACGGCGTCCGAACCGTACACCGCCGACGCGCCCTCCTTGACGACCTCGACCCTGTCCAGCGCGATCGATGGAAACGCGTTGACATCGACGAAACGGCCCCCCCTCAGGCGGATCGGCAGGTATACCTGGCGGCGCCCGTTGAGGAGAACGAGGGTGCGCGAAGCACCGATGCCGCGAAGGTTCACGGTTGCTACCGTCTCCGACACCAGGCCCGGGGGTCTCGTGTTGTACCAGCCCTGGCGGGCTCCCAGAATGCCGTGGCTGGCGGTGACGTTCCGAAAGAAGTCGAACGCCTGCGGGGACCCCTGCTCGGCCAGCGTCCGGCGGCCCGCAACCGTCACGGAGTAGGGCAGTTCGACCGGCGACTCGGGGAAAGCGGTGCCGGTCACGACGATCTCCTCGAGAAGGAGCACCGTGCCTTCCAGCAGCAGTTCCACCGACACGGTCGCACCTTCCGTGACGGTAACGCTCTGGGTGGTGGTCGCGTGACCGACCATCTGCGCCTGTATCTCGTGCGTACCGACCGGCACGCCCGGAAGCACGAACCGGCCGCCCGCGCGTGACAACACACCGATCTGCAAGGCCGGTATGCTGACCTGGGCCCCCACCAGCGGCTCACCCGTCTCTCCGTCGACAACGGTCCCGGTGATCGTACCGGTCGACTGGGCCGTGGCCGTCGCCAGGGGCAGAAACCCCGGTATGCACGCAGCCATCACGACCACTATTGCCTTTGTACGCAAGGACATGGGACCCTCCGGGCAGTCTCGTCAGGATTTCAAGGCCAGCTCCGCTCTCTATCACGGTGTACGCGGACCCGTCGCAAGGTCAAGGCTATGAGCACGATTGACCCGCCAAAACCGCCTCGGTTAGCTTCCGGCACCCCCGCTGGCCGGGAGCGCGGGAACGCGATTTCCGGGGGCACGGATGTGCGAAGCGGGCGTTTCCCCCGTTCCCGGCCTTGCTGACACGTGCGAACCGACCTGATTCGCAACTTCTGCATCATCGCGCACATCGATCACGGCAAATCGACGCTGGCCGACCGCCTGCTCGAGGCCACGGCCACCGTGGAGCGCCGGCGCATGCGGGATCAGATCCTGGACTCCAACGAGCTGGAAAGGGAGCGCGGGATCACGATCAAGCTCCACGCCATCCGCATGGACTACACGGCTCGCGATGGCCGGGAATACCGCTTCAACCTGATCGACACACCCGGCCACGTCGACTTCACCTACGAGGTGTCGCGCTCGCTGGCGGCGTGCGAAGGGGCGATCCTGGTCGTCGACGCGACCCAGGGCATCCAGGCCCAGACCCTCTCCAATCTCTTTCTGGCCCTCGACGCGGACCTCGAGATCGTGCCCGTGCTTAACAAGATAGACCTGCCCGGCGCCGAGCCGGAGCGCCGCCGCGACGAGGTCGCGGATCTCATGGGGATCGATCCGGAGTCGATCCTCGAGGCGAGCGCCAAGGAGGGGAAGGGCATCGGCGCCATCCTGGAAGCGCTGGTGGACAGGATTCCGCCGCCGTCGGGCGACCCCGAGGCCCCATTGCGGGCGCTCATCTTCGACTCGTACTACGACCAGTACCTCGGCGCCGTCCCCTCGATCCGCGTGGTCGACGGCACGGTCCGGACGGGCACGAAGATCGCCTTCGGGACCGTCGACGCCCGCTACGAAGTCACCGAAGTAGGACACATGCAGCTCGGTCGCTTCCCGTCCGCCTCCCTCGGCCCCGGCGAGGTGGGATACCTGGTGGCGGCCATCAAGGCGGTGTCGGATACGCGTGTCGGCGACACGATCCTCGACGCCGCCCGTCCCGCCGGCGAGCTGCTCCCGGGATACCAGGAAGTCAAGCCGATGGTTTTCGCCGGCCTCTATCCAACCGACTCCGATGGCTACGAGGAATTGCGCGACGCACTGCATCGGCTCCACCTCAACGACGCGTCGCTCAGGTTCGAACCGGAAACTTCGCGAGCGCTGGGATTCGGGTTCCGCTGCGGCTTTCTCGGCCTTCTGCACCTCGAGATCGTGCAGGAGCGGCTGGATCGCGAATTCGGCGTCAGGCTCATCACCACCGTCCCCAACGTGAAGTACCGGGTGGACATGCAGGGTGGCGGCGAGGTCTGGGTCGAGAACCCCTCCGAACTCCCGGACCGGGCCCTGGTCGACGCGGTCGCGGAGCCCGTGGTGCGTGCGCGGATCGTGGTGCCATCGACCTACATCGGCAATGTGCAGAAGCTGTGCCACGAGCGCCGCGGCGTCTTCAAGGGTATGCACTACCTGGATCCGCACCGGGTCGAGCTGGACTTCGAGTTGCCGCTGGCCGAAATCGTCCTCGACTTCTACGGGCGCCTGAAGGGCGGAACCCGCGGCTACGCGTCCCTGGACTACGAGTTCCAGGAGTATCGGATAAACGACCTCGTCAAGCTCGACGTCATGGTCAACAGGGACCCGGTCGACGCCTTCTCCGTCATCCTCCACCGCGAGAATGCCTACCATCACGGCCGCGCCCTGATCCGCAAGCTGCGAAAGCTGATACCCCGACAGCAGTTCGAGGTGGCGCTGCAGGCCGCGATCGGCGGTCAGGTCATCGCCCGCGAGTCCGTCAAGGCGCTGCGCAAGAACGTGACCGCCAAGTGCTACGGCGGCGACATCACGCGCAAGCGCAAGCTTCTCGAACGCCAGAAGGAGGGGAAGAGAAGGATGAAGCAGGTGGGTTCGGTGGAGATCCCGCAGGAGGCGTTCATGGCCGTGCTGGAACTGGATAGCACCGAGTCGTGAGTGCGTTGTGCGTTGCGGACGGCCGCGCCGGGCAGCCCGCAACGGCATGGCAGCCCCGCAGATGACTGAGCGGCACGCCCGGACCCGATGGATCGCCGGAGTCGACATCGGCGGCACCAATCTGCGGGTCGGGCTGGTCCCCTTCGCGGGCGGACCGCCCGTTGCGGTGTCGAGCGCTCCCACGCGTGCCGCGCACGGGCCGGCCGCCGTGGTGGAGGAAGTGGCGTCCATGCTGCGGGCGGCGATCGCCGAGGTCGGCAGGGCAAATGTGGCCGGGGTCGGGGTAGGGGCGCCGGGACCCCTTGACCGCAGCAGGGGAGTGGTGATCGAGACGCCGAATCTGGGATGGCGCGACATCCCCCTGGTCGACATGATCGCCAGTCGGATCGGGCTGCCGGTGGCCCTGGACAACGACGCCAACTGCTTCGCCTTTGGGGAATGGTGGCTGGGCGCGGGACGCGGCGCTGAACGGCTGATCGGTGTGACGCTGGGCACCGGGATCGGCGGCGGCATCATTCTCGGCGGCGCGCCCTATCGCGGGGCATCGGATGCGGCCGGCGAGGTGGGGCACATGTCCGTCGACTACTCCGGACGGCGCTGCGCCTGCGGATCGCGCGGCTGCGTGGAAGCCTACGCCTCGGGGTCCGCGATCGCGGCGCGGGCTGCCGAAGGCATCGCCCGCGGTGCAGACTCGACACTCGCGACGGCGGCCGGCGACCCCGCGGGAATCACCGCTGAAGCGGTGTGCAGAGCCGCCGCGGCTGGCGATCGATATGCAATGCTCATAGTCGATGAAACTGCACGTGTGATTGGAGTTGCAATCTCCGATCTCATCCATCTTCTCAATCCCGATGTCATCGTGATCGGAGGTGGGGTTGCCGGGGCTGGCGAACTTCTCTTCGCTCCTCTGCGTGACGAGGTGGAACAACGGGCCTTTCGTTCAGCGGCCCGCGCGTGTCGCATCGTCCCGGCCGAGCTCCCCGCCACTGCGGGACTGGTCGGCGCCGCCGGGGTCTTCAGGCTCACCGTCCATGGGAACGTCTGAATCGACTCCCAACCCTCCGAAACGGTTGGGCGTTCTTGGCACGCTGGTGCGGGACACCATCCATCTTCCGGGAGCGGACCGCTCCGCGAAGGCGTGGGGCGGGATCGCGTACGCTCTGGCCGCCTTCGATCATGTGCTTCCGCCCGGCTGGACGGTGGTCCCGGTGATCAAGGTCGGTAACGACATGGCCGACCGCGCGCTGCCGTTCCTCCGCTCATTCACGACCGTCGGCGACATGGGATTGGTACGGGTGGTCCCGGAACCGAACAACCGCGTCGAACTCACTTACACGACGCAGACCGACCGGGTCGAGGTGCTTGACGGAGGGGTGCCGGAGTGGTCGCCTCGGGAGATCGCCGAAGTGCTTCCCGTCCTCGACGCGCTGTACGTCAACTTCATCTCGGGCGTCGAACTCGATCTCGCCGGGGCCGTGTCGGTGCGTGACAAGCTGCATGGGCCCAGTTACGCCGATCTGCATTCCCTCTTCCTCGACATCGGAAGCGACGGGCGGCGGAGTCCTCGCTATCTTCCTTCGAGCGGAAGGTGGGCAGGCTGCTTCGACACGGTTCAGATGAACGAGAACGAATTCGAACTCTTTGTCAGGGGAGCGCCCGATCCGTGGCCGGTGGCGGAGAGAGCGATGGCGGGCCGGCTCGGCAGGATCGTCGTCACTCGGGGAGCCGATGGAGCGGAGATCATGACAATCGGGCAGGACGGCGTTCCGCCGGCGCGCGAGTCCGTGCCCGCTGCGACCGGGCCGGCTGCGGGCGACCCCACCGGTTGTGGGGACGTCTGGGGCGCGACCTTTTTCGCCTCTATCCTCGGCGAAGCGGCAACGGGAGCGGCCGCGCGCCGCGCCAACCGAGTGGCATGCGACAAGGTGGGGTACACCGGCTCCGAGGCCTTCCGCGATGCCGCCCTCCGTAAGGCCGCCTCCAGCGACGTCACTCCCGGGGGCCAGTGAGATGCGGGTCATCGAGATCCCGCGCTCGCTCGACTATCGCAACATCGAGTCGCTCTACGACCAGCTGGATCCGGCCACTGCCGGGCCAGTGCTCTTCGATGCTCGCAGACTCCGGTGGATCGATCCCAATGGCATGCTCTGCCTGCTGGCCGCGGGACAGGTGGCCGCGAAAGCCGGATCGGCGCCCCGCATTTCGCTCCCCAACCAGCCGGAAGTCACCGGATACCTGGACCGCATGGGTTTCTCCGAGGCCGCTCGGCGGGTATTCGAGTTCGGCACGGGCTCCAGGTGGCGTCGTCGTCCGGGGCCTTCCGACGTGCTGCTCGAAGTCACCCCGGTCACGAAAAACTCCGATGTGCACGAGGTGGTGGAGCGGGTCCAGGCACGCGCAGGCGCCATCCTCTCGAAAACGCTCAAGTATCCTGCGTCGGCTGTCGTCCAGTTTTCGGTTATCCTCTCGGAGGTTTGCCAGAACATCATCGAGCACGCCGAAGGGCCGGGGTGGGTCGCGGCCCAGGCCTACAACTGGAAGCGGCGTCTGGGCCGCCAGGTGGCCGTGATCGCCGTCGCCGACATCGGCCGCGGCTTCTGCGCGTCGCTCGAAGACGAACATGCGGCCCGGTTCGGCGAGCGCTGGGGGGACGTCGCTGCGCTGGAGGCCGCGTTTCTCCTGGGTCTCACCCGCTTTCCCGACACCGGCAGGGGACAGGGCATTCAGCAGATCCGCAAGCAGGTGGCCCGCTGGGACGGACTCCTGTCGATCCGCAGCGGAACGGCGCGCATTGCAGATACGCCCGGATGGAGCAGCAAGCCACCGATCGAAGAGGGCTTGCGCGCATTCCCCGGTGCTCAGATCAACATCATTCTGCCCGAGAGGATCGGGTGAACACCCCTGGGCCCCAGGCCGTCAGGATCGACGTGCGCAGGCTCCTGCGAGATACCCTCGCGCCCCTGCGGCCCAACCTCGTCACACGTCCTACGGGCCGTGCGGTTCGCGACGCCATCGAGAGGTGCCTGACGGGGGCCGGAGGGGCGCCCTTCGTCTCCCTGATCGACCTCACACGGGTGCCCGTGCTCGACTTCAGCTGCGCCGATGAAATCGTCGCTCGACTTCTCGTCAAGTACCAGACGCCCGATCGACCCCTCGACGCCTTCTTTCTCTTTCGCGCCGCCGGAGACACTCATCGTCACACGGTCGACGCCGTCCTGGGAAGGCACGACCTGGCAGCCGTCTGCGACCTCGGCGACGGATGTTGTCACCTTCTCGGCACGGCAACCGACGACGAGGGCGTGGCGTGGCGCACCCTGGAGCGGCGGCGCCGGATCGCACCCGGCGGCCTCGCCCCGGTGCTGGGAGATCGTGGCGATGCGGTACTCGCCAGGCTCGCCGAGCGGCGCCTCGTCTTCCTCGGACCGAACGGCACCAGCCTTGCTCTGAGTGCGGTGGCGTCGCACCGGTCACACACCTGAAGCACCACGGAGAAACGAACATGACTTTCGACGGACCAAAGCACGAGCGCCCGGGCACCGCCACCGACGCGGTCCACGCGGGACAACCCGTCCCCCGGCCCGGCGAGCCCGTGGTCAACCCCATCGTACGGAGCTCGACCTTCCACTGGTCGGGGCCGGGCGATGGCATCGACCTGCTCTACAGCCGCTACGGCAACAACCCCAACCAGCGGGCCGTCGCGGGCAAGATCGCCGCGCTCGAAGGCACCGAGGACGCCCTGGCCCTGGCGAGCGGCATGGCCGCGATCTCCATGACGCTGCTGGCCGCCGCCGGGTCCGGTGACCATGTCGTGGCCAGCCGGCACCTCTACGGCGCCACCCACGCGCTTCTGACGGATGAACTGCCCCGGCGGGGCATCACCACCACCTTCGTAGACCCCCACGACGCCTCGGCATGGCAGGCGGCCCTCACGCCGCGAACGCGGGTGGTGCTCATCGAACTGCCCACCAACCCGACCCTGCGCGTTTTCCCCGTCGGCCCACCCCGCGAGGCAGCGCGCTCGGCCGGTGCGCTGCTTGCCGCCGACATGACCTTCGCCACGCCAATCAACATCCGAGCGGCCGAACACGGGGTCGACGCAGTGATCCACTCGGCTACCAAGTACCTCGGTGGCCATTCCGACCTGATCGCGGGGGTCGTCGCGGGGAGCGCCGCCCTTATTGCGCGCATCGCGAAGATGATGAAACTCTACGGCGGGTCGATTGACCCGCAGGCCGCCTGGCTGCTGGAGCGCGGCATCCGCACGCTGCCGGTCCGCATGGAGCGCCACAACCGCACCGCCCTGGCCCTCGCCCGGTGGTTCTCCGGGATCGAGGGCGTTCGCCAGGTCATCCACCCGGGCCTCCCCTCGCACCCGGACCACGAGTGCGCAGCGCGCATGCTGGACGGGTACGGCGGCATGGTGTCGATCGTGCTGGAGGGAGGGGGCGAGGCCGCCGACCGCTTCTGCTCGCACCTGCGGCTCGCCGCGCCGGCGCCCTCGCTCGGCGGCGTGGAGACGCTGGTCTCACAGCCGCGGCACACCTCGCACGTGGACTTGAGCAGCGCCGAGCGGCACGCGCTCGGAATCCCCGACGGTTTCGTGCGCATCTCGGTCGGACTCGAGGACCTGGAGGATCTCAAGGCCGACTTCAGCGCGGCGGTCGCCGCCGCAGTACCGCTGGCTACTCCTCTGCCATGAACGGGTATTCGTAGCGCGTCGGAGGCACCAGGTTCTCCTTGATGCTCCGCGGTGACAGCCACCTGGCGATGTTGGCCGCGGATCCGGCCTTGTCGTTGGTTCCGGATGCCCTGCCGCCTCCGAAGGGCTGCTGGCCCACCACCGCGCCGGTCGGCTTGTCGTTGATGTAGAAGTTGCCCGCGGCATGGCGCAGCCGGCCCATCGCCTCGCGCACGGCCCCGCGGTCGCGCGCGAACACCGCCCCGGTCAGCGCGTACGGCGACGTCGAGTCGACGATATCGAGCGTCTCCGACCAGGCATTGTCCGGGTACACGTGGATCGACATGACCGGCCCGAAGATCTCGTCGCACATCGTCTCGTGATCCGGCCGCTTTGCGTGGACAATCGTCGGACGGATGAAGAACCCGTCCGCGTCCGAATACCGCCCTCCCGCGATGACCTCTGCGTCGGCGCCGGCTTTCGCGCGCCGGATGTATCCGGTGATCGAATCGAACGCCCCACGGTCGATCACTGCGTTGACGAAGTTGCGGAAGTCCGCGGGATCGCCCATCGAGAGGCCGTCCGTCTCGGCCACGAGCTGGTCCTTCATCCCCTTCCACATCGACGCGGGGATGTAGGCCCGGGAAGCGGCCGAGCACTTTTGCCCCTGGTACTCGAACGCGCCGCGCACAATCGCCGTGCGCACGGCGTCCGAATCCCCGGACGGATGCGCGAGAATGAAGTCCTTCCCCCCCGTCTCGCCCACAAGGCGCGGATAGGTGCGGTACGATGCGATGTTGCGCCCGACGGTGGTCCAGAGCGACTGGAACACCTCGGTGGATCCGGTGAAGTGCAACCCCGCGAAGTCCCGGTGCTCAAGCGCCGCGGCCGTGATCTCCACCGGATTGCCCGGCACGAAGTTGATGACCCCCGGGGGCAGGCCCGCTTCTTCCAGGAGCCTGTATGTGTGGTAGCCCGAGAGGACGGCGTGCTTGGAAGGCTTCCACAGAACCGCGCACCCGACCATGGCCGGGATTCCGGCGAGGTTGGCCCCGATGGCGGTGAAGTTGAAGGGGCTCACCGCATAGACGAACCCCTCGAGCGGCCGGTAGTCGGTGCGGTTCCAGATTCCCTTCTCCGAGTGAGGCTGCTGGCTGAAGACGCGCTCGGCGAAGTGTGCGCCGAAGCGGAAGAAGTCGATGATCTCGCAAGCGGCGTCGATCTCGGACTGGAAGGCATTCTTGCTCTGCCCGAGCATGGTGGCTGCGTTCAGCCGTGCCCGCCACGTCGTGGACAGCAACTCGGCCGCGCGCAGGAACACCGCCGCGCGGTCCTCCCAGGGCCATGACGCCCACTCCCTCTGCGCCTCGAGCGTATCGGCGATCGCCTGTCGCGCCTCGGCGGCGCCTCCCTCGTGCCAGACGCCCAGTCGGAGTCCGTGGTCGTGGGGGGCGTGAATCTCGTGGGTCTTCCCGGTGCGGATTTCCCGGCCTCCGATGATGACGGGGATATCCACCTCCTGGCTGCTCATCTCGTTCACGGCGGCCTTCAGTTCGGCACGCTCCGGCGAGCACGGCGTGTACGGGAAGATGGGTTCGTTGACGGGCGGGGGAACACGAATCGTTCCGGACATGTCTTCTTTCCCGGGTTGTGGTTGGCGGGAGCACTCGAAGCCCTGGGGGTTTCGGACCCGGATTCGAAGGCAATCTCACCAGCCGGAGCGGCGTTCGCAACCCGTTGACGTCCCGGAAATCCCTGCGGTAGCTTCCGGGCGCATCACGGCCCCCTCCGGGGCTGGTCGACAGGACGCTGCCTGCCTGACAACGGAGCAGGGAAGGGTCGAGGGTGCGGTTGATGGGAACATGCGAAGCCTGTCCCATCTCGATGTTCACGTTGAGAGGGGATTCAAGGCGGCTGCGGGCCGCTGTCCCCGAGGTGGTGACCGTTGACGCAAGCTGAAACCCGGGCATCCCGGAACGGAATCGTCCAGACCCTGACTCGCGCGCTGGCCGCGGTAGTGAATCCCGTCACGGGCAAGGATGTGGTCGCCGGAGGCCAGGTGAGCGACGTGGCGGTGGACAGCTCCGGCAACGCGACCTTCGTGTTCGCGCTGCAGAGGGGCGATCCGGGCACCCTCGTCCGCCAGGCGCGCGCCGCGGCCCGGGCCGTCGAGGGCGTCAGCACGGTGAAGGTGAACGTGCAGCTCCCACAGAGTGCTCCTTCGGCCGGGTCATCGACGGGCACTGCCGGGCCCGCACCCCCCGCCGGTGCGCGTCCCTCACCCAGGCCAGGACGCGGGCCCGCTGCGACCCCTGCGCCGTCACGCGGGCTCCAGCCCGGTTCCGTACCCGCGCCCACGCCCCGCCCCGGCATCCTCGCAGGCGTCAGACGGGTGGTCGCGGTGAGCTCGGGCAAGGGCGGCGTCGGCAAGTCGATGGTCGCGACCAACCTCGCCGCCTACGCCGCGTCGCAGGGCCTCGCCACCGGTCTTCTGGACGCGGACATCTACGGTCCCAACATTCCCACCATGTTCGGAGAGGGGCGCCGTCCCTCCGTGACCGGAGCCAAGGGCTCGGAGATGATCGTCCCCCTCGAGGCTCACGGCGTTCGACTGATGAGCCTCGGGTTCCTGCTGGAGCGCGAACAGCCCGCGATCATGCGGGGTCCGCTGATCGCGGGCATCCTCAAGCAGTTCATGGAGCAGGTCTCGTGGGGACGCCTGGACCTCATGGTCGTCGACATGCCCCCGGGTACGGGCGACGCACAGTTGTCGCTCGTGCAGACCGTGGATCTGGACGGGGCGCTGATGGTTACCACGCCCCAGAAGGTGGCCACCGGCGACGTGCGCCGCGGCATCAAGATGTTCGAGCGGGTCAACACCCGGATCCTCGGCATCGTCGAGAACATGTGCGGCTTCCAGGTGCCGGGATCCAGCGAAATCATCGACCTCTTCGGACGGGGCGGCGGGGAAGACCTCGCCCGCGAACTGTCGGTCCCGTTCCTGGGCCGGATCCCTCTCGACATCGAAGTGCGCAGGGCGGGCGACGCGGGGCAGCCTACGGTCCTGGCTGCGCCTGGCTCCCCGGCGGGCATGTCACTGGCCGAAATCGGCGGACGCTTCCTGGCCGACCTGAAGAAACTCCCGGCCCGGGTCTAGCCCGGATCGGGAGCGCGGGCACGCTGGCGTCAACGCAAGGCCTGGCGCCGTCCCTCGATCAACCCTCCTCGAGCCACTTTCGGTCGGCAGCCGTAAGAGAACCACGGCCGCGCACCCTCGCCAGCAGCTTGAGCACGACCCAGCCGACCAGCATGACCGGCGCGACCTTGAAGAGCAGGAAGCCGGCGATTCCGAGCGTGAGGCCCAGCAGCGCCCCGACGACGGAAAGCACGATCCACACCACGACGATGCTGACGATTCCCATCGCCAGGAATGTCAAGAGGGTCCCGATCATGCGTCCTCCAGAGAAGCCTGCCTGATCATCCGGAAGCGGACCGCCCGCCCCGGCTCGCAGGGCCGCAACCGCTCCCTGCCGAATTTCAAGTATAACACCCTCCAGAAACGACCGATGCATGTCAGGGGATCCAGACCACATCGATGTCGCCCAGGGCCGCGGTGACCTCCAGCTCGATCCTGCGCCCGGCGGCTTCCCAGTTCCGCGAAAGGTAGGTCCTCCCGCGCCGCTCGAATCCGTCGGCGTCGATGGAGGCGAGAAAGCTCTCCCGATGGATGCGTACTCCCAGGTCGGCGGGAATCCGCACTTCGAGCGCGCCCACGCCCATCTCGACGGAAACCCGGGCGTCCTCGGGCCAATCGCCTTCAAGCCCCAGCGTGACGGAACCCACCCCCGCCTTGATGGTGACTCGGTCCGCTCTCAGGTTCCCCATCCCCCGGATGGCGAGGTCCGCGGCCCCGGCGTTGATCGAGGCCGATTCCATTCGCTCGGGATTGGCCTCCCGGATCCGGACCTCGGATTTCGACGCACCCGTGTTGTAGTCGAAACTGCGCAAGGGTATCCCCGACAGGTCCACGTCGGCCTCGGCCGCGCCGACATCGAGACGGAGATCCACGGGAACGCTGCCGGGCAGCCACAGGTCGAGCGAGGAATCGACCGACCGGCGTGACCCGAAGCGGCCCCGGTCAGCCACCCTGATCCCGATGTCCAGACGGCCGTTCCGGTAATCGTGTCTGGGGGTGGCGACGGCTTCATCGTGGTTGAAGACGGCCCGGTAGAGAAGATCGGATTCGCCGCGTTCGATCGTCAGTTCGCCGGCCCCATAACCCACCTCGACCTCCAGGTGCTCCTCGTCCGTCACCTGTCGTGACCAGGTCGTGGTCTTCTGCTGAGCTGCATTGAGTTCGGCGGTCCCCGAAAGCAGCAGCATCGCTGCGAGCACGCGGATCATTGTTCCTCTCCCGGCGTATCGTCGGTGTCGTCTGCGCTCGGCGTGTCGTCCAGATCGTCCACTGGCGACCACTCGGCCGCGGTCTCCAGTTCGTCGTCCAGGCTTCCGGGCCAGCTCGTCGCATACCTGCCGCCGCGCGTGATGACGACCGCGCCGAATCCGACGAACAGCGCCGCCACACCGGCGATGGTTCCCAGCACCTCGATCAACCCGCCGGCCCATCCGATCAGGGGCAGCGCGCCCAGTGCGCTTCCGGCGGCGAAGGGCAGCAGGAGTGCCCCCAGCCCGGTGAGCAGGACGTGTGCATCGCGATTACGGTCCACTCGATCCAGCCAGGACCAGTTCTGGTCCAGAACCCAGCGGCCGACATGATGGCTCACGCCGACGTATCCCGCGAACGCCGCCACGGCGACCGCCAGCGGAAAGAGGGGCAGCCACACAAGGAGCAGCGGTATCCCGATCAGCGAAACCGTCAGTACCACGGCCCCGATGACGAAGACCGGCAACAGGAGAAAGCCACCCGCGAGGCCCACGGCGCCCGCCCGCCCCGGACGGTGCTGGATCTCCCGGGTGACGGAGTCCAGGCGTGGTCCGGCGAAGCGCATCAGAAGCAGCGCCAGGGCTCCGGCCACCAGGTAGGTGAAAACGGTGCCCAGCACATCTCCCGCGGCCCTCAGCGCTCGTGGCGCGGAGTACCCCGATGACCTGGTCCGTGCCGGCGACATCTCACGCTCGAACTCACGGCGCAGTTCCTCCCGCACCTCTTCCCGGATCTCATCGCGAAACCGGGCAAAGTCGGGGGGAGACGGAGGGTCGGGTGTCCTGGCGGGCCGTGCTTCCGGGGCCGCCGGAACCTCGTCCGGCCTCTGGCGCGGGGTGCGCCCTTGCGACCGCGCGACGCCCGCGAAGGCACCTTCAAGCGCCGCGTCGATCTGCTGTAGCAGTTCGAGGTCGTCACCCTCGAGTCCGGCCCCCGGACTCCATCGTTCCAGCTCGCGCACCAGAGGCCCGTCCGACAGGGACAGCACCTCGGCCAGCAGGCTGCGCCAGGCGCGGTCCGAGGGGCCGCCCGGTTCGTAGTTGCCGAGTGGTTCGCCGTCGAGCAGCGCGACTCCGTCCGCGAAGCGCAGCGTGAACCGCTCGCCGTCGGAGAACTCCAGGCGCAGCGAAGCCTCGCTGTTCGAGACCTCCACCTGGCTCGACACGACGTCGCGCTGCTGCGCGGTGGCGCCGGGCGCGGCCCAGGCCATGGTCGGGACGAGGATCGTCAATAGTGAAATGAAGTGGCTAGACCGATACATGGCGACGTTCCGATGCCGTGGTGTAAACTGCCGTGGTGCGGAAGATGTTCCTGTAGAGAATCCAGGCTGATACCAGCGTCAGCCCGCCAACGAGCAGCAGGCTGGCCAGAATCGCCGGCGTGGAGGCCATTCCTGCAAGGCCGCCCGGTGCTGCCGGGATGCCCAGTCCGGCGTCGAAGAGACTCTGGGATACCCCCAGGAATGCCTCCCGGCCCTTGTCCCGGAGGAAGCTCCCCAGATTGGAGAGGGTGACCAGGGGATTGTTCGCGAAGAGCAGGTAGGCCATGCCGGCCACCGCCGCCGTGGGTCCGAAGGCGATGCCCGAGGCGGCCGCGAGCCGCTCCTGGCGTCGTGGCCAGAGGCCTCGGATCCACACCACGGCGCTGGCTCGGGAAGGACGGGCTTCAGGCAGCGTCACCCTCGCCATCACCCGGTCGGCGAACCCGTGGGCGGGGGCGAATTCGGGCAGCCGCGACAGCTCGTGTCCCAGGCGGCGCCATCCGGCGATCACGCGGGCGGCTTCCGCGTCGCGCGCGGCCAGCGACGATAGCGCGGCGGCCTGCCGCGTGGTGAGGCGGCCATCGAGGATCGCGGCGAAGGGACCACCGGGCGGCTGTCCATGCAGGCTCCCCGTGAACCAGCCCCACAGGCGGTGCAGCGGAGTGGGACGCGTCTGCAACGCCGCAATCACGCTCACCTCCAGATCGGGCGGAGGAGCAGGGGACTCCAGGTCCTTCATGGACGCGAAGATGGAACGGAAGGCGCGAAGCTCGGCCCGCAGCGCGGGATCCGCCGCAGCCTCGGCCTCCAGGGCGGTCCGGTCCACCGCGGACAACTCGCCGTCGAGGTACGCGAACAGCCGCGTGGCCTTCGGGTCGAGCGTGTCGGTTTGTGGTCGGTTCCGCTTCACGATTCCGGCTCCTCCTTGAGTATCGGTCCCATTACGCCCCCCGTCCTGCGGTGGTTTCAGCCGATCGGGCCGATTCGCGTCTTCAGGTAATGGGTGCGAGCGCAGCCTTGAGTTCCAGCCGTGCACGGTGGATATAGGTCTTCACCGTGCCCAGGGGCAATTCCAGAATATCGGCGATCTCCTGATAGGAGTAGCCCTCGACGTGGCGGAGCAGGGTCACGGCCCGGTATTCCGGCCTGAGCCTCGCGATGGCGGCCTCGATCTGACCGCCCAGTTCGATGTTCTCCACGTAGGCGTCGGGGCGCTCGTAGGTCGATTCGAGGACGAGGCGCGTCCTGGCCTGCTCATCGGGAGTGACCGCGTCGGGAGAGCCGTGGATCGAGATCGTGTCGATGCGCTTCTTGCGGAGGTGATCGATGGTGAGGTTGTGTGCGATCTTGAAGATCCAGCTGGAGAACTTGTATCCGGGGTTGTAGCTGGCGATCGCGTTGAAGGTGCGGATGAAGGTCTCCTGCGAGAGGTCCTCGGCGATGCCCCGGTCGCGCACCATGCGGTAGATCAGGCTGAAGACCGGTCTCTCGTACCGCCGAAGCAGCTCTCGAAAGGCCTTTTCGCTGCCCTGCGCAGCCTGCGCGGCGAGCGCTCTGTCGTCGGGAACCGGGCTCTCCAAGGTCGTCCGCGTTCCTCTCCATGCCTGGTTGGGGACCGGGCCGCGGATCTGTCCGGCACCGCGCCGGCCCGTTTCCGGAGCCACTGAACAACCTACTACGTGCAAGGCCACCGTTCCCATTACACTCCGCTATGCGCAAAGGTGACAGGTGACCGCTTCCCGCGATGCGGATCCGGCGGGAGGGCGCGCGCGTGCCGCCCAGGTGCGCACGATCTTCAGCGAGATCGCGCCGCGCTACGACCTGCTGAACCACGTTCTGAGCCTCAATATCGACAGGAGATGGCGCCGCCGGGCGATTCGGGAACTTGGCTGGGAGCGGGCCCCGCACGGGACCTACCTCGACGTGTGCTCGGGGACCTTCGACCTGGCGCTGGAGCTTGCGGGGCAAGAGGGCTTTCGGGGGTGCGTGGTCGGCTCCGACTTCGCCTTTCCCATGCTGGCGCAGGGACTCCCCAAGATCGAAGGTGGGGCCGTGGCGCCGGTGTGCGGGGACGCTCAGCTGCTGCCCTTCGCGGACGACTCGGTCACCGGGGCCACCGTGGGCTTCGGTGTGCGCAACCTGTCGGAGCCGAGCGCGGGCTTTCGCGAGGTGCTGCGTGTCCTCCGGCCGGGGGGACGCTTCGTGATTCTCGAATTCACGGTGCCGCCGGGAAGGCTGATGCGCCGGGCGTATCTGCTTTACTTCAACCACATACTGCCGCGCGTGGGACGGTGGGTGTCGGGGCATCCGTGGGCGTACACCTACCTGCCCAGGTCGGTGGAGGGCTTCCCCGGACCGGACCGGCTTGCCGGGCTGCTGCGCGAAACGGGATTCGAGCCGGTGCGCTGGTTCCTCGTCAGCGGAGGGATCGCGGCCGTTCACGTGGCGACGAAGCCTCCGCGGGGATGACGCCCCCTCCGTCAACGGGCTCGTCCGACAGAACCGTGACCGGTCCGAGCTCCGACGCCGAGCCGTCGAAACGCGTGGTGTCGCCGACCAGCAGCACCGTCATCCGCGCCGGGTCCACCTCGCGCCGGAAGACGCTCTGAACCCGGGCGGGCGTGACGTCCTGAATCCCGTCGACGTATCGCTCGAGCCAGTCCGGGGGCAGGTCGAGCCTGCGGTAGGCCATGCCCCGCGCAATGATCTGAAACGGCGTGCGGAAGTTGAAGACGAAGCCGTTGACCACCTCGTCCACCGCGTGCGTGACCTCTGCCTGGGCGGGTGGGGAGGCGCGCATGGAATCGATCGCGGCAAGGAGGAGCCGCGCGGCGGCCAGCGTGGTTTCGGGCCTGGTGCGCGTAAGGGCGCCGGCCAGACCGTCGTCGCGGCGCGACGTGGTCCAGATGGAGGACGCGCTGTAGGCGAGGCCCTCGCGCGTCCGCAGTTCCGAAGCCAGGCGGCTTGAAAGGCCGGAGGCCCCGAGGATCGCGTTCCCGATCCGCGAAGCGAAATAGCCGTCGTTGTCGCCCTGCCTGATCGAGGTGGCGTGGGCCATCACCACCACGCTCTGTTCGATCTCCCTGTGGATCACGAAAACGCCCGGATCCGGCCGGATCTCCGGACCCGGATCTTCCTGAAGGTTGCCCGAGCACGCCGGCCATTCCGCCAGCATCTCGTTCAGCAGCGTGCGGATCCGCCGCCAGGAGATGTCTCCCGCGACCCCGAGCACCATGTTCTCCGGGCACACCACCGCTGCGTGGACGTAGCGGAGGCGCTCGTCGGCGAGGTCCGCCGGTTCCAGGTCGGCCGCGCCCATCTCCCACCCGACCGGGTGTTCGCCGTACATGATGCGGTTGAAGCGCCCGAACGCGAGTGACGCCGGGTCGTCGCGCCGGCGCCTGACGCGCTCGAGTTCCGACCCGCGCCACAGTTCGACCTGTGTGGAGTCGAAGCGCGGGGAGCGGAGCATGTCGGCCCAGAGCCGCACCGCGTCGTCGACCTGCACCGACAGCGTGTTGACCCACGACGACGCGCTCCCGCCCCCCTGCCCGAAGCTCATCGCCAGCGCCATCAGCTCGATGCGGGCGTCGACCGAGTCCGGCGGCAGGCCGAGGGTGCCCCCGGTGCGCAACAGCCCCGGCATCGCGGAGGCGGCGGCGAAGAAGTCACGGGGGAAGTGGCGCACGCCTCCCTCGAAGGTGGCGTAGACGGTGACCAGCGGCAGTTCATGGTCCTCCAGGAAATACACGGGCACACCCCGCACGCTCTCCTCCCTGGGCTCGATCCGCCTGAAACGCAGGTCGGGGAATCTCATTTCGGCGATCCGCTCCCGCACCGAGTCCTGGGTGTGCGCGCACGAAGGCGTGCCGGCGGGGACGAGAACCGGCAGCAGCATGGCGAAGATCGCCGGGAGCAGGGAGGGTCGGCACGAGCGCGTCATGGCGGACTCCTGCGCACCATCGTCGCCACCGTTCGCGAACGGTCGACGAGGTACTTCGCCGCGACGCGCCGCACGTCCTCCGGCGTCACCTCGCCGACCCGCCGGGACAGGCGGAAGGTCTCGCGCCAGTCGCCCAGCGCGGCCTCCGATTCGGAGAGCTGCATGGCCAGCTCCAGGTTGGACGACAGCCGCCGGAACTCCCCGGCCCGCAACTGGTTCCTGATCCTTACCAGGGCGCCGGAGTCGGGTGCCGTCTCCTGGATCCTGCGGACCTCGTCGTACACGGCCGCCTCGATGGCCTTGGTCGTGTGCGGTGCCTTGGGCACGGCCGACACGGTGAACAGCCTCGGATACCGGAAGCCCGGCCCCAGGTAGGTGGCGACCTGGAGGGCGGACTGGTCTTCGGCGACGAGGCGCCGGTAAAGCGGCGTGGTTCGTCCGCCGCTGAGCACCGACGCGAGCATGGTGAGCGCCGGCGCGTCCTCGTGGAATCCCGAGACGGTCCGCCACCCGATTATGAGGCGGGGCTCGGCGTCGTACTCCACGACGATCCGGCGTTCCCCGGCCTGGTCCGGTTCGCGCGCCAGCACCGGAGGCGCGGAACGCCCCGCGGCGACCGGCCCGAAGTACTCCTCCGCCCACCGGACAACCTGGTCCGCGTCCACATCGCCGATGATCGCAGCGACCACGTTGCGCGCCCCGTAGTAGTCGCGGAAGTACTGCACCGCCTGGCGCCGGGTCAGGGCGTCAAGGTCCGAGGCGTGGCCGATCACGGGGACCCCGTACGGGTGCACCTGGAACGCGGTGGCCAGGAAGGCAGTCTCGAGGAGCCCCCCGGGGCTGGTCTCGAGCCGCATGCGGCGCTCCTCCCTGACCACGTCCAGCTCCGTGAAGAACTCGCGAAAGACCGGATTCTTCATGCGGTCGGACTCCAACGCGAACCAGAGCTCGATCCGGTTGGCCGGCAGCTCGACGAAGTACCGTGTCGCCTCGTGCGAAGTGGTGGCGTTGAGCCCGCGCGCACCCTCCGCGGAAAGGATGCGGTCGAATTCGTTCGGGATGACGTGGGCCCTCGCCCGGTCTTCCAGCGACGAGATCCGCGAGCGCAGCCGGTTTGTCAGGGCCGTGTCGGGCTCGGGTCGCCCCATCGCGGCGACCAGCGAGTCGCGGGCCACGTCCATTGCCTCCAGCAGCGGTCTCTCCAGCGCCCGGTCCGAAGTCCCGATCTCGTCCGAACCCTTGAAGAGCATGTGCTCCACCACGTGCGCGATCCCCGTGTTGCCCAGGTGCTCGTTGACCGAACCGACGGGGTAGTGCACCACCAGCGCGACGGTGGGCGACTGGCGGCGCTCCAGCACCAGGAACGTCATCCCGTTGTCGAGCGTGTGGCGGACGACGGGCAGTTCGGTGCCGGGGACCGGTGCGATCGGCTGCTGGGCAGAGGCGGCGGGGCTTGATGGGGGTGCAAGGATCGCGCCGGCCGCGAGAACGACCAGGCCGGCACGGACGGGGCGGACGTGGCGCAGCCGAGCCTGCGGGGAAGGGGGCGCGTTCACGGTGCGGCTCCCCGGCCGCGCGGTTCCGGCTGGCAGCGCGGGCACAGGTATGCGGAGCGGCCGCCGAAGACGATGCGCCCGATGGGGGCGCGGCAGCGGAAGCACGGGAGGCCCTCACGGCCGTAGGCGTGGAGAGCGCGGCGGAACCGCCCTTCGTTGCCGTCGGGGGCGCGGTAGTTGCGCAGCGTGGTGCCTCCCGCCTCGACCGCCCGGCGCAGCACCCGCCTGAGCGAGCGGTGCAGTCGGGCCCCCGCGCGGTCGCCGATCGCATTGGCGGGCGTGCGCGGGTGGATCCGGGCGAACCACAGCGCCTCGACGGCGTAGATATTGCCCACGCCGGCGATCCTGCGCTGGTCGAGCAGCAGCGAACGCACCGGCGACCTGGAGCGCGCAAGGATCCCGCGCAGCCGTGCCCCGGTGAAGGACCGGGCGAGCGGTTCCGGTCCGAGCCGCCGCGACCAGCGCCTCCATTCCGCCCCCGGGACATGGGTGAGCAGCCCGAACCTGCGCACGTCGTCGTAGGTCAGCGAGCCGCCGTCGCGCAACCGGAAGAGGACGGCGGGGTGTGTGGATGCGGACGCGGGGCCGGCGCCGGATCCGGGCACCAGGCGGCCCGTCATCCCCAGGTTGACCACGACGCGGTCGACGGCGCGGCCCACGGTCGCCCGGGACGGGTCTTCCAGTGCGAGGACGACGTTCTTGCCGCGCCTCCCGGTCGCCCCGAAACGCTTTCCCGCCACTGCCGCCGCAAAGCGGGAGGGCGTACCGCTCACCACGTCTTCGCGCAGCACGGTGACCGCGCTGACGACCCTCCCGGGCAGAATCCTGTTCAGCCCCCGCGCAATCGTCTCGGCCTCGGGGAGCTCGGGCACGCCACTACTCCAGCGAGACCGCGGTTCCGCTCGACGAGACCATGAGCATCCCGTTCGACGTGCCCAGCACCTCGTAGTCGAGATCCACGCCGATCACCGCGTCGGCACCGCGGGCGCGCGCCTGCGAGGCCATCTCGCGGAGCGCCCCCTCGCGGGCCGTCCTGAGCGCGTCCTCGTACGCTCCCGAGCGGCCCCCCACGATGTCGCGGATACTGGCCATAATGTCCTTGAAGACGTTGGCGCCGATGATCGTCTCCCCGGTCACGATCCCGAGGTACTCCCTAATGCGCTCTCCCTGCAGTGTGGGCGTGGTTGTGATGATCAAGGTTGCTCCCTCCTATGTGCTATCATTTTGATATTGTTGTGATATCATTCCGGCGGCGGAGGCTGTACGCCTTCTCAGCTTCGGCGTTCAGCCTCGCGCCACCCGATGTCCCTTCGATAATACTTGCCTTCGAAGGTTATCGCCTGTGCGACCGCGCGACTCACCGTCCGGGCGCGTTCGAAGTCGCGGTCGAGGGCGGTCACCGCGAGCACGCGGCCCCCCGACGCGACGAGGTGGCCGGACCGGAGCGCGGTGCCCGCGTGGAAGACCTCGGCGCCCTGCGGCAGGGGCGGGATGTCGATGGGCGCCCCCTTCCTGTAGCTCCCCGGATAGCCGGAAGCCGCCAGGACGGTCGTGACCGCGGCCGCATCGGCGAAGACGGGGGCATGGTCCGCGAGGCCCGATCCCTCGGCGACGGCCATCATCGGCTCGAGGAGCGACGAGGCGAGCAGCGGCAGCACCGCCTGCGTTTCCGGATCGCCGAAGCGGCAGTTGAACTCGACCACCTTCGGTCCCTCCCCGGTGACCATCAGCCCCGCGTAGAGGAGGCCGCTGAAGCGGTTGCCGCCTTCGGCCAGCGCCGTGAGCACGGGCGCGACGACGCGATCGCCCACCTCCTCGATCAGCGCATCGGTCACGAATCCCACTGGCGCATAGGCCCCCATGCCGCCGGTGTTGGGCCCTGTGTCCCCCTCGCCGATCCGCTTGTGGTCCTGGGACGACAGGAGCGGCACGAACTCTTCCCCGTCGGCGAGACAGAACACGGAGAGCTCCTCGCCCTCCATGTACTCCTCGATCACCACCTTGCGGCCCGCCTCGCCGAACGACCCCGAGAGCATGTCGCGCGCGGCCGTCACGGCCTCCTCCACGGTGCCGCACACGATCGCGCCCTTGCCCGCGGCCAGACCCGATGCCTTGACGACCACCGGCGCACCCACCGACTCGATGAATGCCGCCGCCCGGTCTGCGTCGGTGTACACCTCGTAGGCGGCGGTGGGCACCCCCGCGCCCGCCATCAGGTCCTTTGCAAAGGCCTTGCTGGACTCGATCCGGGCCGCTCCCGCCGAAGGCCCGAAGACGGGGACGCCGGAGTGCTTCATCCGGTCGGCGAGGCCCGCGGCCAGGGGTGTTTCGGGGCCCACGACGGCCAGGTCGATCCGGTTGGCGGCCGCCCAGCCCGCCAACGCCACCACATCCGTGGGCGCGATGTCGACTGCGGCGCAATGAGGCGCCATCCCGCCGTTGGGGCGAGTCGCGTAGAAGGCGGCCCCGGGCGCGTCCCGGCGCAGCTTCCACAGCAGCGTGTGCTCACGGCCACCGTTTCCGACGATCAGGATGCGCATGCCCGTCAGGGCTGCTTTCTGAAGGATTCCCAGAAACTCTCGCCGGCACGTCTGGCCGCTCCGGCCATCTGCCCGAGCATTTCCCTCGCGCCGGTCTTGTAGCTGTCGGCGGCCTCGGCCAGGTCCTCGGCGTAGGCGGGATCGGGGTCGCCCCGCCGCTTGTATTCGCCGCGCAGGATCCGGTCGTAATCGCCCGTCTCGATCCAGCCCCGGAGTTCCGATACGCGCAGAACCCAGAAGGGGTGCGACTGGCCAAGCAGATTCAGGACCTTGAAGACCTGGTCGGCCATGTCGCCGGACTGGCGGTAGTCCTCCGCCTGCCGGATGAACTCGGGCAGCGACGTCTCCTCGTCCCGCCCGCCGCCGGCCATCTTCAGCATGGAGCCCATGACCTCGTCCGGCTCCTGGATCGCGAGCAGCCCCGCCCGGTCCGACGAGAGCTCGCTCTTCCTCGACCATTCGAGGAGCGCGATGAGGATCGCACGGGCCGCGAGCCCCACCAGCGGAAAGCCCAGCTTGGCGAGCTCGGTGAGCAGAACGGTCATGGTCCTGTAAAGGACGTGGTCGCTCATCACATGGCCGACTTCGTGGCCCATCACGTACGACACCTGCCGGTCGGTGAGGAGCTCCAGGGTGCCGGAGTTGAGGATGATGAAGGGCTGCTTCATCCCGTATGCGCCCGCGTTGACGACCGGGTTCTGGGAGACGAACAGGGGGTAGCGTTCGGGGGCGTCCAGCGTGGTGCAGACCTCGCAGTACAGGTCCCAGAGGTGAGGAAACTGGTTCGGTCCTACACGTACCGCGTTGGCCTGGAAGGCGAGCCGCACCGGCTTCTCGCCGAAGATCCCGAAGAGGGTGCGCAACACCTGGTCGAAGCCGGGCAGCTTGCGCAGCGCGGCCAGGGCGGCCCGGTCCGCACTGTGCTCCCACGACCGCGACGAGATGTCGCTGAGGATGCGGGTGGCGCGGGGTTCGCCGTTGGCGCCGGTGTCGTCTCCGTGGCCGTACGAAGTGTCGAAATCGTCGTAGTTCATCGTTGGATGTGTCCTGTTTCTATGGTTTGTCGAGGGCGCGCTCCAGATCTTCGACGAGATCCCGCGCGTCTTCGATCCCCGCCGAGAGCCTGACCAGTCCGCCGGTGATCCCCAGGCGCAGCCGCGCAGCCTCCGGGACCGACGCGTGGGTCATTACGGCGGGCACGCAGATCATGGATTCCACGCCGCCCAGACTCTCCGCGAGACGGAAGAGGGTGGTGCCCTCGGCGAGGCGCTTCGCGTCCGCATGCGAGAACTCCGCCGAGAGCATCCCGGAGAAGCCGCGCATCTGGCGCCGGGCCAGGTCGTGCTGCGGATGGGCCGGCAGCCCGGGGTAGTGGACGGCCCGCACTGCTGGATGGGACTGGAGGAACTCGGCGATCCGCATTCCGTTCTCGTTGTGGCGGGCCATGCGAAGGTGAAGGGTTTTGGTGCCGCGCAGCGTGAGCCATGAGTCGAGCGGTCCGGGCAGCGGGCCGGTGGACTTGCGCACGAAGCGGAGGTCTTCGGCCAGGGCGTCGTCGTCCACCACGAGGATACCCCCGAGGAGGTCCGAGTGTCCGGCCAGGTACTTGGTGGTCGAGTGCACCACCACATCGGCGCCCAGCGCCAGCGGCTTCTGGTTGAAGGGCGACGCGAAGGTGCTGTCGACGCAGATGAGCGCACCGTGCCGCCGGGCCAGCTCCACGACCGCCGCGATGTCGGCGATGCGCATGAGGGGGTTGGACGGGCTCTCGAGGTGGATGAGCCGGGTGTCCGGACGAAGTGCGGCCCGTATGGCGCCCGCGTCGCGGGTGTCGACCAGCGTCACGTCGATGCCCAGGCGGTCGAAGACCTGGGTGAACATCCGCGTGGTGCCGCCGTAGGTGTTCTCCTCGCTCACGATGTGGGCACCCGGCGCGACGGTCTTGGCGAGGCACTCGATCGCGGCGAGGCCGCTCGAGAAGGCGACGCCGTGCCGTCCGCCCTCGAGCGCCGCGATGTTGGCTTCGCAGGCTTCACGTGTGGGGTTCTGGAGCCGCGCGTATTCGTAGCCGCGGTGACGCCCCAGCCCGTCCTGCACATACGTCGAAGTCTGGAACACCGGCAGCGTTATCGCCCCGGTGACCGGCTCCGGAGACTGTCCGGCGTGCACGCAGCGGGTGTCGAAACGTCGGGTATCGAAATGTCCTGGCGGTTCGGACAACGGATTCTCCCTGAATCCGGGGCTCCAATGGCGTCTGCCAATATACGCTAATTTCCCGCATGCCCATTCTCCTGCCCGACGACCTGATGGTCAGCGTATCCGGGTTCCGCGGCCGCGTGGGCGACGCGCTCACGCCGGAGCTGGTCGCGGGACTTGCCGCCTGCTACGGGGCCTTCCTGAGGGAAGAGGGAGACGAGGGGCCGGTCGTGGTGGGTCGCGATTCGCGGACATCGGGGCCGATGCTGATGCGCGCGGCCGTGGCCGGGCTGCTGTCGGTGGGGTGCCGGGTGGTGGAGCTGGGGGTCGTGCCGACGCCGACGCTGATGCTGGCCGTGCGGGAGGGGGACGCCGCGGGGGGGCTGGGCGTGACCGCGAGCCACAACCCTGCCGAATGGAATGCGCTGAAGTTCGCGGTGAGGGGGGGGACCTTCCTTCCGCCCGCCCGCATGAGGCGTTTCCAGGCGCGGGTGCGGGAGCGGGAACCGGGGCGCGCACTCTGGCACGCGATCCCGTGTGTGGAGCGGGACGGGGGCGCGGTGGACCGTCACATCGAGCGGATCCTGAACCTGTCTCTGCTCGATACTCAACGGATCCGCAGCGAAGGGATGCACGTTGCGCTCGACTGCGGCAACGGGGCAGGTGGTGTGATCATGCCGGAGCTGCTCTCGCGGCTGGGATGCGAGGTCAGCGCCATCGGGACCGAGGCGAACGGACGGTTCCACCGGAATCCGGAGCCTGTTGCGGCCAGTCTGACTGCGCTGGGAGAGCTGGTGCGCGAGTCGGGGGCGCGGATCGGGCTGGCGGTCGACCCGGACGTGGACCGGCTGTCGCTGGTGGACGAGGAGGGACGGGCCCTGGGTGAGGACCTGACGCTGGCGCTGGCTGCGGACGTGGTACTCTCGCGGCGGCCCGGGAGCGTCGTCACCAACCTCTCGACGAGCCGGGTCGTGGACGATGTGGCGGAGAGCCACGGTTGCCGGGCGATCAGGGCGCCGGTCGGGGAGATCAACGTCGTGGAGCGGATGATCGCCGAGGATGCGGTGGTGGGGGGCGAGGGGCGCGGCCGGGGGCTGGGGGGCAGC
>VXQO01000128.1 GCA_009838975.1 Gemmatimonadota bacterium | reverse complement strand
ACATGGCGGACGCCTCGTACTGGATCTACATCGTCCACGTGCCGTTCGTCATGCTCCTGCCTATTCCGCTGGCTGGCGTGCCGCTTCCCGGGATCGTCAAGTTCGTGCTCGTCTCGGTCATCGCGACCGGCCTGATCCTGGTGACCTACCACTACCTGGTACGACCCACGTTCATCGGGAAACAGATAAACGGGCGCCGCTATCCGAGGGGGGTGACTTGAGGGTGGCGGGCGGCGGGGACGGGGACGGCGCGCAGCGACACGGAGGCCCCATCGCCTGGATGGCCCGCAACGGCGTCGCGGCCAACCTCCTGATGGTCGGGATCCTCGCTGCCGGACTCCTCTCTCTCGGAAGCCTCGACCAGGAAGTGCTTCCGGAACACTCGCTGGACCGGATTCAGGTTTCCGTGCCGTACCCGGGAGCGTCCCCGGCAGAGGTGGACGAATCGATCGTCCGCAGGGTCGACGAGCGGATTCGGTCCATCGAGGGCATCAGGAGCGTCCAATCGGTGGCCTCCGAGGGACTCGGGTCGGTCGTCGCCGAACTCGGCAGAGCCGCTGACGCCGACAGGGCGCTGGAGGAAATCAAGGCGGCCGTCGACGGAATCCCGACGTTCCCGGCGGGTGCCGAGCGGCCAGCGGTGACCGAAATGACGTCCCGGCGCAGCGTCATGCGGATCGCACTCTACGGCGATGTCCAGGAGCGGACGCTCAAGGAGCTGGCTCACCGCGTCGAGGACGAACTCTCGTCGCTGCCGGCGGTCTCGCACGTGCGGACGAGCAGCGTGCGCGACTACGAGATTTCGATCGAGGTGCCGGCACACCGTCTGAACGCGCTGGGCCTCACGCTGGCGGACGTGGCCGCCGCGGTCGGGAGCGGTACGCTTGAGCTGTCGGCGGGAAGCATCGACACGCCGGACGAGCAGGTCCGGATCCGGACCGCCGGCCGCAGCTATAACCAGCACGACTTCGAGAACATCATCGTGCTGGCCGGGAGCGATGGCACCACGGTGCGGCTGGGAGACATCGCCGAAGTGCGCGACGGCTTTGCCGAAGGCGGACTGGTCAGCCGCTACAACGGACAGCCGGCCGCGTTCATCGAGGTCTACAGGACTGCGGACGAGCGCGTGCTGGACATCGCCGAAGCCGTCGAGCGGCAACTGCGGGAGAGCGTGGCCCCGGGGTTGCCGCCGGGGGTGGGGGTGGATGTCTGGAGCAACGACGCCGACCCCCTCGCGGCCCGCCTGGGCTTGATGCTCAAGAACGGTTTCCTGGGACTCCTGCTGGTGCTGGGCGTGCTTACCCTGTTCCTGGACCTCAGGCTTGCATTCTGGGTTGCCGCGGGCATCGCGGTCTCGTTCGTCGGGACCCTGGCCGTCATGGCGGTGCTCGACGTCTCGATCAACCTGACCTCCCTCTTCGCGTTCATTCTGGCCGTCGGGATCGTCGTGGACGACGCGGTCGTGGTGGGCGAGAACATCGCGGCGGAGCGGGACCGCGGACACGGCGGGCTGGCGGCGGCCATCCGGGGCGCCCGGCGCGTGAGGGCACCGGTGACTTTCGGCGTCCTCACCACCATGGCTGCCTTCCTCCCTCTGTTTTTCGTCCCCAGCTCGGTCGGAGCGATGGCCGAAGCGATCCCCGTGATTGTGATCTCGGTGCTGGCGTTCTCGCTGCTGGAGTCGCTGCTGGTGCTGCCCCACCACCTCTCCAGGCTGCCCGCAGGCGGCTCCACGGGCTCGCGCGGTCGCTCCGCGGGAGGCTCCTTGGGTCCGCGCGGTCGCTCCACCGGCGGCTCCTCCGGTCCGCGCGCGCCTGCCGCCGACGGCCTTCACAAGCGTGCGCAGGCCAGCGTCAACCGCGCGCTGGAGCGGTTCGTGAACGGTCCGCTGGATCGCCTTCTGCACTTTGCGACGGCCCGGCCGGGGATCGTGGTCGCGGCGGGAGCGGGCACCCTCATCGTCGTCCTCGCCCTGGTTCCCGCCGGGATCGTCGGCGTGGCGTTCACGCCCACCGTCGAGGGCAACCTGGTGACCGCAACGCTGGAGATGCCCGAAGGCACGCCCCGGGCACGCACCGCCAACGTGGCCCAGCAACTGGAGGACGCCGGACGCCGGGCGGTCGACCGCTTGTCGACCGGACAGCCCGAGGGAGCGGAAGCGCTGGTGACCGGCGTTGCAGTCACTCTGGGGGGCGCACCGGAGACGCTCGGAGCCGCCATCGTAGCATCGGGCGGCGCTCCCGAATCGGTGCCGCGCGCTCACATCGCGACGGTGCAGTTCAGGCTCCTCGATGCGCAACTTCGGACGATCACCGCTTCAGCCCTTGAGCAGGCCTGGCGCGAGGAGGCCGGGGAGGTCGCAGGCTACCGCAGCCTGTCCTTCAGCGCCAATCTCGTCGATCTGGGCCTGCCCGTGCACGTGGAACTCGCGCATCCGGATCCCCGTCGGCTGACGGCAGCCGCTGACACCGTCGCCACGATCCTGCGCGGGTTGGCGGGCGTTTTCGATGTCCGGTCGGACCAGGACCAGGGCGTCCGGGAGATCCAGCTCGACCTGAAGCCCGAGGCCCGGACGCTGGGCCTTGGTCTCGACGACCTCGCCCGTCAGGTCCGCGCCGCGTTTTTCGGGGAGGAGGTGGTGCGGCTGCAGCGGGGCCGGGAGGAGGTCCGCGTGTATGCGCGCCTCCCCGAGCACGAGCGTGACGCAATTGCTGATCTGGAGACCTACCGGGTGCGCACACCCGCGGGGGGCACGGTCCACCTCGGTCAGGTCGCGGCGGCGCGGTTCGGCAATTCACCCATCGTGATCCGGCGCCAGGACGGCAGCCGCGTCGCGACCGTCACGGCCGACGCGCAGGCTCCCGCAACGCCGGCGGCCACCCGGCGGCTCGAAGCGGTCCTGGGGGAGATGTCGGCCCGGGATCCCGGCCTCGAGCACTCGTTCGCCGGCGAGCGCCGCGAGGTCGCCGAATCGATGGGGGCCCTCGGCCGCGGCTTCGCCCTCGCGCTGTTCGCGATCTACGCGCTGCTGGCGATCCCGTTCCGTTCGTACGTCCGGCCGCTGATCGTCATGGCCGCGATCCCGTTCGGCCTGGTGGGCGCGGTGCTGGGCCACCTGCTGCTGGGATTCGAGATCGCCGCCACCTCCGTCTTCGGCTTCGTGGGGCTCAGCGGAGTGGTCGTCAACGACTCCATCGTGATGATCGACTTCATCAGCGAGCGGCGGCGCGCGGGCATGCCCGTCCGCGAGGCGATCATCGGCGGCGCGAAAGCGCGCTTCCGCCCGATCTTCCTCACCTCGCTGACCACCTTTCTGGGTGTCGCACCCCTCATTCTGGAGCAGGACCTGCAGGCGCGCTTCCTGATCCCCATGGCGGCCTCACTCGGCTTCGGAATCATCGCCGCGACCGGTGTGCTGATGGTGATCGTCCCGGCTCTCGCGACGCTGCAGATGGGACGCGAGGGACACGGGCGCCAGCGTGTGGCCCAGCCCGGCCCGGCCTAGCCAGCGAGCGCCCCCCGCCCGAAGCGCTCGGCGGCCTCCAGCGTGTCCCGCACATCGTCCCAGGTGGTGTTGTGGTTGACGATGCACAGCCGCAGCGAAAAATGTCCGCGGGGCATGGCCGAGGACATGAACGCCGGGTCCTCCCAAAACAGGCGGGCCAGTACAGTGCGATTGACTTCGTCCAGGTCTTCGTCCGCAATGTCCTGGCCGGCCGGATCGACGCGGAAGCACACGACGCTCAGAGACGCGGGGCTCGTGCACGCCAGCACGGGGCTTTCGTCGATGTATTCCTGTGCACGGGCGGCCAAATCCATCCCGTTGGAAATGGCCCGCCTGAAGGCGGCCATCCCGAACGTCTGCACCGACATCCAGATCTTGAGCGCCCGCGCGGAGCGGCTCATCTGCAAGCCGCGATCCCAGAAATTGGGATGACCCGAGCCCCACAACGCGTCCTGCAGGAAATCGGGCCGGATCCCGAACGGCTTCTCGAGCGTCGAGATGTCCCTGACCATGAGACAGCCCACTTCGTAGGGCTGGAAGAACCACTTGTGCGCATCGAGCACGATCGAGTCGGCGCGCTCGATGCCGCGCAGGATCCGCTTGCCTCGTTCGGTCACGATGGCGAACCCGCCGTACGCGGCGTCCACGTGCAGCCACATGTCCTCCGACGCACACAGGTCGGCCAGTTCCTCCAGCGGGTCGACGGCCCCGGTCGCGGTAGCGCCTGCATTGGCGCACACGGCAATGGGCTTCAATCCGGCGGCGCGATCGGCCGCCACCAGCCGGGCCAATGCGCCCATGTCGATCCGAAAACGCTCGTCGCTCGGCACGATCCGGGCGTGCTCAGGGCGGACACCGACGATCTTCACGGCCCTCAGGTGTGCGCTGTGGCTCTGATCACTCATGTAGACGCTGGCGCGCTCCGGGTATCCGGCGGCTTCCCTCGCGGCCACGAGCGCGTCCAGGCTCGCGGCCGAGCCACCGCTCGTCAGCAGCCCACCGGCCGTGTCCGGGTAGCCGAGCCATTCGCGAAACCACTCCACTACCACGCATTCGAGTTGGCTGGCACCGCTCGATATGAGCCAGTTGCAGGAGTTGATGTTGTGGCCGGCGGCGAGGAAGTCCGCGATAACTCCCGGCCAGGTGGGGCACGACGGCACGAAGCCGAAGCAACGGGGATGGTCGAGGCGAAGTGCTGGTGGGAGAATGTCGGTCAGGGCCTGTTCCAGAACTTCGTCGGGGGGCCGCCCGCGCTGCGGTGGATCCTGCATGAGCTTCTCGACAAGCTCGTCACGGAACTCGCCGTCCCATGCCTCGGTCCGGTCCAACTCCTCGCTGCGCCGCACGAGCGCCTCGGCGGCCCTGGCCGCCAGATCGAGCATGGCCGGGGCGGGCATCCGGAGGCCCGACACTTCCTTGTGCTTCGGAGCGTCCTCTGCTTGTCGACCCAATTCTCCGCTCTGCTCCTGTCAGGATGTGGACCCACGGCTCATCGGCCCCCGACACCACAAGACCAAAGCTAACCCGGACGGCGGTGCGCCGCGCCAACCAGTCCACTGGCCAGGTGCCCGGTGAAGCGGGGTGGGCCTTGTCGATGTCCCGTGCGTCCTGGACATCCAGGTATCGAAGTGGGGCCCCACCCATTAAAGTATTCTGTTACATTCGACTACTCATAATCGAACAAATTGCCATGACCGAACACACTCCCGATCGGCCGCAACGACGAGGCCGGCCGCCCCGCCGAGAAGTCTACGGCCGGCTGCGAGTCGACGTGACTGAATTGTGGGAGCACCTGGGCGGCTTGCCGGTCCCGCAGAGAGCTGCCGGGATCTGGCGCGGCATCTGGTACCGGGAGGCTCATCATTCGACGGCGATCGAGGGCAACACGCTGGTCCTGAAGCAGGTCGAACAGCTTCTGGCCGAGGGGCGAGCCGTGGGCGACGGGGAACTTCGCGAGTATCTGGAGGTTCGCGGCTACGCTACCGCGGCCGAGTGGGTGTACCGGCAAGCGGTCAACCGCTCCGGGCTCAGTCACCCGCGGGCCGTCCTCAGCCTGGCCGAGGTGCGTCAGGTTCACCACACGGCGATGTCCCCGGTCTGGGAGGTGGCTCCCCATCCCGACGCCACGGACCGGGAGACTCCCGGCAGCTTTCGTGAACACGACATCCGGCCGTTCCCGGGCGGAATGACTCCCGTCTCGTGGCCACTCGTGTCCGTGGAGATGGAGTCGTGGATCGAACAGGTCAACAAGCTCGATCCTGCACAGTTGGACTTCCCGGAGCACCTCGCCGAACTCCACTGCCGATTCGAGCAGATACACCCGTTCCTCGACGGCAATGGACGAACTGGGCGCCTGGTTCTGAACCTGATCCTCGTCCGGCTCGGTTACCCGCCCGCGATCGTCTACAAACGCGAACGCTCACGATACCTCGATGCCCTGCGGAAAGCGGACCGGGGTGAGCCGGGACAGCTGGGCGAGATGCTTGCCCGCGCGATTCTCGACAACCTCTACCGTTTCGTCATTCCGGCGGTCGCCGACCCGGCCCGCCTGGTTCCGCTCAGTGCGCTGGCGACGCCGGAGTTGAAGGCCCCCGCCCTCCGTGCGGCGGCCGGACGAGGTCGGCTTCGGGCGGTCCGCAACGCAAGCGGTCGCTGGCGCAGCTCCCGGGCCTGGGTGGAGGAATACCAGGCGAGTCGGTACCGCCGGGATCGCGAGTAGGCGGGCGGGAGCGTCCGCCCTGCGCCCGGCCAAGCGCGCCCGCGGACAGTCCTCAAGCGCGAGCGAACAGCATGGTGCCCCGGCTGGAATCCCTCCGCCGTTTCCGCTATCGTTGCAACTCCAACGGCCTCCGCCGTTTACCGGCGATGAGCCGAAGCGTAAGGCGATTTGTGGCATATTTGCGGCCAGCGAACAGCTAAAAAGCCACGCCCGCCGGAAGGACCCACAACCCCGCTGGACAGGGGTCGGCCCTTCCGCACGGGCGGACTGGCGGGAAGTGCGGGACACAAGGTGACCAGACCCCCCATCGAGCAACTCCTCGCCGACCGCATCCTGGTGCTCGACGGCGCGATGGGCACGATGATCCAGCGCCACGACCTCGGCGAGGACGACTTTCGCGGCGACCTCTTCCGCGCCCACCCGCAGCCGCTACTCGGCAACAACGACCTCCTCAGCCTGACCCGCCCCGACATCATCGGCGGGATCCACCGCGCCTATCTCGAGGCCGGCGCGGACATCATCGAGACGAACACCTTCTCCTCGACGCGAGTGGCGATGTCGGACTACGGGGTCGAGGACGCGGTCGGCGACATCAATCGCGCGGCGGCCCAAATCGCGCGCGCGGCCGCCGACGAATTCACGGCGCGCACCCCCGACCGCCCCCGCTACGTGGCCGGAATCCTCGGGCCGATGAACCGCACGGCGTCGATCTCGTCCGACGTGAACGATCCCGGCGCCCGCCAGGTCACCTTCGAGGAACTGCGTGCGGCGTACGCCGAACAGGCCCGCGCCCTGATCGAAGGCGGCGTCGACATCCTCATGGTCGAGACCATCTTCGACACACTGAACGCCAAGGCCGCCGTCTTCGCCGTCCTGGAGGCCTGCGACGCGCTGGGCACCCGCCTCCCGCTCATGATCTCCGGCACCATCACCGACCAGAGCGGCCGCACGCTCACCGGCCAGACCCCCGAGGCCTTCTACAACTCGCTGCGCCACGCGTCCCCGCTCGCCTTCGGCCTCAACTGCGCGCTCGGACCCGACCAGCTGCGCCCGTACCTGCAGGAGCTGTCCACGGTCAGCGAGTACCCGGTCAGCTGCCACCCCAACGCCGGGCTGCCCAACGAGTTCGGCGGCTACGACCTGAGCCCCGAGGACATGGCCGCCACCATGGGCGACTTCGCGCGCTCCGGCTTCCTCAACCTTGTGGGCGGGTGCTGCGGGACCACGCAGGACCACATCGCGGCGATCGCGGCCGCCGTCGAGGGCGTCGAGCCCCGCCGCGTGCCCCAACCCCCCGTCCGCACCCGCCTCTCCGGCCTGGAACCCCTCACCATCGGTCCCGAGTCGCTCTTCGTGAACGTTGGCGAGCGCACGAACGTGACGGGATCACAGCGCTTCGCCCGCCTCATCCTGGACGACGACTACGAGGCGGCGCTCGAGGTCGCGCTGCAGCAGGTGCGCAACGGCGCCCAGATCATCGACGTCAACATGGACGAGGGGATGCTGGACTCGAAGGCGGCGATGGTGCGCTTCCTGAACCTGCTCGCGGCCGAGCCCGAGATCGCGCGCGTCCCGTTCATGATTGATTCGTCGCGCTGGGAGGTGATCGAGGCCGGGCTCAAGTGCGTGCAGGGCAAGGCGGTGGTGAACTCGATCAGCCTGAAGGACGGCGAGGAGGCCTTCCGCGAGCAGGCGCGCCTGATCCGCCGCTACGGCGCGGCCGTGATCATCATGGCCTTCGACGAGGAGGGCCAGGCCGACACCGCCGACCGCAAGGTGGAGATCTCGCGTCGCGCCTACGACACCCTGGTGCGCAAAGAGGGGTTCCCGCCCGAGGACATCATCTTCGACCCCAACATCTTCGCCGTGGCCACCGGGATCGCCGAGCACGACGAGTACGCGGTGGCCTACTTCGACGCGGTGGCCCGCATCAAGGAGTCGCTGCCGCACGCGCTGGTGAGCGGCGGGGTCAGCAACGTGTCGTTCTCGTTCCGGGGCAGCCACGGCGTGCGCGAGGCCATGCACTCCGCGTTCCTCTACCACGCGGGCCGCGCCGGAATGGACATGGGGATCGTCAACGCCGGCGCCATCACCGTCTACGACGAGATCCCCGACGAACTGCTCACCGCGGTCGAGGACGTGCTCTTCAACCGCGACCCCGGGGCCACCGAGCGCCTTACCGAGCTCGCCGGGAGATACCGGGGGAGCGCGGCGGGGGACGTCGAGGACCTCTCGTGGCGCGAGGGGCCCGCCGGACAGCGCCTGCAACACGCGCTCGTACACGGCATCACCGACTACATCGAGGCGGATACGGAGGAGGCGCGCGCAGGCGCCAAGCGGGCGCTCCACGTCATCGAGGGACCGCTGATGGCGGGAATGAACACTGTCGGCGACCTCTTCGGCTCCGGAAAGATGTTCCTCCCTCAGGTGGTTAAGAGCGCCCGCGTGATGAAACGGGCGGTAGCGTACCTCGTGCCGTTCCTGGAGCGCGAGAAGGGGTTGGACGAGGCGGAGACAGCGGAGGGGGCGGGCCGCGACCGAATGGCCGGCCGCCGATCCGCCGGCCGCATCGTGATGGCCACCGTCAAGGGCGACGTGCACGACATCGGCAAGAACATCGTCGGCGTCGTGCTCCAGTGTAACAACTACGAAGTGTTCGACTTGGGCGTGATGGTCCCCGCCGAACACATTCTGGCAAAGGCCCGCGAGGTGGACGCCGACCTCATCGGGCTCTCCGGGCTGATCACGCCGAGCCTCGACCAGATGGTGCACGTCGCCAGCGAGATGGAACGCACGGGCATGACCCAGCCGCTCCTGATCGGCGGCGCCACGACCTCGCGCGTCCACACCGCCGTGAAGATCGAGCCGCGCTACTCTGGCGCGACCGTCCACGTCCTCGACGCGTCGCGCTGCGTCACCGTGGCGGGCAGGCTGCTGGACCGCGCGAGCCGCCCGGCCTACACGGCCGCGATCCGCGAGGAGTACGAGGGCATCCGTCGCCGTCGTGCCGGGCCGGGGAAACGCGCACCGCTGCTCGACCTGGAGGCCGCCCGCGCCAACCGCCTGACGCTCGACTGGGAGCGCCACGCCCCGGTCCGCCCGACCTTCACGGGCACCCGCACGTTCCCATCCCAGCACCTCGACGCGCTCGTCGCCCGGATCGACTGGACTCCCTTCTTCCGGGCCTGGGAACTCAAGGGCAGGTTTCCCGACATCCTGTCCGATCCGGACGTGGGTCCGCAGGCCACAAGCCTCTACGACGACGCCCGCGCGCTGCTCCGGCGCATCCGGCGCGAGCGCCTGCTGACGGCGAAGGCAGTCATCGGCCTCTACCCCGCAAACGCTTCGGGCGACGACATAGTCATCTGGGACAGCGAGTCGCGCGACGATCCGCTCGCAGTCCTCCACTGCCTCCGACAGCAGTTCGCCAAGCCGGGGAACCGCCCCAACCTCTGCCTGGCCGATTTCGTGGCGCCCGAGTGCTCCGGCGTCGCAGACCACGTGGGCGCGTTCGTGGTGACCGCGGGAGAAGGCGTCGCCGAACTCTGTGCCGCATTCGAGGCCGACAGCGACGACTACCAGAGCATCCTCGCCAAGGCCCTGGCGGACCGGCTCGCCGAGGCCTTCGCCGAGCACTTGCACGAACGCGTCCGCCGCGAGTTCTGGGGCTACGCGCCCGACGAGTCGCTCACCAACAGCCAGCTCATCGCCGAGGAATACGCCGGCATCCGCCCCGCCCCCGGCTATCCCGCCTCGCCCGACCACTCCGAAAAGGAGACAATCTTCCGCCTCCTCGACGCCCCCGCGATCGGCGTGTCGCTGACCGAAAGCTGCGCCATGATCCCCGCCGCCTCGGTCTCCGGCATCTACATCGGACACCCCGACAGCTTCTACTTCGGCGTCGGCCGCATCAACGGCGACCAGTTGAACAACTACGCGAAGCGAAAGGGGATAAGTATCGACGAAGCTACACGTTGGCTCAGTCCCAACCTGGCCGAGACCCCACATGGCTGACCTGCGCGAGATGCTCTCCGGCGGGCGCGTCCACGTCATGGACGGGGCGATGGGGACCATGCTGTACGCGCGCGGCGTCTTCTTCAACGTCTGCTACGACGAACTGAACGCCACCCACCCCGACCTGGTCGAGGACGTCCACGAACAGTACATCCGGGCCGGCGCCGACATCATCGAGACCAACACCTTCGGCGCCAACCCCGTCAAGCTGTCCTCGCACGGGCTGGACGCGCGCACCGAGGAACTCAACGAGCGGGCCGCCGCGATCGCCGTGCGCGCCGCCTCGGGGCGCGCCGCGGTGGCGGGCGCGGTCGGGCCGCTGGGGATCCGGCTCGAGCCCCTGGGCCCCACGTCGCTGGAAGAGGCCCGCGACTACTTCGGCCGCCAGGTGGACGGCCTGCTCGCGGGGGGCGCCGCCGGCTTCGTCCTCGAGACTTTTTCGGACCTGGTGGAACTGGAACAGGCGTTTCGGGCGGTGCGGAGCCGCTGCGACCTCCCCGTGATCGCGCAGGTGACCGTGGGCGAGGACGGCGTCACAGCCTATGGCACGACGGTCGAGCAGGCGGCCCGCGCGGCCGAGGCATGGGGCGCCGAGGCGGTGGGACTCAACTGCTCGGTGGGGCCCGCGGTCATCCTGGAGGGCCTGGAGGCTATGGCCCAGGTCACCCGGCTGCCCCTTGCGGCCGTACCCAACGCCGGCCTGCCCCGAGCCATCGGCGACCGCAAGATCTACGTCACCGAACCGGAGTACATGGCGCAATATGCGCGGCCCGCGATCGACGCTGGAGCACGGATCGTCGGCGGATGCTGCGGCACGACCCCCGAACACATCCGCGGCATCGCCGAAGTGGTGGCGACCATCCAGCCACAGAGCACCTCCATCCGCGTGATCCGCTCGGTGGGCGAGTCCTCCGCGCGCAAGACCCCTCCCCCGCTGGCGTCGCGCTCGGAGCTGGGACGCCGCCTCGCGGCCGGCGAATTCGTGACCATGGCCCGGGTATTACCCCCCCGGGGGTGGGACACCGCCCGCATGCTGGACGACTGCCGCGCTCTGGCGCAGGCGGGCGCCGACGTCATCGGCATCCACGAGGACCGCCGCACCGCGCGGCTGAGCGTTCTGGTCCTGGCCGGCCTGATCGCGCGGTCGTGTCCGGCCGAGCCGCTGGCCCACTACACCTGCCGGGACCGCACCCTCTTCGGCATGATCAGCGACCTCCTGGGCACGGCGGCCTCCGGGGTGCGCAACGTCCTCCTGCTCACCGGCGACCCGCCCGGCGCCGCGCCCTATTCCGACTTCAGGTCCGTCGTCGACGTCGACTCGATCGGCCTCACCAACGTGGTGACTGCCATGAACAGCGGCGTCGATCCTTCGGGCAACGACATCGGCCCGCCGCCCGGCTTCGTGGTGGGCGTGGCGCTCCGCCAGGGAACCCGCGACCCCGCCCGCGAGCTGGGCCGCTTCCACTGGAAGGTCGACGCGGGCGCCCACTTCGCCGTGACCCAACCGGTCTTCGACGCCGAGCACCTGGTCGAGTTCCTCGCTGGAATCGGGGACGGCGGTAGCGGGCCCGGGATTCCGGTCGTGGCGGCGATCCAGCCGCTCGGCTCACTCCGCCACGCGGATTTCCTCAAGAACGAGGTTCCGGGCGTCGTCCTGCCCGACCGGGTGCTGGAACGGATGCGGCGGGCCGAGTCCCTGAGCGCGGACCACGCCACCGCCGAAGGGATCGCGATCTCACGCGAGACGGCGGAGGCGCTGGCGGGTGAGGCGGCGGGCCTGGAGGTCGCCGCACACAGGGGGCCGGGCCTGGGGGCGGCGGTGGCCGTGCTGGAGGGTATGGCGGTCGTCTGACTCTCCCGCCGGATACTACTAACAATGTAGTTGTCCGGTCCTTCCGTCCCTCGCCGACATCTCGCGGGTGCAACCGGAGCCTTGACACTGTTTTCGTGTTTCACGATACTCGTGTTGCAATCGTTTTGTGTGAGGAAGGAACGACGGACCTGTGAAGAATATCACTATCACCCTGCCCGAGGATGTCGCCCGGTGGCTGAGGGTCAGGGCCGCCAAAGACGATCGTAGCGTCTCCAGGTGGATCCGCGAATTGTTGGAGCGGAAGCGCGACCGCGAGGACGACTACGAGGTCGCCATGAAACGGTATTTGGCCAGAAGGCCGCGCAAGATCGACTGGCCTGACGGGCGTCGGCCATCCCGGGACGAACTGTATGTCCGCACTCGTCTTCGTTGACACGAACGTCTTCGTCTACCGTCACGATCGTGGCGATCCCGCCAAGCAGGCCCGGGCCGACGAGTGGATCGCCCACCTTGCACGCTCCCGCACCGGACGCCTGAGCTTCCAGGTCCTGCAAGAGCTCTACGTGACCCTGACCGGCAAGGCGCGGATCGGTGTCGCCCCGACAGAAGCGCGCGGAATCGTTCAGGATCTTGCCGTGTGGCAACCCGTAGCGATCGACCTCGGTATCCTGGAACGAGCCTGGCATATCCAGGACGGCCATTCCGTGTCGTGGTGGGATGCCGTCATTGTCGCGGCGGCCCAATCCCTGGGCTGCTCGATCCTGTTGACCGAAGATCTGCAGCATGGGCATGCGTTCGGAGAGGTCCGCGTGGTCGACCCGTTCAGATCGAGAGAGCTGGCGCCCGCCGAGATTGTTCCCCGACCGTCCCGCTGACCCGCCCCATCGCCGTGGACGTGAACGATCGCGACGTGCACATCCGTCGGAGCGCCGCCCCGTGCCTCAAACGTCGCACGTATCTCCGTTACAACCCGGATTCCGGCTGCCGACCAGGCGGAGGATCGGGGGGACGTACAGCAGCAGGCCCAGGGGAACGAACAGTGGCACCTCCATGCAGACTCTCCGCGTGGCGAACACGCCGGTGAACAGCTGCTTCCGACGCCGGTCAACGACCACGATCTCGCCGACGGGCACGTCACCGAGTGGCGAGGGCTCCGTGGAGAAAGCTACGCGGCCGAACCAATCCACGCGCGCAGTGCGGGATGCCTGGCGGACGCAGTCGGGGCACGCCGCGTTGTAGTGGAGGGTAAGGGCGGGCATCCTGGCCGGATGGTTGGCGGGGTGGCCCGTCGTCGGAATGGGCTCAGCCTCTTCCCGTGGCGGTGCCGAGACGGCACTCCCGGCTCGCCGGCTCAGAACCGGAACGAGGCATCGGGCGCGACGCGACCAGCCGCCTCCCCTGCCGCAGTGAAGACCGTCAGGTCCACCTGCACCACGTCGGGCAGGAGGTCCGCGAACCGCAGGCTAGCCAGTCCGGTGGGCTCACTGGAACAGGTGAGGGAGGCAATGAGGTGCACCTCTTCGTGTACCTGACCCTCATCCTCCTGGTGCTGGTGGCCCTCATCCTCTTGATGCTCGTGGCCCTCGTCCTCGTGAGCCTGCTGGTCCTCGCCGGCATCGTCACCTTCCAACCCCTCGGGCGCCTCCACCTCCGCCGCATCCAGCGCGCAGGTCACCCCCTCCGGAAAGGCGAAGAGACGAGCACCTCCGGTTCGGAGTCTGTCGAGCGCCTCCGCGGCGGCGGCCCGCTCCTCCGCCGAGCGGGGGGCGCGCTCGAAGCCGAACACGGATTCCGCCGGGAGTTGCAGGTCGACGGTGAGGCGGGTGCCGTCCACGGCCAGGCCCATTCGAGCAATGCCGTGTTCGTGGGCCCCGGGCGTCCCCAACCGTTCGCCCTCGACCACGGGTGGAGCAGGACGCGCGGAGGATGAATCGCCGCATGCGACGCACAGCAGAAGACATGGGATCGTCCACCCGACGAAGGGGGAGCGGACCTGTGGTCGATCGAGTGTGGCGTAGGTCATGGCAGGAACCGGTGGGGGTTGCGTGCGTTCAGAGTACGACGTCGGATGCATGAAGGATAGTGTGTTTGATCGGGTGTTATCGTCTTGTCACGGCAACTGTCCACCCTCCACCCCTGATTCCATGCAACGAGACACCGCTCAACGGCGTGCGATCCGCCGCGTGTTCCTGAACGCCGGGCGCCCTCTCACGCGTGACGAGGTCCTCGAGTTCGGCCAGGCGATCGTGCCGTCACTCGGGGTGGCGACCGTGTACCGGAACCTGAAGATCCTGACAGGCGAAGGGTGGCTGTCGGAAGTCGAGCTCCCGGGTGGCGGGATGCGGTACGAGTTGGCCGACCGTCCGCATCACCACCACTTCCTCTGCCGCTCCTGCGATCAGGCGTTTGACGTCCATCGATGCCCGGACGAAGTCGAGGCGCTGGCGCCCGACGGCTTCGAGGTCGACAGCCACGAGCTGATTCTCTTTGGTCGCTGTGCGGCTTGTGCGTGACAGGCCAGTCGCCGAGGCTGTCGGTCAGCCCAGGGCCATGGGCAAAACCCCCCTTGTCCGTTATCGATAAGCCACTATCATTACGGATGATCCACTGGGCTGATCCAGCGCGAATCCGGGGGCGCGTGCGGGTGCTCACCGCCATCGCCGTCTCCCTCTCGCTCCTCGTCGTCTCCACCGTGGAGGCCTCCCACTCGCATGACGGCGAGGCCGAGTCGGCTGCGGAATGTTCCGTATGCCACGTGGGGAACACACCCGGCCACAAGACCGGGTCGCATCCGCCGGGACTCACGGTCCCGAACCTCTTTCGGACTCCGGCGATCGCGGAACACGGGCCGGCCCCCACAGCCCTCCACTTCGCTTCCCACCGAAGTCGCGCTCCCCCGCTCTCCGTCTCTCTGTAGTAGCGAAAAGTCCTCCCAGGCCGACCCCCCGGTCAGCCAAAGACTTGTCGAAGGTTGCGCCGCTGACGGTGCACCCAGCAGGAGACGATCATGCCGCCATCCGGCTTTGCAATAGCGACATCCAGACGCCTTCCCGTCCCCATTCTCCTCCTCGGGACCACCCTCGCAGGCATTCCAGCACCCTCCGCGGGCTCGACACCTGTCTACCAGGAGGCCGCAGACACCCTCGACCACGTAGCCGGCACCGTCCGGTCGGCTGACAGCGGGACGCCTCTCGCGGGCGCGATGGTGGAGGTCGTCAGCACGGGCGGCACCGCAGTGACGCACGGCGACGGGTCGTTCCGCATCGCCGTGCCGGATGCCGAGCGGCACCGGCTCCGGATCGATCGTCTCGGGTACGCGGCGGTAGCCGTCGATGTCCAACCGGGAGAGCCGGCCACTGTCGATCTCGAGGTGGCCGCCATCCCCCTGCCCGACGTGGTCGTCACAGCTGTACTCAGTCCCACATCCGCGAACGAGATGATCCGGCCTTCCGCCGTCTTCGCGCACGAGAAGCTGCAGCGGCATCTGGCGGGAACCCTCGCGCAGACGGTGGAATCGGTCCCGGGGGTAGCCGTGACCAGCATGGGGCCGGGCACTTCCCAGCC
>VXQO01000083.1 GCA_009838975.1 Gemmatimonadota bacterium | reverse complement strand
GTAACTTCAATCACCCCAATCAGATGTGAATCCGTTGGGCCTTGCCCGTCCGGCGAGACATCGAGACTGATCCACGTCCCTTCCGTCGCGGTGAATCGGAGGGGGGTGGTGGAAGGAGCCCTCGATTCCTCGATGCTCCACTCGTCGGCGTCCTGCGCGACGGCCAGAGTGGGAAGGGCGGCGATCAGGACGAGGCACGCTATCGGCGCGTATCCTGGCATGGGGTCCTCCAAGGCTGCGGGACACTGGTTCCCGACTCGCGCGAGCCGGCGACGCGCGTGCCAACACGGAACCGGAGCTGGAACGTCGGTCTGCTTGCTTCCACTATATGGTTCATCGGGCCCGCGCGCGCCTGGATTGGGTCGGCCGGAGAATGTGCGCGCCGGGAATGTGGGGCCCTTGCACATTGACAGGTACAGTAATGAGGACATTACATTTCGTAATGTCGACTTTACTTTATCGTGCCCGCCGCACGAGCAAACCCCGGATTCTCCCCGCTTTTGCGCTGCTTGGGCTCCCCCTCCTTGCATGCGACCAGCAGGTCGAGCCTTCTCCCGAGCCCTGCACGATCACCGGGCAGGTCTCGATCGAGAGGGTGGGAATCGCCGGCGTGTCGGTCACGCTGAGCACCGGCCACAGCACCGCCACGAATGCGAATGGCCACTTCCGTTTCGACAACATCGAGGGCGGCTCGATCACCATCACGATCGGCGGGCCGCTCATCCCCCCGGATGCGACGTTTGACCGGACCCCGACCACGACCACGGTGACATGCGTGGGGGCCATCGTCGTCAACTTCGCCGGCTCCTACATCCGCACCGCCAGGATCCTGGGGACCGTGACGATCGACAACATGGCGCTTCCCGGTGTGACGGTCGTCCTTGCGGGCACCTTTCACTCCGTGGCCACGACCGGCGACGACGGTGCTTTCGCCTTCACCGACCTCAGGGCGGGCAGCTACACCATCGAGATGCTGACATCGGGCTTCGACACCGACGAGATCCGGTTCCCCTCCACAAGGAGCGGGTTCACGCTCGGCGTCGGCGAGGTGAAGGTCGTCAGCTTCGACGGAACGTACCTGCGCACCGCGGGGATCCGGGGCAGGGTGAGCGCCGAGGGCGAGGGGCTCGATGGCGTGAAGGTCAGCGTGACCGGCGGAGAGGACAACGCCAACCTGACCATGGTGACCGACTCCATCGGACACTACGCGTTCTCCCGGTTGCGTGCGGGCGACTACGTGGTCGCGATCTCGGACTACGGCAAAGGCGACTACGGCTTCGAAGCCGACTCGCAGAACGTGACCGTCGCACTGCGCGAGACCGCAACGGTCGACTTTGAAGGGATTCCGTTGCGTACATCGAGCATCACCGGCCTGGTGAGCGTCGACGGCGTGGGGCTTGAACGCGTGAGGGTTGTGCTGTCAGGAACCGTCGAGGACGAGACGAGGACGGCTGCGGACGGCCAGTACGCCTTCGGGGGTCTGCCGGCGGGTGACTACACGGTTGCGATCTCGCGCTTCGACGAGGACGCCTACACCTTCTCGACGACCAGCAAGGACGTGACCCTGGCCCGCAACGAGGCGAAGATCGTCAGCTTCCAGGGCTCGCCCGTCGACCGGTAGCGGCTCGCGCGCTCATTCCAGGAGCCCGGGGAAACGTTTCAGCTGAAACGCAATTCGCCCTCAGAGGGCCTTGTAGAGCGCGTCGACCAGCAGCGCGCTGAGTCCCATCGTGTTGCTGTAGTGATTGCGCACGAACCCGCCCGCAATCCCGGCGGCCGGGTCGGCGAAACCGTAGTTGCCACCGCCCCCGCTCATGCCGAAGGCGTCGGGGTTGGGGCCGTAGATGGGCGGGAGCGCCGGAAAGTACGAGCTGTTGGCGTGATGGCTCCCGGGCGTCCACTTCTGTTCGCGGCCGATCAGCAGATCCGGGCCGCCGGGTGGCGTCGGGGTGACGAATTCGCGCACGGTGTCCGGCGCGACCACCTGGCGCCCGTCGAGCACGCCGTCCATGGCAAGCGGCGTGTACAGCCGGGCCAGGCTCCGGGCGTCCGTCGTGACGTTGGCCGCCCCGAACTCGGCCGCCAGCGCTTTCGGCTGGCTCCACAGCCGCCCGACCTGCAACATGAAGACGTTCATCGGGCCTCCCAGGAGCCCGCGGAACGCCGCGTGGTACTGCCACGTGGTCGGATCCGTCAGGGCCGATAGATCCAGCTCCTCCATCTGGGCGGCGACGCTCGCATACATCTCGGCGACCGACTCGTGCACGGGAGCCTCGGGCCATGGCTTGATCGCGGCCAGGTCGCGCTGCTCCTCGTAGGGCGTGCCCAGCCAGGTGTTGAGCTGCCACGGTCCGGCCATCTCGTCGCGCAGGAACTCTCCCGCGCGCTTCCCAGTGATGCGGTAGACGACCTCGCTGACCAGGTTGCCGTAGGTGTAGCCGTGGTAGCCGTGCGCGGTGCCGGGCTCCCAGTCGGGCTCGGCCGCGGCCAAACGCCGGGCGATCTCGTCGTACTGGTCGAAGCCGTTGCCGTCGAGGTCGAGGAGTTCAGTGTAGCCGGGTAGCTGCGTGGAGCCGGCCGCGTGGCTCAGCAGCATGCGGACCGTGGTGTTCTCCTTGCCGTTGGTGGCGTACTCGGGCCAGTAGCGACCCACCGTGGCATCGAGGTCGAGCTCGCCCCGGTCGTACAGCACCATCGCGGTGGCCGCCGTGACCGCCTTGCTGGTGGACTGGACATGAACACGGGTGTTGCGCAGCCAGGGGCGGTCGTGATCGGCCATGCCGGCCCAAAGGTCGACCACCATCTCGCCCTGATGCGTGGCCGCGAAAGCCGCGCCGCCGGTACCCATCAGGCGGGCGTTGGCGGCGAAGGTCTCGCGGACGGCTTCAAGTCCGGGTTTCACGTAGCCGTTGATGTCGGGGGCGGCCTGGCTCGGGGTGTCCCGGCTCGAAGCGTCCGCGGTTGCGGCCGGTTTCCGATTGCCGGTCAGAGGCGCTCCCGTCTCCAGCGTTGAACCGGCCGCGGCCGCTGCCGCGACTCCGAGGAACGATCGCCTGTCCAGCGGTGAGTTGTCAGGTGAGAAATGAGTGCCGTGCATGGGATGTCCTGTGGGAGCAGTTTGAATCGGGGGGCAGGAGCGTGTAGTCTGCGGTGTTTCGGGTGAGGCGGCGCAAGGCAGGGGGTTAGTCATGAAAAGGGACAGCTGTGCCAGCGGCAAGCTGGCCTCGGCCTTCACGCCGTTCCTTCTGGTTCTTGCCGCAACAGCCTGTGGCCCCTCCCCGCTCGCCGACCTCCCCACCAACTCCTCCGTCTACGTCGAGATGCCCGACGGCGTCCGGCTGGCGGTCGATGTCTGGCTCCCCGACGACCTTGGCCAGCGCGGCCGGGTCCCCACCCTGGTCTCCTTCACCCGCTACTGGCGGGCGCCCGCGGCAACTCCCACCGTCGAGGCCCTCGAACTCATGCGGGACGCCGGGTATGCCTTCGTCATCGTCGACAACCGGGGCAGCGGCGCCTCCTTCGGCAACCGCGAGGCGGTGTGGTCGACCTGCGAGACCCGGGATTACCGGCACGTCGTCGACTGGATCGCCGAGCAGCCCTGGTCGAACGGGAACGTCGCCTCGATCGGCACCTCGTACCTGGGGAACACCGCCGAGAACGCCACCTTCGACCCTTCGCCGCACCTCAAGGCAGCGGTCGCGCGCTTCACGGACTTCGACTGGTACGCCTCGCTCCTCTACCCGGGCGGCATGCGCAACCTGATCATCACCAGCGACTGGGGCGAAGGCGTGATGGCCATGGACCAGAACCGGCTGCGGGCGGAGCGGAGCGGCGACAACGTCCTGGGCCGCAGGCCGCCCGACGCGACCTGGACCGGCGTCAAGCCGGTGGACGCGGACACGACCGGCGCCCTCCTCGCGGCCGCCGTGGCGGAGCACCACAACCTCCACATCACCGATTTCTTCCGGGACGTGCACTTCCGCGACCAGGTGCCCACTGCAAGCGCCATGGAAGACGGCTGCGAGAACATGGTCACGCCGTACCGCTTCCAGGAGGCCGCGCAGCGCAACGCCATCCCGACCTTCCACTGGGGCAGCTGGATGGACGCGGGCACGGCCGCCGGGGTACTCGCCCGCTTCGCCAGCTACGACATGCCCGCCCGCTACGTGATCGGCGCCTGGACGCACGGCGCCTATTACGACGCCGACCCGTTCAAGCCCCGCGACACGCCGGTCTCGCCGAGCGTTCCCGGACAGTTCGCGCAGATCTTCGAGTTCCTCGAACCGTACATGTTGGGCGGTGCTCCCCCCGACCCCCTCACCCCGGTCCTCGACTACTTCACGATGGGCGAGGACGTGTGGAAGCGGACGGCCTCCTGGCCCCCAACAGGCTCCACCACACAGGAGTGGTATTTCGGCGCGAACGGAACGCTCCAGCGCGATCCCCCCGCCAACTCCGCCGGGCGCGACCGCTACCGGGTCACCTTCGAGGTCGGCGGCGGCCCCGAAACCCGCTGGTCGACGCAGCTCGGCGGCACGGAAGTCTTCTACGGCAACCGCGCCGCGGCCGACAGCCTGCTCCTCACGTACACCTCGCCGCCGCTGGAGGAGCCGCTCGAGATCACGGGCCATCCGGTGGTCGAGATGTCGCTCGCCACGACCCACAACGACGGCGCGATCATCGCGTACCTCGAGATCGTCCACGCCGACGGCAGCGTCACCATGATCACCGAGGGCCAGTTGCGCCTGATCCATCACGCGCTCGCCGACAGCGCCCCCTATCCCGCCTTCGGGCCGCATCACAGCTACCTGGAGGCCGACGCGCTGCCGATGGTGCCGTGGGAGGCGACCCGCATCAGCTTCACGATGCTTCCGACTTCTGTTCTGGTGAAGGCCGGCGATCGCCTTCGCATCGCCATCGCGGGCCATGACCGGGACACCTTCGAGCGGGTTCCGGCGGAGGGTGAGCCGCTGCTTACGGTCTACCGGAATGCCGCGTATCCGTCCTTGGTGCGGCTTCCGGTGGTGGCGCGGTAGCGACGACGGTTCGCTGACTCGCGCCTACTCCCATCTCAGCACCGGCAACAGCACGTGGGACGGCCGCTCGGCATCGTGAAACACCGTCTGGCTGGCCGTCTTCCACTCCGTGTCCGAGGCCACCGGGTTCCCCGTGTTCTGGTTCGGGTTGACCATCGGGAAGGCGCTGCTCGAGATCTCGATCCGGATTCGGTGGCCCGGCAGGAAGGCGTGCCCGATGTCGAAGAGCTCGATCTCGAAGAGTTCGGGGCGGTTCGGCGTCAGGAGTTCTGTGCCCCGGTAGCCCTTCAGGTAGCGGGCGCGGCGCACGCTGCCTGCCTCGGTCGGACCCAGCAGGATCGCGCGGCCATCCGGTTGCACGTCCTCGATCTTGGCCGTGAAATCGGTGTCGAGCGCGTCGCTGGCCGCGTGGAGCCGCACGAAAACGCGGCCCATGATGGCGAGTGTGTCTTCGAGGAGCTCGGTAGTATAGACCAGCACGTCGTCGCGGCGCTGAACCGGACGCTGATCGACCGCGCGTCCCACTGTCGGGACGGGGTTGCGCGGGTCGTAGACGAAGCGGTCGGGGGGCTCGGCCATCGTGGGTGCGTCCCAGGTGAGGCGTCCGTCGCCGACGAGCGAGTTGGCCGCGCCGTTGCTGTGCAGGTATAGCCGAGTCGGCTCGGCCTGAGGGGGCGGGTATTCGTCCAGCTCCAGCCATCGTCCCGCGGCGGTGAGGTAGGCGTGCGCCGTCGGGGCGTCGAACGAGGGTGTCGAACCCTTCAGGCAGTAGTCGAAAAACTGCCTCCGGATCTCCTGGATGGGAAGCACGGATGCCGGTGAGAGTTCCAGTTCACCGACCTGCAGCGCGCCCCCGAGGTAGGTCTGGGCGTGGAGCCACGGTCCCATGACGAGGTAGTGCTCGGCGTTCCCGGGGTTGTGGCGCGCCATCCCGTCCCAATACGAGAGCGCGCCGGGCTGGTCGCCGTCGAACCAGCCGGTGACGGTGAGCACGGGGATGTCGATCTGCTGGAAGTCCGGCGCCTCGAAGTCCAGGGGAGCCCAGTACTCGTCCAGCGTGTTGTGCTGCAGGAACTCCTTCCAGAGGGGGATGCGCCGGCCCATGAAGTCGTCCAGTGTGAAGAGCGGGCGGTGCGCCAGGATCGCCTCCCAGTCGAGCGACTCGGCGCCGGCCCGCTGCGAGGAGCGCGCGGAGGTGTCGTTGAGCCAGTCGATCGCCCACCCCAGTCGGAACGCGCCGCCGAGATACGGCAGCTCGTCGAAAAGACGTCCCGATGAGGCCGTGGGGATCATGCAGCGCAGGTGGGGCGGGCGCTCCCGGGCCGCCAGCCATTGCACGGTGCCCAGATACGATCCTCCCGACGTGCCGACGTCGCCGTTGGACCATGGCTGCTGCGCGATCCACTCGATGGTGTCGTATCCGTCCTGCCCCTCGCCGAAGTAGAAGTGGAACCGCCCGTCTGAGTCGCCCCGACCGCGCACGTCCTGCAGCACGACCGCGTAGCCGTGGCGCACGAAGTACTCCATCTCGTAGCGCACGAACATCGTGGCCTTGAGGTACGGGCTGCGGATCAGGATGGCGGGGAAGCGGCCGTCGGCGTCCGGCAGCCACACGTCGGTGGAGAGTTCGACACCGTCGCGCATGGGTACGCGAACGTCGTACATGGTGCGTGTCTGCGCCGGGAGGGGGGCGGCCTGGGTCGCCAGCGCCAGGCCAATGAGGGCGACGACGCTCCTCACCTGCCCCCTCCGCCTTCGGTGATCGGCATCTCGACCGATTCGCCCCATATGTGGCGGGCGAACCACTCCCAGTTGTGCCACATCGCGGCGAGGCGTTCGCGCGGCTTCGTGATCCCGTGGCCGAATCCCGTGTAGATGATGAGGCGGGTCTCGACGCCTACGTCCTGGAGACCCTGGTAGAGCTCGTAGGCGTTGGGGGTGGGGACGCGTGCGTCGAACTCGCCGTGCTGGATGAGCGTCGGGGTGCTCGCCTGCCGGATGTAGGTCATCGGCGAGGTCTTCGCGTAGATCTCGGGGTCGTCCCAGGGGGTCGCCTCGAGGTACTCGCGGGTGAAGCTGTGGATGTCGGTGTTGACGTAGTAGGTCATCCAGTTGGAGATGCCCGCGCCGACCGAGATCGCCCGGAAGCGGTCGCTCGAGGTGGTCAGGAAGGCCGAGATGTAGCCGCCCTGGCTCCAGCCCATCGCGGCGACGCGGTCGGGGTCGGCGATGCCGCGGTCGACGAGCGCCTCGACGCCGGAGAGCACGTCCCACGCGTCGCCGACACCCAGGTTGCGCACGTTGAGGGCGCGAAAGTCGGCACCGTATCCGGCCGAGCCGCGGTAGTTGGGCATCATCACGACGGCGCCCTTCCTGAGCCATTCGATGACCGGGTAGACGTACCCGCCGATCAACTGGGGTCGGGATGTCCCGGTCGGGCCACCGTGGATCACCACCATCAGCGGATAGGGGCGGTCGGGGTCGTATCCCGGAGGCTTCATGAGCACTCCCTCGATCTCCGCACCGTCCTCGCTCTCCCATTGAATGACTTCACGGCTGCCCAAGTCGCCCCAATCGGCTACCTGACCGGTCATGTCCGTGACGCGTCGCGGGGGGCGCGCGGTGCCGGCGCTGCGGGACAGGCGGAAGATCTCGCCCACCGTCGTGCGGTTCTCGCCCTGGATCGCCATCGCTGTGCCGTCGTCGGACAGGTCGGCCGTCATGATCATCTCGGGGGTGTCGGCCTGCAGCGTTATCTGGCCGCTCTCGGGATCGAGCAGGAAGAGGTGGCGCGCTGTGCGCTGGGACGCGACGAACAGGATGCCCTCGTCGGACCACGCCACCGGTGACGGGTTCTCGTCGAAATCGGCGGTCACGATGCGGGGCTCGCCGCCGCCGGAAGGGATGACGGCGAGTTCGGTGTTGCCGTAGAAGGGATTCGCGCCCGCAGTGGTGGAATAAAGAATCCGTGCGCCGTCCGGCGACCACATCGGGCCGCTCTCGGGGCCCGGGTCCGTTGCCAGCGGCCGGACCGTTCCGGCGTCGACATCGACGACCGAGATGTCCGCATGAGGGAACGAGTTGACCTGCGGGGTCGGTGTGTGGCCGAAAGCGATCTCGCGGCCGTCGGGCGACCAATCGAACGAGCCGCCGCCGAAGCCGCCGCCGACCGTATAGCCCCTTCCCTCCGTCAGACGACGAGGCTCAGCCCCCGCGCGCGCTTCCATGACCCAGAGATGGGTCATGCGGAAGTCGGCGTCCTCGACGGCGTAGTCGCCGTACCGTTCCTCGCGTTCCTCGAAGGCGTCGGGCGCGGGATCGGTGGCCGTGAACGCGACCCGGCTGCCGTCCGGGGAGAATCGGAAAGCACTGATGCCACCATCGTGGGAGGTGAGTTGCTCGGCCTCGCCGCCCTCCGGCCGGATGAGGTATGCCTGCGCGCCGTCGCCCCGGTCGGCGATGAAGCCCAGCCGGGATCCGTCGGGTGTCCACTGCGGCCCCGTGCTGCTCCCCGGTTCGGTGCGCGTGAGCTGGAAGGGCTCGTCGTCCCCCACCACCAGCCAGATCTCCTGGTCGAACCGGTTGTTTTCCCAATCCGAGGTGCTCACCGAAAAGGCGATCATGGAGCCGTCCGGCGAGATCCGCGGGCCACCGACCGACTTCAGTGCGATCTGGGTGCGGAAGGACTCGAGGATTCCTTCCTGCGCCTCGGCGGGGCGTGAAGACGCGGCGGCGAACACGGCGGCGCCAATCAGGCATGCAAGCACACGGGCAGCGGCTGACCTGTATGCTGCGGCTACAGAGGGTCGCATGGTTACCTCACTGTGACGGGGTGGACCGGTGTTCCCCCATGGTAGCCATCCATCGGCTATGAATGCGAACCACGCGCCGCCTTGCGAAGCCGGAACCGGAGCCGCAGCTTCGCCCTTGCCATGCTGACTCCCTTCTACGCTTTGCTCTCGCACCCGTGGGGCGGCGTCGCCATCGGGGTGGTCGTCGCCGCCATCGGCGTTCTGTTGCTGCTCGTCTCACGGCGCCCCATCACCGGGCAGCGCACGGGGCGGGCCCGGCTCGCCAGGGCACTCGGGGTGCTCGTCGCCGCCTTCTCGGTCTTCGTCCTCGCGGCCGCGGCCGTCTCGATGATCGAGATCCGGCGTCTGGCGAGCCAACATCCGGCTCCCGGCACACTGGTGGATGTAGGCGGCTACCGGATGCACATCCTCGCCGAGGGAGATGCCGGGGACGGGCCGACGGTCATCTGGATCCCCGGTGGCCATGCACAGGGGTTGGCGCTCCATCATCTCCACTCCGCGATTCGCGGCGAGACGCGCTCGATCCTGTTCGATCGTCCAGGCACCGGGTGGAGCGATCCGGGGCCGTATCCGAGGCGCACCGCGACCGAGGCCGTAGAGTTCGCGACATTGCTGGAACAGGCCGGTGAAGAAGGCCCCTTCGTGCTGGCGGGACACTCCTACGGCGGACTGCTGGCGGCGAACTACGCCCGTCGCCACCCGGAGCGCACGGCGGCTGTCGTGCTGCTCGACGCCTCCCCGCCCGACGCATTCATCTACGCTCCGGCGTACGGGGCCGCGGCCCTCGACGGGTTGGTGCGCGATGCCGAACGACAGGGTCTCGACAAGATCTTCGGCGGCTGGACCAACCCCGAGATCGCCATGGCCGACAACGAGACCGAGGTCGGCGAGATACTGCGCAAGCAGCGCCGTCTATTGGCCGACGTCGGCGAGGCGATGGCGGCCAACGCGCGGCGCCCGGCGGCATCGTTTGCCTCCGCCTCGATCTTCCAGGAGTTTAGCCCGGGCATCGTCTCGTCGGCGGCCCCCGATCTGGTGGTCTACGACGGCGAACTCGGCGACATGCCCGTCCTGGTCGTGATCCCTGACGACCCCGCCGACGCCATCATCGATCCGCTGGGGATGGAAGAGGCCGCCGCGAGCAGGGCCAAAAACTTCTTCGTGCGGATGCGCGTGCGGTACCTCGAGATCTCGAGCGACGCCCGGCTCGTCCACACTCCGCCGGGCACCGGCCACAACTACCCTTACGAAACGCCGGAATTCGTCCTCGATGTGGTCCGTCAGTTGTTGGCGGAACTGAGCGGGGATCACGCTGAAGTTGCAGGAGACGAGGATTCCAGATGAACCGACGTGCCCTACTGAAAGCCGGTGCGGCCGCGGCCGCGCTGCCGATCGTCGCGTCGGCGCGGCACCTCGCGGCGATTACGGCCCCTCCGCAGGTGGCGGTCGACCGGCGCGACCTGCAGCAGCTCCTGGACGAGTCCGCCGAGAGCCTCGGCATCGTCGGCGCCCAACTCGCGGTGTTCGACGGCGAGGCCGTCCACGAATTCGCGACGGGTCTGGCGATCCGTGAGCGCAACCTGGCCGTCACCCCGGACACGCTGTTCCAGATCGGCTCGACGACCAAAGTCTTCAACGCGGCCGTGGTCATGGCGCTGGTCGACGAGGGCGCGCTCGACCTGGACGAACCGGTTGGCAGCTACCTCGACAGCGCGCCGCTCACGAGCGACGTCCCGCCCGTGGACATGACCCTGCGCCAACTGCTCTCGATGTCGTCGGGACTCGACAACGGGCCGTACACGGACCACGGTCGCGGTGATGAGGCCCTGGGCCGGTACGTCGCTTCACTTGCCGAGCTCCCCGTGATCTTCGAACCGGGCACGGGCTACGGCTACTCCAACGCTGGCACCGCCGTCGCCGGATTCGCGGCCCAGCGGGTGATGGGGAAGAACTGGGAGACCCTGCTCGCCGAACGCATTCTCCAGCCGCTCGGACTCGAGCACTCGGCGACCTTCCCGGAGGACCTGCTCTATCATCCGGTGGCGCTCGGCTACTCGCCGACCCCCTCGAACCCCGAAGGCGAGCGGGTCCCGTTCTGGGGGCTCCCGCGCAGCATCGCCCCAGCTGGGGCAACCCTGTGCTGCAGCGCCGGCGACCTCGTGCGCTTCGCCGGGATGTTCCTGCGCAGCGGACGCTCAGCCGACGAGCGGCAGGTACTGTCGGAGGAAGCCATCGAGACGATGCACACCCCGGAGATCGACATGCCGACCCGGATCATCGCCCAGAGGTGGTGCACCGGGCCCTACTGGAAGCGCTGGGGCGGCGAGGCGATCTACGGGCACAGCGGCACTAACAGCGGCGGGTCGTCCCTCCTGCTCTGGTGTCCGAACAAGGGCGTAGCGGCCGCGACGATCGCCAACGTGCCGAGCCAGGGCTACCCGCTGGCCGACATGGTGTTCGACACCCTGTTCCCGGAGGTCTTCGGCATCGACAAGCCCCGGACACCGAAGCCGGACACGGTGACGCCCCAGGAGGTCGAGCTCGAGCGCTACGTGGGGCAGTTCGAGGCGTATGGGAGCCGGTTCTCATTCTCCGTGGATGGCGGCCGGCTGATGGCGCGGTCGGAAGTCGGCAGCGGCCTGGAGTCCGAGTTGATTCCGCTAGGTGGCGACCGGTTCCTGCCGCGCAATCCGGCGATGGGCGGCAACCGCGGCTGGGACGTCGCTTTCTGGGGCGACGACGTGAGCGGCCGCGCGACGCACTACCTCAACGGCGTCTTCGCCCTGCGGCGCACCGACGACTGATCGTGGCTGGCCATCTTAGGGTCACGGACCAGGTGCGCCAGGGGGGCAAGCTGCTTCTGCCGCTTGCGCTGGGGCTTCTGGCCGGGCTGTCCTGCACCGCGGTGGAGGAGAACCGTTACGCCCCCGAGAGCGTGACCCGGGCCGCGTACGACCAGGCCGCGAGCCTGCTCTCCCAGAACGTGCAGGGGACAGTCAGGAACGCGGAAGTCGTCCCCCACTGGATCGGCGGGCGTGACGAGTTCTGGTACGAGCGAGACACCGACCAGGGCACCGAGATCGTGATTGTCGACGCGGCTACCGGCGAGCGCCGTCCGGCTGTCGACCCCGAGGCTCTTCCGGGCTTCCTCACCGACCCGCTACAGCTTCTCGCACCCGACGGGTCGGTCGCAGCCTTCGCCCGCGACCACGATGTCTGGCTTCAGGACCTGCCCGACGGCAGCGAGCGGAGGCTTTCCCACGACGGTGAAGAGCACTTCGGTTACGGGTCGCTGCCGGGATGGAGCGGCAAGCTCGCGCTCCTGCGCGCGGGGCTCGAAGGGCCGTTGACCGGCGCCTACTGGTCTCCCGACGCCACAAAGCTGCTCATCGCCCGCACCGACGAGAGAAAGGTCGGCGCGTACCCCTGGATGGACCTGTTGCCGGCCGACGGCACCGTCCGGCCACGGACCATCGCGAAGCGGATTGCCCTCATCGGCGACCGGGAGGTCCCGCGGTTCCCGATGTACCTCTTCGATGTTGCGAGCGGTGCCAGTCGAAGCGTGCCGCTTCCCGAGGATTGTTTCGGAGAACTGGGCGCGACGCCACCGCAGGCGATCTGGACCGACGACTCGCGCCTCGTCTTCTTTCTCTGCCTCGCACCCGACGCCAGCCGCTTCGAGCTGGTGCGCTACGACTTGGCCACCGGGAGCGCCACGACTGTCTTCGAGGAGGAGGCCGACTCGTTCCTCGACCTGAACCACAGCCTCTACCGGTCGATGGGCGCCAACGTCCGTCTGCTGGCGGGCGGGCGGCGGGCAATCACGTTCTCGCAACGGGACGGGTGGGGACACCTCTACCTGGTCGACCTCGAAGGCGGCGGCGACATCCGGCAGTTGACGCAAGGCGAATGGGTGGTTCACGACATCGTCGCCGTCGACGAGCGCGAAGGCGGCGGCTTCGTCTACTTCACGGCCGGCGGTCGTGAGCCGGGGCGCAATCCGTACTGGCGGCACGTGTACCGGGTGCCGCTCGAGGGGGACGCCGAGGTCGAACTTCTCACGCGCGGGCCCGCCGACCACGCCGTCACGGTCGCCGCCCCGGCCCTGATCGGCGCCGCCTCGACCTTCTCACCGAGCGGGCGCTACTTCGTCTCCAACTCCTCGACCGTCGACAGCCCGCCGGTCTCGCGCCTGCACCGGAGCGACGGCTCGGTGGTCACGATCCTGGAGCAGGCTGACGCCAGCGAACTCTTCGCCCGCGGCTACGAGCCGCCACAGCCCTTCACGGTCAAGGCCGCGGACGGCGAGACGGACCTGTACGGCGTCCTCTGGCGGCCGAAGAACTTCGAAGAGGGCCGGAAGTACCCCGTGATAGAGCATATCTACGGCGGTCCGCAGACCAATGTCGTCCCCCGCAACTTCAACAGTGCGGCTGGGGTCGAAAGGATCGGAGGCCAGGGCGACTTCTCGACCTTCACCGCTCTCGGGTTCGCCGTCGTCACCATCGATGCGCGGGGCACGCCGTGGCGATCCAAGGAGTTCCACGACTACATGTGGAAGAAGCACGACGAGTTCGCGCTCGAGGATCACGTCGCCGCTCTCGAGCAGCTCGGAGAGCGCTTCCCGTGGCTAGACATGGATCGGGTCGGCATCAGCGGGCACTCCTGGGGCGGCTACTCCTCGGCGCTCGCCATGCTGCGCTATCCCGAGTTCTACAAGGTCGCCGTGTCTTCCGGGGCGCCGTACGACTACCGCTACCTCTACCCCCCGTTCGTCAAGTGGACGGGATGGCCCGAGTACGACGACGGCGGCCGGCTCGCGCCGGATGCCGCCGCCCGGCCGGTGAACCTCACGCCCCACTCGGCGCTGGCGCCGCAGCTCGAGGGCAAGTTGCTGATCGTCTACGGCGAGCACGACGAGAACAGCCTCCCCGCCTCGACGCTCACCCTCGTCGACGCGCTGATCGAGGCGGACCGCGACTTCGACCTGCTGGTCCTGCCGAACCGCGATCACTTCTTCACCCAGGAGCCCTACTTCATCCGCAGGCGCTGGGACTATTTCGTGCGGCACCTGTTGGGAGCGGAGCCGCCAGCCAGCTACAGTCTTCCGCGATAGTGATCGCCGTCGCGCTGGCGTCGAGGCAAGAGCCCGTTTCGCCCCGCCGATGGCGGAAAATGCATACATAATCCTCCGCGGGTGGCTGAAAACGTATACTCACCGCCCCCCACCCAGCGGCGGCGCACTATCCGGTGGCCGCCGATACCCCGTCCCCTGTTCGAACGCGTAGCCGAAGCGCAGCAACATCGCCTCGGTAAACGGTCGCCCCAGGAATTCGAGACCCACGGGTAGCCCGTCCGGCGTGAACCCCGCCGGCACCGTCAGCGCCGGGAACCCGGTGATCGGGCTCAACAGCCGGTTGTCGCCCAGGCCGTACTGGTCGGCCGGCGCCGCGTTGGTCTCCGCGTCCTCGGCGATCAGCGTCACCGGGTGGTCGAAGGTGGCGTAGACGAGCGCGTCGAGGTCGTGGTCGGCCATGGCCACGAGGACATTCCGCCGGATCAGGTCGCGGCCCAGCAGGTAATCGAGGTAGCCCGGGTCGCCGGTCGACTTGCCCAGCGAGTTCGCGAGACCCGCCGCCCGCCACGGCGTCACCCGCCCGCTCAGCAGAATCGAGCGCAGCGTCTTGTACGGGGCGTTTGCATGCTCGGACAGGTAGGCGTCGGTCGCCTCCTCGGTCTCGTAGGAGTTGCTCCCGAACACCCGATTCACCGTCTCGATCCCCGCGATCGCGACAGGGTCCACGACTTCGGCCCCGAGCCGCCGCAGGTCCGCCACCGCCGAGTCGATCCGGGAGCGCACTTGCCGGAACCCCTCCGAGCCCGGATCCACCGACTGATCCATGGGATCGCGGATGACGCCGATGCGCGCGCCCTGCAACCCGTCGCTGCCAAGTCCGCCCTCATATGAATCCGGCACACGGCCCACGGCACGGGCGGTTACGGGATCGTTTGGATCGTAGCCCGCGATCGCATTGAGCAGGATGGCCGCGTCGATGACCGTGCGCGTGATCGGACCCTGCGTGTCGGTCGTGGGGTTGGCGGGCATCAGGCCGAAGCGGCTCACGAGCTCCAGTGTCGGCCGGAGACCGACCAGCGACGCCACCGCCGCCGGACCGCGGATCGAGCCGCCCGTGTCCTCGCCGATGCCGACCATGCCGAAGTTGGCTGCAATTCCCACGCTGGTGCCGCCCGACGAGCCGCTGGGATTGCGGCGCGGGTCGTACGCGTTGCGGATCACGCCGAATCCGGACCCCACGTAGCGCGACGCGAACTCGCCCATGTTGGTCTTGGCGTGGATGATCGCGCCCGCCTCCCTGACCCGTGTGACTATTGTCGCGTCCCGCTCCGGCACAAACTCCGCGAAGAGCGCGGAGCCGTAGGTGGTGGGCATGTCGCTGGTCTCGACCTGGTCCTTCAGCAGTACCGGGATGCAGTGGAGCGGCCCGGTGAGCCCGCCGGCCGCGAGCGCCTCGTCCAGACGCGCCGCTTCATCGAGCGCCCGCGGATTCAGGATCGCGATCGTGTTGAGTTGTGGCCCCTGCTTGTCGTACGCGGCGATCCGGTCCAGGTACGACTGCACCAGGCCGACGCACGTCAGGTCCCCGGACAGGAAGGCGGCGTGAACATCGGCGATCGTCGCTTCCTCGATCCGGAATCCCTGGGCCGCCAGCTGTCCTGGGCCCCCCGCGAGAGTCAGTAGGACGAGTCCGACCCGTAGACGTAATGTCGACATTACAATTCGTAACCTCTGCTTGACATGAAACAACGAACCTGCCTGATGTCCCAACGGACTATGTAGCCGCCCCTCGCGTGCTGGGGCAACCCGCCCCGCGCGGCACACTGGCCCCCCCCCCCCCCCCCCGGCGGCGGACCCCCGCCCCCGGCCGCCCCCCCCACCAGGCCGCGGCCCCCC
>VXQO01000034.1 GCA_009838975.1 Gemmatimonadota bacterium | reverse complement strand
TCGTCCGGCCCCGCGGGCTCGGAGAGGTGTATAAGAGCCCGGGGGCGGGGGCAACGACGGCTTCACGGAGACCATGAGCCTGGGACTGAACGCGAGCCGGGACTTCGGCGCCGGCGACGACACGTGGATCAGGGGAAGCTATTTCGTCAGCGAACTCGACAATTCGCAGGATCGGACGCTCCAGCAGCAGGCGCTCTTCGGGTCGGACATCGCGTCCCTCGTCGACCAGACCAGCAATCAGGAAGCCGGCAATCGGAACCACCGGTTGAACCTCAACGCCCAGGTCACCTTCTCGGAGGGCCACGATCTGCGGTTGCGCATGAACGGGAATGCGCGCGCTTCGTCGCTGACTTCCTTCGCGAACCGGCAGACTCACACCCTGAGTGGCAGCATGCTCAATTCGGCCACCACGGACTATGACGTGGACGGGGACGACCTGGGCGGAGACACGCGTCTGACCTGGCGCCGGCGGCTCAACGAGGACGGACGGAGTCTGGTCGCCGAGTTGAGAAGCGGACTCCGGGACAGCGATCTCTCCTCCGACCTGTCGTCCGTGGTCACCGGCGAGGTGCGCGGACGCGGCGGCCGCGACGGCGAGTTCGAGGAGATCCTGCAGGAGCAGTCGCGTGTGGGACGGACGTGGAGCAACTCGGCTCGTCTGTCGCTGACGCAGCCCCTCGCCGACGGCCACACGATGGAGGTCTTCGGCCAGCGCAATTCGACCAGTGAGGACCGTGACAATTCGGTCCACGACCTCGTCGACGGCGTGCCCGTGTTCAACGACAGGCTGAGCTCGGGATTCGAGCGGGCGTATACCTATCTGCAGGGCGGCGCGCGCTACAGCCGCAACGAAGATCGTTCCTGGTTCACCGTCGGACTCCGCCTGCAGAGATCGCAGCTCGAAGGCGTCATCCTCGACCGCGACCAGACCATCGAAAACGGCTACACCCACCTGCTGGCCAACGCCCGAATGAAGCACGAGATCAAGGAAGGCCAGAACCTGGAGTTCCGCTATGACGGCTCCAGCCGCGAGCCGTCGCTGACACAGCTCCAGCCCTACCCGGACAACCGCGACCCGCTCAACGTCTACTCCGGCAACCCGGATCTGCGCCCCGAGTACCGGCACCGGTTCAACGCCGACTACCGCTTCTTCGACCAGTTCAGCTTCATCAACCTCTTCACCTTCGCCGGCTTCACGTACAACGACAACAGCATTTCGACCTCGCGCCTATTCGACGAACGGGGCTTCCAGACGCGGATGCCGGTCAACACCGACGGCGAATGGTCGGGCAACCTGGGAGCGAACTTCGGGACGCCGGTCAGGAGACTCGGCATCGACCTCGACCTCGAGTACAGGGTCACCTACTCCGAAGGGACGGAGCTGGTCAACCTCGCCGCCAACGAGAGCCGGATCCTGCGCAATACCTTCGAGGTGAGCGTGGACAACCGGGTCAAGGACCGCTTCGACGTCGAGGTGTCGGCAGATTTCAGTTTCAACGATGTCGAGTATTCCCTGAACCAGGAGCTGAACCGGGACTACGTCAACAGCCAGTACCGTGCGGAGGGCACCTGGTATCTCGGTGCCTGGGAGGTGGAGACGGATTTCCGCTACCGCACCTACGACCAGGGGCTTTTCTCGGAGTCTCGAAACATCGCGCGCTGGGACGCTTCGATCACCCGGCGCGTTCTCGACGACCGGGCCGAGATCGAGCTGCAGGCCTACGATCTGCTGAATCAGAATCAGGGCGTCGCCGTCACGAATTCAGCCAACTACATTCAGGAATCGCGCACCGAGTCGCTCGGCCAGTACTTCATGTTCAGGGTCATGTACCGGCTGGGGAATCAGATGGGCGGCCGCGGGGGCCGGCGCGGGGGGAGACGTTAGGCGACGACAGCCTGACGATCGTGCCCTGCGCCGTTGCGCATGGCGTTTCAATGCCGTCTGCGGATGCGAAGACGTCGCACCGGCAAACCGCTTGCCGCTGTCCGTGGTGGACGACCGTGGCGCGGGCCATGAGGGCCGTGCCCATGGCCGGCCTCAGGTAGTTGATCTTGAATTCGGACGTCACGACGCCGGTTCCAAGCACGCTGCCACCCGCGAACGTGAGGGCATTGTCCGCGGCGTAGCTGACGATGCCGCCGTGCACAAACCCGTGCTGCTGTCCGAATTCGGGACGAATCGGGATCCTGATTTCGGCCGCGCCCGCGGAAAGGCCGGTCAATTCGGCGCCGAGAAGGACGCTGAAGGGCTGCGAGGCGAGTATCTTCCGTCCCAGTTCGAGCATGTGGTTGTCCGCCATGTCGCTGTTCGCCTTCGAGGAGGTGCAGAGTGGGAATCGGGACTGAGTATGATGCCGGTAGGCGCCGGTGCAAGTTGTTGGCTGGTTCGCGGAGCGTGGGCGGCCGCCCGGCCCTTCCGTTCTCGCTGCTTGCGTCAATCTTTCTGGCGACCTGTGCGGGCCCCGGCGAGGATCCGTCCGCCGCGCCCGCCTTCGACCGCGTCCAGTCCGATCTCTTCGCCACCCCCGGCGCGCAACCCAACGCCTGGGCCGACTTCGACCGCGACGGCGATCTCGACCTGTTCGTGGGAATGCGTTACTCGGAGAATCGCCTCTACCGCAACGAAGGCGGTTACTTCGTGGACGTGGCGCCGGCGCTCGGACTGGCCGATCTGGAAGACACACGCGCCGCGGCCTGGGGGGACTACGACGGCGATGGCGATCCGGACCTCTACGTCGGCCATTCCGCGACGGCGGAGACGCCGAACCGCCTCTATCGCAACGATGATCAGGTCTTTGTGGACGTTACGCCCGGGCTCGGCGTGGATCTGATCGGCAACACCCGGCAACCCAGCTGGATCGACTACGACGGCGACGGCGACCTGGACCTGTTCGTCGCAATGCGCGACCAGCCCAACCGGCTCTTCCGCAACGACGGGCCGGTCGGCGAACCCGCCACTTCCGACGCCGCGTGGCGCTTCACGGACGTGACCGAGGCGTCGGGCGTGGGCGATCCCCGCCGCACGGTGGGCGTCGCATGGTTCGACTACGACCGCGACGGGGACCTGGACGTCCACGTCTCCAACCAGAACGGTGACGAGGACGCCTTCTTTCGGAACGAAGGCGACGGCACGTTCGTCGACGTGGCATCGGCGCTCGGGATGAACCACCCGAACCGCGGCGAGGAGTACGGCAGCGTCGCGCCGGCGGTCACCGACTACGACAACGACGGCGATCTCGACCTGTTCATCGCCACCTACGGCCCGGACATCCTCTGGAGCAACAACGGCGACGGCACGTTTTCGAACGTCACCGATCCGACAACGCTGGGCGTCGACTACCACTCCACAACCGCTGCCTGGGGCGATGTGGACCACAACGGTCTGCCGGACCTGATCGTGACGTCATACCTGTCGGGCATCGCCGCCGTCGAGGACCATCTCTTCATGAACGGGGGCGGCGCCTTCACCAACGAGCTCCCGGCGAACCTGCTCGAACACGGGCCGAGCCACGGAGTCGCCTGGGCGGACTTCGATCGCGATGGGGATCTGGATCTGGCGATTGCCAACAACGATCAGGCAGGGGGCACGCATCACCTCTACAGGAACCTGTTGCCTGCCGATTTCGCGGCGCGTTCGCTGCAGGTCGCGGCCACTGATGCGACAGGGCGGACCATCGTGCCCGGCGCCGAAGTGCAGCTGCTGGACCACGACACGGGACGGATTCTCGGTACGCGCCTCGTGGACACCGGCGGCGGCTATTGTTCGCAGGGCGCGACGCCTGCGCACTTCGGGATTCCGCCCGGCGTTGAGCGCGTCGATGTCCGGGTGACCTACGTTGCCGGGGGCCGCAGGGTGACGGTGGTGCGCGAGGGCGTCTTCCCGCAGGATTACCGTGGCAGCTGGATCATCGTCAGGCAGGACGGCTGAGGCACACGGACCAAGTATCAGAATAGTAATGTTGACTTTACATTATGACACGTCGGGATTACATGGTCTTGGCCAGCGGGAATAGCCGCCTCACCGCGACCGCCCTTGTTGCGTTGATAGCCGGGTGTGCCGTCGACCCGCCGGTGCCGCGGCCCCCTGTCTGGACCGACGGCGACTTTGGCGACTGGGAGGGGGTCGCACCACTCGTGGTCGATCCCATCGGCGACGTACCGGCTGGCTCTCCCGTCGACCTTGGCGGTCTCACGGTGCGGGACGACCCCCGCTTCCTCCACTTCCTGATCGACCTGGGCCACACCGTCACGGTGCAGGGCCTGCGTGGCTCGGTCGAACTGGTGCTGGACGTCGACGCCGATGCGGCCCCAAGCACCGGAGGATCGTACGGTGGCGTCGAGGGCGCCGATCTGGTCGTGATTCTGACGCGCCAGGCCGAACCGGAGCACGATCGGCACGGGGCGGGGGTGGGCGTCCGCAGCGTCGGGGCGCGCGGGCCGGGCGAGGTGGAACCGGCATCCCGCGTGGGCCTGCTGGTGTCACCGACGCACTCGTCCGACCGGTTCGAGGTGCGGCTGGATCGGGCTGCGGTCGCCGAGGCCACGGGCGCGTGGCGGGAGGCCGGGCCGGGGGGCGCGGTGGCCGGCAGCCTGCGCTACGTGCGGGCCGACGACGTGGTCGATCAGACGCCGGTGTTCCGGCATGCGCTCACGACTGCGCCCGGCGGGGAGCCTCGTCTGCTCGGCGCCGAGGCGGTGGCCAGGGTTCCGGGCGCCCTACGGGTGGTCACCTGGAACGTCTCCAGTCTGAGCTTTCGCAACAACGAGGACGCCTTTCGCCGTGTGGTCGCAGCGCTCGCACCCGACGTCCTCCTCCTCGATGAGATCTTCTTTGCCGTAACCCGGGAGGATCTTGCGCGCTTCACGCAGGGCCTCGCGGCGGAAGGCGAGGCATGGACGTGGTGGCTGGCCTCGGGCGGCGGACGGCAGCGGACGGCGGTCGGGGCCATGGGTCGGGAGGTGAGGGGAGAGAGCGAAATGGGCAGGATCGGCTACCGTCCCGGCGCGCTCGACGGCTGGCTGCGCGCGGTTGGGGATGAGGCGGAAGTCCCTGGCATGGCGCCGCCTTCGGTCCTGGCACGTGCCGAAGCGGAGGGCGGTCTCTCGGCTACGGGTGCATGGGTGACGGTGGACGGCCACGACATCCTCTTCGTCCCGGTGGACCTGCAGAGCGCCGGATACGACGGCTCCCCCCGGGATCGGCTGCGCGAGCTGCAGGCCCGCACCCTGAACGAGGCGGTCGCGGCGGCGCTGCACGACCGGCCCGGCGCGGGGCTGATCGTGGCCGGCGACCTCAACGTGGTCGGATCCGCACGCCCGGTCGACGAACTGCGGCGCGGGCTGGGGATTGGCGGCCGCGACCTGGAGGTTGCGCGTATCGAGCGGCTCCGCGACCGCTCCCTGGCCACCTGGCGCAGCACCTGGGGCGAGGACCCGTTCTCACCCGGCCGGCTGGACTACCTGCTCTACCGCGAGGCGGTACTTCGGGTCGAGCGGGCATTCCTCTTCGACGCGGCGGACATGTCGGCGAATGCACGGGACGCACTCGGCATCCTGGAGTCGGACACCGAAAAGTCGGACCACCTGCCGCTGGTGGTGGATTTCGCGCTGAGGTGAGGATGCAAGCCTGGCATGGCACTGTGCGGATGCGTGCGCGGGCTGGCGAGATCACGGTCGAGCGCTACCAGCCGGAGTGATTCCGGGGCGGCTTCAATACAGCAGGTACCGCGCCACCGATGCGCTGAAGGTCGCCAGGTCGGCGTCGACACCTGCCAGGATGTCGGTTGCCGTGGCGCCCGCGTCCACGCCTTCCCGCAGCGACGCGCTTCCCCAGAGGATGTCGATGGGCGGATGCGTCTCCTCGTATTCATACGGTGGCAGGCCCCAGGCCATGTCGTGCGGGGCGAGCTCGCGGGCGGCGATGAGGATCTCTACCGCCGTGCGCACTGGTGCGAAGGCGGCCGGGTCCGCGACGTGCAGCTGGGCGCCACCGCAAAGTGCGCCCGCGTGTTTCTGAAAGGTCGGCTCGAAGTGGCAGCCGCGGAACGCGACGCCGGGCAGCTGGGCGCGGTTCAGCCGGGCGATCAGTGTGATGGGGTCGAGCCAGGGGGCGCCGAAAAGTTCAAAGGGCCTCGTGGTGCCGCGCCCTTCCGAAAGGTTGGTGCCTTCGATCAGCACCATGCCGGGGTAGACGACGCAGGAGTCGGGTGTGGGCAGGTTGGGGCTGGGCATCACCCAGGGGAGACCGGTGCCGGACCAGGACATGTCGCGTCTCCAACCTTCGCAGGGGATGACCGACAGATCGCAGCCGATGCCGCGCTCATCGTTCAGCCAGCGCGCCATCTCGCCGCACGTGAGTCCGTGCCGGAGCGGGACCGGGTGGAGGCCGACGAACGACCGGTACTCCTCGCGCAACACGGGCCCCTCGCGCCTGACGCCGCCGATCGGGTTGGGGCGGTCCAGCACCGCGAACCGCACACCCGCCTCCGCGCACGCCTCCATCGCCAGGGCCATGGTCCACATGAAGGTGTAGACGCGCACACCCACGTCCTGAAGGTCGAAGAGGAGGGCGTCGAGGCCGCGGAGCATCTCGGGGGTCGGCTTGCGGACCTCGCCGTAGAGCGAGTGAACCGGCAAGCCGGTCACGGGGTCGGTGTAGTGGTCCGACTCGATCATGTTGTCCTGCTTCTCGCCACGGGCGCCGTGCTGGGGACCGAACAGGGCGCGCAGGTCGTAGCCGGCCGCACGGACGACGTCGGCGGAGAACTGCAAATTGGAGGTGACCGAGGCGGGGTGCACGATGAGTCCGAGGCGCGCGTCGCGGAGCGCGGGGGCATCACCGCCGCCGCGTAGGAGAACTTCGAGCCCGGGGACGACCGCGGGTCGGGTAGCAGCCCGTGCGCTCACCGCCCCGGCGGAGCCTCCCGCAGCCAGTAGAACGGACCCGCCGCCACTTGGTCCGGCCAGACCTGGTCGAGCGTGTCCCCGTCGTACAGCCGGCCGTTCATCATCACTTGGCCGACCGTGTTGCTGTTGCGGATGTCGTCGAGGGGGTTGCCGTCGAGTACGACCAGGTCCGCCAGCTTGCCAACCTCGATGGAACCGAGATCGCGGTCCAGGCCGAGCGAGTGCGCTCCGAGGATCGTGGCCACCTGCAGCGCCTCGTGCTCGGTCATTCCGCCGGCCTGGGTTGCCCAGAGTTCCCAGTGGTAACTGAGCCCCTGGAGCTGGCCGTGACTGCCCACGCCGGCTCTTCCCCCTGCACGAATCACATCGCGCACGAATGCCGACACCTGATCGAAGGTGTGGACCTCGGGGTGGAACCACCCGGAGGGTCCGGGACCGGGGCCGGGTCTGCGCAGCGCCTTCTGCAGGATCTCCTCCATGGGCGTGAAGCGGGCCAGCTTCTCGTCGCCGAGCACGTCCTCGGTGACGTAGAAGAAGTTCTCGGCCCACGGGCCGCCGTAGGTGACGAGGATCGTGGGTGTGTAGGCTATTCCGGACCGCGCCACGAGTTCGACCATGTCGGCGTACATCGGGAAGCCGGGCATGTTGTGCTCCACCCCGGAGTAGCCGTCGATGGCCATGGTCATGTTGACCTTGGTGTCGAGACCGCCCTCGGTCGTGGGCATCAGCTCCAGTTCGCGCGCCGCCTGGAGAATCCACTGGCGCTGCTCGCGGTTGCCCGCGGCGTACATCTTGATCGTCTTGGTGTCGTAGTAGTCGCTGTAGCGGCGCAGGACATGCCGGGCGTGGTCGAGGTCCTGGACGTTCTCGGACGAGAAGACGCCGGGGCCGGTCGAGTAGATGCGCGGTGACAGGATCCGGCCCGCGCGCACCAGGTCCTCGTAGCTGATGACGTCGGTGGTGCCGGTCTGCGGGTCCCGGGTGGTGGTCACGCCGTAGGCGAGGTTGGCCGCATAGGACCAGGGCTGGGTCCGGAGGATGTTGATCTGGGCCCGCAGGTGGGCGTGGGTGTCGACGAATCCCGGCACCACGGTCTTCCCGGCGAGGTCGATCACCGTCGCGCCCTCCGGGTGCGAAACCGAGCCGGTGGCTCCCACTTCGGCGATGCGGTTGTCGCGCACGACGATGTCGCCGCTCTCGAGCACCTCGTCGCCGTTCATGGTCACGACCCGCGCGCCCGACAGGACGACGACGCCCCTCGGGATGTCGCGGGGGAATTCGACGCGGATGCGAACTTCCTCCGGGGCATAGCGGGGGTCCTCGTCTTCGGTGTCGGACTCGTCGCCGCTCTCGCCCTCTTCGCCCTCTTCCTCCTCCTCGGCAGCTTCCGGTGCGCCGGGATCGGCCTCGTCGTCGTCCGACTCCGCAGCCGCTGCGACCGAGTCCTCGAAGGCGCGCGCTGCGTCGAGGTCGTAGACGACGTGCGCGTTGCCGATCGTCCAGTGGATCTTGCGGCCGTCGTCGCCCCACGCGGGGAATTCGCCGCCGATCTCGGTGAGCTGGCGGGCCGGGAAGGACGCGTTGTCGGGGTTCCCGACGTTGATGGTCGGGACGTCGCCGCCGACAAGCGGAACCGTGACCGTGTAGAGATGGTTGACCACGCGGGCGAGCGCCTGATCGCCCTGCGGGGCCATGGTGACGAGGGTTGCGGGGGGCGGCGTGCTCGATCCGGGAGGACCGGCGCCCACCACGCGCACGTGCTGCTTGCGGTCGGTGCCGTCCCAGCGGAAGGACACGAGGCCGTCACCGGGGTTGTAGGCGTAGATCCGATCGGGGCTGCTCGTGAAGTGGTGGTTCCCGTCGCGCGCGGGAGCGATGACGGTCGCGTCGCCGCCCGAGGCAGGGATCCAGACGAGGTCGTCGGCGCCGCCGGGGACGCCGCGGGTCAGGGCCTCGTCGTAGGCGCGGCCGGGACCGCGCACCGCGATGATGCGCTCGCCGTCGGGCGACCACGCGGGGTTGTTGTAGAGCGCCGGCGCGGTGGTGAGCCGGGTGGGGTCGCCGCCGTCCGAATTGACCCGGTAGAGGTGACCGCCGGTAGCGTCGTCCCAGGTGGTGAAGGCAATGTCCTCGCCGTCGGGCGACCAGGTGGGCATGTGCTCGTTGGCGTCGGACTCGGTGAGGCGCTCGGGCGTTCCGCCGGGCCACTCCATGACGTAGACGCGGGCGAGCAGCGAGAAGGCGATGCGGTCGCCGCTGGGCGAAGGCACCGCGTCGCGGACCTGCTTGGCGACGAAGGTCTCGGTGTCTTCAATCCGGTAGTCGAAGTCGACCTCGGGGCCGATCGCCATGTCGATGTCGACGCGGAACGGGATCGGCGCGGGTTCGGAGCCGTCGACGGGGACGCGCCACAGGCCGCCGCCGTAGTAGGCGATCACCGCGTCCGAGTCGGGCGTGAAGGACATGCCCGGGTAGGCGTCGCGGGTGGCGCGGGATTCCTGATCGTCGCGCTGCACGGGGAAAGCGAGCCAGCGCTCGTCGCCCGTGTCGAGGTCGCGGATGCGGAGGCCGGTGTCGGCGATGTGGCGGGAGCCGTAGACCAGCCAGCGCCCGTCGGGGCTGACCGTGGGGCGGAAGGCGCCGCCGTACCGAAAGGAGCGCGTGGCGGATTCGCCGGTCTCGCGGTCGTACACGGCAAGCTGATACTGCCGCATGCCGGAGTTGTATTCCCAGCTGCCGGTGCGGTAGGCGTACCAGATGTAACGCCCGTCCGCGCCGAAGGCGGCGCCGGTGGTGCGGCGGTTCGCGGGCTCGTCGATGAGCTGGATCCCCGTGCCGCCGTCGACGTGATAGAGCCACAGCTTGCCCTGTCCGGGACCCTGCCTGGTGGCGATCACGTAGTCGCCGTCCGGGGTCCACTCGGGGGACTGGTATGAACTCGACTTGCCCTGCGTGACCTGCACCGTGTCGCTCTTGTCGAGCGAGATGATGTGGATCCCCTCGCCGCCGCTCCGGTCGGAAGTGAAGACCACGCGGGTGCCGTCCGGGCTGAAGCGGGGCTGCCCGTCGAACGCCATGCCCTGGGTGAGCGGCGTCGCGGTACCACCGGTGATCGGCATCGTGTAGAGATCGCCGAGGAAGTCGAAGACCAGGGTCTGGCCGTCGGGACTGACGTCGACCGACATCCACGAGCCCTCGGTGAAGCTGGTGGAGATGGTGCGCCCGGGGGCCAGGGGGAGGCCCTCCTGCTGGGGGTGGGGATCGTCCTGGGCGACGAGGGGATGGGACGCCAGCGCGAAGGCGGTCGCCAGAAGGAGTTGAACGCCCCGCTGGATTGTCGTGACTCTCAATCCTGCCCGGGAAGGAGTCCTGACACCGTTTGCCCGAGTGCTACGCCGATCCGATTGCATCGCTCTTCTTCCAATCCATAGGCCGAAAGCCATACTCCCATCTTCCATCGCTCGCCCGCCCCTTCCATTTCCACGTGCAGCACGGCGTCGTCGAGGGACGTCAGCATGGCGGCGAAGGCCCAGGGGCGATCGGAAAGAACGACGGTTCCCGCCAGAGTGTGGCCGCCAGCGAGCCGCAGGCTGAACCTCTCGCCCGGTTGTGCGGGCACCCTGCCGAGGCCGTCGTCCCCGAATATCGTATCCCAGACTTGTTCGCGTGTGCCCGTCACCCAGGGCCGTTCGCTGATCATCGTGCGGCGGGAGTCCGGGTGGCGCTCCAGGTAGTGCTTGAGGTTCCAGAGGAAGAAACGCCAGCCGTTCGTCATCATGTGGACGCCGTCGTCCCAGGAGGGATCGGCCGACAGCCCCGAGTTGACCATGCTCAAGCGTGTGGTTCCGTTGCGAGACTCGAGTCGGTAGTCGAGTGCCATTGCGGCGCCCTCCTCGGTGGCTTCGTCCGGGAGTTCGTCGGCCAGGCGGAGGTGGACCTCGGGCTCCCAGACCGTGATCCGGCTCGTCCACTCGGAACCGCCGCCCCAGGATACCGTGAGGTAACCGCCCACGCCCGGCTCGGCCGAGGCGATCGGGGCGAACCAGTTCGCTACGCCGTCGGCGTCGGTAATCGCCCGCCAGACAGCATGGGCCGGTGCGTCGATTTCGACAGATACCTCGATGTTGCGCGTCTCGGAGGCGGTGGACCTCTCACCGCTCACCGCGGCTCCCTCCCGCTGCCGCGCGAGAGGGCACGGTAGTACTCCTCGACCAGGGCGCGGTACTCTTCGGGCACGTCGCCGGACTGGTAGAGGAAGACCTCGCCCTCTTCGTCCACCGCGAACTCGCGCCGCAGCCTGAATTCGAGCTGCTTGATCGTCTCGACCAGTTCACTCTGGAGCCGGGCCACTTCCTCGGGGTCGGCGTAGGTGCCTTCGCGGTCGAGGGCGCGCATCGCCTCGATCATATCCTGCAGCTCCTGCGGACTCGCGCCGACCCGTTCCAGGAGGCGGCCCAGCGCCTGCGTCTCGCCGATCCGCTCGCGCACCTCCCGGCGCATTTGCCGAATCGCTTCGGGGTCGAAGTCGCGCCAACCGCCGCCGCCGTAGCCTCGCGGGTCGCCCTCGCGGTAGTCGCGGGCTCCGGGCGTGCCGCCAGCGGCCCGCTCGCCGCCAGTCGGATTCCCGGCTCTCTGCTCGCCGCCTGCCTGTTCTCCACCCGTCTGCTCACCACCCGCTTGTTCCCCACCCGTCTGCTCGCCACCCGCCTGTTCGCCGCGCCCTTCCTCGCCGCTCGCCTGCTGGCTGCTCTCCAGGCGCCGCTCCATCGATTCGAGGCTCCGCACGAGATCCCGCGCCGACTCCAGCGCCTCCTCCTGCGAATTGCCTTCGGCACGCCCCTGTATCGCCTCGGCCGCCTCTTCGAGACGATTGCCGAGCGACTGGATCGCCTGTGCGGTCTGGTTCTCGAATGCCTGTGCGTACTCCTCCTGGCCGGGGCGGCCGACCAGCCCGCGTGAATACAGCAGCCGTTCCCGGAGCTGCGTCTCGCGGATGGTCCGGGTCGCATCTTCCAGTTCCCGGGCGCCTTCGGTGCCCTCGCGGCGAGCCGATGCGGCCAACTGGTCCAGCTGGGCCAGGATGTCGCCCACCTCTTCGGCCATGGACTCCTTGGTTTCGCGAATCCGCCCGACCTGATCCGCCGAGGGGCGTCCCACACGCGACATCGCTTCCATGCGGTTCTCGACGTCTTCCTGCTGGCGAGCCAGTTCGTCGACCCTTTCGCGGGCGTCCTGCAGATCGCGCTCAAGTCGCTCGTCCTGCGCGCCGCCGAGCTGGTCCCGGGCGTCCCGCAGGCGCCTCAGAGCGGACCGGGCTTCCGCGACACCCGCGGTGCCACGGTTCGCCGCAGATCGACGCATCGCGTCGGCGGACTGCTGGAGCTGTCGCGATATCTCTTCCAGCTGCCGCTCACCGGTCTCACGGGAAAGCCGTTCCAGCTCCCTTGCCGCTTCCTCCGCTTCCTCGGCCAGCTCCCGCGCAGCGTCGCTGCCCCCGCCGGCCTGTCCTCCCTGCTGCGCGGCCGCACGGCGCTGCTGGCGCTCCAGCTCCTGCTCCTGGCGGCGGGCCAGCTCGCGCAGCTTCTCCATCAGCTCGTCGACTTCCTGGTCCGCGCTCTCCTGCTGGCTGCGCTGCACGGTTTCGTACTGGTTGCGGAGCTTGTCGGTCTCGAGCTCGAAGAGATCGGCCAGGTCCTCGGCGCTCGGGCCGCGCTGGCCCTGGCGGCCACCCCCGCCACCCTGCTGCTGGCGCTCCATCGAAACGAAACGCTCGTAGGTCTCCTCGGCCTTCTGGAGCTGGCGGAGCGCGCTCTGTTCGGGGCTGATGGCACCGCCCGGGGCCAGGGCGCGTAGCGAGTCCACGGCCTCGTTCATGGCCTCGACGGCGACGGGCAGCGCCTCGGCGATCCGCTGGAAGGCCTCGTCGGCGCGCGTGATGCCGCGATTCAGGATCCGCTGGGTGAGGGTCTCGACCTGCTCGCGCAGCCGCTCCTGAGTTAGCGCCACGCTGACGACGTTCTCTTCCCAGCTCGCAGGCGTGTAGCTGTCGCGGTCACGCACCAGGTTGAAGGTGGCCGCGATGATCTGACGCTGGAGCGCGGAGAGATCCTGCTCCATGTCGCCGCCACCGCCACCGCCGCCGCCCCCGCCCTGGGGCGCGCCGCCCTCGGCCTCGCGGTAGTCGCGGCGGAAGGGCCGCACCTGCAGGAAGTAGATGTCGGTCATGGCCTCGCCCGGCGACGGCGCGTTGTCGCGCGCGACCCCGTGGTAGGCGATGAGGTCGCCGACCTCCAGCTCGTATTCCTCCATGAAGACGGTGTGTCCGGCAGTGACTTCTGTGAGCGGGGCGCCGGCGGACGAATGGATGGGCAGCGTGTCGGAGGGTCCTCCGTTCACGCTGTAGACGAGAAGGATCTCGGCCACGCCCAGGTCGTCGTCGGCCCGGGCTTCGATGAAGACCTCCTCGATCGAACTCACCTCGATGTCGCGGCCCGGCCTGTTGAACGAAATCGACGGTCCCTGGTCGTGGAGCACGTCGATCCGGTAGTCGGGGGCGCCGGCCACCCAGACCTCGTCGCGTGCGAGGAAGCGGATGCCGTAGAAGCCCTCTTCGCGCACGACGAAGGAGGCCCCGAACGTGCCTTCCGGCCCGGTCTCCATGCTGAGCGTGTCGCCCGTGTCCATCACAACCTGCGCGGCCGGCGTGGCCAGGGTCGGCGTCACGGTGATTTCGACGCGGGTGCCCGCCAGCGCCGCCACGTCGCCGCCGTACTCGAAGCGGCGGGGCGCCAGTCCGGTGTAGCGCGGGAAGTGGTAGACCATTTCGAGCCGGTCGACCGCGGGCAGGTCGGCGACGCCGAGCGTAAAGGTTCCGGAGCGGACGCCGTTCGCCTCCACGTAGTAGGTAGTCTCTTCCGCGACGTTCAGCAGCAGCCCCTCGTGGCCGCCGGCACCGTCCTCGATCATGGGCAGGGCCGAGTAGCCGTCTTCGCCCTCCATGCGGGTGTAGAGGATGACGTCGTCGGGGTCAAAGCCGTGCGGCGCGGCCGAGATCATGAGGTCGGAGTTGCGCGAGATGATCGTGTCGCCGGGCTCGATCGAGACGCTGTACGGGTTGACCGACTCGGCCGCGCGGACCGGAAAGAAGAGCGCCGACATGCCGTGCCTCAGAAAGCCGGGGCCGGCGAGGAGGAGGACGACCGAGGCGAGGGTCAGGCCGCCGAGCACCCCGGTGGAGCGCCGAATGGACCGTTGCTCGATGCGTCGGCCGTAGTCGATGCGCCGGCACCGCCGCACGGCGCGCCGCACCACCTCGCGCGACAGTTCGGTGTCCGCGAACCGACCGCCCCTGGCCGACTCCACGGCGGTGAGAACCCGCGACTGAAGCGACGGCTCGTTCTCCTCCAGGTACAGCGCGACGCGCTCGTCGGCGACCGGGCGAAACAGCGGCCAGAGGATCCAGCGCGCGAGGAAGAAGGTCACCACCACCCAGAGCACGATGCGCATGGCCATGACGGCGTTGGGCGAGAAACGCAGGACCTCGAGGCTCGACGCCGAGATCAGGAAGGTGGCCAGTACCGCGGCCGCGGTCAGTGCCAGACCCCGCAGCAGCAGCTTCAGCCGCCAGCGGCGCCGGACCTGCCGCACTACCCGCAGGATTTGGCCGTCAGAGTGCCGGTTGCCGGTCCTTGGCATGTTCCCCCTCCTTGATCCGTTCCCGCGACAGCCGATTCGACAACATGGTCTCCGAGGCCATCAGGAGAAAGGCCGCAGCCATCAGGTAGCGCCAGAACGCCTGGCTCTTCTCGAAGTCCTCGCCTGCCACTTCCTCTGTCTCCCCCGTTCCAGCGGGTCGCCCTGACCCGTCCACCAGCGCCGCCGCGCCACCCACAGCCGCCTGGAAGGCCTCCACGTCCATACGCGTCAGGTCGGACTCGGCTACATCCACATTTACCGCAAGCGCGGGTGGATGGTCCGGTCGCTGTCCCGGCGGCCTGATCTCCCAGATGCCGCGGCGGTGGAGCCTGAGCGCCAAACCACCCTCCTCGTCGAGCGGCACCGACCCGCCTCCGGGCTCCATCGCAACCGCGCCTGCGGAAATCTCCCACGAGCCCGCGGCCTCGGCCAGAGACGCGAGATTCACCGTCGACCCGGCCATGTGCCACGCGGGGATCTCGCCCCTGCCGCCCAGGTAGCGCGTGACCCGGTGTACGAAGGGTAGATAGACGGGCTGGAGCGGAAGGTTGTTCCAGAACCGATCGAGTCCGGTGGCCCACACCAGCACGCGGCCGGTCCCGCGCCGACCCTCCACGAGCGCGGGAGAGCCGTCGTCGAAGCGGGCCAGGACCTGACCGTCGGTTTCGGTCAGTGCGCGCGTACGGTAGAAGGAGGCCTGCGAGAAGTCGCCGGAACGGGGTCCACGAAAAGCCTCGTAGATGGCATGGTCGTAGTCCACGTAGCCGAGACGTCTCTCGCCGTCCCCTTCGACGACGTCCCCGATGGTGGCCGGAAGGAACTCGGCGTGCACAGACGGCACCGAGGAGCGCTCGCCGAGCACGAACAGGAGCCCGCCGCCGCCATCGACGAAAGCGCGCAGCCGGTCGCCCGCAGATCCGCCGGGGAAGGCACCGCCATTGAGGATGACCACCTCCGTGCCCGCCAGCGCTTCTTCGTCCGGGACGCTTCCCACCACGCGCGCCGCAAAGCCCGCCCCTTCGGCAATCCCGAGCGCGCCGCGCAGGTAGAGGTTCGAGTCGCTCGTCCCCAGCGGATCGACCACGACCACGTCGAGGTCACCCCCCGGCGAGGCCACGAAGTGGAGCGTGTTGTCCTGCTCCAGCCCGCCGTCCAGAGGTTCCGCGACCCGCAACTCGCCATGCGTGAATTGCGCGGTAAGGGTGAACGGCTCGAAGCTCACCGGCGCCGCGCCGCCACCCGGCACCGTCACGGAAGCCGTCTCGATCTCGGTTTCGTCGATCGACAGCACGACATCGGCGGTCACCGCGTTCTCGTCCGTGTTCACCAGCCGCGCCCCGACCGTTACCCGCTCCCGGCC
>VXQO01000068.1 GCA_009838975.1 Gemmatimonadota bacterium | reverse complement strand
ACGAGGGACAGCTCAGGACGGCTCTGGAAAACCGCCGGAGGGCTCGCGCCTGAGAATTCGCGATCAGCGGGAACCAAACGGCGGGAGCCGGACCTTACATTCTCGTAACTTCAACCACCCCAATCAGATGTGAATCCGTTGGGCCTTGCCCGTCCGTCGGGGCTCAGGCTCGGCTGGAGTGCGCCGAGTACGCCGGTCGTAACCTGCTCCGTCGCGCCGGTGGGGATGTCCACCCGCCACACCTGAAAGGGCCCGGCGCCGTCGTTGCGCGAGTAGAAGAGCGACGCGCCGTCGGCGCCCCACTCGGGCGCGCTGTACGGTTCGCCATTCACAAAGGAGATCACGGCCGTGGGCGTGCCACCCCCTGCCGGCACGGTGTAGACGGTCACGCGTCCGTCCTCGAACGAGCGTCCGTAGAAAGCCAGCCGCTCGCCGTCCGGCGAGAAGCGGGCGCCCATGGCATAGCCCTGGAACCCGTCGAGCGGGACGCGGACGGGATCGGCGACCGCGAACCCCGTAACGGGATCGACGGCCACCGTGTATACGGACCCTGGGTTCCCATCGAGCGGCGGACCATGACTGCTGAAGGCGAGCGTGCGGCCGTCCGGACTCCAATCCGGCTCACCGGTGTCGGCGCCGGGTCCGAAGTGCGTGAGTCGCGTGGGTCGGTCGCTCCCGCCAACCGGGACGAGCCAGATGTCGTCGCTCTGCTCCACGTGCGAGTGGAAGGCGAGCCACCGGCCGTCGGGCGACCACGCGGCCCCGTAGTCTTCGCCCTCCTCCGAGACGAGCGTTCGGACCGTGCCGGTCGGGGCACCCTCCGCATCGAGGTCAAGGACGCCCAGGTCGAAATCGATGGGCATGCGGACGCGCCGCCAGGAGAAAGTGATGAAGCCCAGCGCCTGCCCCGCGGGGTGCCAGGAAGGCAGGAAGGCGCTTGTGGAACCTGCCGTTGTCACGTCGGTGGGTTCGCCTCCAGTCACGGGAACGAGGCCCACCGCGGTGCGCGTATGGTACACACTGAACGCGACCCGACCATCGGCGAGCGGCGTGACCGCGAGCACGTCACGGCCGCTGCGCGCCAGCCGTTCGGCCGGGCGTCCGTCCAGCGGCACTCGCCAGGCGACAAAGAGCGAGTCGTGGGTCCCCGCGGCCGCGAGATGGAGCGATTCGCCCGTGGAGGACCACTCCACGCGGCGGTCCCATCCGAGCCGGAGATCGGTGGCGAGCGTGTGCGTCTTGCCCGTCGCGATCTCGGTCACGGCCAGCGCCGCTCGTCCCCCCTCGGCGCGAAGGTATGCGACGGCACGCCCGTCGGGAGATTGCACGGGCGCGACCCATCCCCCGGCGCCGTCGACGACCACGGACATCGCGCGACTCCCGGGAGCGTACGAGACCCACGCGGTATCGACACCCGCGTATCGAATCGCGGTCACGGTCCCGTCGGGCAGCAATCGAGGATAGTCGACGCGTGCGTCGCCGGGATCCACGACGCGCGACTCCCTGCCGGTGGTCGGGTCCAGGGTCCAGACTCCGTGACCGTCGGGCCAGCGGTTGACGTACACGACGCGCGAACCGTCGGGCGACCAGGTGACCCGAGACCGTCCCGCCGGCGTCGTCGTCATCACGCGGCCGGTCCCGGTCGCCACGTCGTAGATCGTCAGCGATCTGCTGTCTGCGGCGTAGTCGGCGAATACGACCCGGTCGCCGTCAGGCGACGGGATGCCCGGATAGGCGTCGTAGAGGTCGGTGTGTACGTGTCGGGCGAGCACGACATCCACAGCCTCTTCGACGTTGCCTCCGCATGCCGCCGCCGTGAGGAGCGGCACCGCCACCAGGCCACGCAAACACGTCCCACCGAGGGTGGGTTTCATCCGATCTCCGTTCGGTCATGCGAGGGCAGTTCCGAGGTCTGCGCGGCCGGTAATGTCGCGATGTCGCGACAATCGAGCAACGTCCGATCCGCCGTCACCAGCGTGAGGCCGTGAACCATGGCGGTCGCCGCGATGAAGCGGTCGGCCGGATCGTTGTGGGGAAGGCGGACGCTACGGCTGCGGAGCGCGACCTGGTGGGTCAGGGGGCACTCGCGCATCGGCCTGGTCGCGAGGGCCATGCGGACCCAGCTCCAGGGATCGGGAGCAAGGTCCACCCGGCCTCTTTCGGCGAGCAGCAGCGTCTCCCAAACGCTCACGGGGGACAGAGCGAGGGCGTTCGCCGGGTTCGACAGAGCGTCACGGACACTGGTCGAGATGCGATCCGGGCTCCCTACGCTCCAGATCCAGATGTGGGTGTCCAGCAGCAGGGTCATGGCGCCTCGCCGCCCTGCTCGTTGGATTCCTCTCCGGATGTTGCGTCCGAACGATACACGTCCCAGTCCGACAGCTCGGAAACCGGCGAGATGATGTCGCCCTTGATCACGGTGACATCTCGCATGGCGCCCAGCCATTCCACCTGTCCGCCCTCAGCGTCCGGGCGTGGATCGGTGGCCTCGGGCACGGAGCCGGGTGTGGTGTGCTGGGCTGCCGGAGCCGGGCCGTAGGCGGCACGCGCCCGCTCTCGCACCAGCCCGAGGCGGGCGTCCCGGACCGCGTAGCGGCTCAGGAGGTGGCGCAGTTCGCCCTCAAGTGAGCGGTGATTCGCCTTGGCGCGCGCCTTGAGAGCGGCGATGACGTCGTCGTCCACGTTCCTGATGGTGAGAACGCCCATCTATGTGCCTCCGTATCGCATGGCGAATTCATAATGTAGCGAAAATGAAGTCATAATGAAATCATTATGAAACTGTTGGCCCTGGCGAGCTGAACTGGGGGCGTTCCAGTCTCGCCGGGGCCGCTCGGGGCCGGAGCGGAGGCCGACGAGCCTGGCCCACACCAAATGTCGTCGTCGGCGGCGGCGCGTGTCCCATCCGAGCATGCTGGTGTCCCTGGTGATTTCTGCGGGACCACCATGAGCTCGGCCAGGGCGGGATGCGGGCGGGTGTGGCGGGCTCCGCGGGTGTTGGCGACAGGTGTCGCGGCAGGCGTTTCGGGCTGAAGGGGCGTCCAGGGGTGCGGTGAAACTTTCGGCATGTGTTCGGTGTATGATGTAGTAGCCGAAGATACGCCGAATCTCGTGGGGCGCGTGACATGCTGCGTCGCCCCACGCCGCCTTTGGAGGACCGACCCATGACCGCCTTGAAGCTCGCCCCCGCCCGCACGCACACCTTCCGCCCCGGAGCGGACGATTCTCCCGCCCCCTCGCCCCACACCCTCGATGAGCTCGGCGAGCGGATCGCCGAACTCTCGGCCCGCATCAACGTCGCGCGCCACGAGATGCTCCTCCTCATCGCCGAGTTCGACCGCCTCGCCGGCTGGGCCGAGGCCGGCTTCTCCTCGTGCGTCGACTGGCTCGCCTGGCGCACCGCGATCACCCCGACCACGGCGCGCCACCAGATCCGCGTCGCGCATGCGGCTGCGCGAGGCGCTCGAAGGGAAGGGCGGACGCAATGGTGGCGACGGCGACGACGGTGGCGGGCCCGGCGGCCAGTAGTCCCGGTTGCGCAGAACCACGCCGGGCGGACCGATGCTCGGATGGGTCAGGAGGCGGTCAGACGGTGCTTGAGGTTGCGTCGGTGCTCTCGCCCGAGTCGCGTGCTACGCTAAGCCAGTCCGCGGACTCCTTGTGTATCGCGTTGACGCGATCCCGCACCGACGGGTGCGTCAGGCTCTTCTGCTCGAGGGGTGCCCGCTTGAACTCGGCCAGCCTCTCCAGGGCAGAGGCCAGCGGCGTCCCTCGCCCGTCCAGCAGTTCGACCGCCAGGCGATCCGTGGCGTACTCCATGCGGCGCATCACCACGCCGAGAGCTACCAGGTACAGCGTGTTGAAGGTGGCGAGTACCGTGATGAAGAGTACGGACCGGTCGGCTTGCAGGAGCGGTACCAGAACGAGTCGGGAACAGACAGTGATCGCAGCCGCCCAGGCCAGCCCCGAGAGCAGCAACCGCACGTGGTCGCGTCGGATCACGTGGCTGATTTCGTGGGCAAGCACCGCCCTGACCTCGGCGTACGCCATCTCCTTGAGCAGTCCTTCGCCGACCAGCAGCCATGGCTTGCGGATGCCCCAGAGCACGAACGCGTTTACGAGCCCACCCTCGTGGACGCGGACGGCAATCGGTCGCTGTCCGCGACGGGTCATGATTTCGTCCACCCAAGACTGCAGGCGCTCGGACTCCGGCGATTCACCCAGGCGCGGCAAGCGGAGGAAGGTCAACCATGGGACCACAAACGACTGGGCGACGAAGAACGAGGTGTAGAACAGGAACGAGCCAACCCATATGAGCACGCCGCGGTCTTCTACTGCCTCGAAGTAGTGCATTCCCAAACCGAACACGAGCGCGAGGGCGACGACGAGAAGCACCGCGCTACGCACAGCCATCCGCGTGGAGGGCAGTTCGAGAGGGCGTCGGAGCACCCACAGAGTCAGTAGCGCGGCCAGCCACAATCCACCTGGGAGCAGTATGGCGAGCAAAGCCCCCGCGAGGGCGCCACTGAGGAAAGACGGAAGAAGCGAGAGGTCGGGCCCGTGTCGAAGCTGCACCACAAATCCGATCCCGACCGGGCCGTAGACGGCGCCGTAGGCCGACAGGAGCACGGCAAGCTCGGTCAATCCGCGGGCCTGCCGGTCGGGACGCAAGGTGCGTATGAGCGCCAGCGTGATGATCGCGATGACCGTGACAGCGGCAAAGACGATGGCCAGCATGATTCCGTCGAGGCTATTCCAGGGGGCGCACACCTATGGAGACAGGAAACTCAGCCCACGTCGTGGCAGAAGGTACCCCTCCCGTGACCGCCGAGAATGTCATTGTCGTGGCGAGATCCAGTGCGAACGCCTCTACCGCAGCGCTCCCCGAACTCTCAGAGATCTCGCGGTCGACGGGGGCGCCTCCGGCGTCCACCTGGAAGCGGATCCGCACTTCGCCACCCTGGCTGGCGCGCAGAGCCGGGCCGTGTGAGTCGAGCACTGTCCGAAATGCACTGTCGCCCAGGTACGGCGCGTCGTCGCGAAGCAGTTCCCGGTCAGGCAGCTCGGAGTAGACGATCGCGTCACATAGCTCGCCGTCGATGAAATACGATCGGTCCTGCCCGGCGTTCCGCTCGTCCTCGCGCATGGTCTCACACTCCGCCACCCAGGGGTCGGTCGATGCCGCGAATAGCCACGAACCCAGATCGCCGGCGGCCGCGCCCACGAATCCCCCGACGACCGCTGCCAGAAAGAGCTTCCAGCGGCAATCCCGGCAGACCAATCCACGCCTCTTGCTCATTTCTTCCGCCATCCTCGGTGAGTTGTGAGCATATGCTCATATGAGTATAGTCTTGCCATCGCTCAGGCCAACCGACCAATGAACCGCACCCTCCTCCCCCTCGTCGAGGCCGAATTCGTCCGCTACAAGCTCCTCGGCGAGCGCGCCCTGCGGCAGGTGCGGCCTGAGGAGTTGCACGCGCGAACCGATGACGGCAACTCGGTCGCGATCATCGTGTGGCATGTCGCCGGCAACCTGGAGTCCAAGTTCACCGATCTGCTCACCACGGATGGCGAGAAGCCCTGGCGTGACCGGGATTCCGAATTCGAGGCGCGGGATGTGTCCCCCGCCGAGGTCGCCGGGAAGTGGGAACGCGGGTGGCGGGTGCTCCTTGGCGCGCTGGCGGAACTCACCGACGACGATCTCGCCGCGCCGATCACCATCCGGGGCGTCCCGTTCCGGGTCGACGAAGCGCTGCTGCGCTCGCTGGCCCACCTCGCATACCACGTCGGGCAGATCGTCCTGCTGGCGAGGGCCTTCCGTGGGGACGACTGGGAGTACCTGAGCATTCCGCCGGGGGAGTCGGAGGCCTACAACTCGAACCCGGTGCTGGAGAAGTCGTCGATGTACGCGGAGAACGTGGAACGGCTGGAGGACGAGAGCTAGTCTGACCGCGGGCGCGATCGGGGCGGCGGATCTCTGCTTGCGTCCCGTACAGGGATCGGGTCAATTCCGCATCCCGGCGGCCCGTCATCCGGTGGTCGCGCGGGCATCCGAGGCCACGTGAGCGCCTCGGTCGCCGAATCCAGGTCAACACCATCCAGCAGGCGCACAAGCATGAGAATCCCGACGACCGTCACACTGGCCGCGGCCCTCGTGGCCCCCGCTGCCCTCTCCCCCACAAACCCCGTCGCCGCACAGGAACATCACGGCATGTACGACGGCCCCACCGTGCTGCGCGCCGCGCGCATGCTCGAAGTCGAGACCGGCGAGATGCACACGGACGCGGTGCTCGTCGTCGAGGACGGGATGATCACGGCGGTGAATCCCGAGACCGTCCCCCACTCGATGCACGACATGGACCTGGGCGACGTGACGCTGCTCCCTGGCTTCATCGACGCGCATACGCACCTCGCCGGGCAGATCAGCGCGACCTCGTTCACCGACGCGGTCACGCGGACGGAGGCATACGGCGCCTACAATGCGGTCCTGTATGGCGGGCGCACGGTGCGCGCGGGCTTCACCACGGTGCGCGACTATGGCGGCGACGTCACGGTCGAGCTGGGTCACGCGGTGGAGCGGGGCGACATCGTCGGGCCGCGGGTCGTGCCTTCGCGAAATGCGCTCGGGATCACGGGCGGCCACTGCGACGTGACGGGGTTTGCGCCCGGCGTGCGTGAGGGAGGGGTCGAGGAGGGCGTCGCGGACGGGCCCTGGGAGGTCGTCGAGGCGGTCCGCTACCAGATCAAGCACGGGGCGAAGGTGATCAAGACGTGCGCGACGGCGGGCGTGCTGTCCATGGAGGGGCCGGTCGGCGCGCAGCAGTACACGCTGGAGGAGATGACGGCGATGGTCGAGGAGGCCGCGCGGCACGGGATCAAGGTCGCCGCCCACGCGCACGGCCCCGAGGGGATCCTGGCGGCGGTGCAGGCCGGGGTGGCCTCGATCGAGCACGGCTCGGTCCTCACCGAGGAGATCATGGACCTGATGATCGAGAAGGGTACGTACCTCGTCCCAACCACGTATCTTGCCGACCGGATCGCACTCGACGCGCTTCCGCCCCTGGTGCGCGGCAAGGCCGACGAGATCCTGCCGGTCATGCGGGTCAGCCTGGAGCGCGCGATCGAGCGCGGCGTTCCGATCGCGTTCGGTACGGACGCCGGCGTATTCCCGCACGGCGAGAACGCGGGCGAATTCGGGATCTACGTGCAGCTGGGGATGAGCGAGCTGGACGCGCTCCGCACCGCGACGATCCACGCCGCCGACCTGCTGGACACGCCCGACCGGGGCCGATTGGCGGAGGGGATGCTGGCCGACGTCATCGCCGTGCCCGGGAACCCGCTCGACGACATCGAGGTGACCAGGGACGTCCGGTTCGTGATGCTGGGCGGCCGCGTGATCAAGCACGTGATGGGCGGGCGCGACATGCACTCGATGGGACATTGAGCGATCTGTTTCAAGAACAGCTCAGGACCGCCGTTCGGGCGCTCTGCGCCGACTTCGGCAACGACTACTGGCAGGCTGCCGACGACGAGCGCGCCTACCCGCACGAGTTCGTCGACGCGCTGACCGAGGCCGGCTACCTGGCGTGTCTGATCCCGGAGGAGTACGGGGGGATGGGCCTCGGGGTGCGGGAGGCGTGCGTGATCCTGGAGGAGATCAACCGGTCGGGTGCGAACTCGGGGGCCTGCCACGCGCAGATGTACACCATGGGGACGCTGCTGCGGCACGGTTCCGACGAGCAGAAACAGCGGTGGCTGCCGGGGATTGCGGCGGGCGAACTGCGCCTTCAGGCGTTCGCGGTGACCGAGCCGGACGCCGGCTCCGACACCACGCGCATTCGCACCTTTGCCGAGCGCCGGGGCGACACGTACGTGGTTCGGGGGCAGAAGGTGTTCATCTCGCGCGTGCGCCAGTCCGACCTGATGGTCCTGCTGGCCCGCACCACGCCGCTGTCGGAGGTCGAGAAACGCACCGGCGGGCTCTCCGCGTTCCTCGTCGACCTGCGGGAGGCCGGCGACCGGGTGCGCGTCGGACCCATCGATACGATGATCAACCACGAGAGCTGCGAGGTCTTCTTCGACGGGCTCGAGGTCCCCGCAGCAAACCGGATCGGCGAGGAGGGCCGCGGCTTCCGCTACATCATGTCCGGGATGAACGCCGAGCGCATCCTTCTCGCGTCCGAGTCCATCGGCGACGGCATGTACTTCATCGACCGCTCATCCGACTATGCGAGCGCCCGAAAAGTCTTCGGCCGGGCGATCGGCGAGAACCAGGGCGTCCAGTTTCCGATCGCCGACGCCTACATGGACGTGCGCGCGGCGGCGGCGGTCCGCGACGAGGCCGCCCGCGAGTACGACGCCGGCGAGACCCGCGGCCACGGCCCCAACATGGCGAAGTACCTGGCGTCGCGGGCGGCCTGGAAGGCGGCCAACGTGGCCATGGACACCTTCGGCGGCTGGGGAATGGCGTCGGAGTACGGGATCGAACGCAAGTTCCGCGAGGCGCGGTTATACATGGTCGCGCCGGTGGCCAACAACCTGGTGCTCAGCCATGTGGCGACACATGTGCTGGGCATGCCGAGGTCGTTCTGATGGCTGAGCCGTTCCCGGCCTGCCGCTCGATCCTGTTCGTGCCGGGCGACCGTCCGGACAGGTACGAGAAGGCGCTGGCCGCCGGGGCCGACGCCGTCTGCATCGACCTGGAGGACGCCGTCGCACCTGACCGCAAGACCGGGGCTCGGGCGTCGGTGACGCGCTTCATTGCGCATCGGCCGCGTCCGTCTCACGCTACCGTGATCGTGCGCCTGAACGACCCGGATACCGGTGAGGGCGAGCGGGACGCCGGCGCACTGCGCGATCAGCCGCCCGACGCCGTCATGATCCCCAAGGTGACCACGGCGGAAGGCGTCCGCCGCGCGTCCCGGCTGGTAGGCGCGGCCGTGCCCCTGTTGCCAATCATCGAGACGGCGCGCGGGCTCGAGAACGCAGCGCGCATCGGTGCGGCGTCGCCGGCCGTCCAGGCGCTGATCTTCGGCGGCTTCGATCTCTCCGTCGAGCTCGGCGCCGAACCGGATTGGGAGCCCCTTCTGTACGCGCGCTCCCGGGTCGTGCACGCGGCGGCCGTCAGCGGGCTCGAGGCCATCGACATGCCCTCCCGCGACCTGCGCAGGACGGCCGGACTGCGGGCCGAAGCCGAAAACGCGCGCCGGCTCGGGTACTCCGGCAAGGTGGCGATCCATCCCGCGCAGATCGGGGTCATTCACGAGGTGTTCACCCCGTCGGCGGAAGAGGTGGAGCGGGCCCGCAGGATCGTCGAGGCGGACCGGGCCGCGGGCGGAGGCGCCGTTGCGCTGGATGGCAAGATGGTGGACCGCCCGGTCGTGGAAGCGGCGCGCCGGGTGCTGGCGCGCGCGGGAGCGGGGCCGTGACGACGACGCGGAACCCGCAGGCGCACCGCACGAGAACCCGCACGGACATCGTGGCTCCCTGGCCCTCGCAGGCCATGCTCGGCCTCCTCGATAGAGACCCCCGCACGCTCGCCGAGGGGGATCCGCTCCCGCTCGGATGGCACTGGCTCCATTTCAGGGAACCGGTGCGCGCGTCCAGCCTGGCACCCGACGGACACGAGGAGCGGGGTGAGTTCATGCCCGCGGTGGATCTGCCGCGGCGCATGTGGGCGGGCGGGGAGCTGCGGGCGATCCGGCCGGTCGTGATCGGCCAGCCCGCCAGGCTGAAGTCAGAAGTGCTGCGGGTGACGGAAAAGGTGGGGAAGAGCGGCCGTCTCGTCTTCGTCAGCGTGGGGCAGACGGTGGTTCAGGGTGGCCGGCCCTGTGTGGAGGAGGAGCAGGTGATCGTCTACCGGGAGCCGGAGCGGCGCGTGGCTGCGGCCACCGCGCGGCCCGAGGCACCGGAGCGGCCCGAGGCCCCGGTCGCCGACTGGACCGAGACCTTTCTCCCCACCCCCGTCACGCTGTTCCAGTTCTCGGCCCTGACCTACAACGGGCACCGGATTCACTACGATCAGCCGTACGTGACGGGTCGGGAGGGCTACGCCGGTCTGCTCGTGCACGGACCGCTCACTGCGCTGCTGCTCCTGGACGCCGCCGGGCGCCACTCGGCGGATCCGGTTTCGCGGTTTCGCTACCGCGCGCTGGCGCCGCTCTTCGTGGACGAGCCGATCACGCTTGTGGGGACCGGGCGCACCGTCGAGGCGCTGGGGCCCGCGGGATCGGTGGCGATGCGGGGCCGGGTCGGCTGACGGGCACGACTCCGGTCACAGAATGTCGGCGGAAGCCCCCACCTGAATGATCCTGGGCCGGTCCACGCCCGCGACCCCCACGTACTGGTAGACCTTGCCGTCGAGTTCACGCGCGGCGGGATCCTGGATGACGACGGTTTCCCTGCCCCTCAGGAGGGCCGCGAACGGAGCCGCCTGCGAGGTCGCATCGGGATCGGTCGGAAACTGGAAGTCCATCTCCGCCGAGCCGAGGACGACGCGGCCGTGCTCGTCCGTGATCCAGAACTCCGATATCCCCGACCTTCGCACGATGGCGGCCAGAACGCTTTCGATCTCGTCCGGGCGCAGCTTGGCCTTCATGGCGGCATCGAGGTAGTGCGCAGCCGTCATGGCGGCGGCCACCATCATTTTTTCCCGCTTGTTACGCCCCTTGTTTACCGTCGTCATCAGGGTCACGATGCCTGCCGCCCCCCGTCGTAGGTGAATTGCCAACGAAAAACCGCGCCTGTGTCGCATTTTCGCCTGTGAGCCGTCGCGCCGCAAGCGGCCCGGACCTGGAATCGCGGGACGGCTACGCCGATCTGCACATCACTTTCTGTCGCCCGTCCCCGCCTCTACTCATTGGTAGTCGATTCAAGCGGGAAACGACTCCACAAACCTCCACGAAAGTGAAAGCCATGACCTCTCCGGGACCATTCGGTATCTTCGGCCTGATTCTCTGCACAGTCGTGCCCCTGACCGCCCAGCAGCCCCGCGCCCGCGACCTGGGCGTCCCCTTCGAGGGCACGCCGGGCCCCCTCAACGCGATCACCGACGTCGCCGGGGTCGAGGTCGGTCACGCCACGCTCGTTCGCGGGTCGGGACCCGTCGTGATCGGCGAGGGGCCGGTGCGCACCGGTGTCACCGCCGTGTGGCCGCGCGGACGGGAGGTGCCGGATCCGGTCTACGCGGCGTGGTTCACCCTGAACGGTGACGGCGAGATGACCGGCACGACCTGGGTGCGCGATTCGGGGATCATGGAGGGGCCGGTGATGATCACGAACACGCTGAGTGTGGGGGTCGTGCATCATGCGGTGATCCGCTGGGGGGTGGCGCGGGGCATCGAACGTGGCGCGGGGCCGTGGCTCGCGGCGCTTCCGGTCGTGGGCGAGACCTGGGACGGGACGCTCAACGACATCCGTGGCCAACACGTCACCGAGGCCGATGCGCTGGCCGCGATGGAGGCGGCGCGCGGCGGGCCGGTGGCCGAGGGGAACGTGGGCGGCGGCACGGGCATGATCTGCCACCGCTTCAAGGGCGGGATCGGGACCTCGTCGCGGGTTGTGCAGGTCGCGGACGAGCGCTACACGGTGGGCGTGCTGGTGCAGTGCAACTACGGTGGCCGCGAGCCGTTCCGGGTGGCGGGAGTGCCGGTGGGCCGCGAGATCGCGGACCTCATGCCGGAGCGGCCGGGCGGGGAACAGTTGGAGGGGGTGGAGGGGGAGGCCGACCGTGACGGTTCCATCATCGTTGTGGTCGCGACAGATGCGCCTGTTCTGACCCATCAGCTGGAGAGGATGGCCAGGCGGGTCTCGCTGGGACTCGCGCGCAATGGCAGCGTTTCCTCGAACGGCTCCGGCGACATCTTCGTCGCCTTCTCGACGGCCAACCGGGAGGCGGCCTCCGAACGGGCCGCGGCGGCGGACGCGCGGGTGCTCGCCAACGGCCGCCTCAACCCGCTCTTCGCGGCCACCGTCGAGGCGACCGAAGAGGCGATCATCAACGCGCTGGTCGCGGCCGAGACCATGACCGGCGCGAACGACGTGACCGTTCACGCGCTGCCGCACGACCGGCTGCGCGAGGTGCTGCGGAGGTACAACCGGCTGGAGGGCTGACCTACCTCCGATCCCAGTAGTTCACCGGACGGTCGTCCATCAGCCACGCGTCCGGGTCCACCCACCAGTGCTCGCCGTAGGGCACCTGGTTGGGCCACACCTCGTCCAGCGTCAACCCGTCGCGCACGATGCCGCCCTGCACCACGTACATGATGTCGGTCGTGTTGCGGATGTTGTCGAGCGGGTTCGAGTTCAGGACCAGAATGTCCGCCAGCTTGCCCACCTCGATCGAGCCGATGTCCTGCTGTGCGCCCAGGAAGACGGCGCCGTGCAGGCTCGCAACCTCGAGGGCCGCCATGGGCCCGGCGGCGGCGTCGATCATCCAGATCTCCCAGTGCGACGCGATGCCGTGGGCCTGTCCGTGGGAACCGATCGCGCCCCAGCCGCCGGCCTCGATCACGTCCATCATGCCCAGGGTGATGAACGGGAAGGTGTAGTCGGTGTCGGGGCGTTTCCAAACGCGGCGCATGTGGGGAATGACCTGCCGCCAGGGCATCCATTCGCGCTGCTTCGGATCCAGCCAGACCTCGTCGTCGGCGAAGAAGAACTCCTCGTTCCAGGGACCGATGCCGCCCACGACGAAAGTGGGCGAGTAGGTCGACTCGGCCTGGCCCAGGAAGGTGCTGAGGTCACGGTACAATGGGCAGGTAGGTCATGGGGTGCTCGAACCCGGTCTGCCCGTCCATCATCATCCCGATCGTGTAGTGGGTGTCGTTGTTCTCAGACGTGACCATGAGATTCTTGCGGCGGGCGATGTCGGAGACCCACTGGCGCTGGTCGCGGCGCGGCTGCAGGTACTGCTTGAGCGCGGTCGCGCCCCACGACGCGATGCGGTTGATGTTCTGCTCGGCGACCTCGTAGCTGGTGATGTCGTTTTGGCGGGCCCCGTCCCCGCGGTACATCGGATCGCCCGTCGAGTACGTCCGTGGTCCCACAACCGCGCCCGCGCGGATCATCTCGGCGCTGGCGAAGACGTTCTGCGACCACATCGAGTTGTCGAGGTTGGCGGTGACGCCGTAGGCGAGGTAGACGGCCGACTCGAAGTCGCGCTTCGGGATCAGCCCCTTGTGCTCGCGGTAGTGGTGGGCGTGCATGTCGATGAAGCCGGGGACGATGGTCTTCCCCGTCATGTCCATGGTCCGGTCGGCGCCGGATACGTCGCAGTCGCCCACGCACGCGATACGGCTTCCCGCTATGAGCAGGGTCGCGTTCTCGTGCACCGCGCGGTCGTCGAGGGTGATGATGCGGGCGTTGGTCAGCGCGAGCGAGCCCTCGGGGACGGGGCGGTCGACGCTGAGCCGGATGGACATGGAGTCGGTCTCGCCGCTGGCGGCGTCGTGGATGAAGAAGCTCTGCGCGCTCCCGAACTCGAGCCGGTCGTTGTCGAGCCAGCGCGGGTAGAGGCCGCCCTCGGTGGTGAGCTGTGTGACGGGGACCGGTGCGCCGCGCTTCGTGAGTGCGACGGGATCGCCGCCCGTCCCTCCCGGGGGCAACGGCGCCCAGAAGACGTTGTCGCCCTCCTGGAAGGCAACGCGGTCTCCCTCCGGCGAGACGACGAACTCGTCGCCGAACGGGATCGTCGCGTGGACCTGCAGGTCGGAGCCGTCCATGCGGGCCGACATGAGGGCGGTGGCGGCCGGTCCGGAGTCGCTCTCGTGGGCTGCCGGGAAGTACATGCGTCCGCCGGGTCCAAACGACGCGCGCGTGATCTGGCGGCGGTTGCCGAGCAGCCCGCCCCCGCCCCCGGACGGGATCGTCATGATGCGATCCTGCGAGCCGCCTTCGGCCGGCACCCGCCACAGCTCCCAGTAGGGGTTCTGGGTGGCGGATCTGGCGCGGGACGCCGCGCCGCTGCCGCGCGTCGCCACGATCTCCGAGCCGTCGGGGGTCCACACCGGGTGGGCGTACTCCGATGGCGAGGTTGTGAGCTGCTGTGGCGTGCCACCGCCCGCGGGAATCTTCCACACGTGGCCGCCCTCGCCGCCTTCCCACGTCGTATACGCGATCCAGTTCCCGTCGGGTGACCACGATGGCGAGAACTCGTGGGGGCCGTCACCGGCGGTCAGACGGGTGGGCATGCCGCCGTCCGCGGGCGCGATCCACACCCGGCCGACGGCCTGGAAGGCGATGCGGGACGCGTCGGGCGAGGCGGCGTACCAGCGCAGCATCTTCGCCTCGAATGGACCGTCGTCGATGCGGAAATCGGCACGGGTCAGCTCGGAGATGGTGCGCTGCACCCGCACCGAGAAGGGGACGGTGGTCACCTCGCCGCTCTCGACATCGAGGATGCGGATCCTGCCGCCCTGCGTGATGACGATCCGGGATCCGTCCGCGCTCCAGCTGTAGCCGGGCAGAATGCGCAGCGTCTTGATGCCCTCGGCGTTGTCGATCGTGATGGGGTCCATCGCGACACGTTCGCGCCCGGTCTCCAGGTCACGGATCCAGAGCGCGGTGCGCGGGCCGAAGCTGTGGCCGCGGTACGAGATCGTGCCGCCGGCGATGCGGCGGGCGAAGGCGAGGTGCCGCCCGTCGGGAGAGATCTCGGGGGCGTAGGCGCTGCCGCTCGAACTGCGCACCTGCTGCGCGGCGGTGCCGGCCGTGATGTTGAGGATCTCGCCGGTGCGCAGGTCCTTCCGCCGCACCTGCCAGTGTCCTGCGATGGCGTCGCGGCCCTGCAACCCGGGCGGGCCTGTGTAGACGTGGAAGTAGAGGTACCGGCCGTCCTCCGAGGGAGAGGGCCACTGCGCCTGCGGCTGGTCGTCCACGACCTGGATGCCGTCGCCGCCGTCCTTGTGGTACATCCAGATCCCGCTGCGGCCGCCGGCGCCGAACCCCCCGACGACGCTCTGTAGCCGTACGAAGATGTAGTCACCGTCAGCGGACCACGCGGTCTCGACGGCGCGCAAGGTCTGGTCGCTGAAGACGGAGCGCGCGTTGGAGCCGTCGGGGTCCATCAGCCAGAGGTTGTTCTGCCCCTCACGGTCGCTGATGAACGCAACGGTGGAGCCGTCGGGCGAGTAGCGGGGGTGGTAGTGGGTGGCGACCCCGGTGCCCCCGGTGAGCAGTTCCGCTTCGCCGCCCCCGTCGACCGGGACGCGATAGACGTGGCCGAGCATGTCGAAGATGACCCAGCGGCCGTCCGGCGAGATGTCCATGGACATCCACGTGCCCTCGTCGGTGGTGAAGTCGATCTCGCGGGTCTCGCCGCGGGCGAGGGTCACGTCCCAGTCGTCGCCGTTCTCGGTGTCCTGGGCGACGAGGGGTGAGGTGAGCGTGAGCGCCAGAGCGGTGGCGAATGAGGCGGCGAAGGAGGGGGCGGAGAAGCGCATGGGGTCCTCCCGGGCGTGCGCGGGGGGCCGAGACCCTGACGTAACGTCAGGGTTGTGGCCGGGGTGGGCTCCACCTTGGACATTGAGGCTGGTCATGGGCGGGAGCAAGGTGCGAATGCGGTGGCCGGGTGGTTCGCTATTCCGGCCCGGCACTCCCGGCTCTCTTCACCAACGTCTGGCCGACCGCCGAGGGTCGCTTCGGGTCCGAAGGACTCGTGCTGCCGGAGTGGTCGGTCACGGGGTCTCCTGGCGTCGCCGTCCGGTTCCTGCCTAGCACCTTGCCCAGCGCCGAGAGCGCGAGGTAGGGCACCAGGACCACCGTGCATACACCCGCGGCGAGAGCGGTTACAGCCTCTGGACTCTCCATCAGGGATTCGGCTTCCGGAGACATGACGAACTCGTAGACCTGATAGCCGACGATGCACACGTAGGCGAAGTACACCAACCAGACCACTCTCATTGGATCTCCTTGTTCGGGGGACTACCACCGCACGCCCACGCCCACCCCGGGTTGATCGCGCTCCCCTCACCGCTCCCGTTTCGGCATCACCACCGCCTCGCCCGCCTTGGGGCGCAGCCCTTCAGCGTACACCCTGGCGTTGAGCGCGGGCAGCCGCTCGGTGAGCAGCTCGTTCACCCGCTCGATGACGGCGGGGAGCTCCTCCCACGAGCGGTCGATCTGCCAGAGCTGGTCGGCGGTCGGGGGATGGGTCGCGGATTCAATCGTGCGCCATGCCGAGGCGCCCGCCGCGGGTCCGCTGCCACCCCCGCCGAACC
>VXQO01000017.1 GCA_009838975.1 Gemmatimonadota bacterium | reverse complement strand
TCTTCCGGCTGGACATCGCCAAGAGTGAATACCTCCTCGGTCGTCGCGGTCAGCGGGATGTCCGGTTCGGCCACTACCGGACCGGCGGCCTCACCGCAACCCAAAGCTCCGACCAAGAACACACACGAGAGCAGCAGGGGTCGGATCATACTCACTCTTTTGGGCCGACGCTTCTGGGCGGCGACGAAGGAATCGGGGAAGCCGGGTGAACGGCGGGAAAGGGCCGGGTGGGCGAGACTTCGCTCGGCTGCCATAGGTATGGACGGGCCGGACTCAGTCGTCCTTCGTGATAGCGTATTTCACGACGTATGCCTCATTGCTTGAGCCCCGCTCCACGGCGAAGAACGATCCTGATTCATCAAATGCCCGGGGGAAAACGGGAACGGTGACCTCGCGCACCTCCCCGTCCACGACATTCACGATGGCGACACGCGCTGCATCAGTGGGGGCGGGGCTCCACAACTGCACCCAAGCAAACCCCCGTGGATCAACGACCATGTCCTCCCAACGAATCCTAGCCGTCGGCTCGGCACCTGATCCCGGAAGGCCACGAATCGGCTGATCGTCTGGAGCATGAACCTGCCACTGTGGAAGGGCGAGCGAATCGACTGCCCCGGTGGCTAGATCCATCCTCAGAATACGATCACTGGCACCATCAGTCGTCAATGCGCAGGTGCCCCAGACGGTCCATAACGGATGAGCCTGATTGGATGGAACCATGAACCCCGACTCGTGGGTCGGCGGCAAGGCCAAAGAAACATCCCACAGATTGCGGGTCCGGCCTTGCTCCATCGTCCAAGTCTCGAACGCACGCTGTGGGGATGGGCCTCTCCGCACCCTGTCGATCGCGTAGACCAACGTGCCCTCGGGGTGAAGGCTGCCTAAATACCTGACACCGAAGATTCGATCGGTCGGCAAGCCTCGTACGCTTCCCGTGTGACGACCGGATAGGTCGAACAGTTCGACTCGGCGGCCATCATAGACGGCCACGCCGGCACTGGAGACCGTGAGAAAACCGAAATTGAAGTACCGACCGATACCCCAAGGCCGAACAGAAGCCCTGAACTCGCCCGGCCCCTCACCCTCCCGCCCAAAGCGTCGCACGACCTCCAGCGACCCTCCAGACAACACGATGACCTCCGGCCTACCGTGGTCAAAGAGGAAGAGCTCACCATCGTGATACGCGAGTCCGCCAAAGCTGTCAATCCAATGATCTGAAGCGGTTCCGTATTCCGCTACGCGCGAGACACTTAGACCATCGGACAGCCCGCCTAGGAGACTCCCCGGCTCGCGCTCAGCGACTCCGCAGACCTGGGGGGTAAGATCCGCTCCTCGAACCTCGTACACACGACCCAACACGACCGCAGATGCAACGGCGACCAAGAAGGTTAACCCCAGTCGCCGTATCTGGCTCGTCGAGAGACCCCGGAATCTGGCTGTCAGGCTCGGGAAGGCCCGAGGAACACCACCCGCTACATCTCGCAGTTCGATGTTCCCGTCTGGCCATTCGAACAGAACCAATACCACCCGTCCCCTCCGTCCGGGCAGTCACACGCGACGCAAACCACCCCTTCCATTCCACCGCCGGTCTGCGGGTTCAGGAAATCGCAGTCTTCGTTGTCGTCGGCTGGGCAGAGCGCCGACAGAGGCGCGGGCTCGATTGTTCCCGAAGCGGACAGAAGCAAGGCGGCGCACGCCACCGTCATGAGCGCCCGCCACCCTTTCCGTGACTTGGAGTTGCTCTCCGACTGCCAAAACGAGCGGCGCTCGACGACATCGCGGACACGCTGTGGGATTCTCATGATTCTCCTGTGTTTCCGTTGATGGAGTTTCCACCCTTCCCAAGATCATACCAAGATGTCGCCTTGGCAATATCCACTCACTCACGACAGACGGATGAAGACTTGGAGCTGTGCCGCTGTACCGACCGGCGATCCCTCCTGGGAGGGTGTCGAGACGGCGCTGGCCCGCCTCTTGAGGAAGCACAGGTCGAGGCCGCGTGCTTCGCCGAATGTCTGGCGCTGCTCTCGCTGCGCGTTCAGCCCCTCGTGACGGCGAAACCGCGCGAGGGCGAGATTGTAGGCGACCTCAGTGGAGTCACCGGACGGCTCCGGGCAGCGGCCTCCACGTCCACGCCACGGGTTGTCGAAGGATCGAGACGCATGGATTACTTGAGGCCTGCGCGCGAAGGATGGGAACTGCGGTCGAACCTGGATCGGATACGAACACTACCAAGAAACCGAATACGCTCCGGGCAACGGTTCGACCTCACCTTCGTCCCCGGCGCTGGCGGTGAGCAGGCGAGCGGACGCCGGGGCCTGATTGGACGTGCAAGAGCCGTTGAGGGCGCTCAAAGACGGTTTACTCGGGTTCCGGGGGCGTTTCGGGTATTCTACGGGCTGTAGAATCGGTCAGGATCGACGATATCGAGTCTCCGAAGGGTAGGGGTAGGGTGGGCATCGAGCTGCGCAGCACGAAGCGCCGCCATCGCCGTCCGTGCGGCTGGCGAAATGGGAGGGGCGGGGGAGCTCGCCCGTGACGGCTCGGCCACCGCCGTCTCGGGCATCGCTGTGGAATGCACTTTTCAGGCGTCCCAAGGCTGGCTTGTCGCACGTTAAGGGAGACAAGCCAGCGTACCCACCGTGGCCACACTCCGTGTGTCTCCCGGCGGGGCTGGCGAGGGGCGCTTCGCCCCCTTCGAACCCCTGCTTCGCAGTCCGCCGGACGCGGCTCTGATGCCCGCTGCTCACCGCGCGGTCCTCCGGTGGGCTGGCATCGAGACGACCACCACGCTGCGGGTGTCGTCGTCCCAGAAGTAGTAGATGCGAAGGCACCGCCTTGGGTCCCGCGTGCCCGTGCCGTTCTTGATGTGCCAGTCCACCGTGCGGCGGCTGCCGTTCCAAACGCACTCGAAGGAGTCGCCTCCACAGGGGAGGTTGAAGACGCCCTCGTCGATGTCGCCGATCCGCCCGTGGAGATCGGGCGCGCCACCAAGCAAGCGCCCGTCCCGGTACTCGCGGGCGAGCCAACTCAGGCACCGCGCCGCCAAGCCCACGTTTCGGAACTCGGCCCCGTTCAGCCCTCGCCTCGCCGATCCCGTCAGCGAGACCCGGCCCGCGAGACTCTGGTCGCACCAATCCGCCACTTGGTCCCATGTGGCCGGGAAGGGGATTGCGGCGTCCGGATCGCCCCCGAGCGAACGCACCAGCCCGGTCAGCTGCCCGATCCGCGTTTCCAACTCCTCGTTCTTGCGTTCGGCGGCCTCGGCCCTCCGTTGGGCCTGCTCGTGGCGGTCGCCCCGCTTGCGTGCCTTGTCCAGCGCCTCCGTGAGCTTGCGGCGCAGGACACGCGCTCCCTCCCCAGGCCCGTCGCGGCGGGACCCGCTCCCCGGCACGGGGCCGGGTCGCGCGGACCCGTTGGTGCCTTCTGCCGGTGACCGTTCCTCGGCGGTCACCGCAGAATCGCGCCGGATCGCGTTTCGGAGGAGAGCCACCAGTCTCAGTGTTCCGCGTGGGGCCGCGTCCGCTTCGCCCGCAATCGCTTCGAAGCCGAGCGTGTCCCGGTCGCCGCTGCCGAGCCGCAGCCGTTCCTCGGCGGCGAGCCGCTGAAACTGCGTCGTCGCCATGTCCGGCCCGCCCTCTTCGGCCAGCCGGTTCGCCACCACGAGCGGATGTTGCCACTGATCCGCCCGATCGTTGAATCCGGGGCGGTAGAACCGCCAAGAACCCATGTATACCGACAGCGGCTTGCCGACCGTGTCGCTCAGCCGGAAGGTCATCTGCACCGGCAGCACCCACACCACGGCCAACCCGGCCAAGGCCCGCGCCAGCGAGGTCCACTGGTCGGCGAGCAAATCCATGTCCGGCTCGTCCGGCGGGATCGAGGCCACCGCGAACGGCATGTCGCGCGCCGGATCCTCCAGCCTGTTCAGGAAGCCGCGCATGGCCTCCTCGGTGTCGATCACGATGGGGTCGCGGACGAACCGCCTTCCGTTCTGAAGGAGCGGAATCCGCCCCGCGATCCCGGCGACCAACCCGGACGGGTACTCCTCGACGGCCGCGCCCGGCACCACGGATCGGTCGTGCACCTCGACTCCGATCCTGGCCGGGTGGCCGCGAAGGCCCGCGACGGTGATCGAGGTTGCCACGTGACCGCCCGGATCCGACATCCGTTCGACCTGCAACGCCCACACGTCCTTCTCCGGGCTCCGAACTCTCACCGCCCGGCAGGAAACATCCCCTTCCCGGTGCGAGAACGGCCGGCCGAGGCGTGCCCGGCGCGGCAGGCGACCCTCGAAGCCCTTCCCCAACCACTCCAGCACGATCGAACGGCATTCGCGGGCGGCGGACGGCTCGGCCTGCGCAGCCACATCGAACTGGACCCAAACCCGCTCGGTCTCCGCAACCTGCGGAGACGCGCGCAACGCGGCCGCCGAGCGCTGCTTCCGCTGCACTCGCGCGAGTTCTTCGAACGACTTGTACCGTTGTGGCGGCATCATCCCATCCCCGAGTCGCATGACTGTCACGGGCCGTCATTAAGGTAATCCAGAAGCGGTCGGATTCCGTTGCCGCGGGGCGAAGTGCCGACGACGAGTGAACCCGCTTCGCAGTGATCCGCTTGCGGCCGCACAGTTCGCGACACCGGGGCGATTCCAGCTTCCCGGCTGGTTCGTTCGGTCGATCCAGCCCACGGCAGTAAAGCACCGCTGACGCGCGCCTTGGCCGGTGCCTTCCCGCACGGGATTGCTGGCCCGGTAGCGACCCATGGCGGAGTTGGGGTGGAGTGCACATCCCAACCTCCGCCGATGCCACGACAGGCATCGAAACACATGGGTCGCTACCGGCATCGGCCTGAAGGCCGACACGGCACCGGTGCGCCGGTGAACAGATCGCAAGTCCCACAACGCTAGCGACTTGCGGAATCGGTACTGTGCACGTCGAGGAAGCTTTTCCGTGCACAACGACCCTCGCGTCACATGTGCACCTCTGGATCGGCATCGGGAGTGCCGAGAACCACCTCCACGTCATCGCTTCCCGCCCGAAGATCGGGAAGCTGCGGCGCGACCGGTAGACGGCGGATTTCCGGCCCGATTTCGCGGAGGATGCCACGCGCTTCGAGCACTTCTTCTGGCGGAGAACGCTGCTCTCCGCGATACTTCGTTGCGCAGATCGTGCAGTCCATCAATCGAGAGAGGAATCGAACGATGGCACGCACGAAACGAAGTCGGCGCTCGTACGGCGCTGGCGAATGGGGCCGGAACCGGGTCCGGATCTTCCCGGACCCGAAGACCGGCAACTTCCAGATTGAGTGGCGCGAGAACGGGCGCAGGCGGAGCCGGTCGCTGGGGCACCGCGATTGGCCGAGGGCGAAGAAGCAGGCGGACGAATTCGCCGCGGGCTTCGTCGGCCCGGACCCGAGCGGCAAGCAGGAAGCCGAGCCCGAGCCACTCAAGCTGGGCGAGCTTTTTGACATCTACGGCGAGGAGGTGACGCCCACCAAGGGCTGGAAATCTCGTCGCTACGACCGGACCGCCACGCGCATGTTCCTCCGTTTCTTCGGACGGAACCGCGACCCGGCCACCCTGTCACAGAGGGACTGGGACCGCTTCATCAGGGAGCGGCGGGCGGGCAGGATCGGACCGAGCGGCAGGCCCGTGAGCGACCGGATGGTCGAATACGACCTGAAGTTCCTGATCGCGGTTCTCAACTGGGCCGCGAGGTCGAGGGACGAGCAGGGCCGGTTGTTGCTCGACAGGAACCCGCTCAAGGGCCTCAGGAAGCCCACGGAGAAGAACCCGACCCGGGTGGTGCTCACGGAGGAGGAGTACCGGGCGCTGCTGGAAGTCTCCGGGCGGGTGGACTGGCGGTTCCGCGTCGCGCTCGTGCTCGCGCACGAAACCGGCCACCGCATCGGCGCAATACGCCACCTTCGGTGGCTCGACATCGATTTCGAGGGCCGGACCATCCGCTGGCGGGCCGAGCACGACAAGTCGGGACACGAGCACGTCACGCCCGTCACGGTCGAGGCGCTCGAAGTTCTGGAAGGAACGCGGAGGAAGAACCCCGGACCCGGGGAAGCTCCGGTGCTGCCCGCGCCCAAGAATCCCTCGAAGTGCATGGGACCCGGGGTGGCGCGAGAATGGTGGGGCAGGGCCGAGAGGCTGGCGGGGCTGGAGCCCAAGCGGGGAAGGGGCTGGCACTCGCTGCGGCGGAAGTTCGCCAGCGACCTGATGGACCAGCCGCTCAAGGTGCTCTGCGAGCTGGGCGGCTGGAAGACGGCCAAGACGGTTCTTCAGTGTTATCAGCGCGCGAATGAGGGACAGCTTCGGACGGCTCTGGAAGCCCGTAGAAGACTCCGCGACTAGATCCGCAATCGGCGGGAGTCAAACGGCTGGAATCCGACCGGCCAATCCCGTAAGTTCAACCTCCATGAGCAGATGCGAATCCACGACCGACTGTCGGGCTGGCAAGGCGCGACGAAGGGCGCATAGCAGAGCTATTCTGCGGATATTTCGCAACTTGCATATACTGCAATGGTTTAGGGTCTTTGGACTATCTCGCATCCCCTTTTTACATCCCTATTCCCAAACGGGATTCCGTGCGACTTTGCCGGACGTTGGCGGACCCCACGGATCGTTTCATCCTTGCGGCTCCAACGCAATCAGCCTGACCACGCGCACGGTCTGCACGTCCATCTCGTCTCGTTCGATGTAGGCCATGAGCCCGTCGGGGCCGAAGGCGTCGGGCGTCCGGAGCCCGTCCGGCGGCAGCGTGCCGATGTAGTCGCCGTCGGGGGTCACGACATCGGTCGGACCGTCGTCGTCGCCGGTCGGACCCCAGCGTTCCAGCCAGATGCGGTCGTCCCAGTCCACGTCCAAGGCATACAATACCGGCAGCTCCGCAGCGAAGGTGCGTCCCTCCGCGCCCTCCCGCTCGACCTGTACGTTGACTCCCCCCGAGCTCACGACCTCCGATGCCTCGCGCTCGCGGTAGCGCTCGCGTTCCGCCTCCATGATCGCATCGTCGACCCGAAGTGGCGCAATCGGCCGCTCGATGGTTCCGGTGACGGTTCCGTCGAGTCCAACGAGCTTGACGCGGTATCCGATCGAGTCGATCAGCGCCAGGCGGCCATCTGTCAGAAGGTCGTATTGGAGGCGGGGCTCGAAGGCACGACCCGCCGCCCGGTACATGCGCACTGCACCCGACCCTGACGACTCGATCGTGCTTTCGTCTTCGCCCTCCGGGGGCAGCTCCCAAGCCGTGTATAGGACTTCCGACTCGGCACCGTCCAGCGGGAAGACATGGATGGGGCGGCCTGCCTCGTAATGATCGTCCTGAGCTCCGAAGCGCTGGAGCGCGGATGTGACCAGGCGGCCGTCGGGAAGCGCCATCGAGGAGAAGATCAATCCCGTCGTCATCGGATCCATGGTGACGCGCCGCACGAACTCGCCGTCGGGGTGGAGGAGATCGATCGTCGTGAATCCCAACACGGTGTAGGAGCCGTCGCGCCCAACGATGACCGACACGACGTTGTTGAACTCCCCGGGTCCCTCCCCTCGGCCACCGACGGTACGGACCAGCGAACCGTCCGGCCCGACCACGAGGATGTGATCGAGTTGGCTATCGAGGATGTGAAGGTTGGACTGCGCGTCGAAGTGCACCGAGCGCACGCTGCCGAAGGTGTCCCAAGTGTCGCCTAGGACGGACCCCACGGTGAAGACCTCCTCGGTCACGGCGTTCACGATCACGTCCGGGCCGTCCAAAGTTCCGGTGGCCCCGGTGGCCGATTCGTCCCCGGCATCGCCGCAGGCCACCAAGAGGGAGAAAGGGAGGAGCGCCGCGAGGCGTCGCGCTCGCGCCGTTGTCGTGTTGTCCAGATTCCTCATTTCGGTTCGTCCTTCATGCCAAGGGAGAAACAGAGGCAGCCAAACGCATCGCAGCGGGCGCTCAGCACCTTCAGATTCGTCCCATTCAATGTAGGCAAGGAGCCTGTCGAGGACGACGTTGCGTCGCCGTTGGCGTGGCGAGCACCCGTCAGCAGTGCGATCTTGGACGCGGCGGGCGGCGCGAGGTGGCCCGCCTGTCGTGCTGATGGCGAGACGGAGTTGAAAGATGTACGAACGAACGCAAGCGATACTGATCGCCGGGGCGTGGATGGCGTTGGCCGGGTGCGGGGACTCCGAGTCCCGCAGCGACTGGACCACGCTACTGGACACGCTGGCTTCCGGTACGGTCCACATCACGAACATCCCGGCTGCGAACGCATCTCCGACTTGGACGCTTGTCGAGGAACTACGCGTCGGCACCCTCGAGGGCACCGGACCGGACGCCTTCGCCTATCTGAAAGGCCTCGTGGCGCTGGAAGGCGGGGGCTTCGCCGTCCTGGATTCCCAGATTCAGGAACTGCGAGTGTTCGGCCCCGATGGCGCTCACGTCGCCAGCCATGGCGGCAAGGGGCAGGGACCCGGCGAGTTCGTGGATGCGAACGGTCTCATGCTCGGCCCCAACGGGCGTCTTTGGGTCCCGGATGCGCGCAACGGGCGCATGTCGGTCTTTGATCCCGAAGACGGCTTCATCGAGTCCTTTCCGCTCGCCGGCGGGAGCTACAGCTGGGTGTGGGACGGCGCGATCGTGGACGGGAGCCGCATCTACAGACCGTGGTCGAGCGGGAACCGGTACCACATTCGCGTCTACGACTTGACGATGACGCTGGTAGACTCACTGCCGCTGCCAAGCGATAACCCGGAAGACGAAGAGTTCGATCCCGACAGTCAGTCCGGCGCGTTCTATCTGGAGTTGAATGGTGGCTACTCGATGTACGGGATCCCGTTCTTCGCGTCCACGGTCAGTTTCATCGATTCGCGAGGCGCTGTGTGGTCCACTCGGGCGGGCGATCCCGCGTACCGCATGACGCAACGCGAGCCGGGCGGGGAAACGACCTTCGTGGTCGAAACCCGCCGACCCGCCGTCCCCGTGCCCGAGGTCGAGCGGGACTCGGTGATCGACGAGTTGCGCCAGATACTCTCGGACGCGGGCGCGAGTGGCGAATGGGACCTGACCAGGGTGCCTACGGTCAAGCCCGCCGTCGAGGCCATCTTCGAGTCGGTCGAGCGCAACCTGTGGGTGCGCACCCCGTCGGCGGACGGGGGAGTCCTGTTCGATGTCTACTCGGGGGAGGGCAGCCATCTTGGAACGGCGAGCTTGCGGGCGGGCCTCAACCTTTGGGACCAAGTCGCGCCGGTTGTGCGGGGAGACTCGGCATGGCTGATCGTGACGGACGAATTGGACGTGCAGTACGTCGTCCGTGCCCGCATCGCGGTGGAGAGCACGTCGATTGGCTGAAGCGAAACCGGCTGTCTTCCGCTAAGTCCGCGTCGCCCGAATCCGGCTCTTAGGGGAGCGTCGCGATTCGGAAGCCGGGCCGGTTCGGTGAGGTGCTGGCTCAGGACCGTTACCGATCCTAAGCCAGCCGACGCAGTGTTGAACACTGCGGCTGGCGAGGGGGACGCTGCGCCCCCCTTGAACCCCCAGCATTCCGCGTCGCTCAGCGGTCAGCGGAGGGACGCGGAAGGCCGCGTCCCCAACACCGGCGCCGGTGCGCTCGGGCCTGAGCGCCGCACCGTCATCAGCACTTCGGCCGCATCACGCCCGCCGACCATACCGCCTCGTCGGAAGGGCGACGGCGTGGCGTGTCCGAATCACCCCGCATCGATGGCCTGGTAGTGCATCGTGCAGACCGCCAAGCCTCGTGTAGTTTTCCACCGGACGCTGCTCGCCACCGCATCTCGGACGAAGGCGGTCACGGCGCATTCTTGGGGGCTTCCGGTGCGGCTATCGGGCAACGGAAACGGACCGGGCACCATCTAACCGTGGATTGGGGCGAGGGGTGGTGAGAGCCGTGTGAATCTGACCGATGGAGAACACCGAGTCGTGTACCGTGAATCGATAGCAGGCGCGCTGGCGCTACTAATGGCCGCAGCCCCGGCGGTGGCCCAGGAGGTCATTGAACTGCCTGCTGAAGACCGCGAGCTGAATCCCACCTTGGACGAGGTCTACAGGGTCGGGTCGGCGTTGGGTGAGGACTGGGAACAGTTCGGCAACGTGCGCCGCGTGGCGTTCGATGCCGCAGGCCAGCTCTACGTGTTCGACAACCAAGCGGATCGAATCATCGTCGTGGGCGCGGACGGCGGGTTCCAACGGGCGTTCGGGCGGGAAGGCGATGGACCCGGGGAGTTCCGGAGTCCAGACGGCTTCGCCGTCATGCCCGACGGGCGGGTCGTGATGGGGGATCTCGGTCACCGCGGCTACCACATCTTCGATGCGGACGGCGAATTCGAGCGCACGGTGCGGATGGCACCCGAGCCGGGTAACGTGCGAATCACAGACATCCTTCCCGACCCGCGTGGAGAAGCCGTCTACTCCGCCGTGGGCGCGCAGTTGCTCAGGATGGGCTCCGGCACCACGGCGCGAACGACTCCGCCCACGTCGCGACCGGTCGAACGGCTCATCCTGACCGGCGAAATGGCAGTGAAGGACACCGTTGCGGAGGGCTGGCTTCCGGAAGGCGGAGACCCAACCGAGCTACCGATCGGCGGTCGGCCTAGCTTCCGACTACCGCCCCCGCAGGTGTTCGGTCCGATGATGCTGGCCGGAGTGCTTCCAGACGGTAGCGTGGCGTTTTCCGACTCGTCGGCGTACGCGATCAAGATCGCGCGCTCCGGGGCGGGGGTCTTCCGAATCCTGCAGCGGCCCCTCCAGCCGACCCGGGTCACCGACCGGATGATCGAGAACGAGCGAGAACGGCGGGCGGCTCTCGCGGCTGCGGGCCAGGGGCCGAGAATGGTGGTCAACGGCGTGGAGTATTTCCCGCAAGTCCAGCTTCTCGACAGGGTGGGGGTCTTCACCGAGGTGTCGATTGTACGGGGGCTGAGAACGAGTTGGAACGGTGAGATCTGGGTGCAAAGGCGCGGGGAGGAGCCCAGCGACGATGATGGCCCCATCGATGTTGTGACCATGGAGGGGCGCTACATCGGGACCTATCCGGCGGGCTCGATCGCGCTGCCGGACGCTCTCGGCCCGGACGGCTTGGCCGCTTTCGTCGAACAGGACGAAATGGACGTGGAGACGGTGGTGGTGAAGCGGCTGCGGCCGTCGGCGCGGCAACAGGACCGCCCGTAGCCGCCGACGGATTGACGCTGCCCGGAGTGGCCCAGATGCTATGGTGATCCCGCCCTCTGGGGCGGTCACACAAGCGCCGCGTGCACGCCCCCCAAGGGCGTACTTGGGGGGGGATCGAAGGGGGGGCGGTGCCACCCCTCGTCAGCCTCCGTGTTATACACGGGGTATGCGGAACGTCCGAGGCTCAAATCACGGCAGGAGGTCACGTAAGTTCAAACAGGGCTGCATGATCCGCCATTCCTGCCGTTGAGTTGGACCTTGCTGGACCGTGGCCGAATTGCCGGAAAACCGCAACCAATTGACGGGAATAATCCGTATGTGGACGCCCCTCCTTCAACCCGCGTCCCAGAAACAACATTCCCCGTTCAAGCGTTCCTGCCACTCGTCCTCATCCACGACCTCGAAGCGCACCCCCTTGCTGCATCGCCGGAACGAAATCGGTCCAATCGGTTGCCCCGGCGCGGATTGTTCCGGGGGCCGACTTGCACAGGTTCAGAAACTCAAGTCGCACAGGCGGATCAGACAGCCAGACCTGCCGGAGCGCCACGCCGAGGACAGCCCACCGGACCGGGGGCGCGATGTGCGGCTCCCCGAAATGCAGTCAAGAGCCCCGTCGTGGTATCTTTCCTGAATGAGCCCCGAATGCGAGGACCGATGTCGTACCCCCGACGAAGCGGAGACCTGAAGAGATGCCCAACCCATCGTCAGATCATCCTGTTCTGCGGGCGGCTGTTCACTGGCGCGACCGCTGCCTTCGAGGCGACGGATCCGTGTTCACCGAGAAGCCTCTGTGGACTTCGGAGAATGTCGGGCACCTCGTCAAGCACTTCGCGGAGAATCTGGATGAGGGTAAGGGGAGCTTCATCGAAAAGCTGGAGGCACAGCTAGACAGTGCCCCCAGAACAGCGAAGCAGTTGGCGGCGGAGATGTTATGGGTGATGTACCTGTTCCCTGTACGCCGCTCGATGCGTTCCGGGACGAAGCGCCAACAGATTCGCCAAGTCTGGGGATGGTCGGGCGAGCCGCTGCCCGACGCTACGTTCGAACTTGGCAAGGCCCTCGACGATGGCATCGGGAGGACGGGTACGGCCTTCAACACACATCGGCCGTGGGAATTCCTCTTCTTGATCCGAGTGGTGGAGGAGTGGACGCGGCTGTCGGCGTCGCGACGTGAGGCTGAGCTTGCGGATCCTTGGGCTTTCGCGAAGTGGCTGGAAGAACAGGACGAGAAGGGAACCCGACAGCTACGGCACATTCTCTTGTATCTGCTCTTTCCCGACCACTTCGAGCCCATGGCCACGGCCTCCCACAAGAGAGACATTGTACGTGCCTTCGCGGAACAACGTGGGGAAGACCCGGAGGCGTTCGACTACAACGATCGGATCGCCCTAGATCAGCATATCCTCGACATCCGGAAAAGGATCCAAGAGGACGGTGCCGCTACCGACTTCGGGTTCTACGACGAACCCCATGTGAGGGTGTGGCAGCCGGACGAAAACGGTAACGGCCCTCCGGGTCCAAGAGAACCCGAGCAATGGTATCGGGAGAAATTCGGTACGGCTCGGGTGTGGGCACTCGCGCCGGGAAGAGGTGGGCGGCACTGGACCGGGTTCCAAGAGAACGGGATCATCGCGATCGGGTGGGACGACCTCGGGGATCTCCGAGAATTTGAAACCAAATCCGACATCCACGGCAGACTCCGTGAAGTACTCGGTAGGCCGAATCCGTCCAACGACTCGCTCGCTTGCCACCAGTTCGCCCGCGAGATGCGGGTTGGAGACCATGTCGTGGCCAAGCAGGGAGGTACGCTGCTGTTGGGTCACGGTGTCATCGAATCCGACTACCAGTTCGACGAGCGCCGCCCGGAATACCGGCACGTACGTCGCGTCAAGTGGGAGAAGACCGGTCGTTGGCGCCTCCCCAAGAAGCACGCAATCGCCCTCAAGACGCTCACCGACTTCAGTGATTACAAGCAGTGGCTTCGGTTCGCCTTTCGGCTCATGGAAGAAACCGGAGGAGGGACCTATACGGCCGAGCAAGCCCAGCAAGACCTCTTCATTGATCCCGGCCACTTCACCAGCCTCCTACAGTCCATCAGGTCCGGCAAGAACCTGATCCTCCAAGGGCCGCCCGGCACGGGGAAGACCTTCATCGCGCGTCGAATCGCCTGGTGCCTCATCGGCCACAAGGACGACGGCCCCATCGAGATGGTCCAGTTCCACCAGTCATACGCCTACGAGGATTTCGTGGAGGGCTTCCGACCGACCAAGGAGGGAGGATTCGACCTGAAGCCCGGCGTCTTCCGGCGCTTCTGCGAGCAGGCACGGGCCAACCCGGCCATCCCCTACGTCTTCATCATCGACGAGATCAACCGCGGCAACCTGTCCCGTATCTTCGGCGAACTCCTGATGTTGATCGAGGCCGACAAGCGCAGCGAGGATTACGCCGTCACGCTGCCCTACTCCGACACGCGGTTCCACGTCCCCGAAAACGTCCACATACTCGGCATGATGAACACTGCCGACCGGTCGCTGGCCCTAGTCGACTACGCGTTGCGTCGTCGATTCGCGTTCGAGACGCTGGAGCCCGCATACGCGACCGAGTACGGCCGGGAAGCGTTCGAGAAACACCTCGCAGACAAGGAGGCGGATCCGAACCTGGCCCGCCGCATCTGCGAACGGATGGGCAAGCTCAACGAGAAGATCGCAACCGACAAGGAACTCGGCCGGGGCTTTCGGATCGGCCACAGCTACTTCGTTCCCGGCGATGGCGATGTGCCTTCCGAGGATTGGTACAGGCACGTCGTAGACACCCAGATCGCTCCGCTCTTACGGGAATACTGGTTCGATGCGGCGGAAGATGTCGAGACGGATGTGGCGAGACTCACCGCCGACGCCCGACCTTGAAGAACATCCCGATCCTCAACGTCTACTACCTCCTATGCTACGCCTGGGGACGGATTCAGGAGCGTGACACCCGACGGCTGGCCACGCTCGGCGGCCTCTCGACGGTCCAGGACCTTCTCGGCAAGGTGCTTGCGGGCGGCGTCAGCCACCTCTTCCGCCGCGGCATCGACCGCGGCTACGTAGAACGACGCCAAGACCTGGCCGGAATTCGCGGCAAGCTGGCGGTCAGCGAGACGGCGAAGCGGGCGCTCCGGGCGCGCGGCCGGGCCGCCTGCGACTTCGAGGAGTTGTCCGTGGACACTCGGCCGAACCGCATCCTGCGCACGTCACTGCATGGGCTGTTGGGGAGGCGGGTCACGCTGCACCGCGATGTCCGTAGCGACGTGCGCTCCGCTTACAGAAGGCTCGATGGCGTGTCGCGGACCCGCCTTACGAGGAACGCCTTCAGCCAAGTCCAACTCGGGGGCAACCGGCGGCTCTACCAGTTCCTTCTCTCGGTGTGCAGGCTGCTGTATGAGAGCGCGGTGGTCGATGAAAACACCGGGCGCACTACGTTCCGCGACTTCCGGCGGGACAAAGCGACCATGTGGGCACTCTTCGAGGAGTTCGTCACGGGATTCTATGAGCGCGAGCAGCGCGCGTACCGGGTGAATCCGGGAGGCAGCCGCCGAATCCGTTGGGGGGAAGCCAGTGCCGCAGACGACGCCAACCTGGCTCGCATCCCGGGCATGACGGCTGACGTGATCCTGGAATCGGCCGAGCGCCGGATCATCCTCGACACGAAATACTACCGGGACGCGCTGGCGCGCGGACGCGGTTCCGGCACGGGCAAGCTGCACTCCGGCAACCTGTACCAGTTGCTCGCGTACCTGCGAAACCGCCAAGCGACGAATCCGGGGCAACCCAGGCACGAGGGCATCCTGCTGTACCCCGAGGTCGGCGAGCCGCTCAGAGCCGATATCCGCCTCGAAGGGTTCCGCATCCAAGCTCGGACGGTCAACCTTGATCGGGACTGGCGGCGCATTCACAGGGAAATGCTGGCGACCATCGAGCTATCAGGTCCCGACTCGTAGTGCGCTTCGCGCCGGACGATATCTTCAAGCTGTTCGCCGACAAGCCGGACTTCAGACGGTGGCTGACGGACACGGCGTTCCGGCTGGCCTACGACGCGGCGCGCTGACGCGCGCGGGTGGCCCGCCGAGACGTTGCGGGGGTGTTTGTCCGGCCCGTTGGCGACGACCTCCTCCGGCTGCTTTACGTTATCGAACATCCTTGAACGCCATTGGATAAAGGGCGTTTCCCGACGGGTTGACTCGCTGACGGGCGGCTCTTCAGCGTTCCAAGCATGGAGACGCCAAAAGCAGGTTGTTCGACACGCGAGTGAACGTGTTTCTCGGGGACACGCATTCACGTTCCAGGCAGCCTTCGGGATGAACCCTCCGATCCGGCCACTGAAGACGGTGCCACTCCACCGACTCCCGAGAGCGGCGCGGACCGGCTTCGGAAACTTTCGTTCTCGATGGCGGGATTGAAACCCATCGCGGATGGGATCCGTAATATGCCGCCCTTCGGGTCACCGAAGCGTGAAGGACGGCCCGAGCGAACGAGTCGAAGAACCGGAGGAGTCGCAAGTAGTCAGGTTGATCCACCCCAAGGCGGAAGCGGTGCCCGTGCTCAGCGACATGGGCGCTGGCGAGATCGTTCGCCGCTCCGGATTACCGAATGCATGGACGGCCCGGCATCGCCGGTCTTCGTCCAGCCGTCAGCCGCGCTTCGCGAGGTCCGTCTGAACGGGTCTCCCGGAGCGCTCGCGGAGGTGTCCCGACACCACCGCGACGGCGGTGGTCGCCGTGACCCGGTCGTGCAAATCACGCGGGAATCTGCATGATTATGGGAAACAAGCCAGCCTACCCTCCGTGGCCACACTCCGTGTGTCTCCCGGAGGGGCTGGCGGGGGGCTCTGCCCCCTGTGACCCCCGCAACGGAAACGGCGCGCCGTGAGCGCCGGACGCCCCGTTTGGGTGAAGGTCCGCGCCAGCGACGCGGAGCGTGCCGAGTGGCACGCCAAGGCGCGCTCCGCAGGCTTGACGCTGTCGGATCTGGTGCGTCGTTCGCTCGACCGGGCGCGCACCTGGACCGTGCCGCACGCGGAGGTCGAGCGCGAGCGCACCCGGGAGGCGGCGCGCATCGGGAACAACCTGAACCAGATCGCGCGGTGGGCGAATCGCCACAAGGGGGCGGCCGAGGCCGTCGAGGTCCTCGCCCGCCTCGTCTCCATCGAGCGGGCGCTTACGGCGCTGGCCCGCTTCGAGAACCCGGACGGCGACGATGCACATTAAGTTTCTCGCGCACGGGACCGGGTCGGCGCGGGCTGCGGCCAAGTATCTCCTCGGGGAGCAGGACGCGGCCGGGAAGCCGCGCGAGGGCGTCGAGGTGCTGCGGGGCAACCCCGACATGGTGGCCGCGGTCGCCGACTCTCTGGAGTTCGAGCACAGGTACACCTCCGGCGTGATCGCATGGGCGCCGGACGACCACCCCACCGACGAGCAGATCGAGGCGATACTGGACGAGTTCGAGAAGACGGCTTGGGCGGGGCTGGAGTCCGACCGCTACGCATGGGCGGCGGTGCTGCACCGTGAGGAGGGCGGCGGCGCCCATGTCCACGTCCTCGCCGCGCGGTGCGACCTTGAGACCGGCCGGAGCCTCAACATTGCCCCTCCGGGCTGGCAGCGGACCTTCGATCCGCTCCGGGACGCCTTCAACCACCAGCACGGCTGGGGCCGCCCGGACGATCCGGCCAGGGCCAGAGTGCAGCAGCCCGGACACCGCGCCTACATCGAAGCGGCGCAGCTGCGAGCCGGGCTCCGGCTCGAAGCCTCCCCACGCGACCTGATCCGGGACTACCTGATCCAGCGCGTCGAGCACGGCATGGTGCGCGGCCGCCACGATGTCGTTGCCGCGCTGCGGGAGGCGGGCCTCGAAGTGCCGCGCCAAGGCAAGGAATACCTCACCGCACTGGACCCCGAGACCGGGGACCGGTGGCGTCTCAAGGGAGAACTGTATGGAGAGAACTTCGACCGCGAACGACTTGGGCGACCGGCTGAAGCGACGGCTGGAGAGCGAGCGCAGGGAGATCGAGGAGTTGACCGCGAGCGAGCTGAAGCGGCTCGCCGAGAACTCGCGGCGCGTCGCGAGGAACGCGCTCAGTACAATCGAGCGCGATACGGAGGTGGCGGTCGGGAACATGCGCGAGTTGCTGGCCAAGGCGTGGCAACGGCCCCTGATCGTCGGCCTGAGCCTTTGGATCGGTTTCTTCGGCGGAAGCTGGGCGACGATGCGCTGGTTGGCGTCGAGCATTCGGGACCGGATCGAGACGCTCGCCGAACTGGACTACGACATCCAGGACGCGCGGCAGACGCTCGCGCAAATGGAGGTGGACACCTGGGGGGTCGCGCTGCTGGAGATCGAGGGAGAGCGGGTCGTGGTACTGCCAGCGGGGACGCTGGACAACACGGACTGGACGTGGCGCGATCGGCCTGCCGTGAAGCTGTCGAACAGGTGAAGGAGGTCTATGACCGCTTTAGAGGAGCAGTTGACGAGGGCCTTGCGGAGATTGTCCGCGCAGTACGAGCAGGAACAGCGGCGGCACTCCGGGCAGATCGAAGCCTTGCACGAGTACGCCGAAGTGTTGCGAGGATACGTCGAAGCCTTGCGGCAGCACGCCGAGCGGCAGAGCGGGGAGAACGAAGCCTTGCAGCGGCGAATCGAGCGGCTCGACGGGCAAGTGACACGCTTGGCCGAGTACTATGGGACATCCACCGCCGCGAGACCGAGCGGTCGCGGCTTGTGATACGGCCGCCGACGCGCGGGCCGGACCGCGATGCGGGGCCGAGCCGCTGATGGTCGCGTTCGCAAACGGGAGCCGTGAGTCTGGCGCGCGCGAACGCCCTCCGCGACCTTTGGGTCAGGCGGATCGTGCAGTCCATCATCCAGAGAGGAATGGAATGATGGCACGCACGAAACGGGACCGGCGCTCCTACAGCGCCGGCGAGTGGGGCCGGAACCGGGTCAGGGTGTTCCCAGATCCGAAGACCGGCCTGCTTCAGATCGAGTGGCGGGAGAACGGGCGCAGGCGGAGCCGGTCGCTGAAACACCGCGATTGGGCTCGCGCGAAGCGGCAGGCCGACGAGGCCGCCGCGGGCTTCGCGGTCCACGAGCCCAACGGCAAGGCCGAAGCTGAACCCGAGCCGCTCACTCTGGGGCGGCTCTTTGACATCTACGGTGAGGAGGTCACCCCGACGAAGGGGAAGCGGACCCGCAACCGCGACCGTGTCGCGTCCGCGATGTTCCTCGACTTCTTCGGCAGGGACCGAAGGCCGGAGACACTTTCGCAGCGCGATTGGGACCGATTCATCCAAGCCCGGAGAGCGGGCAGGGCTGGCCTGTCAGGCGAGCCCGTGGGCAACCGGACCATCGCATGGGACCTGACGTTCCTCATGGCCGTCCTGAACTGGGCCGCGAGGTCGCGGGACGAGGAAGGGAATCTCCTCCTCGACTCCAACCCCCTGAGGGGACTCAGGAAGCCCAGGGAGAAGAACCCCAACCGGGTCGTCCTCACCGAGGACGAGTACCGGGCGATGCTGAATGTGTCGCGGCAGGTCGGGTGGCGGTTCCATGTCGCCTTCGTGCTCGCGCACGAGACCGGGCACAGGATCGGTGCCATCCGCAAGCTCAGGTGGCCTGACATCGACTTCGAGAACAAGACCATCCGCTGGAGGGCGGAGCACGAGAAGACGGGCTACGGGCATATCACTCCCTTGACCGACGAGGCAATCGCCGTCTTGGAAGAAGCGCGACGGATGGGCCGGGGGAAGAAGAACGGCCCGGTGCTGCCGTCAACGGCGGACGCCGCGAAGGGCATCAGCCGCGTGTGCACCCATAACTGGTGGTGGAAGGCACAGACCTTCGCGGGACTGGAGCCGAAGCGGGGCCGGGGCTGGCACTCGTTGCGCCGGAAGTTCGCGACGGACCTGATGGACCTTCCGCTCAAGGTCCTTTGTGAACTTGGCGGATGGAAGAGTCCCCAGACGGTGCTGCGTTGCTATCAGCAGGCCGATGCGGGACAGCTTCGGAAGGCTCTGGAGAGTCGTCCGAGGGCTCGCACCTGAAATCCCAATCGGAGGGAGTCATTCGGAGGGAACGGGGTCGCTGAATCGCGCAAACTCAAGTAACACAGGAAGATGCGAATCTGTATGAGTTTGTGGGGTATGCTGGCTTGTCACCATAACAGTGGCAAGCCAGCCACGCGGGGCACCCGCAAAAACGTCCCAACGGGCATCGCCCGGAACAGCCTCGACCGGGCCGTCGCGGGCAAGCTCCCCGGCCTCTTGGCCGCCCGCCTCAAGAACGACGAAGACGTAAACTCCGGCGCTCGGTGCCGAGCGGGCCGGTTTTGCCCTACCCCTACCCCTCGGAGACCCGAGATCGTCGATCTGGGGCGATTCCACGGCCCGTAGATCACCCGAAAAGCCCTTGGGATGTCCGAAACGGCCTCTGAGCCCGTCGCGGAGGCGTCAGAACCTCCGGCCCGCGAGATACGCTTCCCAGTCCGATGGCGTTAGGTAACGTAACATGATATAATACAATATGTTATGATCGCGTTCGGTGGCCGCTGATCACCCCTGCAATCACCCTTTCCACGCCGGGTAGCGGAATCCATGGACCGCCGCCGATCCCCCGTTTCCCGTTCCGTCGTCCCGTGAAACCCTGTCTCATCCGATAAGGTCTCTCTCGAAGGACGCGGTTCGGCTCGTGGCGATGCGGAGTTGACGCGGAGGCCACCTCCTCAAGCTATCATAACAGGGAGGAGGACATGGCCACACCGCGGGCGAGGAGAACAGAATGACGAAAGCCGATCTCGTTGAGCAGGCCGCCGATGCGCTCCGGGGGCGAGTCACCAAGCGGGATTGCGCCTTGGTGGTGGATGCCTTCCTCGACGCCGTGAAGGACACGCTGGTGGGTGGCGACAACATCGAGATCCGGGGCTTCGGCACCTTCAAGGTGCGGCACCGCAAGGCACGCACGGCCCGCAACCCCAGAACGGGCGAGGCGGTGGCGGTTCCACCGCGTGTTGCGCCGGTCTTCAAGCCATCGAATCACTTCAGCAGCCGGGTGGGCCGTGGCGCTGGCGGATCAGGTACGGAGTAGCCCCACGGGTCGCCGGCGAGCCGTTGCTTTGGGTCGGTCGGGCCACGGTGCGGCCCTCCGGTTACTCCGCCGTCGAGACGGCATTGCCGCTGGCTTGACGCAGGCTAAGGGCGTCGAGCCAGAGTACCCCAAGTATTACACTTGGGGCTGGCGAGGGGCGTACCCCTTCGATCCCCCGAGACGCCGCAGTCCGGCGCAACACGTAGGCAAGCCTTGGGATGGGCCGTCAGCGCAGTTCGTAGACCTCTACGCGCTCGACGCCAAGATCGTCGGTGGAGACGACGGTCAGTTTCCCATCGCCAATGTGCTGAATGCGAAAGCGGGCAGGAACCACAACTTGGCCCAGAAAGCTGCCATCCGCACCGAACACGTCCCTGCGAACCGTCTCGGCACCTTGAATCGCGAAGCGCTGCGCCCAGATCTCGCCCCCGTCGGCGATAAGCAGCGAGTTCCAAGCGGGGAGCCGGTCGGGCATCGGTAGCTCCTCGTAACGGCGCAGGGCGGCCTCGACTTGGGCATCGTCCGGGGACTCGCCGACGCGCGTAGAGCCGCGTACCCAAGCTTCAAGGTGCGCGGCGGTGCGGACGGGCGGATCTTCAGCAAGGCGGACGATGCGCTCAAGGCTTCCGGCGGGACCGTGGAGAGAGAATTCGTAGGACCGGCCGGTGGTGACGGCAACGCGGCCTTCCGGCGACGCGGTGGCAGCAGGGGCGGGCGAGAAGGGGACCCGCAGGATCTGGATCGACATGCTGGTGCCGGAACCTTGCCCGGAAGTCTGGGTGGCTTGGCCGGGCACGGTCGCGACGGTGTCGAGCAAGGCCCCGGCCAAGTCGTGCCGGATCATGTACTCGGGTCTGTTTCCGAGAGGGTCCGAGATCGATTCGAGGGCGTCCTGCAAGCTCACGCCGCCCTGAAGCGAGGGGATGTTCAGCGATTGCACCCGGCTGAGCAAGGCAGTCTGTCCCGCCAAGCGGATCGGGCGAATCAAGGGCCGTTCGCCCGGGCCATCAAAGGTCGCCGTTGTCAGCAGTTTGCCGTCCGGGGCGAAGCGCGTGATGCGGTCGAGCCGCGTGTCCACGGCAACGATGACGCCTTCCGCCGTGGGCCACGCGCCCGTGAGCGCACGGAACTCACCCGGTCCCTCGCCCGCGCCACCGAGGGTGCGGAGGTGGTCGCCGCCAGCGTCGAAGATGCGGATCTCGCCTATCTGCCCGTCGGCGACGATGAAGTTGCCCGCGCCATCGAGCGCAACCGAGGCGATGCGTCCGAAGATCTCTTCGTCGGGACCGTCAACGGCACCGATGGAGAGGACCGGCTCTGGGGCTATGCTGGCGTGGGCGGCGTCTCCGGGCGGATTGGCGACGACTGCCACGCCGGCCGAATCGGTGAATTGGGCTTGGGTGGACGGGGGTTCCCCGTTGTCGCCGCAGGCTGCAAGGGGGGCAAGCGCGCCGCATAGCCATGCACTGGTCGCGTGGACAAGCCACCGAGGTTGGGGCTGTCGATCTCTTCTCATCGTGAGGTTCCTTCGCATTGGTACTTCCGTGGACCGAGGCGCGACTCAGCTTTTCAGGTCGGCTTGGACACCTCCCGTCACTGGTTGTGCCGTCGCCATCAATATAAGGCATCGCCACGATGGGGTCTCAACTCACGGGGAAGCGGCGAACCGTTCACCGTCGCCCTCGCGGACGGCCACGACGATGGTGGTTCGGTGCTCAAGGACGGTTACACCAGCCACGGCGTTCGGGGGCATGGTGTCACCGAGCCGTCTGCGGCCTTTGGCGGCAGAGCGGAAAGCCGGGGGATCGAAGGGGGGGGCGCAGCACCCCCTCGCCAGCCGCGAATGTTCAACATCGCGTGTGCTGGCTCCCGCACCATAAGGAGCGTGAGCCAGCCCCGGCGGGAGACCGCCGAAACACCTCTCCGGGCATCGCCCGGAACAGCCTCGGCCCGCGACGATCTCGCCGAGCGGTCGTAGGGTGAGGACTTCAGCGGTGGATTCCGATTCTCACCGGCCGCCCGGGCTTACCGCCTCCAAGAAGCTACGTCCGGCATCCCGCGGCTGAACAGCAAGTCGACTCTGGAGCCTCCAGCATCCGCTTGCACTCCCGCCGCCGGAGACACGTTCCGCAGGATGCCTCTGACCTGTCCATTCGAGAGACTTCGCAGGATCGCCATCGGACGATCGGTGTCGCGGTCAAGAGAAACAGAACCTTCCGGCCCCGACAGCATGATGTCCGTGAGATCTACGGACCAATCCACTTCGACAGGGATCATGAACGCGAACAACTTCTGCCCGTTCGCGTCGGCCACTTCCTGCATCTCGAACTGAATCGAAAACAGTTCGGAGCCGCTGGCGTCATGTCCGGCCAGCCGGTAGGCTCCGCCGCTGCGGGGCAGCGTCGGCGGCGCATCCATGACGAAAGCCGGTTCCAAGTACAGAATCCCATCCTCGCCGACGCCACCCCACAGCAAAAGGCATCGAACCGCGGCGGATCTCGAAGCCCCGGTGCCGGCTTGCTCGGCCAAGCGATAGCGGAGCGCGTTCCCGAAGTGGTAGTCGCTGATCCATCTGGGTCCACAGTAAGACATCAGGTCGGGCGTCGCCGGCGCGACCAACACCTGCCTTCGGAAGTCGTAGCCCCAAGCACCGATTGATCCGTTGGCATGCGGAAAGGCCGTATCCACCCACGAAGGGTTGCCGCAAGGTGCATGAAAGAGCCCCATGTTGTGTCCCAGCTCGTGAGCGATGGTGGAGGAGCTAGGTATCGAGGCGCTCTCCGAACCGCCTCCCACAGTGGCCGCCCCTGCTACTCCCCCGGCCACGGGCGGCGCGATCAAGCCCATCCAATTCCCGCTTCCGCCTTCCATGGCCCGTATCGCACCAGTCTCGCCGAGAATCTCCAAAACACTGTTTGATGAGGTTACGACCGGAGTGTGCGCCGTAACGTCCAAATCGCTGATGGGCAACAAGCTGGTGGTGTGCTCCAGCAGAGCATGGCCATCCGGATCCGCCTCCATACCCGTTGCCGAGGCGACTACCGACGAATCCGCTGTTTCGCTCCAGACGAACGGAATCACGGTCAGCGAGAAGGGGGGCATCTCCGCCACGTTGAACACGATCCGTCCCGTCTCGGGTATTCGGCTTCTTACACCCAACGCCGGGTCCAGCGTGCCCTCGGGATCGATTTCGACCACCATTTCCAACCCGGGTTGGACAACCGAACCCGGAATCAACGCTTGGGACGACCGAGAAAGCGAACCCTGGTCGATCTCGGTTGGAATCGCGGTCGTCTTTGCGGCGATATCCGCCACGTGAATCTCCGAGTCGCCCAAGAAGAAGCGCGCGCGAACAGCCGGTATGCGCTCGCTGGTGGGGCGCGGCGCCGTGACGAACACGCGGAGAAGCGCCTCCCTGCCGACAACCAAGGGAACGGGAAACTCGTTCGATTGGACGGCCTGCGTCAGGTACGCGCCCAAGTCGTTCGGGCCGCAGAGTTTGACGTGCTGCGAAGGCACGGAATTCAACCAAGCCAGGAAGGCTGTGTCCCGGGGAGCGCATAGGTCGGTGTCGTCCGAAAAGAATCGGACCAGCTTGCGCAACGAGACGAAGCCGCTCGGAAAGACCCCGGAGAGTCCGGGGTTTTTCCGGAACGACATCACCCAGAGTCTCGTGAGGCTCGCCAGCTCCTGCGGGACTCCTCCGGTCAGGTCGTTCTCGTACAGATAAAGCGCTTCCAGATCCGTAAGGTTGCCCAGCTCCGGGGGAATCGGACCGGTCATCCTGTTCCTCCCGAGGTGCAACTGCCTCAGGTTGCCCAGGTTGCCCAATTCCGTCGGGATCTCGCCGGTCAATTTGTTGCCGCGCAGCCACAGGTGGGTGAGCTTGTCCAGACTGCCGAGTTCACGGGGTACCCCTCCCGTGAGAGAGTTCTCGTTTAGGTACAGTCTTGTCAGGTTGGGCAACGCCCCCAATTCCTTCGGAACCGTCCCCGTCAAACGGTTCTTGGAGATTTGGAGTACTTTCAGGTTATCGAGGTTGCCGATTGCCGCCGGGACTGGGCCGGTCAGCGTGTTCCAGCCTAGCTCCAAGCCCTCTAGGTTGGCCAAGTTGCCGATTGCCGTCGGGATTTCACCGTTCAATTCGTTGTTGCTCAGCCATAGCACCCTCAGATTGCTCAGATGCCCGAGTTCGGGCGGTATCCCTCCCGCCAGGGAGTTATCGTCTAGCACCAGTCGTTCTAGGTACGCCAGCTTACCCAGCTCGGGCGGAACTGGCCCCGTCAACAGGTTGTTGCTGAGGTTTAGTGCCTTCAGGTTTCTGAGGTCGCCGAGTGCCGAGGGAATCGGGCCGGTCAATCTGCTCGATTCGAGGTATAAGGACTCCAGGTTGGCCAAGTTTCCGAGGTCGGACGGAATCGGGCCGGTCAATCCGTCCCCCCGCAAGTACAGGTGCTCCAAGTTGGCTACGTTACCGAGTTCCGGCGGGATCTCGCCAATCAGGGAGCCATGGAGGGACAAGGTCTCCAGACTGGCCAACTTGCCGAGTGCCGATGGGATCTCGCCGATCAGGTTGGGGCTTGATATCGACAACTGTCTCAGTTCGCTGAGGTCGCCTATCTCCCATGGGAGTGCCCCGTTGATCTGGTGGTGCTGAAATCGAAGCCGAGTCACGCGATCGAATTCGTTGGTGTCGATGCCAACCCATGTGTCGAGGGGGGCGTCCGTCAACCAGTTCGTATCCCATTCCCAATTCGGTCCGTCGGTGTGCTCATAGAAGGCCACCAAGGCAGCCCGGTCCGGGTTGGACACGGTGATCTGCGCGGTGCCCTGCGTGATCCCCGTCACGGCCGAGACTAAGGCCGTCCCCTCCCTGATGCCGCGTACCAGACCGAAGCCGTCCACGGTCGCCACGGACGCGTCGCTTGAGAGCCAGTCGAAGTTCGCCCCGACCACGCCATGTCCGTTCCCGTCCAACGCTTGAGCCCGAAGGCGCAGCGTGTCACCTTGGGCAACCGAATCGGCGCTTGGGGTCAAAATGACCGAGCCCGCCGACTGCATCACGAGCGCGGTCGCATGGCCCGAAACCTCGCCCGCGCCCGCCGTGATAGTGGCCGTGCCGTTGCCTGCGGCCGTCGCCGACCCGGTCGAGTCCACGACCACGACCGTGGTGTCACCGCTCGTCCACGACACGACCGCATCCGTCATCACGCGTCCCGCCTGATCGCGTACTTCCGCCCCAAACTGTGCGCTCTGCCCCAAGGCCGTTAGCGCCACCGTGTCAGGCGTCACGGTCACGGTCGTCGGCACCGGGGCCATAACGCTCAATGCCGCAGGGCTCGTTACGCCCGACGATGCCGCCATGACGTCCACCTCTCCCGCACCCACCGCCGTCACGAGCCCCGTCGAATCGACGGTCGCGATGGTAGCGTCACCGGACTCCCACGCGAACTTGGCCTCTTCCACCGCGTGGCCGTTCGCGTCCGTTGCCTTGGCGGTCAGACGCAGCGTGTCCCCCACCAGAAGCGTGTCGACCGCCGGAGACACTGCCAAGGCGGAGACGACCTGGTCCACCGTAATCGCCGCCGTTCCCGACGCTTCACCCGCCGTCGCGGTAATCATGGCGGTCCCATTACCCACGGCTGCCACCAGTCCCGAAGCGCTGACCTCCGCGACCGCCGTTTCGCTGATCGACCAACTCACCGAGGTGCCCGCCAGCGCCTGCCCGTTCTGGTCGGTCACGCTGGCGGATAACTGCACCGTTTCGCCCAAGGCCGCCATCTCGGCGGCAGACGGATTCACCGTAACCACCGCCGGACGGGGCGGGTCAGGCGGAGGCCCAATGGCTCCGTCACCGCAAGCCCAAGCCCAGACGACAGCCGCCAGCCCGGCACCGGTCCACGGAACAAGGCGCGTCCGCAGATTGCGGCGAGACCGCGAGGCCACCGGGCAACGACCATCTCCGCCGAATCGTCGTCGGTGATCCTTCAGGTGGTGGCGGCTTCGCGTATTGCGCATCCGGGGATGCCCTCTGGCATGATCGCCCGCGGCATGCGTCGGCGACCGCAGCGTGGAGAAGAGGAGTGATCGTTCTCTCCGCGAACAGGACCGAAGGTGTTGGCGGGAGAAGCTCACTACAAGGATATCGGCGGACGCTATGGACACCTAATACCGAATCGAAACGCGGTAGCTGCCTGCTGAGCCGGAAAGGCGAACGGCGATGCCGCAGAGGTCGACTCAGAACTGAGTGGCTTACCTCCTGCCAGCTCTGAGCATGGCACGGCTGGATGGCCGTGCCCGCCTGTCGGCTACCGCCCCTGAGTCCCGTTGACCAGATACTCGGCCCACTGCTCCATGAGGACGCGGCGGCGCTCGAAGAGGTCCGAGCGGGCATACGCCGCCTCCGCCTTGTCCCGGACGGCGTGCGCCAGAGCCGCCTCCATGACCGCGTGGGGCGCGTCGGTGCGCTCCGCCGCCCAGTCCCGGAAGCTCGACCGGAACCCGTGCGGCACGGCCCCGATGCCAAGCGTCTTCAGGAGCCCGCTGAAGTCCATGCTCGTCAGCGCGAGTCCCCTCGCCGACGGAAACACGCACTCCGAGCGGCGGGCGTGGGCCTTCGCCTCCGCCAGAACCTCGACCGCGCGCCCCGACAGCGGCACCCGGTGCTCCCGGCGGCTTTTCATCCGCTCCGCCGGAATCGTCCATACCCCGCCTCGGGTGTCGATCTCCTCCCACCGCGCGCCCCGCACCTCGCCGGACCGACCGGCCGTCAAGACGAGGAACTCGATGCCCAGCTTCACCGAAAGTCTCGCTTCGGACCGCCGCACGGTCGCGAGCGCGCCCGCGACCTGATCGTAGGGAAGCGCCTTGTAGTGCTTCTGGATGCGCGGCGGCTTGGGCAGCGCCGCCCCGATGGCGTCGCCCGCCGGGTTGTCCACCCGGTAGCCCTGGGCGATCGCCCACCGCATCACCGTCGAGATCCGCTGCCGCACCCGCTTGGCCGTCTGGTACTTGTCGTTCCAGATCGGCATGAGCACGCCCATCACGTCCGCCGACCGGATCCGGTCCACCCGCTTGCCACCGATGCCGGGATACGCGTAGGTCCGAAGCGTTGCCATCCACTGGCCCGCGTGCCGCTCGGTCCAGTTCGCGCGGTGCATGGCGAACACCTTGGCGGCCGCCTGCTCGAACGTCGGCACGGAACTGTGCCGCTTCGTCCTCGGGTCCCCGCCCGCCCGGGCCACCTTGCGGTTGGCCACGGCTGCGTCCCGCGCCTCGGCCAGCGTCACGAGTCGGAACGGACCGAGCCCCAGCTCCCGGCGCTTGCCGTGGATGAACAGCCGCTGGATCCACTGCTTGTAGCCGGACGGCTTGACGCGCAGCACGAGGCCGTGCTCGTCCCAGTACAGGCCCGGTTCCCGGACGCTCCGCACGAAGGCGGCGGTGAGTTTCCTGCCGTGTTTGCCCATGTGGTCACCCTTTCGTGGTCACCCCGCCGATCACCCTTTCCGTACTGGAACACGGTGAACGTCCTGACACGGCAGTATAACATAAATAACTGCACAACAACAACTTCACTCGCGCTACTGGACTTCCCCGAACCTAGCTGGACGGCGCGATATAGGATTCCCAGTCGGCCATGAGCCGACGCCGCCGCTCGAACAGGTCCGTGCGCCGGTACGCGGCCTCGACCTTGCTCTTGACCACGTGCGCCAGCGCCGCCTCTACCACCTCGCGGGGATGGTCCGTCTTCTCCGCCGCCCAGTCCCGGAACGACGACCGGAACCCGTGCGGCACCGCCGCGATCCCGTGCTTCCTCAAGAGCCGGTTCAGCCGCTTTCCGTCCAGAGCCCTTCCGCGCTCGTTCACGAACACGACGGGATTCTTCCCGCCCTCCAGCTTCCGCGCCGCCTCCAGAATCTCCAGCGCCCGGCCGCACAGCGGCACCCGCTGCTCCCGCCCGGTCTTCATCCGGGTTGCGGGGATCGTCCAAACACCCGAGCGTTCATCCATCTCGCTCCACACCGCGCCACGGACCTCGGCGCCCCGCGCCGCCGTCAGGACAAGGAACTCGAAGGCCAACGTGTCCACCCTCCCCGGATCCCCGGCCCGCACCTTCGCGACGGCCGCGGCGACCTCGCCGTGAGGCAGGGCCTTGTGGTGGGTGACGACATCGTGCTGCGGACCCAGCAGGTGAAGAATCCGGTCGCAGGGGTTGTCCGTACGCCACTCCATGGCGATGGCCCATTCCAGGACCGCCCGGATGCGCATGTGGACGAACCGGGCCGTGGGACCCATGGTGTGCCAGATCGGCGTGAGGATGTCCAGCACGTCGCCGCTCGTGACCTCCGAGACGGCAACATCCCCTATGCGGGGGAAAGCGTGAATCTCCAAGTTGCGGAACCACTCCTTGGCGTACGCAGCGCTCCGCCACCCGGCCCGCTTCTGCTCGACGACGCGCTTGGCGGCCTCGGCGAACGTGGGGATGCCGACCAGCCGCCGCTTCTCGGCCAAGGGATCGCCGCCCGACCGCGCGAGCTTACGGTTGGCGAGCGCCTGCTCGCGTGCCTCGGCCAAAGAGACCAGTTCGACGCTTCCGAGTCCGAGCTCGCGCTTGCGGCCCCGGATGACGAGGCGTTGAATCCAACTCCGGGTTCCGGTCTTCTGGACGTAGAGGTAGAGTCCGTTTCCGTCGCAGTGTCTTCCGGGCGGAGCGGAGCGCACGAAGGGGGCCGAGAGCCGCTTGTGGGGATGGCGGCCCCTGGGCTTGCCCGGCGGGCGCTTCGTGGGGTTTCTGTTCACATTATCCATCCCCTAATCGTAGCCGGGATGGAGCGGGATAGCAAGGGTCGTAGCTGGATGGACGAGGTAGGACGAATCCTACCTAAAGCGTTGTAAATACAAGATGTTACGGACTACTATGAACGGAATGGGACATCGTAGGATTCAGTACGTTCGACTTGCAGAGCTATTCGCCCGAGGAGCAACGCAGAGTGGTGCTTCGGAAACCCGAAAAGTAATGTAAACATGACAGTCTGTAGTGTGTTCTTGACATCGCGAGGGCGTGAGCACCGCGGACCAGCCCGGATGCATCGCCTCCCGAATGCAGCGGAGACTTATTCCACGGCCTGCCAGATATCGACGCGACCCGCGGAGGAGACATGATGAGGCACAGGATTGCCGTTCTCGCACTGACGGCGCTTACAGGTCTCCCGCTCGTCGCTGCCGAACCGGCCGCCGCCCAGGAGGAAGCCGCGATCCCAGGCGTCCAACTGGGACTTGCCTACGAAAATCTGTACATTCCGCCGCTGGCGATCCTTCCGTTCACCGGGCCGGACGCGGACGCCGCTCTGGTGTCCGGGATTCAGGGCATTGTGGCGCGGGATCTGGACTACAGCGACCGCTTCGTGGTTCTGGATTCCCTCCCGGAGGGACTGGCTGACGACGGCATCCAATACAGCCTCTGGGACCAGTACGGCGCCGACTGGGTCCTCATGGGCGAGGTCGAGACGGTTGCGGGACGTCACTTCCTGTCGATCGAGTTGCACGACATCGTCTTCACGAGCGTGGAGCGCGGCCGCTTCGCCCTTCCCGGCCGCGACGACGAGGATTTCCGCATGGCGGTCCACCGGGTGTCGGACGAGATCGTCGAATGGGTGACCGGCGAACCGGGCATCGCCGCGAGCCGCATCGTGTTCTCCATGAGACCCTTCGGAAACCCCACCGCGAAGGAACTCTACATCGTCGACTCCGACGGCGAGAATCTGCAGCGGCTCACCTGGGACGAGAACCTGGCGATCTCGCCGGCGTGGGCTCCCGACGGAAACCGGATCGCGTACGTGTCCTACAAGACGGGGTTGCCCGGGATTTACGAACTCAGTCTTGCCGATGGCAGCGAGCGCCCGGTCGACACCGGCCGCGACGGCCAGCACATGACGCCGGCGTACCATCCGGACGGCGACGAACTCGCATTCAACATCCTCGGCGCAGGGCTGTTCCGGTACGATCTGGGCGACGACTGCTGTCTCGTCCAGCTGGTTGGAGGGCGGGCCGAGAACCTCCAGCCATCGTACTCGCACGACGGCGACGAACTCGTCTTCCTGTCGAACCGCCTCGGTGAGGCCACGCCGCAGATCTACACAATGCCTGCACGCGGCGGCAACGCCGACCTGCTGTCCCCCTATCGCTTCGGCCAGGGCGGCTACTTCGCCGACCCCGACTGGTCCCCGATCTCGAGCAAGGTCGCCTTCGCGGGCGGGATTGTGCGACGGCGCGTCCTGAACCGGTACCACATCTTCGTGGCCGACACCGAGGTGGGTGACAACCGCCTGAGACAGCTTACCTGGGAGGGCAGCAACGAAGACCCGAGCTGGGGGCCCGACGGGCGACATATCGTTTTCGTGGGAGAGCGGAGCAACGGTTTGGGCGTGTTCATCGTCGACTCGGGGACGGGGCGGACGCGCCTCCTCGTAGCGAGTGTCGAGGCCGCCGACACTGACTGGTCGCCGGCGCTTGGCCCCCGCACTTGATTAGGCCAGACCGATCACCTATATACAACGAGTGCCGGACGTGGATTCGCAGGGAGACCTCACCCATATCATCAGAGGGAGCAGGTATGTCTAACCGTCGTTTGGTTCTCGCAGCTTTTGCCACCGCGATCGTGCTGGCCGCCTGTGGGAGCGAACCCGAACCGGAGATGGCGCCGGAGCCCACCGGCCCGACTGCCGAAGAGCTGGAGCGGATGCGGCAGGACTCGATCCGCAGAGCGCAGGAGGCCGAGGAAGCACGACTCAGGGCCGAGCGGGAAGCGGCCGAGCGCGAGAGACAGCGCCGCGCGGAAATGTCCCGCCAGACGCTTCGCGAAACGGTGTATTTCGACTACGACGAGGCCGCGATCCGGTCGGACACCGAGACGAGGCTCCGGGCCAAGCTGGACATTCTGCGCGCCAACCCGGGCGTGCAGTTGCGCATGGAGGGCCACGCAGACGAGCGCGGAACCTCCGAGTACAACATCGCCCTGGGGAACGAGCGCTCCGAGGCGGTGATCCAGTTCCTCACCGGGTTCGGGCTCGACGCAGGGCGTTTCAGCTCCGTTTCCTACGGAGAGGAGCGGCCTGCGGCCCAGGGGTCCAACGAATCGGCTTGGGCCCAGAACCGGAGGGTCGAGTTCGTCATCACGGCAGGTGGTGACGGCATCGGCCGGTAGCGCGCCGGGCGGGACCGCAGACCCGGCGCGGGGGTTGAAGACCGGAGCTTGCGCACCCTTGCGTTTGCGAAGGGCGGAGGAGGAGTAGTGTCGCACCGGATTGGCAGGATTGGACAGACAGCGATTCTCGTGGCCGTTGTCGTGCTGGGCGGCTGCGCCACGAGGGGCGACCTGCGTCAGCTTCAGTACGAAGTTCGCTCTCTGGCTGTCAGGCAGGACTCCGCATTCCGGGCGTTGCAGCGCATCGTCGAGAGGTCCAACGGCGAGGCACTCGACTCGGTGGCCGAACTGGCCGAACTGCTGTTCGAGTTGCGAGGCGACTTCAACAACAGGCTGCTGGACATTCAGAATCAACAGCTCATCATGGGCGAACTGGTGGGCCAGAGCCAGCACAGCATCGCTCTGATGACCGAGCAGCTGAACGCACAGCGCCGGGAGATCGAACGCGTCTCCCGGCAGCAGCCGGCCGACACAACCGCCGCGGCTCAAGAGGAAGAGGGCGATGAATCTGCGGAACCCCAGCGTCCCGACCCGGCCGAAGACGCCTACAACACGGTAGTGGGCCTGCTCGAGAGGGGCAGCGTGTCGGTGGCGCGAAGCGGGTTCGAACAGTTCCTGGAGGAGTATCCGAACAGTGAATTCGCGGCGGGCGCGTACCTTCACCTTGCGGAGATCATGGCCCTCCAGGACGACGAGATCGAGGACGCGATCACCACGTACCGCATGATCCCGGATCTCTTTCCGGACGCGCCCGAAGTGCCGCAGGCGCTGTTCCAGGCAGGCCTGCTGTGCGCATCCATCGAGGACTTCGAACGTGCCCGCGGATACCTGGAGTGGCTTGTCGACTCATACCCGGATCATCGTCTCGTCCCCCAGGCCCGGGAACGGCTTGAGGAGATTCCCTGACGGGTTGCAGCGGGACCGGTGCGCTGGCGGTCCGGGCCGGTCTGCGGGATTGGTGAGGGCTGCCCATGCGCTGTCCGTCGTGCGAGGGCGAAGCCACGAAGGTGGTGGACACGCGTGCAGCTCGGGGCGGGCGCGCCGTGCGCCGACGGCGCGAGTGTCTCCGTTGCGGCGGCAGGTTTACAACGTACGAGAACGTCGAGCAGCGCCCGCTGCAGGTGCTGAAGCGTGACGGGAGCGCAGAGGACTTCCAGCGCGACAAGCTTCGGGCGAGTATAGCTACGGCCTGCACCAAGCGCCCCGTGTCTCCGTCCGAGGTCGAGGCGCTGGTCGACCGCATCGAGGACGGGGTGTCGGGATCGGCGGGCGTCGAGATCTCGTCGGCCGTCATCGGCGAGGCAGTGATGGAGGGACTGGAGCCGCTGGACCGGGTCGCCTACATCCGCTACGCCTCGGTGTACAGAAACTTCCAGCACATCGACGAATTCCAGGAAGCTGTGGACGAATTGATCGTGAAAGAACGCAGGGTGGAACAGGGCCGTTTGCAGGTTGAGATGCCGCTGGAGGCGGACACCGCTTCACAGGGAGACAGCCAATGAGGCGGCTGCGCGATGGACTGCTGGCCAGGAGCGACAACCCCAAGGCCGAGATGCCGTTTCTGGACCACCTGGAGGAGCTGCGCTGGCGGATCCTGTGGAGTCTGCTGGCCCTGATCGTGGGTGGTGTGGCCGGACTGGTGCTCGTCCTGTACTTCGATGTTCCCGAACTCCTCATTAGACCGGCCGTGGACCTCTTTGGTGAAGATTTCAGGCTGCTCACTCTGTCACCGGAAGCGAACTTCATCATTCTGCTCCAGCTCTCGCTGCTGGTGGGACTGATACTGGCGTCTCCGGTAGTCATCTATCAGCTCTGGGCGTTTTTTTCGCCCGCGCTCGAAGACCGCGAGAAGCGGGCCATTGTCCCGGCCCTGCTGATGGGTCTGGTCCTGTTCGTCGCGGGTGTGGCGCTGGCCTATTTCATTGTTCTGGAACTCGCGCTGAGATTCCTGTCGGGAATCCTGATCGATTATCTCGAAGCGAGCTGGACGGCCAACTTTTACCTCGGTTTCGTCGTCAAAATGCTATTGGCATTCGGGATCGTCTTCGAATTGCCGGTGGTGGTCCTCGTCTTGAGCGTACTGGGGATAGTGACCCCGGAGTTTCTGCGCACGAAGAGGCGCCACGCCTTCGTGGCGATCCTGCTCCTTGCCAGCTTCATTTCGCCTGGAGACATGATCAACGTCACGATTGCGATGACGATTCCGCTGATTGCCCTGTACGAGTCCAGCATCTTCCTGTCGGTTCTGGTGTGGCGGAAGCGTGACGCCAGGGAACAGGAAGCCGACTCGTCGCCGCCCGACGGTGCGGTGTCGGCAGAGGACGGTGACGAGGCCGCCGACGTCACCCCATACAACCACGGTGACCCGGCCGGGGGCAGCGCTCCTGCGACCCCGGACGGTGACGGATAGCGTGGCAGGCCGCCTTCGCCCCGGTCGTCTGCTCCCGGGGCTGGGACTGGCGCTGGCGCTGTCGGGGGCGGGTGCCCCGCTGGCGGCGCAGGAGATGCGCGACTCGTTGCAGAACGTGGTGCGCGAGCGACTGGAGCGTCTTACCAGACGCCTGGGCGACACGACGGGCCTGGTCCCGATCGATTCGGTGGACAACAACCTGGGCGAGGTCGCCACGTCCGATTCCACGCTGATGGAGCTGCTGGCCCTGCCGGGCTACGACCTTGTGCAGTACCGGGGCCAGGCGGCCACCTTCGAAACCGCGTCGAGACTGCTGACCCTCTACGGGGCGGACGGCACCGAAGCGGTGATGAATCGTGAGGGGCTGGAGCTCGCGGCCGACTCCGCACTCGTCTTCAATGAAACAACCGGAAGACTGGTGACCATCGGGGATACGGCGAGATACCGGCCCGACCAGGGCGACGAGGTCGTCACCCGCAGGATCATCTTCGACCTCAACGAGGACCGGGGCACCGCATCCGATGTCAATACCACCATGGACGCGGGGCTCGGAGAGTGGATCGTGCGCGGCGACTTCCCCTGGGTGAACGCGGACGTGTCGTTCGGGCACGACGTCATGTTCACGAGCTGCGACGAGGAGGAGCCCCACTACCACTTCGTCGCTCGCGAGATCAAGATGACCGAGGGCGGCACGCTCGTTGCGCGCAACGTGCTGCTGTACTTCGCGGACGTGGGCGTGATGTGGCTCCCGTTCATTGCTCAGAGCACCGAGCAGGGTCGGCGCTCGGGACTGCTGCCGATCCGCTTCTCTGTGAACGACATCGTGCGGACTTCGGGCAGCTATGCGCGCCGGTTGTCCAACGTGGGCTACTACTGGGCGATCAACGACTATCTCGACGCCCAGGTCAGCATGGACTGGTGGAGCGGGAACTACACGGCGGTCACCGGAGGGACGCAGTTCCGCTGGCTGCGGCAGTTCATGGACTCGAACATCAACTTCCGCCAGTTCTGGCGAACAAACGGCGCATCCGAACTGGCGTTCGACGCCGGCTACAACTGGGAGATCTCGGAGCGCACCAAGCTGCGCCTTGCGGCCCGGTACGCCTCGAGCGCGTCCTTCGTCCGCCAGAATTCCTTCGACCCCCGCGAGGTGACGCAGTCGATCGACTCGGACGGCGGATTCAACCGGCGATTCGACTTCGGCACGCTCTCGCTCAGCGCCAACCGGAGGCAGTTCCTCTCCGACGACCGCGTGGAGATGACGCTGCCCACCGCCAACTTCTCCCTGTCCACGATCACGCTCTTTGCCGCACCGCCGAACCGGGCGCGCTTCTACAACAACGCCACGGTGTCGGGTTCGCTGAGGCTCGCGCGCGCGATCCGCGACCTCCCCGCACCGATGATCACGGAGGAACAGCCGTTCACCCTGGCGATGGCGGATGAGCAGGACTGGCGCGGCGGTGCGTCGGCAAGCCTGTCGGCGGGCAATATCTCGATATCCCAGAGCGTGGACTTCAACCGCAACACCAAGCTCGACCTCCCGGGGAACTTCTTCGATCCGATGATGCCGGCGCAGCGGGCCGGGCTCGGCAGCGTGGCGGATCTGCAGCGCTCTATCGTCTACCCGCACGCCGCCCAGGACGAGATCGACTTCACGGCCGAGAACGTCACCTGGTCGACCAGCATCAACTACCAGCAGACCCTGGTCGGCTCCACGACGATCACGCCTCAGATTTCGCTCTCGGGGCGCTCGGTCGGCTCGGACACCCTGTCCGCGGGCGGGGGCGGTTTCGTCTCGGCTCCCAGCCGCTTCTCGCTCGGCGCGCAGCTCAAGTCGGACTTCTACGGTTTCTTCCTCGACGGGACGCTTCGCCACAAGGTGTCGCCCACCTTCGACTACGCCTACACGCCCGAGGCCACTCCCAGCGCGCTGCAAACGGCCATCTTCGGCAACCGGGCGATCCAGCCCAAGAACGAGATCCGGTTTGGGCTCACCCAGACCTTCGAGATGAAGGTGGGGGATGAAGAGGCCGACTCGGCAGCCGCCGAAACCGCAGCCGCCGATCCGTCGGGGGGCCCCCGGCGACTTCCCCAGGCGCAGAAGGTGACTGTGCTCGCCCTGCGCTCGAGCGCGGTGACCTACGATTTCGAGCAGGCGAGCGAGCTGGGGCACTTCACCCGCGGCTTCGCGGACAACCTGCGGGTTTCGCACCAGATCAGCTCGGACTACCTGCGCGGCCTCACGGTGTCGCTGGAGCACCTCCTTTTCGACGATGTCGGCATCGGCCCGCAAGGTGCGCGCAGCTTCTCGCCTTTCATCTCCAACCTCAATCTGGGGTTCTCGATGGGTAGCCAGACCGCGCTCTTCCGCTGGCTGAGGGGTCTCACCGGAGGAGAGGTGGAGGAGGAGGGCGACGCCGCCCAGGCGGGGCAGACCCAGGAAACACAGGACGACCAGCGTGATCCGGCGGGGTTTGAGAACGAGGATCTGGGCGAGTCCACGATCGTGCCCGGTGGCGGGCGTGAACGTGCGGCGGGACCGCGCCGCCAACAGGGCGACGTGGGCAAGTGGGACGCGTCGTTCTCCTACTCGCTGGCCCGCGACCGCGGGATGGGCGCGACCAACAACCAGATGCTGCAGGGCACGCTCAACTTCCAGCCCACCGAGAAATGGTCGGTCCGTTGGCGCACATCGTACGACGTCGTGGCGGGGGTCTTCAACGACCACATGATCAGCCTGCAGCGGGAAATGCACCGGTGGGAAGCCGACTTCTCCTTCCGGCAGACCGCAACCGGCAACTGGACCTTCCTCTTTGAAGTGGCGCTCTCCGACAACCGCGACCTGCATTTCGACTACGAGCAGCGCACCGGAGGGGCCGAGGGCCGCTAGCGGGTCGTGGAAGCGGCCCGGTCCGGATGCGCCGCCGCCTGACTGCCCGGGGGGATTCTGTCCGCGGTCTGCCATGTGTCCGTGACGGGGGCATAGTGGCGTCCCCCTGAGAGGACAGTTACAGGCGCGCGGAAGGGTTCGCCGGGGGCGCTGGCCCCCTTCCTGTCCCTCCCCGCGGCGTCGGCGGTTCTGGTACGGCATGTGCATGGGGCGACTGGCGGGAACTCGCGGGCAGTCCCGGCGGGATCTCGCATGGACCGAACTGGCAGGACACATGTGACCGAGGGGGAGGTATGGAGATGAAACGGCGATGGACGACCGGTTTGCTGATTGCAGTGGTCGCGAGCGTGCCGCAGGCAGCCTGCGACGAAGACTTCGGGATCACCTACGTGGCGGACGAACCCGACGCGCCACGGGATCTGACCGGGTCCTACTACAATCGGGGCGTGGACCTCTCGTGGCGCCTGGGGCCGGACTGGAACGGCGAATCCTTCCGCGTCTACGGCAAGCGGGTGAGCGATGCGGACTACTTCTTCATCGCCGAGGTGACCAGCTGCATCGATTCGGTGTGCGTGTATCGCGACATCAATGTCAAGGCCGGCGTCACCTACGAATACTACGTGGCCGCCGTCGACCCGGACACGGGCGTGGAGACGCCGAGCGAGTACGCGGTCGAGGTCCGGGTGCCGGAGCCGGTGCCGCCGCCCGTGCCGGAGCGCCTGCAAACGGTGGCTCTCGACGGCGCAGCCTACCTGCACTGGGACGATTCGCCGGCGCTGGAGGACGACTTCCTGGCCTACCGGATCTACGCCTCGGGCGACGACGGCTACTACCTCGTGGGCGAAACGGACTCCCCGGGTTTCGTGGACCTGCTCGCCACGAACGGTCACACGACATCATACTTCGTGACATCCCTCGACGATCAGGGTCACGAGAGCGACGGCAGCGAAGCGGTGGACTGCACCCCCAGGCTCGACTACGCGGGCGAGATCATGTACGCGCACGGCGATGTGCCGAGCGCATCGGGCTTCCGTTTCCAGGAATCGGAGGATGCGCAGGCGGTCATGGCGGGAGACAGCGAGGATCGACACTTCCGGCTCGAGAGCGACCGGCAAGGACTATGGATGGTACCGGCGCCGCGAGCGCGAATCCACCCGGAGAGCCGCTGGACCACGTCGCTGAAGTGCGGCCCCGGCGCGGATCCGGACTGCGAATCATGGGAGACCGCGCCGCGCTCGGGATACTCCACGGCGCGGGCCGCTCTGGATCCCGGCTATACCTACATGTTCCGCGTACCGGGGGACGACGGCGAGACCCGGTTCGGCGCGCTGCGCGCCACCATAGTCGGGGTCGACCAGGAGGGAGACGAGCTGATCGTCTTCGACTGGGCCTTCCAGACGCAGCCCGGGAACCCCCATCTGAGCCGCACCGCGGGGACCAGCGGAGGGTGAGCCGGTCGGCGGCATGATTCAGGTCGTGGAGGCGGTCCCCAATTTCAGCGAGGGCCGCGACCCGGCCTTCGTGGCGGCGGCCGCCGACGCGTTTGCCGCTACCGGGTGCGAAGTCCTCCACACGACACTGGATCCGGACCATCATCGGTCGGTGGTGACGGTGATCGGGTCGCCCGGCGCGGTGGAGCGGGGATCGTTGGCCGCGGCTGAAGTCGCACTGGAGCGGATCGATCTGCAGAGGCACAGGGGTGTGCATCCAAGGGTGGGTGCGCTGGACGTGCTTCCCTTCGTGCCGCTTCACGGGATCGATATGGCCGCGGTGGTGCCGCTGGCCCGCCGGGTCGCCCACCGCATCGCTCGCCTCGGGATCCCGGTTCACTTCTACGCCCGGGCCTCGCGGCCTTTCGGCCGGACTCTGGCGGCGATCCGGCGTAGCGGGCCCGGCAGGCCCGAGGCGGACCTGCCGGGCCTTGACGGCGATGGAAGACCCGTACACACACGTGCGCACCCCACGGCGGGTGCGACTTGCATTGGCGCCCGCGACGTGCTGCTGGCCTGGAACGTGGACGTGGAAGGCCTGTCGCTGGAGTCGGCCAGGGAGATCGCGGCCCGGATCCGGGAGGTGGGGGGCGGCTTCCCCGGTCTGAGGGCCCTTGCGCTGAGGCTTCCCAGGCAGCAGCGCATGCAAATCTCGATGAATCTCGAGGATCCGATCGGGACTCATCCCACCGAAGTCTTTCGCGCCATCAAGCGTCGGGTACGGCGAATGGGGGGCGCGGTACAGGGCACCGAGGTGATCGGGATGTGTCCCGACCAGCTTGCGGACCCCGCCATCGCGCGGGAGATGCGGATCCGTGACTGGTCCGAGAACCGGGTTCTGGGACACCGCCTGCGGGCCTTCGTCGGTGGCGGGAACGGATAGGCCGGGGCGGTCGAGCCTCTGCCTTGTGTGAAGCAGCCTTCTACATTTGTTTTCTGGAGCGCGCCCGCCCTGGCCCCGTGCGAATCGGGACGAAACGGCGCGACGACGATTGTCCAGCACACCACACCCGGGACGAATGGATCGGAGCACGGCCTTGAAGACGGCGCCGGCGGGCCTCGCCGGAATAAAGGCCCCGGTTCAGGATTGCCTCGACAGCGTGATGGAGGCGTTGGGCCGCATTGCCGTGGCCGACTACTCGATGGTCGACGAGGTCAACGACTATCTCCTCCGGGTTCCGGGCAAGATGTTCCGCCCCACGCTGGTGCTGCTCTGCAGCGAGATCGAGGGAGAAGCGTCGGACGACGCAGTCACCCTGGCCGCCGTCGTGGAACTGGTGCACATCGCCACGCTGGTGCACGACGATGCGGTGGACCACTCGGTGCTGAGGCGCGGGATGCCGACGGTGAACTCGGTATGGACCCACCAGATCGCCATCATCATGGGGGACTATCTATACAGCCGTTCTGTGACGGAGCTGGCGCGCCTCGGAGACCTCGAGGCGGTCCGGGTTCTGGCAAAGGCGGCCAATACCATGAGCGTCGGCGAAATGAGGCAGTTGGTCTCCTATGACGACATCACCTACTCGGAAGCCGAGTACTACCGTCTCATATCCGCGAAGACCGCCTCGCTGATGTCGGCGGCGTGCGAACTCGGTGCGCTGGCCGGCAACCCGTCACACCGGGCTTCGCTGCGCAACTACGGGCATTCGCTGGGCATGGCCTTCCAGATCACGGACGACATGCTGGACTACGTGGGCAGCCAGGACATCACCGGAAAACCGGCCGGACTGGATCTTCGCGGCAGGAAGGTGACGCTGCCCCTCGTCGGAGCGCTCCGGGAAATGTCACCCCAGGAGGTGGACGAGGTGCGGCATCTCTTCACGATGACCGAACCGGACGACGAAGGGGTGGACCGGGTCATATCGCTTGTACGCCGAAACGGCGGGATCGAATACGCCAGGGAGAAGGCGGTGGCATACGCCGACGTGGCGGAGGGCGAGCTCCGCGACCTGTGCCCGGGGCCGGCGCTGGACGCATTGCGGGACGCCGTCCTCTACGTTACCGATCGGTCGCTGTGACGATGGCCGAGGCCCGCCACACCCGCCGCCGGATCGTGAGGCGGGGCCTGTTTGCCCTCGTATTCGGACTCTTTCTGGGTGGATTGTTCACAAAGCTGGCCGAGGTCTTCCTGCCTCAGAGCGCCGCTCGTGCTTTCCTGACGACCTCGGTTTCCCAGTCGGTGGGTCCGTTCTTCCTGGATCTCGTCTCGGTGAGCATCACGCTGGGCCCGGTGAGTATCGCGCTGAATGTGCTTACGCTGGTGGGAATTCTGATCGCAGCGGTGGCGGTCCGGTCCTGGATCTGATTAGTTTGTCCATCCAGCCCGCGACCGGCCGGCCGATCAGGGAGAGTCCCTCCGGGGGTAGTGGGCAGAGGAGGTAGAAGACATGCCATTCGGTCTTGGCGTAGGAGAAATGATTCTGGTCTTCCTGGTCGTTCTGCTCCTTTTCGGAGCAAAGCGCCTGCCGGAGATCGGGACCTCCCTCGGCAAGGGAATCAGGGAATTCAAGTCCTCCGTCCGGGAAGTCCAGTCATCCGTTCGCGTGGACAAGGAACTTCCGGCCCCGCGCGAAGAACCCGCCGCTTCGGAGAGCCAGGAGGAGGGCTCCCCCCGCCGCCTGACGACGAGTTGATCGCCCCGGCCAAGCGCCGCCGGAGGCGCTGCAGCCTGGCAGTCGGGCTTATGCCGCGGGGTCGCTAGAAGACCGGCGGCAGCGGCAGCTGATCTTCGGCTGGCGCCAGGACCTGCTCCCTGCGGTCCGCGATGTTCGCATTCGCACGCAGCGCCTCGATCCACTGCGTGAGCCGCTGTTGCTGGATCGCGCCGACCGCCTGCACGCGCTGCACGTCGACCTGTTCGAGCCAGGCAAGGCTGTCTGCGGCTTCGGAGCCGGTCCGTTCGATGACGTACGCGTTCCGGTTTGCTTCGACCGCGTCCGACACCTCGCCGACCTCGAGCCCGAACGCCGTTCCGACCGCGGCGTTATGTCGTCCCAATCCCGGGACGAAGTCGTTCCGGGCAAAGGGACCCGCGTCCCGCACCTCCAGCCCGAACTCGCGGGCGACCTCGGCCAGCGTGCGCCCCGCATGAACTTCGGCCGCCAGTTCCCGGGCTTCCTCCAGCGCGGTCGCCACCTTCTTGTCGGTCCCGATGTTGCCGCGGATGGCGACCTCGGCTTCCTCGATCGACAGAGTGCGCGCCAGATCGATGGACACCACCTCGATGGCGTAGAACGTCGTCCGGTTCTCGAACACCGGACTCACGTCGCCGACCATGGTCTCCGGGTCGAAGACCCACTCGCCGCCCTCCGCCACATCGCCGGCGCCGGGCACGATGGGCAGGGTCTCGATGAGGTCCACCGTGTCGGTTTCCAGCCCGAGGGAGACGGCGGCGTCGGTGAGCGGCATCGACTCGCCGAGTTCTTCCAGCGAATCCGCGGTGGCCAGAAGATCGATCTCGGACTCGTCGGTTCGGGCCATCGGCAGCAGGATGTGGCGTGCCTGCGCCGAGTCCTGTCCCCAGCGCTCGCTCACTTCGATCAGGTGCACGCCGAAGCTCGTACGCACCGGTTCGGTGACCCGGCCGACCGAGGCAGCGAAGACGGCGGAATCGAACTGGGAGACCATTGTTCCCTGTGAGAAGACGCCGAGATCGCCGCCGTCGGGGGCCGTCGCCTCGTCGGTGCTCTCGCGCATCGCGACATCGCCGAAATCCTCGCCGTCGAGGATCGATTGGCGGATCTCGAGAGCCCTGTCCATGACAGCCGCGGTGTCGGCGGGCGTGGGCGCTTTCGTGAACGCGACCGAAATGACGCCGGCGCTCGCGGGCACCAGGAACTCATCGGTGTTGTCGTTGTAGTAGCGCGAGACTTCCGCGGCTGAGATCTCGATCTCGTCGTCGGACACGCGCGTCAGCGGTTCGAAGGAGACATAGCTGACGCTTGCCCGCTCGTTCAGGTCCTTGTATGCGCTCCACAGTTCGGCATCGGAGACGTAGATCCCGGACGACACCTGGCGCAGCAGCTTGCCGCGCGGAATGACGTCGCGGTAGTAGGCCTCGAGCTGCAGTTGCGTCAGATTGTCGGCCGTGGCCAGGAACTGCTGGTACTTGGTGATATCGAATACGCCGTCCGTCTGGAACGCGGGGCTGGAGATGAGGTCCGGCGGCGGGCTCAGCAGCGCCGCCGTCTGCACTTCCTCGTCGGTGACGATGATCCGCCTGCGCTGCAGCTCCTGCTGGATCAGGATCGAATTGACGACTTCGTCCCAGGCCTGGTCTTCCAGTTCCGAGTTCTGCGCGTTGGTGATCGGCTCTTCCTGGAACTGGGCCAGCTGGTCGTAGAGATTGCGGTACGAAGCCATGTACTGGTCGTAACTTACGGGGGTGCCGTTTACGCGGCCGATCTCGCCGAACGACCCCGATGTCTGGCCGGTGATATCCATGCCCCACTCGAAGAACATCAGTCCCCCGAAGGCCAGGGCCACGAGGATCATGATCCACTTCGTACTTCTTCTCAGTTGCTCCATCATGGCGGTTGCCACCTCCTTGCAAGGACAGGGAAGCTAACGCCTTGCCGGACCCGTCTTCAAGGAATGACCAGCGCGTTGACACTCTTGTCCGCCAAAATCTACCTTTCGAGCCCCGGGGGCGACGGATAAACCCCAGGCCGAAAGTGCTAGCAAGCGCGCGCCTGGTGCGGCGTTCGTCTTCCTTGGCGCCTATTAATCCATCGAAAGGAACGACTTGGTGAGGATTGCCGTGGTGCACGGCCCCAACCTGAACCTTCTCGGAACCAGGGAGCCCGAGGTCTACGGAACCGCAACCCTGGCCGACGTCGACCGGGCGCTGGAGGAGCTGGCTCACGAAGTCGGCGCCGAGGTGGAGTTCTTCCAGTCCAACTGTGAGGGAAGGATCCTCGACTATCTGGCGGAGATCCGCGAACGCGTGGACGGCGTGCTGATCAACCCGGCCGGACTGGGCCATACCTCGGTAGCCCTGCTCGATGGCCTGCTGGCAACGTCCAGACCGTTCGCGGAGGTCCACCTCAGCAACCCCTCGAGCCGGGAGAGCTTCCGGCACCGTTCTTTCCTGTCGGCGGCGGCGGTTGGCGTAGTCGCCGGTTTCGGTGTCGACAGCTATCTTTCGGGCTTTCGCTGTCTCAACAATTACCTTGTTCGGCGGAGCGGCGCGGCCCAGTAGAAGCCAGGCCCCGCCGATGGCGAGGATTCGGAACCGGTCTCAATGGCAACTACCGCAAACTTTCGCAACGGGATGGTCCTGGAAATCGACAACGTCCTCTGGACCATCACCTACTTCCAGCATGTCAAGCCCGGAAAGGGCGGGGCTTTCGTGCGCACCAAGCTCAAGAACGTGCTCTCGGGCGCGGTCGTGGACAGGACGTTCCGGGCCGGCGAGCGGGTGACCAGCGTCAGGCTGGAGAGGCGTCCGGTCAGCTACTCCTACACCGATGGCGAGCTGTTCCACTTCATGGACCAGGAGACCTACGACCTGATCCCGATCAGCGGGGACATGCTCGGTGAGGAGCAGTTGAAGTACCTGAAGGAGAACATGGACTGCCACGGGCTGGTCCATGACGGCAACGTCCTCAGCGTGGAGTTGCCGGACTTCGTGGAACTCGAGGTCACCGACACCGATCCGGGCTTCAAGGGCGACACGGCGCAGGGCGCCACCAAGCCGGCCAGGCTCGAAACCGGGGCGGTGGTGCAGGTTCCGCTTTTCGTAGAGGTCGGGGATCGGCTCAGGATCGATCGGCGTGAGGATAAATACCTGACACGGGTGAGCGGATGATCGACATCGAGCTTCTACAGGCGCTGGTCCGCCTCGTGGACGAATCGTCGCTGGACAGCCTTGAGATCGAACGGGGAGCGACCCGGATTCGGCTGGCCAAGTCTCCCAGCGGCGTCGCGGTTCCGCAGACGTTTCCGGGGGTTGCCTCCCTTCCCGCGGAGGCGGCTCAATCCGCCCCTTCGCCGGGCTCCGAACCGGTGTCGCCCCCGCAGTCCGCTTCGGCACCCGAGCCGCCCGCCGCCAATCTGGTGGAGGTCACTTCGCCGATGGTCGGCACCTTCTACCGGGCGCCGTCACCGGAGGCGGAACCGTACGTGGAGGTCGGGACGTCCGTCGCGGCGGGCGACGTTCTGTGCGTCATCGAGGCGATGAAGCTGATGAACGAACTGGAGTGTGAAGTGGCAGGGCGGATCGTCGAGATCTGTGCCGACAACGCCGAGCCGGTCGACTACGGGCAGCTTCTCTTCCGCGTCGATCCCGCGTAGCAGCCCTTGGATAATCTCCGCGTGGCACCAGGGGGGGTGAGGCGCCGGGCCGGCGAGGCTCGACGAAGGGCATGTTCACAAAACTCCTGATCGCAAACCGCGGGGAGATCGCGCTCCGCATCGTGCGTGCGTGCCGCGAACTCGACATCGCCACGGTCGCGGTCCATTCGGAAGCCGACCAGGAGTCGCTCCACGTGCGGTTCGCGGACGAAGCCGTGTGCATCGGTCCGGCTCGCCCGGCCCAGTCCTACCTGAAGGTGACGCGCATCGTCGCAGCGGCCGAGATCACCGGGGCGGAGGCGGTTCACCCCGGCTACGGTTTCCTCGCGGAGAACGCCGAATTCGCCGAGATCTGCCGGCGCTCCGATCTGGTGTTCGTGGGACCGACGCCCGACCAGATCCGTTCCATGGGCGACAAGGCCGTGGCCCGCGAAACGATGCGCGCCGCGGGCGTGCCGGTGGTCCCTGGATCGGACGGAATCGTGGAGGACGAAGGCGAGGCTCTTTCCATCGCCCGGGAGATCGGGTTCCCGATCATGATCAAGGCGGCGGCAGGCGGGGGCGGGAAGGGGATGCGCATCGCCGGCTACGACGGATCGTTCCGCCGCAACTTCGCGGCGGCGCGGGCCGAGGCCGAGGCGGCCTTCGGTTACGGTGGCATGTACCTGGAGCGCTGCGTCGAGCGGCCCCGGCATGTCGAGTTCCAGGTCTTCGGCGACACCCACGGGCGCGTGGTGCACCTCGGCGAGCGCGATTGCTCGATCCAGCGCCGACACCAGAAGCTGGTGGAAGAGTCTCCCTCGCCGGCGCTCACCCCCGAGCTGCGCAATCGCATGGGTGAGGCTGCGGTGAAGGCCGCCGAAGCCATCGGCTACGAGGGTGCCGGCACCGTCGAATTCCTCCTGGACCGTTCCGGCGAGTTCTTCTTCATCGAGATGAACACCCGCATCCAGGTCGAACATCCGGTTACCGAGGCCACGACGGGCCTGGACCTGGTCAAGGAGCAGATCCGGGTGGCCGCCGGGGAGCCGCTCTCATTTCCGCCCGGGGAGCAGGAACACCGCGGCCACGCCATCGAGTTCCGGATCAACGCCGAGGATCCGTCGCGCAACTTTGCACCGTCGCCGGGGCTGATCACGACGTTTCACCAGCCGGGCGGCCCGGGCGTGCGCGTCGATACCCACGTCTACTCGGGGTACAGAGTGCCCCCCTTCTACGACTCGCTCCTTGCCAAGCTGGTCGTCTGGGGCAACACGCGGGAAGAGGCGGTCGTGAGGGGACGCGAGGCCCTCGAATCGTTTGTAGTCGAGGGCGTATCCACCACGATCGATTACCTGGCCCAGATCACGCGCGACGAGGAATTCCGCTCGGGCGAGGTGGATACGAGCTTCGTACAGCGCTTTCAGGACAGACGGCGCGCTCGCGTCGGTTGAGGCAGCGCCCATGAGACTCCGTGTGTGCTTCACCCCGGCCGAAGTGCGCGCTGACGACATCGAGGGCGCGAGCGCGATCGTGATCGACGTGGTGCGCGCCACCTCCTGCATTGTCGAGGCCATGGCCAACGGCGCCGAAGCCATCCTTCCGGCCGTTTCCGTCGAGGAGGCGGTACGGTTGCGCGATGCCGCCGACGGTGATCGGGTGCTGCTGTGCGGCGAGCGTCAAGGGCTCCGGATCGAGGGCTTCGATCTGGGCAATTCGCCGGCCGAGTTTACGGCTGGGGCCGTCGGCGGCAGGCGCCTGGTGATGACCACGACGAACGGCACGAAGGCTCTCGCGGCAGCGCAGCAGGCGGAACGGATCCTCCCCACTTCCTTCATGAATCTGGGTGCGGTGGCGGATGCGGTTCTGGGCGACCGAGCGGTAGTGGTGATCTGCGCGGGCAAGGCGGGCCGTTTCGCGATGGACGATACGGTGTGCGCCGGCCACCTGTTGCGGAGGGTTCTGGACGGGGTCGCCGGGCCCGTTGTGATCGACGAAAGGGCGCGGGCAGCGGTGGATCTCGCAGGCATTCACGAAGTGTCGGCGGAGATGCTGGCGCGGACGGAGGCCGGCCGGGCGCTGGTCGAAGTGGGGTTGGGAGGTGATCTGGCACTGTGCGCCAGCGCCGACAGGCATAAGATTGTACCCATGATGCGAGATAGAATCATCACCGTCCCGTCTCCCTGAGGCACCCGTGGTAAGGTTCCCGGGACGCGGCGGAAAAGGGGGCGGAACGGGTCGTCCGGCTCAAGCCGGGAATGCCGCGAGGAAGCCGTCCCGGGACGCTGCTTCCCCCGACCGAAGGGGAGACATCGGTCGCACACTGGCCTTTCTCGTAGTCGTCCTCGCGTTTCTGATCGCCGCCGCCCTCTTCCCGCTGGACCGGCTGGGGCCCCGGGTTGCGGAGTTCTTTCCGACCGCCAACCCGGTAGGGGAAGCCGGCGACATCATCGATCGGTTCCTGTTGACCTGGCTTGGGCTAGGGTCCGCCGCCGTGCCGCTGGGACTGGTGGCGGGCGCGGCGTCGATCGGGGGATGGTGGTCGCGGCCGGCCCGGCGCACACTGTGGATCCTCGCGGGCTCGCTCGTGCTGTTGCTCCCGCTGGGGGGGCTCCTCTCCGGGGGCAGTGAGACCGTTACCGGTTTTGTCGGCGAGTTTCTCGGGGAACCGCTGCAGCGCGCTACCGGGTGGCTGGGAGCATGGGTGCTGTTCGTGACGGCGGTCGCACTGACCTCGATCGCGGCGTTCCGCTTCAACCCGCTGTCGCCACCGACGCTGGCGCTGGGAGCCGCATCGCGCGGGATGGGGCGGAGGCTGCGCCGCAGCGGAAGCCTCGCCCGGGACTGGTGGGGTCGGCGCGCGGAGCGGAGGAGCGCGGCTCGGGCCAGGAAGGATGCCGGACAGCGAGCGGCGGAAGAGCGAACCAGGGCGCGCAAACGCCCCTTCGGAGGAGTATTGGCCAGGGGCGAACGGGGAGGGCCGGACGAGGGGGATGGCGGTCCGGAACGGGGAGATGCACGAGACGGGGGCGTGGCCCCGGACTCCGGGTCCGAACAGGCCGTTGGGGACCGGGACACCGGCAGCGCCCCGGAAGCGGCCGCGTCGCGCGGTGCGAAAGGTGCTGCGAGCGCCGCAACCGCCGATCCCTTGGCCCCTCCGACGCCCGCCGGAGCGGGTCGGCCGGCCGACTACCCCTGTCCGCCCTTCAGCATCCTGACGGCGCCCGCCCACGAGAACCGCTTCGGCATGGAGAAGGAGCTCGACAGGCTGGGGCGGGTTCTCGTCAACACGCTGGAGACGTTCAACATCAGATGCAGGATGGCGGGGCGCACAACGGGCCCCGCGGTCACGCAGTACGAGGTGGTGCCCGAGCCGGGAGTGAAGGTCAACAGGATCGCCAACCTGGATGCCGACCTGGCGCTGGCGATGAGGGCGAAGAGCGTCAGGATCGTCGCGCCCATACCCGGCAAGGGAGCCATCGGCGTCGAGATCCCCAACCCGCGTCCCGAGATCGTGCGGCTGCGCGAGATTCTGGAGACGCCGGCCTTTGCGCGTTCGCGCGGGGCGTTGCCGCTGGGAATGGGCAAGGATCTCACCGGCGATGCCTACGTGGCCGACCTCGCGAAGATGCCGCACGCGCTGATTGCGGGGGCGACGGGCTCGGGCAAATCGGTCTGCCTGAACACGATCATCACGAGTCTCGTTTACAGGCACGGACCGGACAGGCTTCGCCTCCTGCTCATCGATCCGAAGATGGTCGAGCTGTCGGCCTATGCGGACCTGCCCCACCTGCGCCATGCGGTGGTCACGGACCCGAAGGAGGCCGCAGGCGCTCTGAAGTGGGCAGTCATGGAGATGGAACGCCGCTACCTGCTGCTCAGCGCCAACGGGGTGCGGTCGCTCGGGGAGTTCAACGACCGCGTGGAGCAGGGGGTCGAACTCAGCCTGCCCGAGCCGGACGGTCCCGACGAGGACGAGGACCGGTGGCGCTACAAGGCCGGTGTGCTGCCCTGGATCGTCGTGGTGGTGGACGAGCTGGCGGACCTGATGATGACGGTGCAGGCAGAGGTGGAGAAGCCGCTGACCCAGCTGGCGCAGAAGGCTCGCGCGATCGGGATACACCTGCTTGTCGCGACACAGAGGCCAAGCGTGAATGTCATCACCGGGCTGATCAAGGCGAACTTTCCCTGCAGGATCGCCTTCAGAGTCGCCTCGAAGACCGATTCGAGGACCATCCTTGACCAGAATGGGGCGGACTCGCTCCTCGGCTACGGAGACATGCTGTTCCTGCCACCTGGCCGCAGCGAGCCGGTGCGGATGCAGGGAGCGTTCATCTCGACCGAAGAGACCGAGGCGCTCATGGCTTGGTATCGCGCGCAGGCCGACACCATGGAGGCGCTCAAGGCGCGGGTGAAGTCCGACGAGAGCGACATTCTGGAAGAGCTGAAGGCGAAGGAGGGCGACGGCGACGGGGGAGAGGAGGGCAGGGGATGGGGCGACTGGGACGAGCTTTTCCGCGAGGCGGCCGAGGCGTGCATTCAGCAGGGGGTCGGCTCCACGTCGCTGTTGCAGCGCCGGCTACGGATCGGGTACGGGAGGGCGGCCAGGATCGTCGATCAGCTGCACGACGCGGGGGTTCTGGGTCCGCCGGACGGGTCGAAGCCCCGCGAGGTACTTCTGGACCATCAGGGACTGGACGAGGTATGCCCGGTTTGATGCGGGGCCGGCGGAGTCCGCTGGTGGCCTCTGCGGCAGCCTGGGCAGCCCTTGGCCTGCCGGCGTCCGTGGCGGTGGGAACGGCCCAGGAGTCGGTTCAGGCGATCGAGGCGGCGGCCGAGCTGTACCGCGACGTGGCTGCGATGTGCGCCGACTTCGAGCAGGCGATCGAGGTGCGGCTCACGCGCCGGACCATTCAAAGCGCCGGGCGGGTGTGCCAGCAGCGTCCCAACCTGTTCTCCATGCGCTTCTCGGACCCGGACGGCGACATGGTGATTTCGGACGGGGAGTTCTTCTGGGTCTACTACCCGAGCCTCGACGATGTGCAGGTGAATCGGTACCCGGTGTCGGACGCGCCGGCGAGCCGGGACTTCTTTCGCGAGCTGCTCGAGGATCCGGGCGTCAAGTACGACGCCGAAGAGGGGGGGATCGAGGTGGTCGGCGGACGCGAGTGCCGGGTCGTGACGCTGACGCCGCGAGCGGGAGCGGCCTACGACAGGGCACGCCTGTGGGTGGATACCGGGAGTCATGTGATCCGGCGGCTCGAAATCCAGGAACAGAGCGGGAACGTGCGCACCGTCACGCTGCACGGCCTGGACCTGTCACCGTCGATCGATCCCGGAACTTTCGTGTTCGAGGTTCCGGAAGGGGCGCGGATCCGGGGCGGGGGAGGATCGGGCGACCGAGGGCCTGCCCGCACTCCGATGAGGCTGTAATGAGGCTCCGGACGAGGGATCTCCCCGTCTTTCCGGTGAGTGCGGGGCCGGTGAGGCCGGACGTGCGCCCGGACGTACGCGCGGTCGACCCGCGCTCCTTCGCGATCGGTCCCGAGGACGGACCGCGCCTCGGCCTGGTGACCCTGGGGTGCGACAAGAACACCGTCGATTCCGAGCACATGATGGCCGCACTGGTGGCGTCGGGCGCGAGGGTGACCAGCGAGGTGGAGGACGCGGAAGTGGTGGTGGTGAACACCTGCGGCTTCATCGACGCGGCCAAGGAACAGTCCATCGACACGATCCTGGGCGCGTGCGAACTCAAGGCCCGCGGCCGGGTGAGGGCGGTGGTGGCGGTCGGTTGCATGGTGCAGCGCTACGGGGCCGAGATGGAAGAGGAGATTCCCGAGGTGGATCTCTTCCTCGGCATCGCCGAGATGGCGCGCCTGGTTCCTGAGCTGCGCGCCCGGGGGCTGGTCGGTGAGACGTTCGTGCCGAACATGGAGCGGCCGCTGCGCATCCTGACCTCGGAAACGCCGCACGTCTCCTACCTCAAGGTGAGCGAGGGGTGCGACCATCGCTGCGCCTTCTGTGCCATCCCGCACATGCGCGGCCTGCACCGCTCGGCGGACCTGCACGCGCTGGTGGCCGAGGCCCGCGAACTTGGCGAGCAGGGGGTGCGCGAGCTCAACCTGGTGTCGCAGGACACCACCTGGTACGGCCGCGACCTCAGACGCCGCGACCGCTCCGCGCCGCTGCTCCACGATCTCCTGGAGGCGCTCGTGGAAGGCACGGAGGTGGACTGGTACCGGCTGCTCTACATGTACCCGTCCGGGATCACGCCGCGGCTGGTCCGGCTGATCGCGCGCGAACCGCGTCTCCTTCCCTACCTGGACATGCCGCTGCAACACGGAAGCGACGCGGTCCTGGCGCGCATGCGGCGTCCCGAGCGACAGGCCACGGTGCGCGAGCGCGTCCGCTGGCTACGGGACGAGATCGACGACCTCACCCTGCGCACCACCGTCATCGTCGGTTTTCCGGGCGAGACCAACGACGACGTGCGCATCATGATGGATTTTCTCGAGGAAATCCGCTTCGACCGGGTCGGCGCCTTCGCCTACTCGATCGAGGAGGGCACGGCGGCCGCGGCCATGCCCGACCAGGTGCCCGACCAGCTCAAGGCCGAGCGGCTGGAGATGGTGATGGAGCATCAGCGGGACCTTTCGCTCGAATCGAACCTGGCGCGCGTGGGGACGCGGACGCAGCTGCTGGTCGACGAACTCACGCCTGGCGAGGCCGGCCACGAAGGGGTCGGGCGCACCCAGGGACAGGCGATCGAGGTGGACGGACAGACGCTGCTTGCCTCTGCCGGTGCGGCGCGCCCCGGCGATATCGTCGAGGTGGAGATCGAGGAGGCGGGAGACTACGACCTGTTCGGGAGGGTGATCGATGCCTGAGAGCGGACCGCGGCGGGTGCGGATCGGCGTGATCGGGACGGGGGTGACGAGCCAGTTGCTGCACCTGCCGATCCTCAGCGAGCGAGCCGACGTCGAGGTAACCGCGATTTCGGACCTGGATGCGGTCAAGGGACAGGCCGTGGCCGAGCGCTTCGGCGTGCCGCGAGTACTGACCGACGACGAGCTGATCGCCGCGGAGGAGATCGAGGGCGTGGTGATCTGCGCACCCAGTTTCCTTCACGAGAGCTTTGCGGCGGCCTGCCTCGAAGCGGGCAAGCACGTGCTGGTCGAGCGTCCGCTGGCGCTGTCGCCCGGCGGGGCACGCCACCTGTTGGAGGCCGCCCGGGCGACGGGCAAGGGCGTCGTGCCGGGGCTGTCGCACCGCTATCAGGCCAATGTACGGGCGTTGCGCTCCGCGGTCGCCGAGGGGGCGCTGGGCGAGATCGGCACCGCGAGGGTGACCTGGCTCAACCGCGCCGTGCGACGTCCGCGGACGGGATGGCGGCGGCGTGCGCTGGAATCGGGAGGCGGCGCGCTGATGGACCTGGGGGTGCCGGCGCTGGATCTCGCGCTCTGGGTGCTCGGCTACCCGGAGATGGACCGGGTGGCCGCCACCACCCGGGGCGACGGCTTCGACGTGGAGGAGGAGGCGCACGTCCATGCGGTCACGCGTGACGGGGTGGCCGTGACGCTCACGGCGAGCTGGCGCCTGCATGCCCCCGAGGACCGTCACCGGCTCTGGGTGCTCGGCTCGGAGGGCAGCGCGCGCCTGTCGCCCCTCTCTATCTACAAGCAGATCGGGGGGCGCACGGTTGACATCACCCCCCGCCAGCCCATCCCGCGCGGCGGCGAGGACCACTTCACCAACGGCTACCGCCGCCTGCTGGACGAATTCGTGCGGGTCGTCGGGGGGACCGCCGCCGCGAAGCCTCCTGCCGACCAGATCGGGCTGATGACGCTCATCGAAGCCGCCTACGAGTCGGCGCACGAGGGTCGCGAGGTCAAGCTCTCCTGATGTCGCCGCCGGGCGCCGCGGGCCCGCCGTCCGGGAGCACCGCGCCCACCGCACTGTTGCTCGCTGCCGCGTCCGGCCTCGCGATCGGCGCCACCTTCTCCCCGCACGGAGGCCCCGTCGTCCCCTTCCTGGCCTTCGCCCCGCTCGCGGCGTCCCTCTCCCTCACCGCGCGCGACGTCTCGGCGCCCCCCCTTGCCCCCTTCGCACAGGGCTTCACGGCAGCCGCCGTCGCGCATGGGATCGGTCTCTACTGGATGGTGCCGTCGCTCTCATGGCGAACGCCGCTGGCGGTCCCCACCTACCTCCTCGTCCTGCTCCTCATAGGCGTCGTCGCGGGTGCGGCCTGCGGCGCCGCCACGTTCCTTCACAGCCGCAAGGGATGGCCACTGGCGCTGGCGCTCGCCGCCTGCTGGACCGGTTTCGAGTGGCTGGCGGCGCGGGTACCCTGGGTCCCCTACGCCTGGCTCAACGCGGGAAGCTCGCTCGCGTGGCATCCGGCGCTGGCCGCCGGGGCCGAGGTGTTCGGGGCGCGGTTCCTCACCTTCTGGACGGTCGCGGCGGGGGCTTGCCTGGCGGCTCTGCCGGTACCGCGAGGGCCCTGGTCACGCCGCCTCCGCGGCCCATCTCCCGTGCGCCGGGCAGAGCCGCGCACCATCGCCCTCATTTCGCTCCTGCTGGCCCTTCCCGCCCTCGCAGGCCAAATCCGCCAGGCCGGCCTCGACTCCCCGCGCAACGCGGGCGTGCTGGCGGAGGTTGCGGTCGTACAGCCCGGACGCGCCGGCGGCGACCTCGATCGCTGGCTCGACCCGCTCCGGGAGCAGGCGGGCATCCGGCCCTTCGTCGCGGCGGTCTTCCCGGAACGCTTCCTCGGGGTCCCGGGCCCCGAGCTCGCCCGGTCCGCCGGCGCGCTCCGGACCGACATCCTGATCGGTGCCCTCGACGCCGAGCCGCTCGCCGACAGCCCGGACACCCTCTGGTACAACGCCGCCTTCGTCCAGCCCGCCGCCGGCCCCGCCCCGCCGCCGTACCGCAAGGCCCGCCTGGTCCCGGGACTGGAAGCCACGGGAGTCTGGCCGGCAGCCGGACGCCCTCTTCCCAACCGCGGGTATGCCGTGGGCCGCGACCCTCGTCCGCTGATGCTGGGCGGTCACCCCACGGGCGTCATGATCTGCTACGATTCGGCCTTCGAGGCGACCGCGCGCACCCTCGTCCGCGGCGGGGCCGAGTGGCTGGCGGTCATCTCCAACGACGACTGGCTGGACCCCGGACGCCCCTTCCGCACGACCTGGGCCTATTGGCAGCACGCGACGCACGGACGTCTTCGCGCGATCGAGAACCGGGTGTCGGTGATTCAGGTCGGAGCCACCGGCTACAGCTTCGCGGTGTCTCCAGCGGGCCAGGGAGCACCCTACGCGCTCGAACCCGGCGTGGAGGGCGTCGCGGTCCTCACGGCAGCGCCCCGGCACGGCACCACCCTCTTCACGCGCACCGGCGACCTTCTCGGTGTGGTCTGCTTCGCCGTCTTCATGGCGGGGGCGATCGGCGGCGCAATGCCAAATGTAATGTTGAAATTACATTTGTAATATTGACATTACATAGCCATCGACCGTCTGCTGCGGCCGGATCCGGCCCCCGAGTGGGTCGGCGTTCACCGTCCACGGACGGTCGGCTACATTGTTGGGCTGACGTCGCGCCACCCTGCCCGCACGGAGAACCCCCATCGACCCCCGCCTCGCCCAGCGGCTTGCCGAAACCGAAGCGCGCTTCCGTGCCATCGAGGAGGAACTCCTGCGGCCCGAGGTGATGCGCGATCCCCGTCGCCTGCGCGACCTCGGGCGGGAGCGGGCCGGTCTGGAAACCGCCGTCGCTGCGGGGAGAGCGGTGGTGTCCATCGAGGACGAACTCTTGGGCGCGCGCGAGATCCTCGCCGAATCGACCGATTCGGAGATGAAGGAGCTGGCCGAGGAAGAGATCGTCGCGCTGGAGGGGCGGCTGGCCGGGGCTGCCGCGGCGCTGCGCGGGGCGCTGGTGCCGCCCGACCCGATGGAGGACCGTCCGGCCGTGGTCGAGATCCGAGCCGGGACCGGGGGAGACGAGGCGGGGCTCTTCAGCGCCGACCTCATGCGCATGTACCGCAGGCTCGCCGAGCGGCGCGGGTGGTCGGTCGACATGGCCGGCGTGTCGGAGGGGATACCGGGGTCGATCAAGGAGGCGATCTTCACCGTGCGCGGAAAGGGGGCCTACGGGCGTCTCCGGTACGAATCGGGCGTCCATCGCGTGCAGCGCGTCCCTGAAACCGAGAGCCAGGGCCGCATTCACACCTCCGCCGCCTCCGTGGCCGTGTTGCCCGAGGCCGAGGAGGTGGACGTAGCGATCGACCCGGCGGACCTTCGTATCGACGTGTTCCGCTCGTCGGGCCCCGGAGGCCAATCGGTCAACACCACCGACTCCGCGGTGCGCATCACCCACCTTCCGACCGAACTCGTCGTCACCTGCCAGGACGAAAAGTCGCAGCACAAGAACAAGGCCAAGGCCATGAAGGTGCTGCGCTCGCGGCTGCTCGACCGGGAAATCGCGGCCCGCGAGGCGGAGCGTGCGGCGGCGCGCAGGTCCCAGATCGGATCCGGCGACCGTTCGGCCAAGATCCGCACCTACAACTTTCCACAGAATCGGGTCACCGACCACCGGATCGGCCTCAGCCTCTACCGCCTGGGCGACATCCTGGACGGCGACCTCGACGAACTCGTCGCCGCGCTCCGTCTGGCCAGGGACGAAGAGCGCCTTGGCGCGGATCAGGGGAGGTCTTGACCGGCTCGCCCTCAACCGCCCCCCGCCGTTCACCCCCCGGCGGAGCCGGCGAGCGGCGGTGGACGGTCATGGAGGTCGCCCGCTGGAGCGGCGACTATCTGCGTGGCAAGGGTGTCGACGACGGTCGCCTGAACGCTGAATACCTGCTGGCCCACGTCCTCGGGATCGACCGGCTGCAGCTGTACCTGGATTTCGACCGCCCCCTCGCCGAGGCCGAACTGGCCGTCTACCGTCCACTTCTCCGGCGCCGGGCGGCGCGCGAGCCGCTGCAATACCTGCTCGGGTCCGCGCCCTTCCGGGATCTGGAGCTCGCGGTCGACCCCCGCGTCGCCATCCCGCGTCCCGAGACGGAGTACCTGCTCGAGGTGCTGGCCCGGGTCGCCGGGCACGACCGCGTCTTCGAATCCGCCCTCGACGTCGGGACGGGGTCGGGGGCGATCGCAATCGCCCTGGCGGCCGAGGGGCTGGCCCGGTCCGTCACCGCAACAGACATCTCTGCCGACGCCCTCGAGGTTGCGCGCGCGAACGCGACGGCGTGCGGCCGGCCCGCCATCGATTTCCGCCGGGGTTCGTTGCTGGATCCGGTGGGCGGGCTCACCTTCGATCTCGTCCTGTCCAACCCGCCGTACCTGAGCGAGGCAGAGTGGCGCGGGGCCGAACCCGAAGTGCGGGAGTGGGAGCCGCGCGCCGCCATGGTGGCCGGGCAGGGAGGGCTGGCCCTCATCGCCGCCCTCGTCGCGGGCGTGGAAGCCGTCCTGCGCCCGGACGGGTGGTTCGGGCTGGAGGTGGGGAGTGCCCAGGGCGAAACCGTGGCCGGCTTCATCAGCGATACGGGACGCTTTCGGTCGATCCGGTTGCATGACGACCTTACAGGCCGCCAACGCTATGTTTTTGCACGGAGGTTGACGCATGACCAACATTGATGACCTGGCCGGATCCCTGGGCCGGGCGCTCGGAAATACCCCCGAATACCGGACGCTCGCCCGGGCGAAGGAGTGCGCGGACGATGATCGCCGGATCGTGGAGCTGACCAACCAGCTCAGGCAGCAGGAAGGGACGCTGCAGGCCGCGATCCGGGAAGGAAAGGAGCCGGACCAGGCGGAAATGGAGCGCTACGAAGCGGCACTGAACAAACTGCAGGCGTCGTCGGTGTATCAGAGCCTCGTTTCCGCGCAGGCCAACTTCGACAAGGTCATGTACCGGGTGAACGCGGCCATCCAGAAGGGGATGCAGGAGGGTGCGGCGTCCCGGATCATCCTCACTTCATGAGCGATCAGTGACCGCCAGCAACCAGTCCGGGCGACGGCGGGAGGGCTCGATGCCCAGGAGCATCAGCGACCTGCGGGAGCCGACCGAGCGGATCACCGGGCCGATCACCCGGTGGCTGATACGGCGGGGGGTCCATCCCAACGCCATCACGGTGGCGGGCTTCCTGGTCACCGTGGCCGGGGCGGTCATGTACTCGCAGGACCATGTCCGCACGGCCGGACTTCTCATGCTGCTCGGCGGCCTGTGCGATGTCTTCGACGGCAGTGTAGCGCGGGTATCCGGCCTCGCCTCCAAGTTCGGGGCATTCTTCGACGCCACCCTGGACCGCATCTCCGAAATCGCGATGTACATCGGGCTCATGAGCCTCTACAACGCCTACCAGGTCGAGTTCGTCGACATCCTCATGATCTACATCATCGCCCTGGCACTCGGAGGCTCGCTGATGGTGAGCTACACGCGGGCCAAGGCGGAGTCGCTCGGATTCGACTGCTCGGTGGGGCTCATGCAAAGAGGCGAGCGCATCCTGATCCTCGGCCTGGGGTCGCTGATCTTCGGCCTCGCGTGGGACGGTCTGGTTCTCACCGTGATCATCGTGATCGTAGCCGTATTGACCAATGCCACGGCCGTGCAGCGCATCTTCTGGGTGTACAGGCGCGGCACGGGTGTTCCTCTAGACAACGGCGGTCCGACCGCCGGAAAGGGTTAGGTCACAGTGGACCAGCCTCCCAGGATCTCTTCGTCCGGCGGGCGCGTGGGTGTCCTGCTCCCCGGGCTCGGCGCGGTAGCCACCACGGTGGTGGCCGGCGTCGAGGCGGTAAGGCGGGGCCTGGCGCAGCCCTTCGGCAGCCTGACACAGATGAACACGATTCGTCTGGGCAGGCGCACCGAAGCGCGCACGCCGCTCATCAAGGATCTCATCGACCTTGCCGGGCTCGATCAACTGGTCTTCGGCGCCTGGGACCCCATACCGGACGACGCCTACGACAGCGCCGTCAACGCCGGTGTCCTGGATCGCACGCGGCACCTGGACCCGATCCGGGGCTTTCTGAAATCGGTGAAGCCCATGCCGGCGGTCTTCGACACCGCGTATGTCAAGCGGCTGGACGGGCCCAACCGGAAGCGGAAGGGGAGCCGGATGGAGCTGGCGGAGGCGGTGCGCGAGGACATCCGCCGCTTCAAGTCGGAGCACGGGTGCAACCGCGCCGTGATGATCTGGTGCGGCTCGACCGAGGTGTTTCAGCGCTCGGGATCCGCGCACGCCACCCCCGAGGCCTTCGAGCAGGCGATGCGCGACGACGACCCCGCGATCGCGCCCAGCATGATCTACGCCTGGGCGGCGATCATGGAGGGGGTGCCCTACGCCAACGGGGCGCCGAACCTGTCGGCCGACGTGCCGGCACTGGAGGCGCTGGCACAGGATCGCGGCGTGCCCATCGCCGGCAAGGACTTCAAGACGGGCCAGACGCTGATGAAGACGATCCTGGCCCCGGGGCTGAAGGCGAGGATGCTGGGGGTGAGCGGCTGGTTCAGCACCAACATCCTGGGCAACCGCGACGGCGAGGTCCTCGACGACCCCGAATCCTTCAAGACCAAGGAGGAGTCCAAGCTGGGGGTGCTCGAATACATCTTGCAGCCGCAGATGTACCCCGAACTGTACGGCCGGCTCTACCACAAGGTCCGGATCAACTACTATCCCCCCCGGGGGGACGACAAGGAAGGCTGGGACAACCTCGACATCTTCGGGTGGCTGGGGTACCCCATGCAGATCAAGGTGGACTTCCTGTGCCGGGACTCGATCCTCGCCGCCCCGATCGTCCTGGATCTGGCGCTCTTCCTGGATCTGGCCGGGCGTTCGGGCATGGGAGGGATCCAGGAGTGGCTGTCCTTCTACTTCAAGAGCCCGCATACGCCCGAGGGGCTCTACCCGGAGCACGATCTGTTCATCCAGCACAAGAAGCTCAAGAACACCCTGCGCTGGCTGGCGGGAGAGAAGCAGATCACCCACCTGGGGCGGGAGTACTACGAATAGCGGGGCCGTGTCGCCGGCGTTTCCGGTGCGTCGGGCGGGTTCGGGAGGCGGCATGGGCGGCGTTCCCGTGAGCCGCGGCCGGTTCATTGTGGTCGAGGGTGCCGAGGGGGTCGGGAAGACCACCCAGGTACGGCGGCTGGCGGCTTTTCTCGAAGGAGCGGGATTGCCTCTCGTCATGGCGCGCGAGCCGGGGGGCACGGCGGTCGGTGAAGGGATCCGCCAGCTGTTGCTTCACGGCAGTCAGGGTCCGGTTCCGCGCGAGACGGAGCTGCTGCTGATCCTGGCCGCTCGCGCCTCGGTGGTGCGCGAGGTGGTCGAGCCGGCGCTCGCGGCGGGGAAGTGGGTGTTGTCGGACCGCTTCGACCTGAGCTCGTTCGCGTACCAGGGCTATGGCAGGGGCATCGGTGTGGATGAGGTGGCGCGTCTGAACGAATACGCGACCGGGGGGCTTGCCGCCGACCTTTACCTGGTACTGGACCTGGCCGTCGAGGAGGGGATGGCCCGTCAGGCGCGTGAGGCCAGATCCCCCGATCGGTTCGAGGCCGAGGATTCGACCTTTCGACGGGCGGTCCGCGAAGGGTATCTTGAACTGGCCCGATCCGTGGACCGGGCCGTGCTCGTGTCAGCGGACGGGAGTCCCGGCGAGGTGGAAGAGCGCATCCGCAGCGAGATGTTCGCGCGCTTCCCGGAAACTTTTGGGGAAGGCGGGGTTTAGAAGCATGCACGAGTGTGGTACCGGGCGGGGAAGGAGTCTGCATGACTAGAGGCAGGGCCGTGCTGGTTCCGGCGCTGGTCGTGGTCTTCGCGGTCACGAGCGGGGGCTGGCTGCTCCAGCGCGGCGTCGGCATGCGTGCCAACATCTACTTGCATGCCAGGGTTTTCGAAGAGGTCGTGGAGCGCATCGAGGGGCACTTCGTGGGCGAAGTGGATGTGGACGACCTGTACGAAGCCGCGATCGCCGGGGTCGTGGACCACCTCGGCGACCCGAATTCGCAGTTCCTGCCTGCGGCGAGATGGGAGGACGAGCGGATACGGACCCAGGGCGAGTACGGCGGCGTCGGCCTGGAGGTCGCCGACCGCGACGGCTACATCACCGTCGTGGCTCCGATACCGGGGACGCCGGGGGCGAGGGCCGGGGTGAGGCCCGGCGACCGAATCGTCGAGGTGGACGGCAGGTCGGTCGAAGGCTGGCTGACCGACCAGGCGGTCGATCTGCTCCGTGGCAGGCCGGGTACCACGGTGCGCATGGGGATCCGGCGCCCGGGGGCCGACGCGATCATCCACTTCGACGTGACCCGCGCGCAGATCCACGTCCCCTCCGTTCCCTTTGCGACCATGCTCGACGACGGAGTAGGATACGTTCCGCTCCTGATCTTCAACCGCACCACTACGAAGGAAGTGCGCGCGGCAATCGATTCGCTGGCGGCGGAAGGAATGACCTCCCTCGTGCTCGATCTGCGCCGCAACCGGGGCGGGCTCCTCACGGAAGGGGTCGGGCTGACGGACCTCTTCCTAGATCCCGGGATGGATATCGTCGAGATCAGAAGCCGTGCCTCGGCGCCGGAGAAGTACGCCGCCATGGTGGACCAGAGCTACCCCGACCTGCCGGTGGTCGTGCTCGTCGGGTACGGCAGCGCGTCCGCCGCCGAGATTGTCGCCGGGGCGCTGCAGGATCACGACCGGGCGCTCCTGATCGGCTCCACCACCTACGGCAAGGGATCGGTCCAGTCCCTCTTCCCCCTGTCCGGCGGCAACGTGCTGAAGCTCACCACGGCCAGGTGGTTCACGCCCTCGGGGCGGTCCATCGAGATGGAAGCGGCGGATCAGGCGGCCAGGGGCGACCGGGGCGTGCTGACGGTGCAGGGCGACGTGGCCGAGCTGCCGGAGCTGGCGGACAAGCCCGAATTCAGATCCGCAGGCGGAAGGCTGGTGCGTGGCGGCGGCGGGATCGTCCCGGATCTCTGGGTGCTGCAGGACACGCTCCTGGTCGGCGAGCGCGAGGCGGTCAGGGAAATCCTGGCGTCGGGCGGCGCCTTCGTGACGGCGCTTCAGAGCTGGGTGGTGGGCTACCTTCAGGACCACCCCGACCTGGCACCCGATTTCCGCCTCACCGACGCGAACCTCGCCGGTTTTCGCACGGCTCTCGAGGAACGTGGAGCCGGCATCTCCATTGAGACCCTTCAGCGTGCCAGGCGCTCCGTGCTCCTGCTCATGGAGAGCGAGGTGGCGCTGCAGGCATGGGGTGACGGAGGCCGCTTCGAGCGCATCGCCGGGACGGACGCCGCGCTCCGCCGGGCCGTGGAACTCCTCACGGCGGCAGAGGATCAGCGGGCACTCTTCCGGTTGGCGGGGTCGCCGCTGGGGGAGGCAGAGGTGCAGCCCGTTGGCCAGGGTCCTGCCGCGGGGGATGGTTTCCCGCGCTGACCACGGGTTCGGCCCGCTATCAGGCCCGTTCAGCCATGGAAGCGCCCCTGTGAATGTTGCAGAATCCCGGACCCTGACGGTTTCAGTCCATCGCGGCCCCGTGCTCGAGTCGACGCACCGGGTGCATGCGGCCGTGTCGGATGAGGCGGGGCGAATGGTGCGCAGCTGGGGCGATCCGGGGCGGATCACGCTGCTCCGCTCGGCGGCGAAGCCGTTTCAGGCGTTGCCGCTGGTCCTGGACGGAGCCGCGGACCACTTCGGGCTTTCGCAAGAGGAGATCGCACTGTGCTGCGGTTCGCACAATTCGGAAGAAGCACATCTGGCCGTCGCGCGGTCGATCCTCGCGAAGGCCGAGCTGGAGGAGAACCTGCTCGTCTGCGGCCCCCATCCGCCGCTCCTGCGCGAGCGCGACCTGGCGATGGCCGCCGAGGGCGTGTCGCGCTCCGCGATCATCAACAACTGCTCCGGAAAACACGCCGGCATGCTGGCGCTGGCGGCGTTTCACGGCTGGCCGCTGGACGGATACCAGCTTCCCGGCCACCCGGTTCAGCTCCGCATGCGGCAGGAGGTGGCACGCTGGACGGGCCTCGCCGCGGAGGGCATGGAGTGGGGAGTGGACGGCTGCGGCGTAGTGAGCTTCGCGGTTTCGGTCGCGGCGCTGGCCCGCGCAACGGCCCGCTTCGCGGCGGCCGCGGGGCGTGGCGAACCACCGCGCCGGGTGGCGGAAGCCCTGACCCGGCACCCTTTCATGGTGGCAGGTACGGCGCGGCTCTGTACCCGTCTGATGGAGGCAGAGCGCGGGCGCGTATTCGCCAAGGTCGGGGCAGAGGGGGTATACATGGCCGGAGATGTGGAATCGGGTCTGGGTGTCGCGCTCAAGGTCGAGGACGGAGCGTGGCGCGCCGCGCCCCCGGCGCTCCTGGCGGTGCTGAACCGCGCGGGCATCCTTTCTGCAGCGGCCGGGCAAGCCCTGGAGGAGTTCGCCGAACCGGCGGTGACAAATACGCTGGGCGACTCGGTCGGCCGGGTGGTGGTCCGCGAATGTTCATAGACTCGGTCACCATCGAAGTGCGCGCCGGGCAGGGTGGCTCGGGCGCAGAGGCGTTCCGGCGCGAGAAGGGCGTTCCGCGCGGCGGGCCCTCGGGTGGGGATGGGGGCAGGGGCGGCGACGTGCGGCTGATCGTGGATCCGGGACTGACGACGCTCAGCGACTTCCGCTACCGGCGCCACCACCGGGCCGGGAGAGGAATGCACGGGGAGGGATCGAACCGCACGGGGAGGAGCGGGGGGGATCTGGAGCTGAGGGTGCCGCCGGGGACGATCGCCCTGGACAACCGGACGGACGAGTTGCTGGGCGAGCTCCTGGGGCCGGGCGAGACTCTGGTGGTCGCGCGCGGCGGAAGGGGCGGCAGGGGCAACGCACGCTTCGCTTCCGCCACGCGGCAGGCGCCCCGGCGCTGGGAGCCGGGAGAAGACGGTGAAGAGCGGATTGTGCGCCTTGAACTCAAGCTCCTCGCCGACATCGGCCTCGTTGGCGAGCCGAACGCCGGGAAGTCCACGCTGCTTTCCCGCATCAGCCGCGCCAGACCCAGGATCGCCGCCTACCCCTTCACCACATTGACGCCGAACCTGGGCGTGGTGGAACTGCCGGACTATCGCTCCTTCGTCGTCGCCGACATTCCGGGCCTGATCGAAGGGGCACACGACGGCAGGGGTCTGGGTCACCAGTTTCTCCGCCACATCGAGCGCACGCGGGCGCTCGCGATACTCCTGCCGGTCGACGGCGAGGATCCGGCCGCGACGCTGACAGGGCTTCGCCGCGAGCTGGAGGAGTACTCGCCCGCTCTCACCAAGCTTCCGTGGGCCGTGGTCTTCTCCAAGATGGACCTGCACGCCCGGGGCGAAGCGAAACCCGTCGTGGAGGCTGCGGACGCGTGGGACTGCTACTACGTCAGCGCGGTGACCGGACACGGCCTGGGAGAGCTCCTGGAGGGGTGTTGGCGCCAGCTGCGGGCCGCGCGACCGATCGCGGAGGAGGCAGACACCCCATGAGCGAGGCACGCCAGATGATCGACGCACTCACGCTGCGGGGACTTCCGGGTGTGGGTCCCATGCGCTTCCGCGCTCTGGTGGACCATTTCGGCAGTCCTGCGACAGCTCTCGACGCCTCCGCGGCCGAAATCGCGGCGGTGCCGGAGGTATCGCCCGGAACGCCGGCGCGCAGCCTCGCAAGGACGCTGGAGCTTGGCGCCGAAGGCACCGCGGCCCGATCGGACGCCGTCCGCAACGCGCGGGAGGTCCAGGAACGATGCGCTTCAGGCGGCATCGCCGCCATCGTGTACGGGACTGCCGGCTACCCGGCCAGGCTGCGCCACCTGAAGGATCCGCCACCCGTGCTTTTCGCGCTGGGCCGGACCAGCCTGCTCCCGCGCCGGTGGGCGGCTATCGTCGGCTCGCGCGGCGCAACCGCGTCCGGGCGCCGCGTCGCGTGGGGTCTGGGTGCGTCGTGGGCGGGGCGGGGGCGTTGTGTGGTCTCGGGCATGGCGATGGGGATCGATGCGGAGGCGCACCGGGGCGCCCTGCCCGGCCCCACCGCTGCGGTGCTGGGTTCGGGAGTGGATGTGGTGTCCCCGCCACGCAATCGGACGCTGTACCGGAAGATCGTCGAATGCGGCGTGGTGGTATCCGAGTTCGCGCCCGGCGTCAGGGCCGAGCCGCATCATTTCCCTCGGCGCAACCGCATCATAGCGGCACTCGCGCGCGATGTGATCATCGTCGAGGCGTCGCGAAGGAGCGGCGCGCTGATCACCGCCGAAATCGCGCTGGACCTGGGGCGGGAGGTCCTTGCGGTGCCGGGTCCGATCGACCGTCCCAACAGCGAAGGGACCAACCGTCTCATCGCCGACGGTGCGACGATCATCGTGGAGACCGCCCCCGACGATGTAATGCAGTACACCGTCCCGCTCCCGGAAGAACCGGATCTTCGGCAGCTGCTCTCGGCACTCCCGGCGTCGCCGGTCACCGTCGAAGAAGCGGCGCGGCTGTCGCGACGAGACGCGGAGGAAGTGGGGCCGCTCCTCACCATCCTCGAGATCAGGGGCCACCTCACCCCTACCAGGGACGGCCGGGTGATGCGGACGCCCGGCCGGGGCAGCATGGCCGTCCGGGAAGGCGCTGCGTGACCGGCGCGGGGCACGGCAGGATCGGGAACGTCTACGTGCACGCGCCCTTCTGCGCGAGGCGGTGCTGCTACTGCGACTTCGCGGTGACGGTGGACCGGCGTCCCGACAGCACGCGATGGCTCGACACGATCCGGACCGAGCTGAAGACTCTGGAGGCCACGGGCGACGCTCCGCTGGCCGATGCCCTCGAGACCCTGTATGTGGGCGGGGGCACGCCGTCGGTGCTGGATCCCCGCTCGCTCGGAGCGCTGGCAGGCCTGTTCGGACTCGGGCCCGTGCGCGACCGCCGGATCGAGTGGACCGCCGAAGCCAATCCCGAATCGTTCACTGCGGCCGTCGCGCACGAATGGGCGACGTGCGGGGTCAACCGCATCTCCTTCGGCGTCCAGAGCTTCTCTCCGAAGGCGCTCAGGTGGATGGGACGCCTGCACACCGCAGCGGACGCTGTACAGGCTGTCCGCAGGGCGCGGGCGGCGGGCGTCAGGAATCTCTCCATCGACCTGATGTTCGGCCTGCCGGGAAGCGTGGAACGGAACTGGCGGGGCGACCTCGACCGCGCGCTGCAGCTGGACGTGCCGCACATCTCTCTCTATGGGCTCACCATCGAAAAGGGCACGGCTCTCGCGCGCCAGGTGCGGGAAGGACGCGTCTCGATCGCCCGCGACGACCGCTACCGGGACGAATACCTTCTGGCGGCCGAACTCCTGTCGCGGGCAGGCTACGAACACTACGAAGTGTCGAACTTCGCCCGCCCCGGTTTCGCTTCTCGCCACAACCGTGCCTGCTGGCGGGGTGCCCCGTACCTGGGACTGGGCAACGGAGCCCACAGCTATTTCGCCGGACGGCGCTGGTGGAACGAGCGCGACTGGGGCGCGTATGCCACGCGGGTCGCCGAATCGGGAACCGGTCGGGCCGGGAGCGAGGAACTCACTGCCGGACAGCGGAGGCTGGAGGCCCTCTGGCTGTCACTCCGCACGGTGGCGGGCATCGATGGGGCCGGGCTGGATACAGCGGCCTGTCAGGTCCTGCGGAGGTGGAAAACCACAGGCCTCGCCGATGGTGCGAATGGCCGGGTCCGCCTCACAGCGCAGGGATGGCTGGTCCTCGACGACCTCACCCTCGAGCTTGACACCTGCCTCGGCGAGGAATCCGGCACAGGTTGACGGCATCGGCGGACGGCGGATTTTCAAGTACACGGAGCTTGCCAACGGATGTTCTGATCATGGCCGTTCAACGTCACTCGACGCGCAGCAAGGGAAGGGACTCGCTTTCAAGGCGGGAGAGGCACGTGCTCGAGGCCGTGGTGCGCACCTACGTCGACACGGCCGAGCCGGCGGGAAGCCGAACCCTGGCGCGCCGCTTCGACTTCGGGGTTTCCCCGGCGACGATCCGCAACACCATGGCCGACCTCGAAGAGGACGGCTACCTGACCCATCCGCACACTTCTGCGGGTCGGGTCCCGACCGACCTCGCGTATCGTTTCTTCGTGGACCGGGTCGTTCGCCCCGAGTCACTCGCGAGGTCCGAGAAGATCCGGATCGAGAGGGAGGTCCTGTCAGGAGACGGTACGCTCGAGCGAATCCTCAGGAACGCCACGCGCGCCCTCGGCCTCCTCGTGAACGAACTCGGCGTCGGGTCGGTGCCGCAGCTCGACAGGGCCCGGCTGGAGAAGATCGACCTGATCTCGGTCTCCTCCCAGAAGGTGCTCATGGTGGTCACCATCAAGTCCGGAATGGTCCGCACGGTGTACGTCGACCTCCCCGGCGAAGCCCCGCCGGATGTCCTCGAGAGCATCGAACGGGTGCTCAACGAGCGGCTGGGCGGCCTGAGCTTTACCGAGATCCGCCGCTCGTTCGGCGCGCGGCTTCGAGATGCGGTCGAAGACCCCGCGGCGCGGGACGTGCTGAACATCTTCATCGAGTCGAGCGAGGATTTCTTCTCCACGGGGACACCCGGTCCCGAGCAGGTCGTTCTGGGACAGACCTCGGCGATCGTGGGGCAGCCCGAGTTCTCGACGAACGAGCGGCTGCGTGAGCTGATCGCGCTGACCGAACAGAAGGATCTGCTCGCGAAGGTCCTGGGCACCCGGGCGGTGAGGGGCGGACCCTGCGTTACCATCGGGAGCGAGCACGGGCCCGAGCTTTCCGGGTTCACCCTGGTGACCTCCGGCTACCGCTTCGGAAGTCTCCGGGGCATCCTCGGGGTCATCGGGCCCACTCGAATGCCCTACGAGAAGGTGATCGCCATCGTCGACTACACCTCCTCACTCGTCACAAGCATGCTGGAGCCGTAGGGGCAGTGCCGGCCAACGCCGCCAGGCACCCGAATCTCCTGGAGAAGAATGGCTGACTACTACACCCTCCTCCAGGTCCAGAGGGACGCGGATCAGGAAGAGATCAAGAAGGCATACCGGAAGGTCGCTCTCAGATTCCATCCCGACCGCAACGCCGGGTCCAGCGAGGCCGAGGAGCGGTTCAAGGAGGTTACTGAGGCCTACGAGGTTCTCAGGGACCCGAGCAAGCGCGCAAGGTACGACCGGTACGGCAAGGAGGGCCTGAGGGGGCCGAGCGGGTTCCAGGGTGGAATGGACTTCTCCGACGCCCTTGAAGTTTTCATGAGGGATTTCGGCGGCTTCGGCGGGCTGAACCACCTCTTCGGCACGCGGCGCCGGGGCAATCGACCGACGCGTGGCAAATCGCTCCGGCTGACGCTCCCGCTGACCCTGAAGGACGTGCGCACCGGCGTCTCGCGGAAGGTGCGGGTGGCTGTTCTCGACAACTGCGATTCCTGTGGTGGAAGCGGCGTCAAGGACGGTGCCCGGCCGCGGACCTGCCCGACCTGCGAGGGCGCGGGAGAGGAGCGGGTGGTGGAGCGCTCCGTCTTCGGTCGCTTCGTCAGTGTCACGCCGTGTCGCGCCTGCAGGGGCGAGGGGTCGCTCATTTCGGAATACTGCCCGGGCTGCCGGGGCGAGGGGCGCGTCCGGGTCGAACGCCGCATCGACATCGAGGTCCCGGCGGGGGTGTCTTCCGAGAACTACATCACGTTGCGTGGGGAGGGGAATGTGGGACCGAAGGGTGGACCACGCGGCGACATTGTGGTCATCCTGGAGGTGGCGGAGGATCCTCGCTTCAGGCGTGCGGGAACCGACCTGGCCGTCGAGGTGCCGATCACCTTCGCTCAGGCCGCCCTCGGGGACCGGGTCGACGTGCCCACCGTGGACGGCCGAACCTGGGTGGAGATTCCGGCCGGGACCCAGCACGGCGATGTGGTGCGGGTCGCGGGTGAAGGCGTGCCCGAACTGCACGGACGAAGGTACGGTGATCTTCTCGTGCACCTGGCGGTGTGGGTGCCGACCCGGCTCAACACCGAGCAGCGGGACCTGATCCAGGAACTCCGGGAGCTGGAGGAGAGCCCTCCCGAAACCATGGACTCGCAACGGCGACGCGGCTTCTGGTCACGTGTAAGGGAGGCGCTCGGCTAGCCTGCGGCGCACGCGCCGGACCGTCCATGGACGGCTGATTCAGCGGCGACGGTAGCCGGGGCCGGCGAGGTCGAGCCCCATCCTCGCGGCGGAAATGCTGATCCGTATCGCGTGCTCCGCCTGCAGCATCCAGCGGGCCACGTCGGTCCGGGAGGCGGGGTCCAGCGCCTCCGCCATCGCGGCGAGGCTTTCCCAGAGCATTTCCGCCAGCCGCGATCGCGAGGGCCCGTCCTCGGGATCCATCAGCACGACCCAGCTGTCCAGCGTCGCTGCCCCGGGGCCATCGGCGCTGATCTCGAGCAGCTCCAGGCGGCCGCCGGTCTCGTCCACCAGCAGGCGGAGTTCGCGGACCGTGATCCGAATCGGTGGATGACAGCGCCCCAGTTCCTCCAGCAGCCGGGTCGCCGGGAGCGCTCCCGGACCGCTTCGTCGCAGGATGTCCACCATGCTCTCAGTCGTACGGTTCATTTCTGCCTTGTCGGTTTGATGTTCCACCCCACGGCATCGTTTGACTGATATTGGTGCGGCGGAACATCGTCTCGTCATCAACCAGGGAGTGGAGCCGTGGAAAAGTCGCTCAAGGAAAAGCTGCGTTCGGACCTCAACGCCGCGCGCCGCGCCAGGGACAGGGTGAGGACGCTGGTCCTGTCGACCACTCTCGCGGAGCTGCGGAACCGGGAGATCGAGACCGGTTCGGCGCTGGACGACGAGGGCGTGCGCTCCGTGCTCGCGAGGGCGATCAAGCAGCGCCAGGACGCGGCGGCCCAGATGATCCGCGGCGGGCGGCGCGACCTTGCCGACAGGGAGGCGGAGCAGGAGCAGGTTCTCCGGGGCTACATGCCGCCCGATCTGTCGGCCGAGGATGTGAGGGACATGGTGCGCGGGATCGTGGACGGTGGCGCTACCCACATCGGGGCTGTCATGTCCGCACTGATGCCGCGGATCCGCGGCCGGTTCGACGGCAGGACGGCGTCCGCGATCGTCCGGGAGGAGCTCGGGTAGGATGTCGGAGCGCGCTCTCCGGGTTCTGGAGTTCAGCAGAGCCCTGGAGTACGCGTCCGGCTTTGCCTCCACGACAGCGGGGCGGCGGGCGGTGCTGTCCCTGGAGCCGACGGGGGACCCCGGCGTGGTTCGTGCGAGGCTGGACGCGGTCGAGCAGGCGGGACGGTTCCTCGCGACGCGCCGGGACTGGACGTTTCCGGGTCTGCCGGACTCCGATGCGCCGGTGCTGCGCCTCGCGGTAGAGGGTTCGGTCCTCTCGGCCGGGGAACTTGCACAGCTTGGCGTACTGCTGACGGCGGGCCGCACGTTTCTGCGCGCCCTCTCGTCCCTGGACGAGGATCTGCCCGCCCTGCAGGCGCTGGGCACACGCACCTTCTCCGACCGGGCCCTCGAGAACGCCATCGTGCGCAGCGTCGATCCGGAGGGATTCGTCCTCGACGGGGCGAGCAGCGAACTCCGCCGCCTGCGGACCCGGCTCGCCGGTGCGCACAATCGTGTGGTGTCTCACCTGGAGACCTTCCTCCGCGGGGTGGACGAGCGCCACCGCGTTCCGGAAGCGTCGGTGTCCATCCGGGAAGGCCGCTACGTCATACCGGTGCGCAGGGAAGGAAAGAGGACGGTCGGCGGCTACGTCCACGACGAATCTGCTTCGGGTGCCACGGTCTTCATCGAGCCCCCCTCGGCGATCGACATGATGAACCGGGTACGCGAGCTGGAACGGGCCGAGTCGCGGGAAGTCCTGAGAATCCTGCGCGCCCTTACGCGACGTTGCCGCCCCGTCGCGCCTGAACTTGCGGACTCCATCAACGCGCTGACGGAGATGGACAAGCTGGTTGCCCTGGCCCGGACGGCCGACCGCTGGGAGGGGTGTGCCCCCGAGATCACCGCTGGACCGCTTGCCATCCGGAGCGGCCGCCACCCGCTTCTGGTCGCTGCCGGCGTGGATGCCGTCCCATTCGACCTCGACCTCGATCCGCACGAACGGGTGGTTGTCGTCACCGGTCCCAACGCCGGTGGCAAGACGGTCTTCCTGAAATCCGTCGGGCTGATCGCCGCCCTGGCACAATCGGGGGTGGTTCCCCCGGTCGGGCGGGGGTCGCGGCTTCCGGTCTTCGACAGGTTCTTCGCCGACGTCGGGGACGAGCAGTCGATCGCCGATTCCCTGTCCACCTTTTCGGCGCATCTCCGCAACCTCCAGGAGGTCCTGACGGACGCGACGGCCCGCTCCCTGGTCCTCATCGACGAACCCGGTGCCGGCACCGACCCGAGAGAGGGCGAGGCGCTGGCGCGTGCCGTCGTCGAGGTGCTTGCCGAGCGCGGGTGCGTTGCGGTCATCACTTCGCATCTGGGCGGGCTGAAGCGGCTGGCCCTGCCTGGCGACCGCATCGTCAACGCGTCACTGCGCTTCGACGGTGAGCGGCTGGCCCCCACGTACCGCTTCACCAAGGGACGTCCCGGGCGCAGCTACGGACTGGCGATCGCCCGGGGTCTCGGCTTTCCGGCAGAGGTGCTCGACCGCGCGGATGCCCATCGGGACCAGGCGGAGGCCCGGCTGGACGAGCTGCTGGAAAGCCTGGAGGCGAAGGAGGCCAGGGTGACGGGCCTTTTGGCCGAGCTGGGAGCGGAGCGGGAGCGTGCCGAGGCGCTGCACCGGCAACTGCGGGGCCGCGAAGAGGACCTCCGCCGCTCGGAGAAGGAGCACGCCGGACGCGCCCGCAGGGAGGCCCGCAAACTCCTTCTCGACGCTCGCCGGGAGGTGGAGGAGGTGATTGCCGGCCTGACCGCGCGCGCGGAGGCAAAGGGGGAGCTCGACGAAGCCTTCCGGGATGCCCGCACTTCGGTCGAGGCGGCGGCGCGGGCCCTCGAGAGGCCGCGAGCGGGAGGCCGGGCGCGGCGGGGGAAGGAGGGCCGCACCCGGTCCGCCGCGCTCGCCCCGGGCAGCACGGTGCGCGTGGCCGGACTGGATTCGCCGGGCACGGTAGTGGCGGTCGACGGACCTCGCGTGGTCGTCAGCGTCGGGGGGGTGCGCATGAAGGTGGACGGGGCGCGGGTCGTCCCGGCGGACGGGGGCGAACAGGGTGGACGTACCGGCAGAAGGGCGGGAGAGCGTGGGACCGGGGACACGGCAGCGCCCCGGGCAACGGGGTGGGACGGGGTGGCGCCCGATCCCGCCACCGAGCTGGACCTGCGCGGCCAGCGTGCCGACGAGGCCGAACTTGCACTCTGCCGCGCGCTCGACGACGCATCGGTGGCGGATCTCCGCGAAGTGCGCGTCATTCATGGCAAGGGTACGGGAGCGCTGCGCAAGAGGGTGTCGGCGGTGCTCGAATCCGACCGGCGCGTGGAGAAGTTCCGGGCGGGCACACCCGCCGAGGGAGGGTACGGAGTCACCGTGGTGAGGCTCAGGTAGATGATTCCGGACAACGTCGTCGAAGAGGTGCGCGCCCGCGCCGACATCGTCGGGATCATCGGCGAGTTCGTCCAGCTCAAGAAGGCGGGCAAGGACTTCCGGGGACTCAGCCCGTTCAAGGACGAGAAGACGCCTTCGTTCTACGTGGTCCCGGCCAAAGCGTTCTTCCACGACTTCTCGTCGGGCGAATCGGGCGACGTGTTCTCGTTCCTGATGAAGCACCAGGGCATGAGCTTCGTCGACGCGGTCAAGTACGTCGGTGCGCACAGCGGTGTCGACGTGCGCGAGGTCAGGCGGGGGAAGAAGGGCGACGACCCGTGGCGTCCCTACTACGAGGCTTCGGCCTTCGCCGGGAGCTTCTTCCGGGAGCGGCTCTGGGAATGGGACGGCGGCAAGGCCGCTCGCGAATACCTGGAGAAGCGCGGGATCGGCCGCGAGGTCGGCGAGCGGTTCGGCATCGGCTATGCGCCGGACGAGTGGGAGGCCTTCCGCGAGGCGGCCTCCGTCCACGGCCTCGACGAAGGAATGCTGCTGGAACTCGGTCTCATCAAGAGGAGCGAGGGCCGCGATCGGCCGTACGATGCGTTTCGCAACCGCATCATCTTTCCGATCGAGTCCGTCTCGGGACGCGTCCTGGCCTTCGGCGGCCGCATTCTGGGGCCGGTGGGGAAGGGGGCGCCCAAGTACCTGAATTCCCCCGAGAGTCCGATCTTCCACAAGGGCGCCGTCCTCTACGGGCTGGGGTGGGCCCGAAACCACATCCGCAGGCAGGGCGCCGCGCTGCTGGTCGAGGGGTTCATGGACGCCGTGTCCCTGGCCGCGGTCGACATCGGGAACGCGGTTGCGCCACTGGGCACCTCACTGACGGAGGAACACGCCCGGCTGCTGGGCAACTACACCAGCCAGGTGCGGATCCTCTTCGACAGCGACCCCGCGGGCCTTCGTGCGACGTTCCGGGCCGCCAAGGTCCTGCTTGCACAGGGGCTGCGGGCATCCGTGGCGACCCTTCCCGAGGGCGAGGATCCCGACTCCGTGGCACGGTCCGAGGGCGCAGAGGGGGTGCTCGGATATGTCGGACAAGCGGTCGACGTGCTCGATCGGCAACTCGCGATGCTCGAAGAGCGCGACTACTTCGCAACGATCGAGAAGACGCGCGATGCCCTCGATCGCCTGCTCCCGACGCTGAGGGCGGTCCAGGATGCCCGGCTCAGGGACATCTACATCACGCGTGTGGCCGACCGCACGGGGGTAAGAGCCGAGACGCTCGAAGCCGAGTTGCGAAAGGGGGCCGCACCGCGACTTGCGCAGGCACCCCGACGCACCCCGACGCCGAGGCGTCGCCCCGCTCCGCGCTTTCACGGCCTGGGGGTGGATCGCCTGCTGATCCTGCTGCTCCTCAAGAATCGCAAATGGATCGACAAGGCCGCCGAGCGCGTCGGCCCGTCGGACTTGGAGGACGGCGTGTACCGTGCGATCTTCGAAGGACTGATCGACGATCCGGAACTCACGGCCCTGCCGGAAGGAACGATGCCGGAAGCGGTACTTCACTTTGAGCGCTTGATGAGCGACAGGGAAGTGCCTTCGCCCGCCGAGGCCATCTTCGAGGACGCCGTCCTCCAGATCGAAAACACGGCCCTCGATCGTCGACTCGAAGTGCTCGACGCCGAAATCGCGCGGGCCGGTGATGTCGAAAAACCCAGGCTGATAAGAGACAAGCAGGACCTGATCAGTGAGAAGAAATCCCGCGGTCCGGATTGGCGCAGATCCGCGCGCAGGGCCGCGGGGAGCCCGCAATACCAAGGAGAAGGCGCACCGTGACGGTCGAAAACGGCCAGATCTCCAGCCGGCTGCTGGAGCTGCAGACCATCGATGACAGAATCCGGGAGGTCCGGGACGGGGTCGCTTCCTTCGACCCCATGCTCGAGGAAGTGGATGAACCGGCCCGCCAGCTGGAGCAGGAGGTGGAGGTCACTTCGAACCGGGTGCGCGAACTGCACCTGGAAGAGCGGCGATTGCGGTTGGCCGTGGACGAAAAGCGGCAGCGTGTTCACCGGCTCGAAGAGCGCCTGAACCTCGTTCGCACGCTGCGCGAGGAAGCGGCGGTCCAGGCGGAACTCGGTCTGGTACGCCGGGCCCTGGACCAGGAGGAAGTCGAATTCGTCAGCCTGCTCGACCAGATCGCGAAGTTCGAAGACCGCCTGGCCGCGCAGCGGGAGGCACTCGAAGAGGCGAAGTCGGTCGTGGGCCCGAAAAGGGACGAAATCCTCGCGCGGCAGGAGGCCGCCCGGGCGGATCTCGCCACCATGGAACTGGAGCGCGATCTGTTCACCTCGGGCATCGACCGGCGCTACCTCTCGATCTACGATGCCCTCAAGCGCAGCGGACGCCGCAGTTCGGTCACGCGCATGACGGCGAACGGTGCCTGTGGGGTGTGCTTCTCGCTGATTCCGCTGCAGCTCCAGAACGAGATCCTCACCACGGCTCCCCTGATCCGCTGTGAGGCGTGCGGTGTGATCGTGACCGCGCCGCTGCCCGAGGAAGCCGAGGCGTCGCCGGAGTCGGCGAACGGCGGGTGAGTTCGGGTCGCCGGGGCAGTCCGGTCGCCTCTGCAACCCACCGCCGCCGGGCCGACGACGCAATCCTTCCCCCGAGGCCGCGCTGGGCCATCACCCCTCCACCCGGCCCGGCCGTCACGCGCGCGCTGAAGGCCGCCCTCAAGCTCCCCGCTCCTCTCTGCCGTCTCCTGGCCGTCCGCGGTCACGAGACCCCCGATGCGGCGAAGGCGTTTCTGCGTCCGATGCTGGGCGGCCTCCACGACCCCGGCCTGCTGCTGGGGGCGCGGAAGGCGGCCCGCCGGCTGGCGCGCGCCGTAGCCGACCGCGAGATGGTGGTGGTCCACGGCGACTACGACGTCGATGGAATCAGCGGAAGCGTGCTGCTGACCTCGTGGATCCGTGCCCTGGGGGGACGCGCCGAAGCCATCGTGCCCGACCGGCTTCGCGACGGCTACGATCTGTCGGACACAGGAGTGGCGCGGGCGGCAAGGCGAGGTGCAGGGGTCCTGGTCACGGTCGACTGTGGAATCGTGGCGCACGAGCCCGTCCGGAAGGCCGCCGAGGCGGGAATGGACGTCATCGTCACCGACCACCACCGGCCGGGTGACACCGTTCCGGACGCGCTCGCAGTGGTCAATCCGAACCAGCCGGGCTGCCCGTACCCCAACAAGGGCCTTTGCGGCGCGGGTGTGGCGTTCAAGACGGGCCAGCTTCTGGCCGGCGAGTTCGGCAGGCCGTCCGACGAGAGCTGGGACTACCTGGACCTGGCGGCGCTGGCGACGATCGCCGACATGGTGCCGCTGGAAGGCGAAAACCGCACGATCTCGCGCTACGGGTTGAGGGCCCTGGAAGACACGTCGCGCCCCGGCCTGCGGGCACTCAAGCAGCACGCGAGACTGGAGCCCGGGCGGCCCGTCGACTCCGCGTCGGTCGGGTTCCGTCTTGCGCCCCGGATCAACGCCGCCGGGCGGGTCGGAGACGCGGGCGACGCCCTCAGGCTGCTGCTCAGCACCAACCCGACGGAGGCGCACCATTTCGCAACCAGCCTGGAGATGAACAACCAGCACCGGCGCCAGCTGGAAGACAGCGTCGTAGAAGAGGCGCTCGCGGCGCTCCCCGTCCGGGACGGCTCGGTGTCGGAGGCGGGGGTCGTGGTGGCGGGCGACGGCTGGCACAGCGGCGTCATCGGGATCGTGGCGTCGCGCCTGGTCGAGCGTGTCTTCCGTCCGGTCATCGTGGTCTCCTTCGACGGAGATGCGGGTCGCGGGAGCGCACGCTCCATCCCGACCTTCGACCTTCACTCGGCCATCGCGAGCTGCGCCGGACACCTCGAGCGTTTCGGCGGCCACCACCAGGCGGCGGGGCTCGACATCCGCCGCGAGCATCTGCCCGCGTTCCGGGCGGCCTTCGAGCGGGTGGCGCGCCGGGAACTGGGGACCGACGAGCCCGTCCCCCAACTCCGCGCCGACATGGCCGTCGCGCTGACCGAGATCGACCCCGGCTTCTACCACTACCTCCGCTATCTCGGCCCATTCGGCCCCGGCAACCCGGAACCCGTGTTCGTCGCACAAAACGTGCATGTAAAATCCGTAAAAGTACTTAAGGACAAACACCTCAAGTTTCACATGACCCACAACGGCGCCAGCCTGAACGCCATCGGCTTCGGGCTTGCGGACAGGCTCACTCCGGAATCGCTCGGTGGTGCGGCCGGACCGGACCGATGGCCGGGCGCCAGCCTTCCCCCCGTGGACGTGGCCTTCACCCTGATGGAGAACAACTTCCGGGGACACACGACCATCGAGGCGAAAGTCCGCGACATCAAAGCGGCCGAGTGAGGCGCCGTGCGCATCATAGCCGGAACGTGGAAGGGCCGGAGGCTGGCCACCGTGCGGGGACGCGGCGTGCGCCCCACCACGGACCGGGTCCGCGAGGCCTGGATGTCGATCCTGGGCGACCGGCTTCGCGGCGCGGACGTGGCGGACCTCTTCGCAGGCTCGGGCGCGCTCGGTCTGGAGGCGATGAGCCGCGGCGCGGCCCACGTGGCCTTCGTCGAGCGGAGCCACCGGGCCGTGCGCACCATCGAGCGCAACATCCGCACTCTGGGCGCCCGCGCCGCCACGACCGTGATCCGGATCGACGCCCTTTCCCACATCCGAAACACCGCAGCCGACCACTACGACCTTGCCCTCGCCGATCCGCCCTACGAGCATGGCTACGCGCTGCGGCTCCTGGCCGCCTACCGGCAGGCACCGTTCGCGCGCGAACTGTGGATCGAGCACGATGTGCGCGAGGCCTTGCCCCCGGAAGCGGTGGCAGAGCAGCGCAGATACGGCGACACAGCGCTGACGAGGGTGACACGCACAGGAGATGACCCATGACGACCTCCCCCCCCATCGTGGCGGTGTATCCCGGCTCCTTCGACCCGGTCACGCTGGGCCATGAAGACGTGGCGCGCCGCACGCTGCGCGTCTGCGACCGGCTGGTCGTCGCCGTGGCCGAGTCGTCGTCGCAGTCGAAGCGGCATCTCTTCGAGGTCCCCGAGCGCCTGGAGATCATGAGGGAGGTATTCGCGGGCGATCCCGGCATCGAGTGCGTCTCGTTTTCGGGGCTCCTTGTCGACTTCGCGCGCGAGATGGGCGCCCGGTTCATCGTCCGCGGCCTCCGCGCGGTATCGGACTTCGAGTACGAATTCCAGATGGCGCAGATGAACCGCGAACTCTGGGACGAGGCCGAAACCGTATTCCTCGCACCCGACGTGCCCTACTCGTTCCTTTCCGCCTCGCTCGTCCGCGAAGTGGCCTCTCTCGGGGGCGACGTCACCAGCTTCGTATCGCCCCCCGTGCACGAGCGCCTGCGCCGACGCTTCGGATGACCTTCGCCGACCGGCTTCTGGAGCGAGCCGGGCCGCTGGACCGGACGATCGCCTTCCCCGAGGGAGACGACCCGCGGGTAGTGGAGGCGGCCGGGATCCTCGCGCAGAGGTCGGTGGTCCGTCCCGTTCTCCTGAGGGAGGGGGAGGGAGGAGAGGAGGGCGGCGCCGGCACCGCGGGCAGCGCCCTGCAAAGGGCGGTGGCGATGCTCCGCGCGGGCCGGGTGGATGGTGTCGTGGCCGGCGCGACGCACACGACCGCGCGCGTCATCCGCACCGCGCTCGGCGACGTCGGCCTGCGGGACGGCGTGCGCACCCTGTCCTCCTCGTTCTTCATGGAAGTCCCCGCATTCCGAGGCTCCGACGCGGAGGTGCTGACCTTCACCGACCCGGCCGTCGTCCCCCGGCCCGGCCCCCGCCGCCTCGCGGAGATCGCGGCCGAGGCGGTTCGCCTGCGGCGCCAGGTGGTCGGCGACGAACCCCGCGTGGCCTTCCTCTCCTACTCCACCCTGGGGAGCGCGGGGGGCCGGTCGGTCGAAGCGGTCAGGGAGGCCGTGGAGCGCTTCCGCGCGAGGCTGCCCGGAGTCGCCGCGGACGGTGAGCTCCAGGCCGACGCGGCGCTCGTGCCGGGGGTCGCGCGGGCCAAGGCGCCGGATTCGGTGGTGGGCGGGGGCGCCAACATCCTCGTCTTTCCGAACCTCGACGCCGCCAACATCGCCTACAAGCTGGTGCAGCGGCTCGCGGGGGCGGTGGCCCTGGGACCCATCCTCCAGGGGCTGAGGGCCCCGGTCAACGACCTGTCGCGGGGAGCCTCCTCCTCGGACATCGTCCTGGTGGCGGCGATCACCGCGCTCATGGCGTCCGAGCCCGGTTGATCAAGCACCCCGGGTGACAAGTTTTTATGTTGCGTTGCACCCCCGGCGTCCTGCGCAAGCGGCCTCCGCGTCCGCGGGCCGGCGGAATCCAACCTGAGCCACAACCTCCGGAATGAAGCACATGTCATTCAAGGCGCGAAAAGTCGGAACCGCCACGGTCGTCGACGTCGACGGACAGCTCATCGTGGGCAACCGCCACGAGTTGAAGCGACTTGTGCTCGAGGAGCTGGAAGGCGGCGCGCGCCGTTTTGTCATCGACTTCGCCCGCACCGGGTACATCGACTCGTCCGGCCTGGGCATTCTGATCAGCCTCTCCAAGCGGGTCCGCGAGCTCGGAGGCGAGCTTCGGCTTGCCTCGCTGAGCGAGGAGCTGCAGAGGCTCTTCGAACTCACCAAGCTCCACACCCTCTTCGAGATCCGCGATTCCCTCGAGCAGGCACTGTCCGATTAGGGAACCGCGGCAACCGGCGCGGGCGTCCGGACGGACGGCCGATCCCCCGGGGACCCGTCCCGACGCCGCCCCGGGGGTGATTCTCGAACTCCCCAACGACATCGGCGCCATCGAGAAGGCGGTCGAGCACGCGGTCGCGTGCTGCGCGCACGCGCGACTGGACCGGCGGCGGCTGCTGTTCAACTTTCGCGTCGGGCTGACCGAGGCGCTCTCGAACGCCATGCTGTACGGCAACCGGAACGAACCGGGCGGGCGCGTTCGGGTCGAATTGCACGTCCGTCCCGGAGAGGTCCGGGCGTCCGTCTCCGACCAGGGCCGCGGTTTCGACCCGGATCGCGTGCCCGATCCGCGTCTGCCGGCCAACCTGCTGCGGCCCGACGGCCGCGGCGTCTTTCTGATGCGCGCCCTGATGGACGAGGTGCACTTCAACCCCGCGGGAAACGCCGTCACCCTGGTCCTCCGCGATCCGGACGGGGGGGATCGGGATGCCGATACGCCGGCACCAACCGGTGAGGACGCGCGTGCCGCGGGCGCCGCGCGGCCCGACATCAGGCTGCCGGGACACGATGCAGACGACCACGTCACCAGAATCCTCGCCGCCACGATAGCGCGATCGGCGGAGCTGGCCCGGCAGGCCGAGACGACCCGCGCCGATCTGGAGGCGGCGCTGGAGGCCAACCGGCGTTTGCGCGAGGAAATGGCGCGCGAGCACGCTTCCCGCGAGATGCAGCTCGCCCACGACCTTCAGCTGAAGCTCCTCCCTCCGATTCCGCGCATGAAGGGGGTGGAAGCCGCTGCCCGCGTGGTCCCGGCGGCGTCCGTCGGGGGCGACTTCTACCAGGTGATCCAGCTCTCCGGGGGCAGGGTGGGGGTGATGATCGGCGATGTCTCGGGCCACGGCTTCCCCGCCGCGCTGATCATGGCCCTCGTGATGAGCGCTGCCACGATCTACGCCGAGGAGGGCAGGGCGCCGGCAGCGGTGCTCGAATACCTGAACCGGGCGATCGGCGACGAACTCGAGTCCACCGAGATGTACCTCTCGCTCTGCTACTGCGTGCTGGCGCCCGGGCGGTCCGGAATCGCGTATTCGAACACGGGACATCCGCACGCGTTCGTGGTGCAGGCGGACGGCACGGCGCGCCGGCTGTTCGCCACGGACCCCCCGATGGGCATCGGCCCCACTCCCTACGACGAGTCGAACCTGCGGTGGCGTCCGGGCGAGGACCTGCTGCTCCTCTTCACCGACGGCCTCTCCGATACCCTGGCCCGGTCCCACCGCAGCACCGGCGAGGAACGGGTGCTCGACACGGTGGCCGCGAACCGCCACCGCCCGGTGTCCGAGATCCTCGACACCCTCTTCGCAATGTCGCGCGACGCCGTACCGTCGATCCCCGCCGACGACCGGACGGCCGTCATTCTGCGCACGTCATGAGGCGGCGGGCCAAACGGTCGCTGGGTCAGAATTTCCTCGTTGACCCCAACCTGCAGCGGAAGATCGCGGCGGCCGTGGGGGCGGTGCCGGGTCAACCGGTGCTGGAGATCGGCCCGGGGCAGGGAGCGCTCACCGGCCACCTGGCGGAGTCCGGCGCGGTGGTCACGGCCGTGGAGCTGGACGACGAACTGGCCGCCGCCCTGGCCGCGCGCTACGAGCACCATCCGCGGGTCACGATCGTCCACGGCGACATCCTTACCGCCGATCTCGCCGCCCTGACGGCCGACTGGAGCCGCACGCACGTCGCGGGCAACATCCCGTACAACATCACCACGCCGATCATCTTCCGCCTGCTCCGGCTGCCGTACCCCGCCGACATCGTCCTCACAGTGCAGGCCGAGGTCGCGGCGCGGATCATGGCCGGGCCCGGGACGAAGACGTACGGCGCACTCTCGGTGGGAGTGGCGGTGCACGCGCGGGCGACGAGAGTGTGCAAGGTGCCGCGCCAGGCTTTCCGGCCGGTGCCCAGGGTCGAGTCCGTGGCGATCAGGATCACTCCGCTGTCCCCGTCGCGCCTCACTGCCGAGGAAGCCGAACGCGTCCGGATCCTCACGCGCGCGGCCTTCTCGTGGCGGCGCAAGCAGATGGGGACGATCCTGCGGCGCCACCCGGAGCTGCGCTGCACCGCGGCCGCCGTCGAGGAGGCGCTGGGGGCGAGGGGCCTGTCGCCGTCGCTCCGGCCGGAACGCCTCTCGCCGCAGGACTACGTGGAACTGAGTGCCAGGCTCTTGGCGAGACCGGGACCGCGCGTCTAACTTCTACTTGTGAACACTTTCACAAGCAGGATTCCGACAAACAGGATTCCCGACGCCACGGTCCGGCGATTCTCCCTCTACCTGCGTTATCTGGAGGACTTCGGGCGTTCAGGCGTCAGCAACGTGGCCAGCGGTGTGCTCGCCGATCGCGGAGGCACCACCGCGGCACAGGTGCGCAAGGACCTCTCCCACCTCGGTTCCGTCGGGAAGCGCGGCCTCGGGTATTCGGTCCCCGCGCTCACGCGCGTGCTCCGCACCGTGCTCGGCCTCGATTCGACCTGGAGAGTCGCATTGCTGGGCGCGGGGCGCATCGGGACGGCGCTCTTCGAGTACGAGCCGTTCCGGCGGCGCGGCTTCAACATCGTCACCGTGATCGACAACGACCCGTGCAAGGTGGGCTCCCGGCTCGGCGACGTCCGGATCCGGGACGAGAAGGGGCTGCAGTGCGTCCTGCAGGAAGACGGGATCGACCTCGTGATCGTGGCGGTCCCGGCGCGCGTCGCCCAGTCCCTCGTCGACCGGGTGGTCGCCGCGGGCGTCAAGGCGGTGCTCAACTACGCGCCGGTGCAGTTGCGCGTCCCGGACGACGTGGCCCTGCGCAACGTGAGCATGCTCGTCGAACTCGAGAGTCTCTCCCACGCCCTGACCCGCAGCCGGCAGTGACCCGGAAGGACGGTCGCCGATCACTCCTCCAGCTCGCCTGGACCGTGCTCCGGCGCGGTCCCGCGCCCACCACCGTCCTGGCCCGCGAAGTCCTCGGGCTGGATGGCCACGCCGGCGCGGCCGCCAGAGCCGTCTTCGCGCTGCTGGGCGACGACCCGCGCTTCCAGGTCGACGCCGACGGCCGCTGGAGCCTGCGCGGGGGCGCCCGTCCCCCCGGCACCCCTCTTTCCCGCCTGTGCTACGCGGTGGTGGACGTGGAGACGACCGGGGGCCGCTACGAGACCGGCCACCGCATCACCGAGGTCGCGGTCGTCGAGGTCCGCGGCGGCAGCGTCACCGACGCCTTCCACACGCTGGTGCACCCCGGCCGCCGCGTCCACCCCGCGACCGCGCGCCTGACCGGGATCTCCGACGACATGCTCTTCGACGCCCCCGCGTTCGACGAGGTCGCCGAAGAGGTGTTCCGCCGCGTCGCGGGCCGGGTCTTCGTCGCGCACAATGCGAAGTTCGACTGGGGCTGGATCAGGGCGCAGCTGGGAGACGCGCTCGGCGATGTCCCCGAGGTCCAGCGCCTCTGCACGATCAGCCTCACCCGCCGGCTGGTGCCCGAACTGCACCACCGGAATCTCGACGCGCTGGCCGACTACTTCGACATATCCATCCACCAGCGCCACCGGGCCTACGGGGACGCGCTCGCCACCGCGAGGATCCTGCTTCGGCTGTTGGACCGCGCGGAGAACCTCGGGATCGGCGACCTTCACTCGCTGAAGCGCTACCGGCCCCGGAAGGCGCGGCGGGGGCAGCGGGATCTGTTTGCCCGTTCCGGTCTACCGCGCCGCTCGCGCACGCTGGTATAATGGTCAGGCGCGGTTTGGCCATTCGCAGCCACGGCCCGCCCACCGAGAGGCGCCGCACCCTGGAGATCACGTGAGCCGTCCGGCGACAACCCCCGTAATCATCGATGGCGTCCGCACCCCGATCGGACGCTTTCTCGGAGGACTGAGCCCCCTGTCCGGACCGGACCTCGGGGCGGTGGCTGTGCGTGAGGCGGTTGCCCGGACCGACATCGATGTCAACGACGTCGACGAGGTCATCATGGGCAACGTGGTGAGCGCCGGCGTGGGCCAGGCGCCCGCCCGCCAGGCCGCGGTGAACGGCGGGATCCCGCCGTTCGTTCCCTCGGTCACCGTCAACAAGGTTTGCGGCTCCGGACTCAAGGCGGTGATGCTGGCCGCGCAGGCGATCCGAGCCGGAGACGCGCGGCTCGTGGTGGCCGGAGGCTTCGAATCGATGTCGAACGTGCCGTACTACGTGCGCGGCCATCGCGGCGGGGTCAAGTTCGGCGACCGCACAATGCAGGACGGACTGGTTCATGACGGACTCTGGTGCTCGTTCGGACAGTGCCACATGGGGGGCCACGCGGAGTACACCGCCGCCAGGGCGGGGGTCACGCGGGCCGAGGCCGACGCCTTTGCGCTCGGGTCGCACCGCAAGGCGACCGCCGCCATCGACGCAGGCAGGTTCGGGTCCGAGATCGTGCCGGTGGGCGTGGAGACGCGCCGGGGCAGGACGGTCGTCGATACCGACGAAAGCCCCAGGAGGGACACTTCGCTGGAACGGCTGGGCCGTCTGCGCCCGGCATTTGCCCGCGACGCCCCGAAGGGGCTGGACGAGCTCGTGGTCACGGCGGGGAATGCGCCCGGTCTCAACGACGGCGCGTCGGCGCTGGTCGTGGCCAGCAGGGAGTACGCCGAAGCGAACGGGCTTCCTTGGCGGGCCGTGATTGCCGGATATGCGGCGGGCGGAACCGAGCCGCGGGACCTTTTCTTTGCACCAGTGGTCGCGGTTCGCAACCTTATGAAGCGGGAAGGGACCGGCGTCGGCGACTACGGGCTGGTCGAGATGAACGAAGCCTTCGCCGTCCAGGCCATCGCGGACATGCGCGCGCTGGGGATGGATCCGGAGCGCGTGAACGTCAACGGCGGGGCGGTGGCGCTGGGGCATCCGCTGGGGGCTTCCGGAGCGCGGATTCTGGTCACGCTCCTGGCGGCAATGTCCGACCGCGATGTCGAATCCGGCCTGGCCACACTCTGCCTGGGTGGCGGCAACGCCGTTGCGCTGGCCGTCCGAAGGAACTGAAGAGGACCAAGAATGATCGATTCGCATGCGAAGGTGTCGTTTTTCGCACCCGAGGCGAGCGGGCGCCGGTCCCTGGCGATGCCCATCGCCGTGGCGCTGTTCGCGCTGCTGACCGCCCTCGGGGCCCACGTTGCGGTTCCGCTGGGGATCACCCCCGTGCCGATGACGCTGCAGACCCTGTTCGTGCTGCTGGCCGGCGCGCTCCTGGGCCCTGTGGCCGGTGCGACCTCCCAGCTGCTCTACCTCGGCCTCGGGGTGGCGGGGGTCCCCGTCTTTGCCATGGGCGGGGCGGGCCTGCCCTGGATCTTCGGCCCTACGGGCGGCTACCTGATGGCCTTCCCGCTCGCCGCGGCGCTGGTGGGGTGGATCTCCGGCTCCGAAGGACACGCGCTGCGCACCGCGGTTGCCCTGGTCGTCGGATCGGCGGTGATCTTCGTCATGGGGGCGGGCTGGCTCTCGGTCGTCAACGATTTCGGACCCGGCGCCCTTTTCGTCGCCGCGGTGCAGCCGTTCCTGGTGGGGGCCGTCGTGAAGGCGGTCATCTGCTTCGTGGTGACGCGCCAGATTGTGGCGAGGGGTCGGCGGCGCTGATCCGCGTCCCGCCGCCCCGGGATCTCCCCGGGGGCTGCGCACCATGAAGAAAGCCATCGGCGCTCTGGTCCGCCTCGGCGGTTTCGCGGCCATCTTCGTGGCGCTTCTGGTCGGCGCGGCGCTCCTGGCCGGGGACGCCGTCGAACGCGTGAGCGTGCAGGGCGCCATGACGCTTCTCGCCGCACTCGGCGCATCCATCCTGATTCTGCGCTACGACGGACGCCGCCCGCTGAGCGACCTGTGGCTGGACAGGTCGGGGGCGCTCTCGGGGTCCGGAGGCGGTTTCCTCCTGGGCGTGGTCATCGTGATCCCGGTTCTGGTCCTGGCGGTTGCGGCCGGCGGCCTCCGCTACGGTTCCGACCAGGGCACGGTGCTCCAGTACCTTTCCACCGCGGCCTGGACCGTAGTCGTCCTCTTCGGTCCCGCCGCCGCCGAGGAACTGCTCCTGCGCGGATACCCGATGCGCGTGCTCATGGAGCGGTGGGGCGCCGCCACGGCCCTGGTGCTCACGACGATCGCGTTCTCCATCCTGCACGGCGCCAACCCCCACGTGGGTCCGCTGGCCCTGGTCAACATCGCCCTCGCCGGCCTGCTGCTCGGCATGATCCTGCTGGTCACCGGCAGCCTGTGGTGGGCGATCGGCCTGCACCTGGGGTGGAACTTCGCGGTCACCTTCCTCGCCGATCTGCCAGTGAGCGGACTCACCATCGTGGACGCGCCCCTCGTGGAGGTCGCACGACCCGGAAACGCCCTGATTACTGGCGGTGATTTCGGGCTGGAGGGCGGCCTGGCGGGCACGGCGGGGCTCCTCGCGGCGGTCGGCTTCCTCGCAGCCCGTGCAAGGGGCGGCCGGGAGTCCGGCGCCGGCTGGTTCGCGCACGGGCTGCCGGCCCGCGACGGGACGGAGTCATGAGCATGGAGCGGATTGCGGTGATCGGGGCGGGCACGATGGGCAGCGGCATCGCGCACGTCTGCGCCCTCGCGGGTCTGCGGGCCACGCTCGTCGACGCCGATCCCGCGGCCCTGGAGCGGGGCACGGCAACCATCGCCCGCAACCTCGACCGCCAGGCGGGCAAGGGACGAATCACGGCCGCCGAGCGTGACCGGGCGCTCGCGCTGATCGAGCCGCAAGACTCGCTCGCGGCTGCCGCGAGCGCCGACCTCGTCATCGAGGCGGTGCCGGAGGTCGCCGAACTGAAGGGCCGCATCTTCGCCGAACTGGACGCCGTTGCGCCGCCGCACGCGATCCTCGCTTCGAACACGTCCTCGATTTCCATCACCGCGATCGCGGCGCGGACCGGTCGCCCGGAGAAGGTCATCGGGATGCACTTCATGAACCCGGTGCCGGTCATGCGCCTCGTCGAGGTCATCCGGGGCCTCGGCACCGACGACGCCACCACCGCAGCCGTGATGGAACTGTCCCGCAGGCTGGGGAAGACGCCCGTGGAGGTGCGGGACTTCCCGGGCTTCGTGTCGAACCGGGTGCTCATGCCCATGATCAACGAGGCGATCTTCGCGCTCATGGAGGGGGTTGCCGAGGCGGAATCCATCGACACGGTGATGACGCTGGGAATGAACCACCCCATGGGTCCGCTCGCGCTCGCCGACCTGATCGGCCTCGACACGTGCCTGAACATCCTCGAGGTCCTGCACCGCGAGCTCGGCGACGACCGCTACCGCCCGTGTCCGTTGCTGCGCCAGTACGTGGCGGCCGGGTGGCTGGGGCGCAAGACGGGCCGAGGTTTTCATTCCTACCCGCCCCGATCCCGATGACCGTGCTGACCGCCGACCAGCAGGCGATCCGGGATCTTGCCCGCGAATTCGCCGACGGAGAAATCGCGCCCCGCGCGGCGGACTGGGACCGGAACGGCGCATTCGATCGCGATGTCCTGGACAGGCTGGCCGAACTCGGGTTTCTGGGCATGCTCGTCCCGGAGCGGTACGGCGGTCTGGAACTGGACCTCCCCACCTACCTGGTCGCCTTCGAGGAGCTGGCGCGGGGCGACGCAGCGCTCGCCCTCACCCTTCACATCCAGAACGGCCCGGTTCCATACGTGCTCATGACGCACGGGACCGATGAACAGAAGTCGGCCTGGCTGCCTGAGCTCGCCTCCGGAGCCAGGATCGCCGGCTTCGCGCTGTCGGAGGCGGGGGCGGGAAGCGACCCCGCATCGATGACCACCACGGCGAGGCGGACGGACGGCGGCTGGACGATCTCGGGCGCGAAGAAGTGGGTCACCAACGGCGGGCGGGCCGACGTGATGTTGGTCTTCGCCAGGACCGGTGGCGTCGATTCGGGCCGGCACTCCATCGGAGCTTTCCTGGTCGACACGTCGGCGCCGGGGTACCGGGTCGGGAAACGGGAACGGACGATGGGACTGCGCGCCTCGGAGACGGTCGAAGTGGAACTCGACGACGTGCGTATCGGAGCGGACCGCCTCGTGGGGGACCCGGCAAGGGGCCTCGGCTACGCGCTGGAGGCGCTCGACCTCGGTCGGCTCGGGATAGGTGCCCAGGCCGTCGGCATCGCCAGCGCGGCGCTGGAGCACGCCATCGGATATGCCCGCGAGCGGCGGCAGTTCGGCCGTCCCATCGCGGCGTTCGGGGCGATCAGGAGCAAGCTCGCCGTCATGGCGACGCGGATCGCGGCCGCGAGGGCCCTGGTGATGGACGGGGCCCGGGCATGGGAGACCCGGGACGCGCCCGTCGCGGACGCCGTGTCGGTCACCGCCCGCTCGGCCATGGCCAAGCTGATGGCCAGCGAGACGGCGGGGTTGGTCACCGAGGAGGCGGTGCGCATCTTTGGCGGCTATGGTTTCATGCGCGAATACCCGGTCGAGAAGCTGATGAGGGACGCCAAGGCCACCGAGATCTACGAGGGCACCAGCGAGATCCTGAGGTTGGTCATCGGCCGCTCGCTCACGGCCTGAGGAGACGGGAATGGAACACCTCAAGCAGGCCGACGCGGTCGTTCACCAGGCGGTGCTGGACGAGGAATCCCGCCAGCTCGGCCAACTCGAGATGATCGCGAGCGAGAACTTCGCTTCTCCGGCGGTCCGGGAGGCGATGGGCACGGTCTTCACGCACAAGTACGCCGAGGGACTGCCGGGAAGGCGCTACTACGGCGGCTGCGAGTTCGCCGACCGCGTCGAGGACCTGGCGCGTTCCCGCGCCGTCGAGCTCTTCGGCGCGGACCACGCCAACGTGCAGCCCCACTCGGGTGCCCAGGCCAACATGGCCGCCTACTTCGCATTCCTGCAGCCGGGCGACGGAATCGTGGGCATGAACCTGAGTCACGGCGGCCACCTCACCCACGGGTCCCCCGTGAACTTCAGCGGGCGCCTTTTCCGTGTCGCGGCCTACGGGGTGCGGGAGTCGGACGGGCGGATCGACTTCGACATGGTCCGCGAGACGGTGCGCCGCGAGCGCCCCAAGCTCATCGTGACCGGGGCTTCCGCCTACCCGCGCGCGCTCGACTTCAGGACCTTCGGCGAAATCGCGGCGGAGGTGGGCGCCGTCCACGTCGTCGATCTCGCCCACCTCGCCGGCCTCGTTGCCGCGGGGTGCCACCCCAGTCCGGTCGAGCACGCCGATGTCGTGACGACGACGACCCACAAGACGCTGCGCGGCCCCCGTGGCGGCCTCGTGATGTGCCGGGAGGCCCACGCCAGGATCATCGACAAGATGGTCTTCCCGTTCATTCAGGGGGGCCCCCTCATGCACGTAATCGCTGCGAAGGCCGTCGCCCTGGGCGAAGCGCTCTCGCCGGCGTTCCGGGAGTACGGCGGCAATGTCGTGAGGAACGCACGCGTGCTGGCGCGCACCCTCGTGGAGCGGGGCGTCCGGCTGGTGTCCGGTGGAACCGACACCCACCTGATGCTCGTGGATCTGCGCGACCGGGATCTCACGGGCAAGGACGCCGAACGGGCTCTCGAGCGCGGCGGAATCACGGTCAACAAGAACACCGTGCCGGGCGAGACCCGGTCGCCCTTCGTCACCTCCGGGCTCCGCATCGGGACCCCGGCCCTCACCACTCGCGGCATGGGTCCGGACGAGATGACCCGGATCGGAGGCTGGATTGCCGACATCCTCGACCGGCCACGCGACGACACGCTGATCACCCGCACGCGCGCCCGCACCACGGAGCTGTGTGCGGCTTTTCCCCTGTTTCGTTGAGCGGGCCACCGCTGAGCGGCGCTGACAGAATTGGCGGGGCCACTGGTACGGGTTAACTTTGCACACCATGAACGCGTGCGAATCGGCCGAACTGATGTCCCGGTTGCGGGAGAGCTACCCCCGCTACCATCCGCAGGCCTACGTCTTTCTCCTCGATTCGCTCCGGCTCGTCATTTCCGGGCTGGAGGAGAGGCGCCACATTTCGGGCCGCGAGCTGGCCGAGGGTGTCTGCGGACTCGCGATCGACCAGTACGGCCCGCTCGCCCGCACGGTGCTCGAGCACTGGGGCATCCATTGCACCGACGATCTGGGCGAGATCGTCTTTGCCCTCGTCGATGTTGGTCTTCTCGTCAAGCGGGAGGAGGACCGGCGCAGGGATTTCCACGATGTTTTCGATTTTGAGGACGTCTTCGACGCCGAATACCCGTGGATGGTTGCAGATGAAGCGCAGTTCGAATATCAGTGAGAGATCAGGATTACTGCCCGACGGCTTCGTGCTGCAGGACTAACCAGACAGGGGGCTGACGCGATGGTGGAGAACGGATACACTGCGTGCAAGAAGTGCGGCGACGGAGTCCTGCTGCCGATGTCGGACTACGGGCGCGACGGGGCCCCGATCCGGTACAAGGCGTGGGTCTGCTCGAACCCGGATTGCGGCTTCAACATTCGCATTGACAACGGCGAAATCACCTTCGGCCGGTCGATCGGGCAGAGCTACAAGTAGGCATGACCCCGCGCAGCCCGGCCAGGCCGCTCGGCCCACCGGATGTTCGGGCGCCCACCTCTAACCAGGCCGCCGCCTTCGACCGCCTTGCGATCGAAGGACGCGGCGTTCCCGAACCGGCGCTCATGGAAAACGCCGGGCGGCAGACGGCGCTGATCGTCCAGCACCTGTTTCCCGAAGGGCCGGTGGCGGCCCTCGTCGGTTCAGGCAACAACGGCGGCGACGCGCTGGTCTGCCTGCGGTCGCTGGCGGCTTGGGGACGGGCCGTGACCTCCGTCGTGGTGGGGAAGCGCTTCCCCGAGGAGCCCGTGCTGCACGCCTGGGAGGTGCCCACCGTGCATTTCCAGGAGGACGATGCATCGGCGGACACCGTGCCGCGCGTACTGCGGGGTGCCGCGGTCGTGATCGACGGGATGCTGGGGACCGGGATCCGGGGCGCACCCCGGGCCCAATATGCGGCGGCGATCGAAATGGCCGGCGCTGCGGGCCGTCCGATCGTGGCGCTCGACACACCCTCGGGCGTCGACGGCGAAACGGGAGCCGTTCCCGGGAATGCGATCAGGGCGGAGCTGACCGTAGCGTTCGGGTGGCCGAAGCTCGGCACGCTCCTGCAGCCGGGCCGGGCGCACTGCGGCCGCATCGTCGCAGTGGAGATCGGGTTTCCACCGGACCCCGACCCCGGGTGGGCCCGGCTGGTCACCCCCGGCTGGGCGTCCCGCCAGCTGCCGCGGCGCGGGGCCGCGACCCACAAGAACGCGGTGGGCTCCCTGACCATCGTCGCGGGATCGGCGATGCCGGGGGCGGCGATTCTGGCCGCGCGGTCCGCCTTCCGCTGCGGCGCGGGGATGGTGCGGGTTTGCGCCTCCCGCGACGCGCGCGACCCGATCCTGGAGGTTCCCGAGATCATCTTCGTGGACGCGGGCGATGAGGAGGCGCTGAGGAACGCGATCGGCGCGAGCGATGCCCTGGCGGTGGGGCCCGGACTCGGGACGCGACGGGCCGCGGCCCGCCAGCTCCAGGTGGCTCTGGAGGTCCGTGGCGGCCGTCCGTCCGTCCTCGACGCGGATGCCCTCACGCTGCTTGCGGGTGACAACGGCGTGGAGATCCCTGCCGACGGAAGCATCGTGGTGACCCCTCACCCGGGCGAGATGGCCCGGCTCACGGGCAGGTCCGTCCGCGAAGTGCAGGGCGATCGCATCGGCGGGGCCCGTGCCTTTGCCGCCGCGCGGGGCGCGGTCACGCTGCTCAAGGGCGCGCCGTCGCTCGTGGCCGATCCGCAGCGAGGCCTCCTGGTCAGCACCACCGAGGAGACCTCGTCGCTGGCCGTGGCCGGCATGGGCGATGTGCTCACCGGCGCGATCGGGTGCTTCCTGGCCCAGGGGGTGGAGCCGATCCCGGCCTGCGGGCTGGCGCTGCACGTCACCGGCCGTTCCGCCGCCGCCGCGGCCCTCGGCCCGTCGCTCATCCCGTCCGACGTGATCGAGGGGATCCCCGCCGCGCTCGCCGACCGCAGTGCGCCGGTCACCGCGCTGCCCTTCCCGTTCGTCACCTTCGACCAGGCCGCACCCCGCTAGGCCGCGCCCCTGGCCGCCCCGATGGACGAGAGCACCCTCATCGAACGGCTGGTAGCCATCGGGTGGAAGGGAAGCCGCGCCGTGCTGGTGGGTCCGGGCGACGACGCCGCGGTGCTGCGCGGGGGGCTGGTCATCTCGACGGACCTGATGGTCGAGGGCGTGCACTTCGACTTCGACTGGATCGCTCCGGCCGAGGTGGGCTTCCGGGCCGGGGCGGCGGCGCTCAGCGACATGGCGGCCATGGGGGCGCGCCCGGGGGCGCTGCTGGTCTCGTTGGCCGTGTCGGGCGATCCGCGCATCTGCGAAGAGCTGCAGCGCGGGCTCCGGCGGGCGGGGGACCGCGTGGCCGCGCCAATCGTGGGGGGCGACGTCAGCCGCTCGCCGGGTCCGGCGGTGGTGGACGTGGTCGCCGTCGGACGCGCGCGTGCGCCGGTGCTGCGGAGCGGAGCGGCGCCGGGCGAGGACGTGTGGGTCTCGGGGGAACTGGGCGCCGCGGCGGCGGCGGTCGCGGCGTGGTCGTCCGGTGAAAGACCCGCACCGGCTGCGAGAGACCGCTTCGCCGCTCCGCCCGACCGGGTGCCGCTGGGGGCTGCGCTGGCGGGGGGGAATCTGGCCCGCGCGATGATCGACGTCTCCGACGGGCTCGTCACCGACGCCAGGCGCATCGCACGCGCATCGGGTGTGGCGCTGCGACTCCGGCAGGCGCTGCTGCCTCTCGATCCCGTGGCAGGGGGGGACTTGAAGGTTGCCCTCGAAGGGGGCGAAGATTATGAACTAATGTTTACTGCCCCGCCAGGCACGCGAACCCGCATACTGGAGCTGGGACAGGAGATGACCGTGCGAGTCACACGGATCGGGTCGGTCGAGCGTGGCGCCGGCGTGGTGCTGGAAGACCGCGAGGGCCGGCGCATGGACCCCGGTCGCGGCGGATACGACCACTTCGCGGCTCCCCGCGGCAGGCAGGCACCTTGATCCGCGTCGCCTGGACCTACGCCGTGATGGTCGGCGCGACCGTCTTCTCGGGGGGGCGTGCCGTGCTGTACTACTTTCTGTGGCCGCGCCACTTCCGTCGGCTCGCGGACGGGCTGACCGGCGAATGGGCCTCGATCGTTCTGCGCGGTTCGGGCACGCGGCTGGTGGTCAGGCACGGCGAGCGGATCGGTCTGGGACGTGGTCAGATCCTGGTTGCGAACCATCAGAGCTGGTTCGACATCTTCGCCCTCGGAGGCGCGCTCAGACGCAAGTTCGCCTTCGTGGGCAAGAGGGAGGTGTCGAAGATTCCGGTCGTCGGCGCCGCCTGGGAAAGGGTGGGCAACATCGCCATCGACCGTTCCGACCAGCAGGCGGCCATCGCCTCGCTCAAACGGGCCGACGATCTGCTGCGCGAGGGGCGCACCATCATCATGTTCCCCGAGGGGACGCGCTCGCCGACCGGTGAACTGGGCCGCTTCAAGAAGGGCGCGTTCGTGATGGCCATCAAGTCCCAGGTGCCGGTGCTTCCCGTGGCGATCATGGGCACGCGGGCGATCATGAAGAAGGGCAGCTGGGAGATTCGCCCGGGAACCGCCACCGTCGTCGTGGGCAACCCCATCAGTACCGAGGGGCTGACCCTGAGGGACCGCAACCGCCTGTCGCGGGAGTGCCGCGACGCGCTGGTCGGCCTGATCAACGGCGAAGCCCCATGATCGGAACAGCCCCATGAACGGAACAGCGTAGCGCCGGGCATGTCGGCGATCATCGATATCCGCGGCCGCGAGATCCTGGATTCCCGGGGGAACCCCACGGTGGAGGCCGAGGTGGTCCTCGAGTCCGGCCACCGGGGCCGCGCGGCCGTGCCCAGCGGCGCGTCGACCGGCCGTCACGAGGCGGTCGAACTGCGCGACGGCGACCCGGGGCGCTACCTGGGGCGCGGGGTGCGGAACGCGCTCGCGAACATCCGCGGGGAGATCCTCGCCACCCTGCGCGGCTTCGAGGCGCGGGAGCAGCGCGACCTCGACCGCACCATGCGCGAGCTGGACGGGACGGCCGCCAAGGGGCGGCTCGGCGCCAACGCGATCCTCGCCGTTTCGATGGCCGCGGCGCGGGCGGCGGCCTCGGAGACCGGCCTCCCGCTCTACCGGTACCTGGGCGGGGACGACGCCCGCACCCTTCCCGTCCCGATGATGAACATCGTGAACGGCGGTGCGCACGCCTCGAACAACGTGGACATCCAGGAGTTCATGGTCCTGCCGGTGGGCGCGGTGTCGTTCTCGGATGGGCTGCGCATGGCAACCGAGGTGTTCCACGCGCTGAAGGGCGTCCTGGGCGCGGCGGGGAAGAGCACCGCCGTCGGGGACGAGGGCGGATTCGCTCCCGACCTCGGATCCGACGCCGAGGCCGCCGAAGTCGTGCTGGAGGCGATCGGGGCGGCGGGCTATCGCCCCGGCGAGGACCTCGTGCTCGCCGTCGACGCGGCCGCTTCGGAGCTGTACGCGGACGGGCGCTACACCTTCCGCAAGTCCTCGGGCGAGTCCCTGTCCACCGCGGGGATGGTCGCCTTCTGGGAGGAGATGATCGGCCGCTTCGCGCTCGCCAGTGTCGAGGACCCGCTCGACGAGGACGACTGGGACGGGTGGGCCGCGCTGACCCGCAGTGTGGGGCGGGTCTGCCACATCGTGGGCGACGACCTCTTCGTCACCAACCTCGACCGCCTCGAGCGCGGCATGGAGAGCGGCGCCGCCAACGCCATCCTGGTCAAGGTCAACCAGATCGGGACGCTGACGGAGGCGATGGATGCGGTGCGGGTCGCGCAGGAGGCCGGGTTCGGGACGATCATCTCGCACCGGTCGGGCGAGACCGAGGACACCTTCATCGCCGACCTGGCCGTGGCGACCGGCGCCGGGCTCATCAAGGCGGGGGCACCCAGCCGGACCGACCGCGTGGCCAAGTACAACCAGCTGCTCCGCATCGAGGAGGCGCTGGGGGCGCGGGCCCGCTACGCCGGGAAGGAGGTGCTGCCGTGAAGAGGTCCCGGCGACTGTTCCTTCCGGGCGTCATCATCGTGGCGGTCTACTTCGCCATGGCGGGGGGAGACCACTCGGTTCTGGATGCCCGCCGCGCCGAGGACGAGCTGGCCGCCACGCGTGCCGAGACACGGCGCGTGCACCGCCAGATCGACTCACTCCGCGCGCGCATCGCCGGCCTGCGCGAGGACGACGAGATGCTCGAGCGCTACGCCCGCGAGCGCTACGGGTTCATCCGCGACGGCGAGTACCTGTACCGCATCTCCGAGCCGGAACCGGTGGCCCAGGAGGAGGTGCGGGACACGCCGTCGATCCTGCGGTGGCTGCGCAGCAGAGACGATATGTAAAGAAAACACGACATTATGTAATGTTAACACGACATATTGTCGATCTTGGGACCAGGTGCGGCAATGCGGGCCGCGTCAGTCCCCTCCTTCTTCGTCCTGCGCCGTGCCCGAATCGGCCAGCCCCAGCGCCTGTTTTGCGCCTTCGAGGACGCGTTCGGCATCTCCCGCCTCCAGGGCCTCCATCACCTCGCCCGAGCCGGCGCCAAGCGCTTCCACCGTCGCCGCGGCGAGCTGGGCCGCCGCGTCCTTGTCGATCGCCTGGGGAAAACCGCCTCCCGGCACGCCCGTCGCCTTCTCGACGAAGGGGGCGAAGAGGTCGACCGGGATCGGGAAGAGGGTGGTCGAGTTGTTCTCGGCGGCTACCTCGACCACCGTCTGGAGGAAGCGCAGCTGCAGCGCCACCGGGTGCGCGGAGATCACCTGGGCGGCGGCGGACAGCTTGCGCGAGGCCTGGTATTCGCCCTCGGCCGCGATCACCTTGCCGCGGCGCTCGCGCTCGGCCTCGGCCTGCTTGGCCATCGCGCGCTTCATCTCCTTGGGCAGGTCGATGTCCTTGATCTCGACCGCGGTCACCTCGATCCCCCACGGATCGGTCTCCATGTCGATGATGCGCCGCACGATCTCGTTGATCCGCTCGCGCTCGGCGAGCAGTTCGTCCAGCTCCGACTGGCCCACCACGCTGCGGAGCGTCGTCTGCGCGATCTGGCTGGTGGCGAAGTAGTAGTCCTCGACCTCCACCACGGCCTTGGCGGGGTCCACGACGCGGAAGTACACCACCGCGTTCACGGTGCAGCTGACGTTGTCCTTGGTGATCGTGTCCTGGGGCGCGATGTCGAGGGCGATGATGCGAAGGTCCATCTTCTTCATGCGCTCGACGCCGTAGGGCACGAGGAAGACGATGCCGGGGCCCTTGGCGCGCGTGAGCTTGCCGAGCCGGAAGACCACCCCGCGCTCGTACTCCCAGAGGATGCGAAGCGAACTGAGAAGGCCGATGACGCCGAGGGTGGTGAGCCCCGGTATGAGAAAGAAGCCGAGATCCATTTGCTGTACTCCGTGATGGCGGGTGATGCCGGGAATAGGGGGCCGGGCATGGGCAGTTGACAAGGGTACCCGGGATTTGGAGCTTTGATGCCCCTCGCCGGAGTAGCTCAGTTGGTCAGAGCAGCGGAATCATAATCCGCGTGTCGGGGGTTCAAGTCCCTCCTCCGGCACTGGGCTGAGCGCGGCCCCACGCGGCGCCGTGCTGCAGCCGAGCCGAAACAGATGAACACACCTTCGTCTTCCACCGCTCTCCACCGCCGGGTCGCGGTGGACACCCCCGAGCATGTCCGCCTCGACTACGTGCTCGCGGATCTGGGGTCGCGGGTGGGGGCGCTGGCGATCGACCTGGCGATCATGGTTGGCACGAGCCTCCTGCTCGGCCTCGCCCTCTACTATGCGGGTGCGCTGGGCGACATGATGCAGTCCGTGAGCGCGACGATCCTCATATTCGCAGTCTTTCTTGCGCAGTGGGGATACTTCATGCTCTTCGAGGGGCTGGGTGGCGGGAGGACCCCCGGAAAGCGAGCCATCGGGCTGCGTGTCGTCCATGTCGGGGGGGAGCCGCTTTCCTTCCGGGGGTCCGTGCTGCGCAACCTGATCAGGGCCGTGGACTTCCTGCCGGTTGTATCCGGGATTCCATCCGGGCTGGTCGGAGCCGTGTGCATGCTGGTCAACCGTCGCGCGCAGCGCTTGGGCGACCTCGTCGCGGGTACGATGGTGGTGCGCGACGCGGGCGGAAGCGAACTGCTGGGCGGCGACGAGCTTCCCCCGGCCCGCGCAGGGAGGCCCCTGCTGTCGGTGGAGCAGTTCGAACTCCTCGCCGGCTACGTGGCGCGCCGGGAGAAGCTCGCCCCGGAGATACAGCGCCGCGTTGCGGCATCGGTGGTGAAGGCGCTCGCCTTCGCACTGGCAAGAGATGCTGCCGACGCGGCCACGCGCACCGCTGACGAAAACCTCGTTCGGCTGCACGAACAGGAGGCCCCGCGCCACGCAGCACGTCGCGGAAGCGCGAGCCTCCAGGCGGCCACAATGGCTCGGGAGCGAAGGGAGGAGTGGGCCGCTTACGTCGACCTGGTCGAGAGGGGGCGGAAGCGGGGCCTGAAGAGCCTGTCGGAACACGAGGTCCAGGCCTTCGGACAGCTTTACCGGGGCGTCACGGCCGATCTCGCGCGTGCACGCACCTACGGAGCGTCGCCGGGCCTCCTCGGAACCGTGCAACGATGGGCCGGCGCAGGGCACAACCTGCTCTACCGTGCGCGCGGGCGGGTGGCGGTTTCGCTGGGCCATTGGGTCGCGGCGGAGTTCCCGCGTGCGGTGCGTCTCTACGTGCGCCCGATCGCCCTGGCTACGGTCCTTTTCTACGGCTCCGGAATCGTTGCCTACATCGCCGTGCGCGATGATCCCCTGCTGGGCCGCACGCTTTCTCCGGGGCTGACCGTCCGGGCGGAAAACACCGAGAAGGGGAACATCAACGCAAGATACCTGGAGGAGGACGTCGAGGGGTCCGACATGCCCGTGTTGGCGTCCGCGCTCATGACAAACAACGTCGCAGTCACCTTCTCCGCCTTCGCGGGCGGGCTTCTGGCCGGCGCGGGGACCCTGTACATCCTGCTTCTGAACGGCATTGGGCTGGGTGCCGGCTTCGGCGTGTATGCCAACGAGGGTGTGCTTCTCGTCCTCCTGGCCTGGGTCTCATCGCATGGAGTTATCGAGTTGACCGCAATCTGCATTGCCGGAGGTGCCGGATTCGGACTTGGGTCGGCGTTGCTCATGCCCGGTCGGCGCACCCGGGCCGAGGCGCTGATGGAGCGCGGACGTGCCTTCCTCTCGCTAATCGCCGGAACGGCAATCATGTTGGTCGCCGCCGGACTCATCGAGGGCTTCTATTCGCCGTTGCAGCTCCATGCAGGATGGAAGTTCGCCTTCGGCGGCATGACGGCTGTCCTGCTGGTCCTCTACTTCGGGTTCGCCGGTCGCCGCCGGCCTACGGAAGGGAGTGCCGCGTAGCTCGACGCCTGCCGCCCGGGGTGGCTACAGCAACCCGCGCTCCTTGATCTCCACGTACTTGTCCAGCGTGCGAACCAGCGTGTCTCCCGGCGGCGTGTCCACGACGAGTATCCCGGACTGGCGCATGACCTGGAGGGTGGTCGCCCGCGCTTGCACCAGTTCCTCGGCGGCTGCGCGATGGTAGGCGTCGTCCGCTTCCCCTACGGCCCGGGTGGCAGCCGATTCGAGGGCCGGGTTCCGTATCGCTATCGCGAGCGGCAGGTGCGCCCTGCCGATACGGGCCAACGATTTCACCAACGCCCGCGAGACCGATCCATCGACGACGTCGCAGAAGAGAATGACCAGCGAGCGCTTGCGGAAGGTGCGCCCCATGGTGGCGAAGGCCAGCGGATAGTTCGGCTCGACGAGCCGCGTCTCTACCCCGGCGAGCACTCGTGCCAGCGCCGGAGGATCGGCCCGGCGCGGGGGTGACACGTGTCGAATGCGTTCGTCGAAGACCACGACGCCGATGCGGTCGCCGAAGTTCTGGGCACGGCTCGCCAGCATCATGCAGGCACCAAGCGCGTAGTCCATGCGTTCCCGGAGCGGTGAGAGTCGTTCCCGCATGTGCCTCCCGGCATCGATGGCCAGCACAATGCTCTGGCTGCGCTCGGCTTCGTAGTTGCGCACCACGAACTTGTGTCGCTTGGCCGAGGCCTTCCAGTCGATGGTGCGGGGGTCGTCCCCCTGAACGTAGTCGCGCAGGCTCTCGAACTCGCGCCCTTCCCCCCATTGCCGGTTCCGGCGGAGTCCCGGCGTGCGCAGCCGCCGCCTGATCGCGAATCCGCTGCGATCACGCAGCAGGTCCCGCACCCCCGGTTGCACCTGCAGCGTATGGGACACGTCAACGCTGGATCGACGCCACATCAGCCCCCACGGCGAGAGCGTCCTAAGGTGGATGGCGCCGAGCGGCAGGAACCCCCGAGTGCGGGGGGTGACCCGGTAGTGGCAGCGAACAAACTCGCCGGGCGCGAGGGCAACCAGCTTGCCACTCTCCCATTCGTCCAGGCCGCCGGGTCCGGGCAGGCGCCTGAGGCACGGGTCGAGGTCGTCCGTTACCTTGGCGATGACCCTGTTGGTGCCCGGGTTCGTGACCGTGAGGACGACGTCGCTCACCCCCGCCATTGCCGAGATTCGCGGGGCCTCCCGGTGGGCGTTGGGGGGGCGCGTGCGGCGAGCATCGACGAATGCCAGGAGCAGGATGACGGCGTCCGCCACCAGTGCCAGCGGCGTGCTTACAAGGAAGACGAGCGACGACAACCCCACGAGCGTGAGCGTGCGCCCGCTCGGAATCACCGTGGTCCGCACTACCGGGGAGCCTCCAGCGTCTCCAGCAGCGAAGTCAGTTCGTCGTCCGACGAGCGACCCTCGACCTCGGCCTCGGCGGTGAGCACGACTCGGTGCCTCAGGACCGGGAACGACAATGCCTTTACGTCGTCGGGCGTCACGAAGTCGCGCCCCAGCAGGTACGCCTCGGCCCGGGAAGCCTGAAAGAGCGCGACTCCGGCCCTGGGACTGGCCCCCAGCACGAAGGCCGCGTCGTTGCGGGTCGCGCGCACGATGTCGGTGACGTAGCGACGCACCCGCTCGTCCATGTGCACGCGATTGACGTCGGCCCGCATTTCGAGCAGTTCCTGGCGGGTCATGGGGTCGCCCATCGGGTAGGTGAGTTCGTCGTCCGCCCTGAACCCGGTCTCATGGCGGTCCAGGATGGCCCTCTCGGCCTCGGCCGGCGGATAGTCCACGACGATCTTCATCAGGAAACGGTCCACCTGCGCTTCGGGGAGGGGATACGTTCCCTCGTACTCAACCGGATTTTGTGTCGCAAACACGGTGAACGGGGCAGGAAGCGGGCGCGTTTCCCCGTCCACGGTGACCTGTCGTTCCTCCATTGCCTCCAGCAACGCGGCCTGGGTCTTGGGCGGTGCCCGGTTCACCTCGTCGGCGAGCAGAAGGTCTGCGAAGACCGGGCCGGGACGATAGGTGAAGCCCGCGTCTCCCAGGATGTTCACGCCGATCAGGTCCGTCGGCATCAGGTCCGGGGTGAACTGCACCCGGCCGAAATCGAGTCCTAGCCCCCTGGCGAGAGCTCGAACCGCGAGCGTCTTGGCGGTTCCCGGGACTCCCTCGAGCAGCGCGTGTCCCCGGGCGAGAAGGGTGATCATGAGTTGTCGCAGCACGGCTTCCTGGCCGAGCACCACCTGCTCGAGGTCCCCCAGCAGGCGGAGCGCCGCTTCCGGCGGTGTCATGAATGGAATCTCCTGGAAAGGTGTTCATCGATACCGGCGGCGATCGCCGCCAGGTCGGGTGGATCCTCGTGCAGGCCCTGCCGTGCCCGCGCCAGCGGCGTTTCGGAGCCCTGCTCCGCGTCCAGCCGGCTGAGGAGCTCGTCCGCTTCCGCCGTGTCGCGCGGTGGCGGGTGGCGGGTGACTCTAGCCAGCCTTGCCAGGAGCAGGAGTGCAGTCGTCCTGGTGGCTCCGGCTTTCCGGTACAGATCTCCCAGCGCCGACACGTGTTCCAGCGGCGACCTGCGCTCACGGTCGGGCGGGGCCACGGCGGGTGCCGGGGCGCCGAAGCGTACTCCCACGCAGGCGAGCACCAGGAAGCAGAGCAGGATCAGATGCAGGAGCGCTCGCCCTTGCGGGGTTCGCGCGAAGAACTGTCCCAGGACCTCGGCCCGGCTGCGGTAGCCGCGGATCCCCTGATGGTACTCGGCGAAGAAGACGGTGTCGGCGGCATTCGTGTAGGATAGCGCTGTGCGCACCGCGAGGACCGCCACCGGGTGGTTGGCCGCGCGGGCGTTGGAGAGGGGGCCCGCTTCGGCGAGAATCACCACCCGCCCCGACCCCTTCCGAAGCTCGGCGGCAGCCATCCACGCGGTGGAATCGACGGCTGTCGCCGTCAGCAGGGGCTTGACGCCCGGAGCGTCAACATGACCGGCCGGCGGACGGTTACCGGCTGCGGTGCTGTCCCTCACGGCCGCGCTGTCGCGCCCGCCTTCACCGGCTCCGTCCGCCCCCCGGTAGCCGATTCGGAAGGCGCGTACGAGTCTGCTCGGAAGTGCCAGCCCGTCGGTGATCGGGTCTTCGGCCCAGCGCGGCTCCCGCAGGTACTGGTCCAGCGCTTGCTCGCGGGTCGTCCGGAAACGGAAGACCACGTCGAGCGAATCCATCAACGCGGTCTGCAGCGTCCTGCCGCGGGATGTGCCATAGCGTGGTACGTAGAGGAGGGTGCCGCCGCTTCGCACGTGGTTCAGAAGCGCCCGTATCTCCCGGGGACTCGGTGACCGTCTTGCGTCCAGCAGAACGATGGTCCCCCGCAACGCGTCCGCGTCGACGAATGGCGCTGTCCACGGCTCGGTGTGCCGCCCCAGACGATCGATCCCGCGGGCGAGAGCCGCGACCCCGTCCGGCGTGGTGCGGAAATAGCTGCGGAGCGTATTGCCCGCCCGCTGTCCCTCCGGCCTCCCCAGGTATCCTGCCACCAGTGCGACCAACAGGATCAGCGCTACCCAGAAGAGCGGGCGGGTGCGCAGCCTCCGGCGAGTGGCGGCGGACCCGTTCATGCGCTTGCCGCTCCGGACTCCCGCTGCTCATCGGACGGCCCTTCGATCGGGCATCCCGCCTCTCTAGCCATCCGCGCAAGTTGGGCGTATCCTCCCGCGGTCGGCTCTTCCTGGCCGAAGGAAAACCTCTGGAAGGAGGCCAGAAACCTGCCTCCCGCCATCTCCCCGTGTCCAGCCGCACCCGGTCCGACCCGGGTGATTTCCGTCGCGTAATCTCCCGGCGTCTTGGAGCCGTGAAACGAAAGGAGCCCCTGCTGCTCGAGGGTCAGCAGGAAGCCCTGATAGAGGGCGGTGGCGGCCGGGCGGAAGGCCCCCCCGCGAGCCTGGCGGCTTGCAGCGGTCAACCACTCACGCGCTGTCAGCGGCGCTTCCGGTTCCGGATCGTCCTCGTCCCCTTGCCGTGCCCGCACGCGCGAAGCGTGCCTGGACGCCACCAGCACCATGACCACCAGCGCCACAAGCGCGACCACGATCACCACTGTCTGGGCCGTACCGGCGCCGTCCTCGCCCAGCAGGCCCCGGACCCAGTTCCAGAGTTCGCCGACTCTCCTGAAGACCCACTCGAGGATCTGTTGCCGCAAGGGAGCCTCGAAGGTGGCGAAGTCGGGGTCGGACAGGATGTCGCGCAATTCACTGGACACCCGCTCCGGTGATGGGATCGGCTCCTGGGACGGGATCAACGCCCCTCCATCTCGCCCGCGAGCGTTTCCAGGTCGAATGCCTCGCTGCGTACCCGGCGGTCATGGAAGAGCACCATGATGCTCCCGACCATGAACGGCGTGGTCAGGGGCCCCACCACAAGGTCGATCGTATTCATGAGCCACTGCTGGGTGGCGCTGATCTCTCCCACGGCGTCCGGCGACGTGAAGAGGTCTCCCATGCCGAAAAGTGCCGACACGCCGAACGAAGGCGCCAGATTGATGATCATGGCCACGACCATGATGCCGGTGACGCGGAGCAACCCGCGCTTGCACAGGCTGAGCGAGCGCCCCAGCGCCCCCATCGGTCCGCGCCGCTCAATAATCACGGCCGGAAGAATGCCGAAGGTGGCGCCCATCCACAGGGCAACCACGATGCCGGCCACTACCAGCATGAACACCGCCGATCCAATCAAACCCGCAGGGCTGGCACTCTGCACAAAAACCGCAGTGAAAAGGCCGCCGGCCAGGATCACCCCGAAAAAGAGGACCGCAAAGATCAGCAGCGCCACCACCGTCGCCCCCGCCGTGCTCGGCAGGTGCCGGAATGCCCCGCGATACGAGTGCCCCACCGACGCCGGCCGCTCTCCTATCCGCTCGGCCATCGCCACCCCGACCGCGATCCAGCCGACCCAGGCCATCGCAGCCCCAGCCAGGGTCACGGCGAACGCCGGTCCCATCGCCGCGAACGCCTCGGCCGGATCCGCTCCGGGAGTCGGTGCAATGGACGCCAGGTCCACCCCCGACACCAGCATCAGCACGTAGCCCGGGAACGCCGCCACCAGCGCGATCAGGTAGTACAGGCCGAAGTCGCGGCGGTAGAGTTGGAGGGCCCCGTCGACGATTTCGCCGAATCCGAGGGGCCGCATGGGTATCATCGACATGTCAGCAACCTAGCCAATCACGAAAGATGGATGCCAGATTCACGGACCCGCCAAAGCCAGCCCGCAAGGAGTTGTGAATATGAAAAGGTTCCTGCGCATCGTCACCGTCGCCCTGGGTGTCGCCGCTTCGGGCTCCCTGCCCGTCGTCGCTCAGGAAGGGTCCGGATGGCCACCCGTGGGAACATTCTCGATCGTGGGCTATGACCCGGACACGGGGGAAGTCGGCGTCGCGGTTCAGTCACGCGTCTTCTCCGTGGGGAACGGGGTCATCTGGGGCGAGGCGGGCGTCGGAGTGGTCGCGACCCAGGCCATCGTCGATGTCAGCTACGGCCCCCAGGCGCTCGCGCTCCTGCGCGACGGGTACACGCCCGCCGACGCCGTGCGGGAGATCCTCGCCCGTGACCCCGACCCGGACCCGGAGCGATGGACGAAGCAGGGCCGCCAGTTCTCGATCATGAACGCCCGGGGCGAAGTCGCGACCCACACCGGCCCCCGCGCCAGCGACTGGGCGGGCCACCGCGTCGGCGAGCACTGCTCCGCCCAGGGCAACATCCTCGCCGGCCCCGCCGTGGTGGACGACATGGTGACGGCCTTCGAGTCCACCGAGGGGCACCTGTCCCTGCGGCTGCAGGCGGCGCTCGAGGCCGGTCAGGCGGCCGGGGGCGACACGCGCGGCATGCAGTCCGCGGCGATGCTGATCGTCCAGGAGGACGGCGGCGTCTGGCTCAACAACGATGTCGTGCTGCGCCTCCAGGTGGACGACCACGAGGAGCCGATCGCCGAGTTGCGGCGCCTGGTCGAGATCGCGGCGGAGCGGCGGGAGCGGCGGCGCGGGCGGTGAGATCGCTGCGGCGCATCGACCGGGCGAGCGCGGACCCGCAGCACGCCCGGCTGGCCGTGTCCCTATCCCTTGCCGCGGAGGCCCCTCAGCACCGCCAGGTTGGCGCGGTCGGCGCTCACGCCGTCGTCGCCCTTCGGCGTCTCGAGGATCTTGGGCACATCGCGGAAGCGCCCCGTGTTCATCAGCTGCCGGAAGGGCTCGAGCCCCATCGTCCCCTCGCCGATGTTCTCGTGACGGTCGAGGCGTGAGCCGAACGGCGTCTTCGCGTCGTTGACGTGGAAGAGCTCAATGCGGTGGACGCCGAAGGTGTCTTCGGCGCGCATCCACACGCCCTCGAAGTCGTCCCGCAGGTCGAACCCCGCGACCCACGCGTGGCAGGTGTCGAAGCAGACGCCCAGGCGGGCGCGGTGCGGTTCCGCGACCGCGGCGATGATCCTGCCCAGGTCCTCGAACGAGCCGCCGATCGAGGTGCCGGCCCCCGCGGTGAGTTCGAGCAGGATGCGCGGGCCTCTGGCCGTCGCCTCAAGCGCCTCGACGAGCCCGGCCGCGTTGCGCTCGATGCCGCTCGCACGGTCACCGTCGGTGGCGTTGCCCGGGTGGGTGACGACGGCGTCGAGCCCGAGCTGTGCCGCCCGCGCCACCTCCGCGGTGAAGCAGTCCGTCGAGCGCCGCCACAGCGCCGGCTGCGGGCTTGCCAGGTTGATCAGGTAGGAGTCGTGCGAGGCGACGAAGGTGCTGCCGCGCGCGGCGGCGCGGTAGCGGTCGGCGATGTCGTCCGGGATCGACGGCTCGGCCCAGCGGTTCGGCTGCTTGGTGAAGATCTGGAAGACGGCGGCGCCGATCTCGGCCGCCCTAACTGGCGCGTTGTGGACCCCGCCTGCGACCGATACGTGGGCGCCGAGTTCGTCGGGAATTGATGACACAGGTCACCGTGACCGGCAAGTGAGGGACACCATTATCGCCCAAAATGTAATGTTGACACGACATAATGTCATGCTAACGTTACGCTACCGAATTGCCGCCGGCAACCGTTTGACCACGACAGTCGGCACGTTGAGTTCGTCCACCTCGACATAGGCGACCAGGCCGTCGGGACCGAACGCGTTGGGCATCCTCGAGTCGGGGAATGTGCCCAGGTATTCGCCCTCGGCGGTGATCACGTCGATCGGGCCGGGACCGGCTGCCGTGAGCCCGATTGGCTCCGACGAGAATGCCGTTGCCATCAGCCCGATGAAATCGGTTTCTACAAATCCCGCCACGGGCGTGCACAGCACCCAGATCTTCGCATCCCAGGTCGTCTCCAGGGCGGCGACATGCGGGATTGGGCCCGTGAACTTCCTGGCCTCGATCCGTTCGATGAGCACTTGCTCGCCACCAAACAACCCAACCATCTCGGCTCGGTCCCCGCCCGTTGCCACGGCCTCCCGTACCAACCTCTTGCCGAACTCCTTGTAGTCTCGCTGAGTCCTGTCGTCCCAAACCCTTTCTGCAAAGGCGCGAACCAGAACGAGACCCTCGCCGGGCCCGGCAACCGTGATCTCGTAGGTGCTCGTGTCAGAGAAGGCGACCCTTCCCCCCGGGAGAGGACCGAAATGGAAGTCCCTTTCCGCTTGCGGATCGTTCGCGCTGGCCTGGTCCACCTCCCGCGCCTCATCTCCATCGAGGAGCACCCGCCTGATGGTTCGGGGACCCGGGCTTGTCTGAAAGTTGAAACGCCTGTTGACCGAGTCGACCACCTCAAAGTCCCGCGCGAAGGTGACGCGGGCGACAAGGTTTCCTTCCCACCGGTCCACTTTGCGAAGCCGTGGATCCGTGCTTCGCACATACATCGGCGGTCGGTCGTCCGCCGCAGCTACTCCCGGGTAGCGAATCCAACGGTCGAGATTCCCTTCCAGGTCGAACACCTGGTAGGCCATGTGCATGTCATCTGCGACAAGCGTGCGCCCGTCGGGCAGTGCGAACGCGTGACTGGCCCGCCGGAACTCGCCCGGACCCTCACCCTTCCGGCCGAACCGGACCACCAGTTCACCCCGCTGGTCGACCACGAGGACGGACAGTTCGTCACCGGCCAGATCCGCGATGTGCAGATTGCCTCGATCGTCGAAGGACAGCGACGTCACGCGAGACAGCAGTTGCCATTCCCGGATTCCGTCACCTACGCGATACACCTCGGAAAAGTCCGCGGTCAGGAGGCGGTCTTCCAGCGGCAGCTCGATCACCTGCTGGGCTGCCGCGGGCGCACCCGCGAAGGCGACTGCGATCAGGGCGAGCGTGACCACTGAAAGGAGGACTGCTGGGGATCCGTGTCGTGGAGGCTTCATCGCGCTGGCTTTTCACTCATGGAGCGGTTCTGTGGCTGCGGCGAGTCGGTCGCCCGGTTCCATGTACGGGCGGTCTGCGAATTCCTGTCCAGCCGTCCGGCCAGTACCTCTACCAGGTGCCGGGCCCGCCGCCCCGTCCCATCCCGGATCTGGGCGCGGCAGCTGAAGCCGTTGGCGATGATCGGGTGGTCCACCGGGGTGGCGCGCAACGCGGGAAACAGGCCGAGTTCGCCCATGGAGCGCGATGTGCGCAGGTGCTTCGCGGTGTAGCCGAAGGAGCCGGCCATGCCACAACAGGTGGAGTCGACAAGGGTGCCCTGGACGCCCGCGACGGCCGAAAGGGCTTGGGCGGTCGCGTCGGCGGTCCCGGACGCTTTCTGGTGGCAGTGGCCGTGAATGCTGGCGGTTGGGCCGGGGCGCGGTGAGGGTGAGGACTCACCGGGCTGGTCGCGATCCACGTGCCCGGCGAGGAATTCGTCGACAAGGACTGCGTGGTGGGGGGGGGGGGGGGGGGGGGGGGGGGGGGGGGGGGGGGGGCGGGGGCGGGGGGG
>VXQO01000157.1 GCA_009838975.1 Gemmatimonadota bacterium | reverse complement strand
CCCCCCCCCCCCACTCAACCTCTCTCTCCGCCGCCACCGGCAGAACTCTACACGACCGCGGAGGGGGACGGGGCGGGGCACTACGTGCTCGACGGCGGCAAGGCGTTCATCTCGAATGCCGGGATCGCGGACTTCTACGTGGTGTTCGCGTCGACGGATCCGGGTGGGGGGACGCGGGGGATTTCGTGCTTCGTGGTGCCCGCCGATGCGCCCGGACTGGAGTTCCTGGGCGCGCAGGTGATGAGCGCGCCGCACCCGCTGGGCGAGATCCGCTTCCTTGGCTGCCGGGTGCCGGCGGGGACGCTCCTGGGCGAGGCCGGCACCGGATTCAGGACGGGGATGTCGGCGCTTGACCGGCTCCGCCCCACGGTGGCGGCTGCCGCGTGCGGGATGGCCGGGCGCGCGCTGTGGGAGGCGGTGCAGCACGCGCGGCGGCGGCATCAGTTCGGGAAGCCGCTGGGGTCGTTCCAGCTGATCCAGGAGAAGCTCGCCGAGTCGGCCACGGAGCTGACCGCCGGGCGCCTGCTCACCTACCGCGCCGCGTGGGAGAAGGACCGGGGAGCCGCCCGGATCACCGTCGAGGCGGCGATGGCGAAGGCGTTCTCGACCGAGGCCGCGCAGCGGATCGTGGACCGCTCGGTACAGGTCCTGGGTGGCAGGGGCGTGCTCGCGTCCCATCCGGTGGAGCACCTCTACCGGAGTGTGCGGGCGCTGCGCATCTACGAGGGGACGACCGAGATCCAGCACCTGATCATCGGCGGCGCGCTGGTCAGGGGATCCTCCCCTTGAAGGTCAACGTCGTCGGGGGCGGGCCCGGCGGCCTCTTCGCCGCGCTGCTCCTCAAGAAGGACGACCCGCACCGCACGGTGCAGGTCTTCGAGCGCAACCGTCCCGACGACACCTTCGGCTTCGGCGTCGTCTTCTCGGACGCGACGCTGCAGGAGGTCGCCGACGCCGACCCGCCGACCCTTCGCGCCATCGAGGAACGCTTCTACCACTGGGACGACATCCACATCCACTACCGGGGCCGCCGCCTGGAGTCGACCGGGCACGGCTTCGCGGGGCTGTCGCGCCGGGAGCTGCTGTTGCTGTTGCACCGGCGCTGCCGCAAGGTGGGGGTGGAGCTGCACTTCGAGACGGATGTGGGAGACCTGGACCCGTACCTGGACGCCGACCTGGTGATCGGTGCCGACGGGCTGAACAGCGGCGTGCGCGAGCGATTCGCCGACGCCTTCGAGCCCGCCGTGGACCTGCGCCCCAACCGCTTCGTCTGGCTGGGCACGACGCGGCCCTTCCCCGCGTTCACCTTCCATTTCCGCGAGGACGAACACGGCCTTTGGCGGGTGCATGCGTACCAGTACGACGCCTCGGGCAGGTCGACCTTCATCGTGGAAGCGACCGACGAGACGTGGCGGCGCGCGGAGATGGACCGGGCCGGCGAGGAAGGGACGGTCCGATTCCTGTCCCGGCTCTTCGCCGACGAGCTCGACGGCCATCCGCTGATTCGCAACCGGTCGGTGTGGCGTCGCTTCCCCACGGTCGTGAACGCGCGCTGGTCGGCGGGCAACGTGGTACTCATTGGGGACGCGGCACACACGGCGCACTTCTCGGTGGGGTCCGGCACGCGGCTGGCCATGCTCGACGCGATCGCGCTGGCGGACGCGCTGCGAGCGGGCGGCCAGGACAGGGGCGGCCGGGCACCTCGCGCCGATGCGCTGGGCGGCTACGAGGCCGAGCGCCGCCGCCCGGTCGAGTCGCTCCAGCGCGCGGCCCAGGCCAGCCTCCAGTGGTTCGAGGACACGGAGCGCTACTTCCGGCTGGAGCCCGAGCAGTTCGCCTTTTCGCTGCTGACTCGCAGCCTGCGCATCTCGCACGAGAACCTGCGCGGGCGCGACCCGGCGTTCGTGGAAGAGGTGGACCGGTGGGTGGCGCGGAAGGCCGAGATCCAGGCCGGGGTGACGATAACGGAGCATGAAGAGTCGCTGGGGATCGTGCGGGCCGCCGGAGACCGCGCGCCTCCGCCCCCGCTGTTCACGCCGTTTCGCCTGCGCGAACTCACCCTGGCGAACCGTGTGGGCGTCTCGGCCATGTGCCAGTACTCGGCCCGGGACGGGACGGTCGACGACTGGCACCTCATCAACCTCGGCACCCGTGCCATCGGCGGCGCGGGACTCGTGATGGCCGAGATGACGGCGATCGGGCGCGACGGGCGGATCTCGCCGGGTTGCGCGGGCATCTACATGGACGAACACGTCACCGCGTGGCGGCGCCTGGTCGACTTTGTGAAGCGGTTCACAAGCGCGGCTGTCGGGATCCAGCTGGGTCACGCGGGGCGCAAGGGGTCGACGCGGCTGGACTGGGAGGGCCCCAACGAGCCCCTGGAAGAGGGCGGCTGGCCCATCGTGTCGGCCTCGCCGATCGGGTTCTTCGAGCACAGCCCGGTGCCTGCGGAGCTGGATGAGGCGGGCATGGATGCGCTGGTCGCGGACTTCGAGCGGTCCACCGCAATGGCGGTCGAGGCGGGGTTCGACATCGTCGAGATCCACATGGCGCACGGGTATCTGCTGGCCAGCTTCCTGTCGCCGCTGACCAACCGGCGCAATGACCGCTACGGCGGCACCCTGGAGAATCGGCTGCGGTTTCCGTTGCGGGTGGTCGACGCGGTGCGCGCGGTGTGGCCGGACGAGCGGCCGCTGTCGGTGAGGCTGTCGGCGGTCGACTGGTGGCCCGGCGGCAACGAGCCCGAGGACGCGGTCGAGATTTCGCGCGCGCTGAAAGCCAACGGCTGCGATGTCGTCGACGTCTCGGCCGGCCAGACGGTGCCCTACCAGGAGCCCCGCTACGGGCGGCAGTTCCAGACGCCGTTTGCGGACCGGATCCGCCACGAGGTCGGGATCGCGACCATGGCCGTCGGGAACATCTCGTCGTTCGAGGACGTGAACGGGATCATCGCGGCGGGCAGGGCCGACCTGTGTCTGATGGCGCGTGCGCACCTGTGGGATCCATACTGGACACGGCACGCCGCCTACGCGCTGGGGTATCCGCTGCCCTGGCCATCGCAGTACGAGACCCTGGACAACTATACGCCGCGGTTCGGCGCGGCTTCGGGGGCCTACGGGCCGGAGACCGGAGATGAGTGAACGACCAGAACAGATGGACTACCAGCGCTTCGCGATGCTGCCGGAGTTGCTGTCGCTGCAGCAGCCGCTCTCCGACCCGCCCGAGCACGACGAACTGCTCTTCATCATCGTGCACCAGGTCCACGAACTGTGGTTCAAGGCCGCGCTGCACGAACTCGACCGTGCGCAGGTGCTTCTCGTCGCGGGCGACGAGGCACGCGTGTCCGCGACGCTCAAGCGCGTGCGCTCGATCATGAAGGTTCTGGTGGGCCAGCTCGACATTTTGGAGACGATGACGCCCGTCGAGTTCGAGTCCTTCCGCGACCGGCTCGACACGGCCAGCGGTTTCCAGTCGGCGCAGTTCCGGGAACTGGAATTCGCGTTTGGAATGAAGAAGGCGTCGGTCCTCAAGGCGTTTCCGTATGCGGATGAACAGCGGCGGCTGCAGCGCCGGCTTGAGGAGCCGTCGCTCTGGGATGCCTTCCTGCGGTTTCTGGTCGGCAAGGGATACCAGGTCCCGGAGGGCGCGCTTGGCCGCGATGTGACCAGACCCGTGGCGTCGGACCCGCAGGTGCAGGCGATGCTGGTCGAGGCATACCGCTCGGATCCGGGGCTGGTCAACCTCTGCGAGCGCCTGGTGGACCTGGACGAGGGGTTCCAGGAGTGGCGCTACAGGCACGTCAAGATGGTGGAACGCACGATCGGCAATAAACCGGGGACGGGGGACAGCGCGGGGGTGGCCTACCTGGCGACCACGATCAAGCCGGCGTTTCCGGACCTGTGGGAGATGAGGACGGCGTTGTGACCTCGGAGCCGGACGGCGCGACCGGCCACACCGCGTCCGGTTTGGCGCGCCACTACTCGCGCTTTCGCGTGTCGGACCGGGTGTTGCTCACCGGGCACTCCCATCAGGCGTGGCCGGATGTGGCGTTTTCCGCCCAGAAGCAGGCCTGGCTCGACGCCGCGGAAATGGTGGACGACAAGTGGGGGCGGGCCTTCGAGGTCGCTGACGAGGTGCGAGCCGGGTATCGACGGCTTCTGGACGACCCTGACGGGCACATCGCGCTGGGGCAGAATACGCACGAGCTGCTGATCCGGTTCCTTTCGGCGCTGCCGCTGCGGGAGCGGCCGCGCCTGGTGACCACCGACGGCGAATTCCACACAATTCGGCGCCAGCTCGACCGGCTGGAGGCCGAAGGGATCGAGATCGTCCGGGTGGCGACGGGCACGGATGACGGGACGAGCGGAGACAGGCCGGTGGCGGAGGGGCTCGTGGATGCCGTGGACGACCGGACCGCTGCTGTGCTGGTATCGTCGGTGCTGTTCCGGGACGCGCGGATCGTGGAAGGGCTGGACGAGGTGGCCGCGGCGTGCGCGAAGGTGGGAGCCGAGCTGCTCGTGGACGCCTACCACTCGCTCAACGCGGTGCCGTTTTCGGTCGTGGAGATGGGGCTGGAGGGCGCGTTCGTCGTGGGCGGCGGGTACAAGTACTGCCAGCTGGGGGAGGGGAACTGCTTCCTGAGGTTCCCGCGGGACTGCGAGTTGCGGCCGGTGCTGACGGGCTGGTTCGCCGAGTTCGGGACGCTGGCGGCGGAGGCGAGGGGAGAGGCGGGCGATGGCGGCGTTGCATACGGAGAGGGCCACCTGCGGTTCGCGGGGTCCACTTACGATCCGGTCAGCCACTATCGCGGCGCGGTGGTGTTCGAGTTCTTCCGCGAGATGGGGCTCGACGGGGAGCGGTTGCGGGAGATCAGCCTGGCGCAGATCCGGCGGTTGGCGTCACGGGTGGACTCGTTGGATCTGGATCCCGCCGTGCTGTCGCGGGACCGCTCGATTCCGCTGGAGCGAAGGGGCGGGTTTCTGGCGCTGGAGGTGCCCCGCGCCGGGGAAGTCTGCTGCAAACTGCGCGGACGGAAGGTGTACGCCGATTTCCGGGGCCGCGTGCTGCGCCTGGGTCCCGCCCCGTACGTGACCGCGGATCAGTTGGACGAGGCGGTGGACGAGTTGGGGGAGGTGGTGAGGGGGCTGGCGGGATAACGGCCAGTCAGGCCGTCACCGCACCATCGCCTCCAGCGCCGCCGGATCGCGCGGCAACGAAGCCGTCAGCACCTCCACACCGTCCTCCGTCACAAGCACCACCTCCTCGACGAAGACCGAGACCCCGATCTCGTGGTTGTAGTACCACGGCTCCACGGTAAAGACCATGCCAGGCGCGAGCGGCTCGTCGATGAGCGCCGGATCGCCCACCGAGAGGCCGATGTGATGGCCGAAGAACGAGGGCGTCTGCATATGCTGTTTCTCGTCGTCCGGGATGGCCTCGTACGCCACGGCGGTCAGTTCGCGCAGTGTCACCCCCGGGCGCACCGCCGCGATGATCGCCTCTGCGGCGCGCGTGCTGACGAGCAGCTTTTCCCGCTGGACATCGCTGAACGACCCGCCCACGGGAAAGGTGCGCCCGACATCGCTGACGTACCCGTCCACCTCGCATCCCACGTCGAAAATCACGAGTTCGCCGTCCTGCATGGCCCGGTTGCGCCGGTTGTAGTGCGCGGCGAGGATGCGCCAGGCCCAGAGGCTGTTGGGCCCCGACTTGATAATCGGCGTGAAGGGGATCGACTGCGAGCCGAAGGTCCGGCAGGTCCGCTCGAACTCGCCCTGCAGGCTCCGCTCGTCGATCCCGGAGCGGATCCGGCCGACCGCCGCGCGGATCGCGGCCATGGTCGCATCCGCGGCCGCACGCATCCGCTGAATCTCGGCCGGCGTCTTCACCATGCGCATGCGTGCGATCACCTCGAACGCGTTCAGCATTGGCGCCCCGGGATGGTCGGACCGCAGGCGGTGGATGAGGGCGGCGTTGGCGACCAGGCTGCCGATCATCGGCACCACCGGCTCCGGCATCGGCCCTGCCGCGCCTACGTTGACGCGCAGGGTTGCCCCTTCGGCCACCCGTTCCCGCACATAGGCGTCCAGCTCCACGATGTCGCGGTACTCGTCGATCCCGGCGATGCTGCGAAGCTGATAGTCGTCCAGCAGCGGCCTTCCAGGGAAGTCGTTCGTCCTGCCGGGATTCTCGAATCGCGGATCCCTTCGCGGCATGAAGAGGACCGAGCGGCTCCGGTCGGCGTCGAGGACGAGCATCGACTGCGGGATCTCGAGCCCGGTCAGATACCAGAAGTCCTCGAGCTGCCGGAAGGTGCCGCCGTGGGTGACGCCGTCGGACGAGGGGGTCAGCAGGAGACCGCCGCCGGAAGCCCGCAGTCCGTCGATCGTACGGCCCCGGCGATAGTCGTACTCCTGCGGGCGGAAGTCGCGGCGGACCCAGTCGGTGTAGCGCTGTTCCGGGGTCTGGGCGGCAACCGGCGAGGCCGGGAGAGCGGCGAGAGCGGCCGCGGCGGCGAACGGCAGTGTACGGCTGAGCATCATTCTGCCCTCCCGTGTCGGTGACTGGGTTCCATATGGTCGGCCTTTGAGCCCGCCCGGCATCAGGGTAACTTCGCCACCATGAGAATCGCCATCTACGGTGCGGGGGGCGTGGGCGGCTACTACGGCGGTGTATTGGCCCGCGCCGGTTACGATGTCTCCCTGCTCGCCCGCGGAGCGCACCTCGAAGCCATCCGGTCGTCGGGGCTCAGCGTGCGCTCTCCGGGAGGGGACTTCGTGGTACGGCCCGCCGCCGCCACCGACGACCCGGCGAAGATCGGGCCGGTCGACGCCGTCATCGTGGCCGTGAAATCGATGCATCTTGCGGCGGTCTGCGGGGGCATCGCCCCGTTGCTCGGCGCCGATACGCTGGTGGTGCCGATGCTCAACGGCGTGGACGCGCACGAGGCCCTGCTTCCCGCCGTGGGGCGCTCGCGCATGGGCAAGGGGCTGACCCGGATCATCAGCGAGGTGGTGGCACCGGGCCAAATCCGCCACGTCGGGGTAGAGCCGTACGTCGCGCTCGCCGAATGGGATGGCAGCCGCACACGCCGGGTCGACTCCCTGGTGGCCGCGCTCCGGGACGCGGGCGTCGACGCCGAGGTGCCGCCCGACATCGACGCGGCAATCTGGCTCAAGTTCCTCTTCGTGTGCTCGGTGGGCGGCGTCTGCGGAGCGTGCCGGATGCCGTTGGGCCCGGTACGCACGCTCCCGGAGAGCCGCGCCCTGCTACGGCGGGCCATGGAGGAGATCGCGGCGGTGGCGGCCGCCCACGGAGTGTCGCTGCAGGACGACGCGGTCGCCTTCGCGATGAACACGGTGGACACCTTCCCGGCCGAGGGCACCTCGTCCCTGCAGCGCGACATCGCTGCGGGCGTGCCCTCCGAGCTCGATGCCTGGACCGGGGCGGCGGTGCGCCTGGGGGCAACGGTGGGGATTGCGACCCCCGTCCATTCCTTCATCCACGCGGTGCTGCTGCCGAGCGAGATGCAGGCCCGCGGTTAGATTGAAGGGCGGAAGAGGGCTTCGGTGGAGAACGGAGTAGCCACGTGCTGATGACACCATGGGTTCAGCGTCTGCTGCTGGCCAACGTCGTGGTGTTTCTGCTCACCTGGGTGAATCCCGGTCTTCGAACGGACTTCGCGTTCATCCCGGCTCTGGTCCTCTTCAGACCCTGGACCATCGTGACCTACGCGTTCCTGCACGCGAACGGGATGCACATCCTCTTCAACATGCTCATGCTGTTCTTCTTCGGGCCGCGGCTCGAGGAGCGGCTGGGGAGCCGGACCTTCATCTGGTTCTACATCCTGTGCGGAATCGGCGGGGCGCTTCTGTCCTTCGTCTTCTCCCCGACCGCCGCGGTGGTCGGTGCTTCCGGCGCAATCTTCGGCGTAGTGATCGGCTTCGCCCGCTACTGGCCCCGCGAGGACATCTACATCTGGGGCATTCTGCCGATCCAGGCGCGGATGCTGGCGTTCCTCATGGTGGCGTCAAGTCTCTTCGCGGGGTTCGCGGGCACCCAGGACGGCATCGCCCACTTCGCCCATCTCGGAGGCCTGGTGACGGGCTGGCTCTTCCTGCGGCGGTGGGAGAGTCGTCGGCATCGCCGGGTGGTCAGGCAGCCCACGCTGACGAGGATTCAGGCGGAAATATTGGACGCCGATACCCTGCGACGCTGGGAAGCGATCCCGCGCGAACGGTTGCACGAGATCAACCGCGAGGAGCTGGAGTTCCTGCTGCGGAAAGCCAGGAAAGCCGGTGCCAGGGCGCTCACCCACGAAGAGCGGGCCTTTCTGGACCGAATGGCGAATACGCCGTAGACCTCCGGGACATCCGACCGCCTGGTCCAACATCGGTTGCGCCTCCCCGACTGACTGTGTATTGTTTGTCCATATGGACAATTCATCTATACCAAACGGGAAGCATATGAAACACTCCAAGCCAGGAAGCGGGTCGGAGGTCTATCCCCTGCTCGTCCGCGAAGGAGCTGTGGCTGCGGTTCGAAGCGGCCTCGCGTTCTCGGCGCTGGATGACGTGGCTGGTGCGGCGGGAGTCGGACGTCTCGCGCTGGCTCGTGTCATCGGTCTGCCCTCCACCACGCTGGCGCGCAGACGGAAGGCCGGCTCGCTGTCTTCGGAAGAATCCGATCGGCTGGTGCGCGTGGCGCGCCTGGTCTCGATGGTCCACGAGATGATGGGGGGCAACGAGGTCGCTGCCCGCCGGTGGCTGAGAGATTCCCACGAACTCCTTGAGGGGGAGTCGCCACTCGAACGGGCCTCGACCGAGGTGGGTGGCCGGGAAGTCGAGCAGATCATCGGACGACTGGCCCACGGGGTATTCAGCTAGCGGCCGTGGCTGGCGTCATCACGGCCTGGCGTCTGGCCTGGCCCGAGCACCCCCGCGCCGTCGAGGAAACGTTGTTCGGTGAGGGCGCGCTGCAATACGGCGGACGCTGGAACAGTCCGGGACGGCGGGCAGTGTACCTGAGTGGGAATCTGGCCCTCGCGAGCCTGGAGCTGCTGGTGCACGTTCGGACACCAGATGTCCTGGCACGGTATCGGAAGCTGCCCGTCGGAATCCCCGAAGACCTGATCAACGTCATCGGGGTGTGTGATCTGCCTGTGGATTGGGTGGCGCCCAGCCTTCACTCCGCCACCCGGAAGATCGGCGACCGCTGGATCGACTCGCTGGCGTCGGCGGTGCTCCGGGTACCGAGCGCTGTCGTGGTCGGCGAGGTCAACTACATTGCGAATCCCGTTCATCCGGACTTTGCCCGACTCCAGCCGGGGACGATCACCGACTACCGATTCGACTCACGCGTCCTGAAGTCACGCTGAGGCCCGGCTGGGTCGCACACCCCTTAAACCAGCAAAGGACCATCCATGCACGAAGTCAATCTGCTCGCGGTACTGGTCGCCGGTATCGTTCCGATGATCGTCGGCTCGTTGTGGTACGGCCCCATCTTCGGCAAGCGCTGGCTGGCGCTGATGGAGATGACGGCCGAGGAGATTCAGGAAGGGTTCAATCCGGTCAAGACCTACGGAGTGACCCTTCTGCTGTCCCTGGTCACCGCCTTTGTGCTGGCCCAGCTCATCGCCGAATTCGCACCTGCCGATGTCTCGTCAGTGGGTGGAAGCGGAGGCTCCGCGATGGTCGGTGTGCACGTGGCGCTCATGGCGCTGGTCGGCTTCATTCTGCCCGTCGCGAACCAGTCCATCGCCTTCGAGAAGCGCAAGCCGGGTCTCGCGTGGCTCAATGTCGCCTACAACGGCGTAGCGCTGCTCGCTCAGGCTCTCGTGATCGCTCTTTGGCGATGAGGCCGGGCTGAACCCGGCTGGCGCTACCACTCCCGGCTGGCTTCCCGCTTCGGGATGACTTTCCCGGTCTCGCGGTCGTAGTCGACGATATTCTCCCACTCCGAGGCGTCGGATCGGGCGACGACAGCCACCACGTCATCGGTATCGCTGATGTTCACGACCTCGTGCGGCACGCCCGGCTCGATGAAGATGAAGTCGCCGGCGTGATTCACGATCGAATGGCGGAGATTGGGGCCGAAGTCGTGACGCACCGTTCCTTTCAGCAGGTACAGCATGACCTCGAAGTCCACGTGGATGTGTGCGAAGGCCACGCCGCCGGGCGGGATCCGGGCGACGTTCATCGACAGATCACGGGCCGGGACGTTCTTCGCCGACAGGCCCGTCTTGTAGTGGATCCCGTTCCAGTCGCGGTGGATCCCGCTGGCACGGATGGTGTGGATGCCGTCCCCGCCATCGGGAACGCCGGGCTTGCCGGTTCCGTCGGTGCTCATTCGACCCCCAGGAGCAGCGTCGCCACCGCCGCCATGTCCGCGACCTCGACATCGGCTCGCGCCCGGGCCGGGGGCGTCGCTCCGGTCGGCCCCCCGCGGCTGGGCCGGTTCACGTGAACGGTCGCGTAGCCCAGCGCCGACGCGGGCGCGATATCGTGAAAGAGGCTCTGGGCGACGTGCAGCGTGCGGTCACGCGGTATCCCCGAGCGCCGGACCATTTCCTCGAAGTGCGCAGTGTGGGGTTTGTAGTGTCGCACCTGCTGCGCCGTGACCACCCAGTCGAACCCGGTTGCCAGCCGCCTGCTGCTTCGGGCGAAGAGGTCGTCGTCCACGTTCGAGACGATCCCGAGCGCGTAGCGGCTACCCAGTCGCTGCAGCGCGGCCACGGTGTCGGGGAAGGGTGGCCAGTCTCCCACGGAAGCCGCGAAGGCGTCGCACTCCGCTGCCGTCGGCTCGAAGCCGAGCCGCGGCCCCATCCGCTCGAGCGTCATGGCGAGCACCTCTCGATAGGTGCGGTAACGCTCCCCCTGCACCACGTGTTCGGCCTCGCCGAAGGCCGCGAGGATCGCCGCGTCGGTCGGTGACCTGCCGCGGGAGGCGCAGACCGGTTCGACGGCGGCGATGATCCCCGCCTCCCAGTCCACCAGCGTCCCGTAGCAGTCGAAGGTGAGCAGCTCGAAGCGGTCGGAGTCCAGTGCCGGCACGGCTAGGCGTCGGGGAAGTCTGCGGTCGGTCCGAAGATCTGCGGCACCGGCACGTCGAGGAGGCGGAGATACACGCCGATCTGGGCACGGTGGTGGATCATGTGGTCGAGGATGAAGGTGCGCAGCACGACAGCCTTTGGCAGCGTAAAGCGCGGCTCGCCCGCCACGAGCATGGTCCACGGACCCGCCAGGTCCTCCTCCGAGCTGTTCTCGATCGCCGTACGAGCCGCTGCGGAGCTGGCGTCGAGCGCGGAGAGAAGCTCCTCGGTTGTGTTGAACGCGGCCATCGGCGGCGGCCCGCCCTCTGCGGGCGCGATGTCGAACTCGGAGGCCGCCAGAGTGGGCATCGTCCAGTTGGGGAGGTTGGCCAGGTGGGTCGCGAGTTCGCCGAGCGTCCACGACTTCTCATGCGGCCGCCAGTCCATGCGATTCTCGGGAACAGCCTGCAGAACAGCCTTCGAGCCGGCGACGATCTGGTCGAACGCCGCCACGGTGCCTCTTACCGACATCTTCCAGCCTTTGCGGTGGGGTGAACGGAGTGTTGTGGTGAACGGACAGCCGGGGTGAACAATCCCCTGGCCGCTCGAAAAGATATCAGCCCGCGGCGCGGAGTGCCCCTCGCAGAGCGGCCACCTGGATCACGGTGTGGGCCGGTTGTCGTTCGCTGGGCTACCGCACCACCCGCCGGAACAGGCGGTCGGCCGCCACGGCCGCGAGGGGAGCGCCCACCACGGTCATGAAGACGCCGATCCCGGTCGATCCCGGAAAGCCGTCCTGGTCGTCCGTGAGGGCCAGCACGATTCCGGGCGCCGACATTATCGTGCCTGCGACCGCGTTCTTCCACATGCTGCCGCGCGAGAGGTCGGTCGCGCCGACCCGGCCGGTCAGGTACCCGACGCCGAGCTGCGGCGCCGCGTAGAGGACGATGCGCGACCCCGCGTTGCGCAGCCCGCCGCAGCGCGCCCCGACGAAGTGCTCGGAGAGGTCTTCGAAGCTCAGGCAGGACCGCGACAGTGCGTATCCGGCGAGGAGGCCCAGCGTGTTTGCCCCGACGGCCACGCCGAGCGCCTTGCCCCAGGGGTAGGGTTCGGACTCGAGGGCCCAGCTGTAGATCCGGCCCGGTGTACTTCCGGGTGTCGCAAGCGGGGCGCCGCCCGATACCGTCTCGATCAGGATCACGCCGTAGTTCGAGTCCGCGCCGTATCGCACGCCGGCCTCTCCGGGACCCACGGCCTCGACATTCCTGATGTGGGCGATCGGCAGCGTGTTGAGGGTGATGAGGCCATTGGCCTGGCGGACGTTGTCGACGATCACAACCGGGGTACGACACCCCGGCGCTGCGAGGGAAGCGGGATCCCGGAACTCCAGACAGACGAGCTGGCCGGGCTGGCTGCGGCCGCTACGGACCCGCACGCCCGGCAGAAGGCGCGCGAGCGCGTTGGCCAGGTGGTCTCCGGATCTCGCCGCCGGTGTCAGTTCCTCTGCTGTGAGCCGATGCCGTGCCGTGCCCATGGCACGGTCCCTCAGGGTCCCTTCCCGGAAGGCCTCGACGGTGACCGGTTCCAGCGCGATCGCGGTGGGTGAAAGGGTGATGCGAAGCGCGATCCGGTCGCCGGTCGCCAGGGTGACCCGATCGTCGAAGGTCCCATACGCGATGTGATTCACGGTGATCCGGTACTCGCCCGAAGCCACCCGCTCGAACTGGAAGGTCCCCGCGCGGTCGGTCGCCGTCTCGGCGCGGGTCGAGTCGACCATACCTGCACGGAGACGCACCAGCGCGATCGACGCGCCCTCGACCGAGGCACCCGTATCGAGGTCCACCACCCTGCCTTCGATGCGCGGCGGTCGATCCTGCGCCGCGAGGATGCCGGCGAAGGCAAAGGCCAACATGGCCCCGAGCGCGCAAGCGCGACCCCGGGGCCGCGTCGCTACCACATGATTCTCCAAATCCGTCCGTCCCCTCCCGCGGCCCATCCAACCCGGCCATCCGGCGCGAACTCGACCGCCCACGCGCTTACGCCGTCGAGCGGGCGCCAGGTTTCGCCCATGTCGGCGGTGAACGCGGCACCGGGCGGGGCCACCGCCACGATGTTCCGATACGGGCCCCAGCGGCCGACCGCGCTTCCGTAGACTGCTCCGGCGATCGGTGCGGGGGTGGCGGCCGTCCAGGTGCGGCCCCCGTCCCTGGTGACGGCTGCGTTCGCGGCAACTACTTCTTCGGGCGCGCCCAGATCCCCGCCCAGCGCCATGGCCGGCGACCCGTCCGCCAGGGCCAGCGTGAAGATCCCGGCCGCATCGCCCGTCGCCATCGGCACGGCGACTTCGCTCCATGTGGCGCCGTAGTCGTCCGTCGCCAGGATCCGTGCCGCCCCGGCGGCCAGCGAAGGCGAGGGCGGCTTCGCGGGCCGCCGGGGCGGCATCGGCGGGAACCCGCGACCAGCTCCGCCCCCCGTCCCCGGTGAGCAGGATGTACGGGACGCCGTCGAAGGAGTCGCCGTACGCGAAGCCCCGCTCGCCGTCCCAGAAGTCCAGGCAGTCGAGGAAGCCCTCGGGCGCGTCCATCAGGAAGCCTAGCGTCCAGGTCTCGCCGCCGTCGGCCGTGCGGTAGATGCGCGATGCCGGCCCCGTGCCCGCGGTCAGCGCAATGGCTGTGCGGGACGAGAACCCGTGGATGTCGCGGAACTGGAGCGAATCGGCCGCCGGCGCTGCCACGCGCTGCCACGCCTCGCCCCCGTCGATCGTCCGCAGGATCACCCCGCCGTGCCCGCTGGCCCACACGGTCTCGGCCGTTACGGGGCTGATCGCCTGCAGGACCTCGGTCGTGCCGCTGGACTGTTCGGTGATCGTGGGAAGGGGCGTAGCCGCGCTGCGGGCCGCGCCGCTGCCGCCTGCCGCACCGGGGTCGCCGCCCGCTGCGGCCGCGGCGTCCCGCGCCTCCGCGCCCCGCCGCCGGTACACCTCGCGCGCCTCCTCGAACTGCGCGTACACGTGCTCCTTCTCCCGCTCCGACCGCCACCCCGGCCACAGCTCCGCCATGACCTCCAGCTTGTCGATCCAGCGCAGCGCATAGTCCGTGGCGGCTGCACTTCGGATCGGGCGGCCCGCGACCGTCACCCAGACCGGGTTGGTGAACGCCTGCGGATACGCCGTGTCGAGCGGCCAGCGGTCCCCGGGGGCGCCCTCGACGCGCAGGTGAATCCAGCCGCTCGCGCCAATGGCCAGGGTGTCGTCGATGTCGAGGGACTTCCTGTCGCCGGCGGGTTCCCAGGTGCGGACCACATCGCCGTCCAGGACCAGCTCGACCCTTTCCATCGGCACCACGCCCCACACCCGGCCACGCACCTGCACCTCGGAGGGGCCGTCGAGGTCGAGCTCTTCCCCCGGCCCTCTACCATCGACCGTGAACTCGATCAGCGGGCCGGAGCTGACGAACGAGTTGCCGTCGCGAATCCCCTGGAACCACCCGTCCATGGTCAGCGTGCCGTCCGGGGTGCGGACGTAGGTGCGCATCGAGCCCACCAGGGGCGTCGCGTGGAGGCTGGAGATGGAATCCTCGCCCCCGACCACGGTTGCGCGGATCCCGCTGCTCCACACGGCGTAGACCGGGGGCCAGCCGTCCTGGGGCGTGGACCACTCGACCGCGTCGGCGGCTGCAAGCGCGGCATCGACGATGTATCCCTTGGCGCCCCCGAGATTCCCTTCCAGCGGGTCGCCGTTGTAGAACGAGTGGACGTAGGCCGTCGTCGCTCCCTGGGCCTTGGCCTTCAGCATCATGTCCGTGTTGCTCGGGTAGAGGCTCTCGATCCCGGTGCCCTCGTACCCCATCGCGTACGGCGCGATCAGGTGTTCCCGCTGGCCGAACATGAAGACGTGGCCATAGAAGGGCGGGCGGTACTCCTGCCCGACGACGAGCAGGCGGTCCGGCTCGGAAAGGGGATGCGGGCCCCCGCCCGGAAGCCAGTATTGGTGGTCGAGGATGCGGTTGTCCTTGTTGGCGACCTGCTCGGCGACGACGTCCTGGTCTTCCGCGTCGGACATCATCATCAGGTTGGCGAGGCTGTTGCGCAGGTTGCCGGCGTAGTTCATGTGCACGTGCGTGGAGCCCGAGAACCAGCCCTGGTCGGAGAGATCGGAGATCTCCGTCAGCGTGATCGTCATCGTGGTGAGCTCGCCGGGGCGGATGACGGCGGTGTGGGTCGCGGGGGCGGTTTCGAAGCCGCGCACGATGGTCATCTCGGCTTCGCCCGCCGGGAGCTCCACGGTGAACCAGCCCGGGTGATGGAAGATCCGGTCACCCTCGCGCGCCACGCGGGCGTAGGCGTCGGCAGGTGCATGGAACTTGCCGTCCGCAGCGGTCAGGTGGACGCGGCTGGCCAGCATCTCGCCGGCCTGGCCGACGGTGGTCACTTCGAGCGTGCCGGTCGGCCGCGCCCAATGCCGTTCGGTGATGTTGACGCGGCGCAGTCTGCCGCCGTTGGCTTCCAGCAGATAGAGCTGCGGGAGCCCGGTCAGGTGGTGCGGCACGCCGTCGGTACCGGGACTGCCGCCGTTGGCCACGAAGGCGATCCACTCCGCGTCCGGCGACCAGCGCGGGTGGAAGGCGTCGTGGTCGAAGAAGGTCATCTTGTACGGCTCGCCACCCGTCGTGGGCTGCACGTACAGGTTCTGGAACTGGTCCGCGGCGCCCGCGGTCGAGGAGTAGACGAAGCGCTGGCCGTCGTACGAGACGTGTGGCTGGGTGCGGTAGAGGGACTGCTCGGCGAGGACGAGCTGGCGGTCCTCGATTCCGCCGGCACGGGCGGGAACCCGGTAGACGTTGCCGCTCCCGAGCGCGACGTCGCGATTGGAGACGATCAGCAGTTCCTCGCCGCTGGGCAGCCACGCGGGGGAGATGTGCATGTCCCAGGCGCCGAAATAGAGCCGGTCGCGGCCGAAGGTGTTGTCGGCCGTGACCGAGATGTCCGGCCCGGCCCAGGCGCCGTCGGCGAAGGGGCGGATGTAGACGTTGAAGTAGCCCTGCGGAGCGGTCGAGACGTAGGCGATGCGGCCGCCGTCCGGCGAGAAGCGGGGGTCGGTGTGGACGTGAGCGCCCTCGGTGAGGCGGTGGCGCTCGCCGGTGGCCGTGTTCATGACCTCGAGGTGGATCGTGCCGCCGCCGTCGTCCGCCGTGTAGAGCAGCCACGCGCCGTCGGGCGAGTAGTTGGGCGACGAGTAGTAGTCGGGGCCGTGCACGATCTCGTGAGCGTCGCCGGTCGCGATGTCCACCTCCCAGAGCGACCCGCTCATGGCCAACGCGACGCGTTCGCCGCCGGGGTGCCACTCGGGGTACCAGGGCGATGAGGAGGGCGCCGGGGGGAAGTAGAAGTTGTGCATGTAGTTGCCGCCGTGCGAGGCGGCGGGGTAGGCGCGCTGCGCGGTGAGGTCGGGGGCGGGGGCGAGGGTGGTGGCGAGCACCAGGGCGGCCGTAGCGAGGGTGGGTCGAGTCATGCTCGCATCCGGTGGGGGTGGTGCCGCGCCCGGACGAGGTGGAGCGCAGGCGTGCAGGGATCGTACCGCGCGGCGGGGTGGGGGGCCAGTGTGC
>VXQO01000056.1 GCA_009838975.1 Gemmatimonadota bacterium | reverse complement strand
ATATCCCCCCCCACCCCCCCCACCACCCCCTCTATATTGGTCGGCAGCGTCCTAGGTTTAAACTCCCCCGGCCCGGGGGGGGGAAGGGGGTGCGCACGGCGCCGCGGGACGCGCTGCTCGCCGATTCGACGCCGGCGGAGCGCCGGGGGCTCGCGTTCGGGCTCCACCGGGCGGCCGACACGGCGGGGGCCGTGATCGGGATCGCGGTGTCGATCTGGGTGGTGCAGCGGGTGCAGGGCGGCGGTGCGCTGCTGGAAGCCGAGACGTTTCGCTCGCTGGTGATGTGGAGCCTGGTGCCCGCATTCCTCGGGGTGGGGGTGCTGGCCGTAGGGGCGAGGGATGTCATGGGCCGCAAGCGCACCGGGCGCGCGCCGGGCGTCGGGGCCTCGGGTGGCCGGGCCCGGCCGGGTCGCCCTCGTCCGGGGCTGCGCGGGCTGGGCCGGGGCTTTGCGGCGTTCGTCGTCTGTTCCGTGATCTTCGAGCTTGGGAACTCCGCAGACGCCTTCCTTGTGTTGAGGGCGCAGGAACGCGGCTTCTCGGTGGCCGGCATCCTGTGGCTTCTGCTGGCATTCAACGTGGTCTACACGCTCGTGTCGACACCGGCGGGATCGCTTGCCGATCGGATCCCGCGGAAGCGCATCGTGGCGGGCGCGTGGGGGCTGTACGCGCTCGTCTACCTGGGATTTGCGCTTGCGGACTCGACCGTGCACGTGACGGTGGTGTACCTGCTCTACGGGGTCTATCACGGGCTGGCCGCTGGAGCGGCGAAGGCGCTGGTGGCGGACCTGGTGCCGGCGGCGCGGCGCGGGACGGCTTACGGGGGGTACGCGGCCGCGATCGGCCTGGCCACGCTGCCTGCGTCGGTGCTGGCCGGTGTGTTGTGGGAAGGACTGTTCGGCTGGCAGGGATTCGGGCCGGCGGCGCCGTTTGTTTTCGGCGCGGTCATGGCGGGCGTTGCGGCGGCGCTGCTGCTGGCGGTGGTGCCCGGCGAGCCGGTCAGTTCGGAGTCCGGAACCTGACCAGGACCGGCAGGTGGTCGCTGGTGGTGTCCCTGTAGTCCGGGATGTACTCGTCGACGCGGTAGACCAACGCAGATCCGGGTTCGTACGCCGGCATGATCTCGTTCGACGCGAGGATGTGGTCGATCACGTCGTCGAAGCCGAGGATCGAGGTGACGCCGGTGGCCGTGAGTTCGGCGGTGGGAAAGACCCACTCCGGGGCGGCATCGACGAAGGGTCGGTAGGGGGTGTCGCGGCCCGAAGTGATCGACTCGTCGACGTCGTCGTTCCAGTCGCCGGGGACGAGAACGACCTCGTCGGCCAGCTCCGCGTCCAGGTACTCCTTGAGGCCGGCCGCGGCGGCGGCGCGCCGTTCCCACGAGGCGACCTGCTGGTCGGCCTTGGCGTGGAGCACGATGACGACCGCAGGGTTCGCAACATTGCCATGGTTGAATCGGACACGCATCTCGAGGGGCGGGCGGCCGGCGAACTCGTGGTCCAGTTCGGCGAGGATGATCCGGGCGCCGGTCACCTCGACGACCGACGTCTTGAAGATCAGCCCAACCTTTATCTCTCCATCGCTGTAGGAATCGGGCCCGCCGGCCACGCTGGAGTCGTTGGCAAGCAGGCCAGCATAGCCCGGAAGGTGCGAGAGCAGAGTGGTGAACGCACTCGCGCTCGTTACCTCCTGCACACCCCAGAGATCGGCGTCCGTGCCCAGGATCACGTCGCGAATGCGCGCGAGTTGCAGGGGTTCGTCTCTCGGTCCCTGCCCGGTCGATCCGAAGTTGAGCAGGTTCCAGGTCGCCAGGTCGAGCGTCGCCGCGGTGCCCTGCGCCGGTATCGCGATGGGCTGGGGCAGAGGATCCGGCTCGGGTTCCGGTCCCGGAATCGGCGCGGCCGGGGAGCCACCGCCGCACGCCGTAACGGCGAGCGGCAAAAGGAGCAGCCGCCCGAGCGTCACGCCAGTTCTCGTATCCGCCGTTCGATCGCGTCGAGGACCCGGCTGAGCGACCGGCGCTCCCGTCCGAAGAGATAGCGCCAGGGCAGATAGGCGGAAGCCCAGCCGACGGCGGCGGCCAACCCGGCCAGGACGGGAGCGGCGCCCAGACCAGCCGCAAGCAGCCCCCCACCAATCGCGAGCATGGGTCCCGGTCCCAGCCCGAACACGAGCAGTCCGTCGCGGAAGTTCCCGAGCACGCGAACCCGGGTGGCATCGCCCTCGCGGCGAATCGACACGTACCGACCACCCATGACGCTGCTGGCCCGCCATTCCATCCCGCCAAGGACCTCCTCCACGATACCCTGGCGGGCGAATTCATTCCTGATCAGGTCAAGCAGGTGGGGAAGACCGTCGGGGTCCAGCTTGCCCGGAATGACCCGCTCCAGCTGCTCGGTGGGGGGAAAGCCCAAGGACGACGGGGTCACCGTGTCGGCGCGGCGAATCGCCAATCCCTTGGCGGCGGTCTCGATGCGGGACGCATCGATCCCGGCTTCGGCTCCGATCTCCTTGAGCTCGGCCAGGGTCAGACCCCTGCCGGCAGCGCTGTCGTGGTCGGTAGCGGCGGCCTCGGCCGCCCTGTGCAGGATGACCGCGACCTCCTCCTCGTCATAGCGGCGTTCGGTCATCGTTGCACCGCGCCCAATTCGGCCGGCCCGCCTGCCTCGGCCAACGCTTCCAGCCGTGCCATCGCCTCCTCGAAGCGCGCCTCGAGACGCGGGATGTCTGCCCCTCCATACCCGATGCGCAGCCTCGCCAGCGATGCCGCCAGGATATCCTGCAGTTCGGCGGCGGCCTCACGCTGCGTGGCCGGGTCGGTGCTGCCCCGCGCTCCGATCCAGACCGGCGCCGTGTGCGCGAAGGGCGCGACATCCATCGACGGCCACCGCGTCTCGCCCCCTCGGGCGCGGGCCGCGACCCAGCCGCCGCCGGGCAGCTCGATCTGGCCGCTGTAGCTGCGCTGGCCGGGCGAATCCATGCCCGGATGGGACGCCACCACGCGTCCGTTCACGATGATGTCGACCGTGGCGACCTCGGTCGCCGTGGCGAGATCCAGGGTCCATGTCGCGGCGCCAGGGCCGACCACGCCGCCCGGACGCTGCCCGTCCACCCGGAAGTCGAGGAAGGGTCCGTTGGTGACAAACGAGCGGCCCTCGCGCAGCCCCTCGATGTAGGCGGGCCAGTTGAGCCGGTCGCCCGTGTGGACGTACACGCGCGTGGCGCCCACCGCCATGGTGCGGTGGAAGTTGAGCATGACGTCGGTCCCGGCCGAGGGCGCGACGGTGAGGCCCAGGTTGAGAAAGCGGTGCCAGAGCGACGATGTGCCGTCCGAGTTGCTCCACAGACACACCACCTCGAGGGCATCGACATCGCCCAGCACCGCGTCGGCCACCAGCTCGACCGGCACGCTCCCTGCGCCGCCCTCGGCGAACGGGTCCGGCGCTCCAACCGGATGCACATAGTACCCGAGGCCGCCCTGGCCGTGCGCGAAGTCCAGGACCTCGGCGTTGGTGCGGTCGTCGGTCCCGTAGACCTCGTAGCCCGGTCCCCACACCCAGGGCCAGTGCAGCTCGGGGATCTCGATCAGTCCCATGTGGCCGAGAAAGTGTGATCGGATCTCCTGTCCGAAGCGGATGAAGGGTGAGGCGTCCGACTTCTCCCACCCCCAGAATCCCTGGTCCTCGAAGCGGTTGTGCAGGTTCGCCAGGAGCGGCGTGGCCATGTCGAGCGCCTCGCCCCGCATCTTGGCGACCATGTCCCAGGGGTCGAGGTCGGTCTGGCCGCCGTAGTTGAGGTGGAAGTGGTGATCCCCGGACGCCCATCCTGCCATGCGCGCGTGCCAGACGGGTTCCAGCGCGAGCGTGATCCCGGTCGTGCTACCGGCTGCCGCGGTGACGGTGGCGGTCGCCTCCGGGGTGGCGAGGCCCTGTACGGCGGACACGGTCACCTCACCCGCCGGCACGGTGACCTCGACGATCCCCGGGCTGTAGAAGAACACGCGGCCGCTCGCGCCGTCGAGGTGGGTGTCGCCTTCGTCCGGGACGGCGGGATGGCCAGCGGCGTCCACGACATTGAGGCGGGCGGGTTCCGGTGCGGCCGCGTCCTGAGCACCCGCGTGCACCGTCCGGATCCGCACGCGGGCGGTTGCGCCGGCCCACTCCCACGCCCGCACCGGCACCTGCTCCGGGGTCCCTCCGACCGGACGAACCCGCTTCAGGCGCATCACCTCGCCCTCGTCGGCCTCCGAGTAGTAGATCCACTCGCCATCCGGACTCCAGGCGGGGGTCAGCGGGAGGCCGCCGTTCGTCAGCAGAATCGGAGCGCCCGGGCGATCGACGTTGTGGACGCGCAGGTCCCACCCGTCCTGGGTCGGCCAGTTGAGCGCGATGGTCTGTCCATCGGACGAGAGCGCCGGCCGCGCCATCGACGCGATGCTCCCCGCAACCAGGGTTCGGGCCTCGCCGTCACCGGTCGAGCGCACTTCGACACGGTCCCCACCCCGCTTGGCGAGCACGACAAAGCTGCCGTCGGCACGGGGCTGCGGCTTCATCTCGATCCCGGGCTCGCTGGTGAGCGCGCGCGAATCCCCGGAATCCAGGTCCAGAGCCCACACATCGAGCGTCCCCGCCTGCCCGGACGTGTAGTACAGGGTGCCGCCATCGGGCGAGAACGCGGGGTCAAGATCGATGGCCGGGGTGTCGATGGTGCGTACGTCGGCCCCGGAAGCCGCATCGACCACCACGATCCGCGTGTCGCGGTCGTTGTCGCGGACCAGGGCGAGGCGGTCGCCGGAAGGGTGCCACGCAGGCCGCGAATCCACGTCGCGCCCGTTGGTGAGCTGCCGCGCCGTCCCGGTCGCGAGCTCCATGACCCAGATCCACCCCCGCGCCGCAAAGGCAACGCGAAGCCCGTCCGGCGACGGTGCCGGATCTATGGGTCCGCTCGTCAGCACCGGCAGCTCGTAGCCTTCGAGGTAAACGTGATGACCATACCCCTGCACGCGGGGGTAACGGTTGGTCCACTGACCGGATGCGGCTTCGGGGAGAAGGGTCAGGGTGGCCACGGCGGCGGCACACACGGCCCCTGGCAACGTGTTCTTCACGGCGTCACCTCCTGGCGGCGGAATACGGGGGTAAGCATCGCTTGAGCCGGACTGGCGCGGCAAGGGCCATGCGAACACCGTATCTTCCTGAAGCGGTGCCCGGCGCACGCAAGCTCCGGCCCCTCGATCACGCGGTTCAGCCGGAGGTAGCCCCCATGGCCCATTGCCGATCCACCCGCGGCGCCAACACGCTCCTCGCCCTGTTTCTCGTGGCTGCCTGCACGGAAGCGCCGCCCGCCGACGCACCCGCCGAGGACGGCGCCACGCAGCTGGACGCCGAAGTCGCCGTCGAGCCAGCCGCCGAAGCGAACGTCTTCCACCCTGGCGACGCCCTTCCCTGGGGCGAGCCCAACAACGGGATGCGCTACCTCGCGCTCTACGGCCAGTCGAGCGCCGGGGGTGCGCCGTTCGTCTTCCGTCTGGAGGTCCAGCCTGGCTTCGAACTGGCACCGCATACCCACCCCATCACCGAGCACATGACCGTTCTCTCGGGCAACTTCTTCGTCGGGATCGGGGAGACATTCGACCGGCAGGCCGCAACGGCCTACGGCCCGGGCAGCTATCTCGCGATCGCCGCGGGGGTTCCGGCCTACATGTGGGTCGAAGAGGAAACGGTCGTCCAGGTACACGGTGTGGGACCACTCACAACCGATTTCATCACGCCCCCGGAAGGATGAGGGAACTGCTTTCGCGCAGCCGCGCCGTTCCGCTCCTCACGGCGGCCCTGGCGTTGCCGTGGTGGGGCTGCATCCCCTCCGAGGAGACCACCCTGCGCGGCGGCGATTCGGCGCCGGCCTTCACCGCGACCTCACTGGACAACGGGGCGCCCGTCTCCCTCTCCGACTACCTCGGCGAGACCCTGCTCGTCAATCTTTGGGCGACCTGGTGCCATCCCTGCCGGACCGAAACGCCCTATCTGCAGTCCGTCTACGAACGGTACCGCGACCGCGGCCTCCGCATCCTGGGCGTGTCGGTCGACCTGCCCGCCGACTCCGCGGCAGTCGTCCACTTCGTCGAGGAATTCGGCGTCACATACGACATCGCCCTCGATCCGGACGCCGTGTCCCGTGAGACCTTCCACGCGCGGGGCCTCCCAACTTCCGTGCTCATAGACCGCGGCGGCACCGTCGCCTTCAGCTGGATCGGCCCGATCCCGGAAGGCGATCCCACCTTCATCGAGGGACTGGAGGCTGCGCTGGGGCGGTGAGCGAAGCGAAGCCGCCTACTCCTCGTCCCGCTCCCCTTCGTCGAGTTCCCGCGCCCGCTTCCGCAGCCACGCTCCCGTACCCAGCACCAGCCCGAGCGGCAGCACCGTCAGCAGGCCGGTGGTCGCCAGAAAGGCGATCCGCGCCTCGTCATCCCGGTCGAAACACACGGGGCAGGCGTAAAGGGCTTCCGGGAACGCGGCCGTCAACACCAGGGCGAGCGCCCCGGCCGTCAGCGCCACGCGCCGTCCGCTCCACACGGGTTCGCGTTTCTTCATGACCTATAGATACACCTGGAAGTAGAGGAACGGCCAGACCAGCACGACAAAATACCAGAAGAGCGCCACCGTCGACAGCGCTTCCTTCGTCAGGCGGTCCCCCGTCAGACGCACAAAGGCCCACGCCAGCGCGGCGATGGCGGCGACGGCGTGCAACGCATGGGCTCCGATGATCGTGTAGAAGAGGGCGCCGTAGGTCGACGAGGTGATGGTCAGCCCCTCCTGAATGAGGGCCAGCCACTCCACTCCCTGCAGGGCGACGAACGCTCCACCGAGCAGGGTCGCCAATGCCAGCAGCGCGCCGACGGACTTGTTGCCGCGCTGGAACAGCCGGTGCGCGATGAACAGCACGATGCCGCTGGCTAGAAGCGCGCTCGTGTTGACCGCGGTCTGCTCGAAGGGGAGCCGCGGCTGATTGGGGGGAGGCCATACCGACCCGATCGCGCGCGACTTGATGATCACGAAGGCCGAGATGAAGCCGGCAAAGAGCATGATCTCGACAAAAACGAAGAGGATCATGCCGAGCACGCCGTTCGAGATCAGCTTCCTGGGCTTCTGCGGCCGGGGCCGGAAGGGAATGATCGTCGCGCGTGCCGACATGTCTTCAGGCCTCCTGCCCACCCGGCAGCAGGCTCCTGATCCTGCCCATCCCCGGCAGCCGCAGCACGCGCTCAAGAATCGGTCCGGCGATCCGCTGCACCAGCGGGATCCGGCTCATCACCTCGAGCAACAGCAGGAGGATCCCGATCGAGAGGATGATCGCGACGGCGTTCGTGCCGATCGCCACCAGGACCACGACCGACCAGAACGCAGCGTGCACGAAATTGTAGCCACCGGGCAGCGCGTTGTCGTTGGACTTGGCGGTCGGCACCAGGCCGGCGTAGCTCACCTCGACCTCGGCCCCATGCTCCTCTTCGGCCGTGTACTCCTCTTCGGCCGCGTACTCCTCTTCAACCGGAATGCCCCGGGCGACCGCCGCCTTCGCCGCGTCGTTCTCCCACATCCGCCCGTCGTGGAGTTGCACATCGGGCGCGACCCCGCCCCAGAAGAGGGCCAGGAGCAGCACGGAAGCCGCCAGAAACAGCTTCGGCACTACCCGCTCGATGGTCAGGTGCATGAAGTTCTTGATGACTAGCCACGCCTTGACGACCGCGATGCCGAACGCGGTGATCAACGTCAGCGTGATCCCCAGGCCGAATTGAACGCCGAAGATCGCGACGTCCATGTCCAGCGTCTCGCCCACCCACGGCCCCACGATGCTGACCGCCAGCAGAACCAGCAGCACGGCGTAGACTCTCACATAGTGGTTACCGAAGAATCCCTTGTCTTCCGAGTGACCGGCCATGGGCTATTTCGCGATGTAGAGAAGGGGGAAGAGGAAGATCCACACGATGTCGACGAAGTGCCAGTAGATCCCGATCAACTCGACCCGGTGGAGTTCGCGGCCCCTGGCAGCGTCCCGGGCCACGAAGGCCATGATCACCGCGCCCGCGATCACGTGGAAGGCGTGCAGGCCGGCCGCGGTGTAGTAGAACGCCCAGAAGCCGTTGGAGGTGATCGTGTAGCCGTGGGAGATCTCGTACCACCACTCGTAGGTCTTGACCCCGAGGAAGACGGCAGCACCGAAGATCGTCATGTACAGGAACCTGGCGGCCCTCTTGCCGTCGCCCCGTTCGGCGGCCTGGTGCGCTAGTACCGCCGTAAGGCTCGAGCTCAGCAGCACCCAGGTGTTGAAGGCCCCGATGTAGGTATTCGTGACCGCTGCGGCGTCCGCCCACTCCGGATGCCCGAGCCGGAACATGACGTAGGACGCCAGCAACCCCCCGAAGATGACCACTTCGGAAGCCAGCACCCACCAGACCGCGAGCTTTCCGGTCTCAGTACCGGTGGCGGCGCGCGTCGTTGCAATCGGCCTCATGCGTGATCGGCCTCGCTATTTCGGTTCGTTCTGCGGCCAGTAGTCGTCTTCACGCCCAGGCACGCTGTATTCGTAGGGCCCGCGGTAGACGACCGGCATCCTGTCCGGGTGCCAGTTGCCGTGCGGCGGGGGCGATTCGGTGGTCCACTCCAGCGAATTGGCCTTCCAGGGGTTTCTGGGGGCCTTCTTTTTGGAGCGCGCCGTCTTGATGCAGTTGTAGAGGAAGATGAACTGGGCGCCGAGCATGACCAGCAGCGACAGGGTCGCGATGATCCGCATGGACTGGAAGCCGTCGCCGGCCAGCTCCGGGAAGTGCGTGTAGTTGTAGATCCGCCGGTGCTGTCCGCCCATCCCGAGCACGAACAGCGGGATGAAGATCATGTTGAAGGGGATGATCGTCAGCCAGAAGTGCCACTTGCCCAGACGCTCGTCGAGCAACTTCCCGAACATCTTCGGGAACCAGTAGGTGAGGGCCGCAAATGTCCCTATGATCGCGATCGGGAAGAAGGTGTAGTGGAAGTGGGCGAGGACGAAGTAGGTGTCGTGGAAGTAGATGTCGGCGCCCGCAGCTCCCAGGAAGATCCCGGTCACACCCCCGATGAGGAACTCGGCCACGAAGGCAAGGGCCCAGAGCATGGGCGTCGACAGCGTGATCGAGCCGCCGTAGAGCGTGGCAATGTAGATGAAGCACAACTCCGCGATCGGAACCGAGATGAGCAGTGTGGTGACGGTGAAGATGTTCGCCATCCTCGGGTCGATCCCCGCGATGAACTGGTGGTGCGCCCACACGAAGAAGCTCAGCACGCCGGTCGCCACGATCGTGAAGATCACCGTGCGGTAGGCGAAGAGCTTCTTGCGCGCGAATGTGGTGATGATCTCGATCACCACACCCATCGCCGGCAGCAGCACGACGTACACCTCGGGGTGCCCGAAGAACCAGAACAGGTGCTGCCAGAGGATCGGATCGCCGCCGGTGGCCGGGTTGTAGAAGCCCGTGCCGATCGTCTGGTCGAAGATGAGCATGATCGCGCCGGCCAGCAGCGGACCCACCGACAACATGAACAGAATGCTCGCCACCACGATCATCCAGACCACGATGGGCACGTCGAAGGCGCGCATTCCGGGCGCCCGCGAGTTCATGAGCGTGGTAATGAAATTGATCCCGCCCAACAGGAACGCCACGAACTCGAGCCCCACCCCGATCACCCACAGGGTACTCCCCAGCGGCGTCAGGTTGTAGGTGGAGTCGGCCGACAGCGGCGGGTAGGCGGTCCAGGCTCCCGCGAAGCCACCTCCTTCCACCACGAGCGACGCCAGGATCACGATCGTGCTGACGAAGAAGACCTGGAAGGAGAGGCGGTTGATCTTCGGGAAGACCATGTCGTCCGCCCCGACCATGAGCGGGATGAGGAAGTTCCCGAAAGCGGCCAGGAGGACGGGCATGGCCACCCAGAAGATCATGATGGTGCCGTGGTTCGTCACCAGAGCGTTGTACTCGCCGGGCGAGACGATCCCGAATCCGGGCACCGGCATTCCGGGGAAGGCCAGCTGCATCCGGAAGACGTACGCCATGAACCCGCCGATGAGGGCCATGAAGATGCCCGTGAACAGGTACTGCATGGCGATGACCTTGTGATCCGTGGACCACAGGTACTTCAGCCAGCCCTGGGGACCATGGTCGGCATGGTCGTCGTGGGCGTGACCGTGTGTCAGATCGACCGCGGGCTCAACCATCTCTCTCGGTCCTCCGTATCTCTCTCAACTCGCTACTGGGCGGCCGGCGTGTTCGCCGCCACCCAGGCCGCGTGTGTTTCAGCGTCTTCCACCATCACATGCGCCGCCATCACCCCGTGCCCGAAGCCGCAGATCTCCGCGCACTGGACATCGTATCTGCCCGTCCTCGTCGGTTCGAACCAACCGGTGATGGTGCGGCCCGGAATCGCGTCCTGCTTGATCCGCCAGACGGGAACGGAGAAGCTGTGCAGCACGTCCGTCGACTGCAGCTCGAAGTGGTAGGTCTTTTCGTTCTCGACATGGAGTTCGTCGACGGTGAAGATGTCGTCCGGGGTGTCGAGTTCGCCGTCCGCGCCCGGGTGCTGGAAGGTCCAGGCCCACTGCTGGCCGATCACCCGTATCACCGCATCGGGATCCTCGGGCAGGTCCATCTTGATGTTGTACCACACCCTGAACGACACGAGGATGATCAGCACGTCGAAGGCCAGCACGCAGAGGTGCGGGATCGTGATCCAGCGCTTGTGTCGCTTGTTCTTGCCGTCGATGTACTCGCCCCTGCGGCCCGGTTTGGCCCGGAACTTCAGGATGAAGTGCAGGAAGATGTACTCGGCCGCGAGGAACCAGATCCCCACGATGATCAGGACCGTGAGGATCAGCCCGTCGATCTGCTCCGCGTAGGACGAACCCACCTCGACGAGGGAGTCGAACCAGCTGAATTCGAAGAACTCGAAGAATCTGTTCATGATCGTATCACAAAGGTCCAGACCACGGCAGCGCCGATGAAGAGGAAGGCCAGCAGCAGGGTGACCTTCATGGTCTTCCTGGCGAAGACGATGGCGTCATTGGTCTCGTCGGGTGGCGCGGGTGGAATCTGCGCCGCGAGTTCCGCGTGGGTAGGCGTGTCCGGGGACGCGTTCTCTTCCATGATTCAGCGGCTCAGGGTGTAGACGTAGGCAGCGACCGCGCGTATCTGGTCGTCGGTGATCGAGGTTCCGGCCCGGGCGAGCATCTGCCCGGGGTGTTCGATCGGTTGTGGTACGCCGGTAGTGACGATATTCACGATCGACTCGTACTCGCCGTCGATATTGAGCCAGACGTCGTCGGTCAGGTCCGGAGCCAGGGGCCCGCCCGCGCCCTGGCGAAGGTGACACGTGACGCAGACACCTTCGCCGTGGAAGATGTCCTGCCCTTCCCGGGCCATGTCGACGGTCACGCCCTCGGGGAGGATCGAGGCGTCGACGATCAGCTCCGGCAGCGGCTCGGGCGGTGGGCCGGGGATCCGGCGCGGGAGCCGCCGCATGGTCATGACATAGGCGGTGACGTTGTCGATGCGCTCGTCCGACATGCCAACGACCGGACTCCGCATGACCGCGCCGGCCGCGTCTCCGGGCGAGGCTCCGCGGACGCCGTCGCGATACTTCCGCAATGAAGAGGCGATGTACCAGTCGTTGAGGTGAAGAAGCGAGGGCGCGTTCAATTCCGGCACGGCCCCGTCGATTCCGCGACCATCGATCCCGTGGCAATTCGCGCACAGGGCCGCGTATTCGGCCTCGCCGGCTTCGACGTCACCCCCTTCGGCAGTAGGCACCGGGTCTGGGATAGGCAGGCTGAAGACATACTCGACCACCGATTCGATGTCGCCGCGGTCTGCAAACAGCGCCCGCGACATGGGGCGCATCCGCAGCCCCTCCGCGTCGGTGTAGTGGTAGCCGCGCACGCCTTCCTGGAACTTCTCGATCTGGTAGGTCAGGTACCAGTCCGAAGACCCGGCGATGGCCGGGGCGGCGAGTTCCTGGTCCCCGGCGCCGTCGTCGCCGTGACACGGTGCGCAGGTATCGAAGAGCGCTTCACCCCGGGCGATCCCGGGAGCCGAGCCGCTGCATCCGGCCGTGATCGTCGAAATCGCCAGCAGGGCGGCGGCGAGGGTTGTGTTGGAAGGTCGCCGTGTGTTGGGCCGCGTCATTGTCCTCGCCCGAAGGGCTGTTGGCACGAAACGAAGTTGGCGGTTCAATATCGCGAATTCGGGCAATATCGCCAATTCGGCGCGCGCATTCTAGCCAACGGCCCCCGGTGGTGCAACGGGCGGTGGGGCCATGCCCGGCGGCCGGCTACTTCCTGGTCGTGACGATGATCGCTCCGCCGGTGTAGCCCGTGCCGAACCGAATGGTGGCGTCCGACGCGCTCATGAAGCTGATTCGCTCGACCTGGCCGATCGGGAGCTGGGCCAGATCCGAGCGCGTCGCGCGGGCCATGCCGTCGATGACGACGCCGACAACCGGTATGGGATCGTTGATCGTGCGTGTCGGACGGGCTCTGAGCCAATGGGGACGGAGGAGGGATACCGCCTCCATCGCGTCGTCGACCGTGGTGGACTCGAGCTCCTCCGGGGTGATGTCGGCGTCCCGGCCGCCGGGCGTCTGTGGCGCCGTTTCACCCGCGGACACGCAGGCCCCGCCTCCGACGAGGGCCATGACCGTCGCCGCGGCGAGGACGCCGCCCTTCATTCCAAAAACCTTCGATCCCATGGGCTTCTACTCCTGTTGGGGGACGATGGGCAGCAGCACATGGGATGCATGTCCGGGCGCGTGATGGACCGAGTTGCGCGCCACCACCCATTCAGTCTCGTCGTAGTTGTTACCGCCAGTGTTGAGATTTCGGTCCCACCGGGGGAAGCTCGACGAGGTCACCTCCACGCGGATGCGGTGTCCGGGAAGGAACTGATTCGCCGTAGCCTGAAGATCCATACGCACTTCGTAGACTTCGCTTTCCTCCATCCAGACCTTGCGGCCATACCCCTCGCGGTAGCGGGCGCGCTGGATGCCCTCCTGGACGTTGATCGGAGTGCCGTCGGGATGGACGTCGACCAGCTTGCCGACGAAGTCTGTGTCGCGCGCGTCGGAGGACACGTAGAGGACCAGCTCGATGGGGCCGGTGACCTCCAGCGCTTCGGTCAGCGGCTCGGAGGTATAGACGAGCACGTCGTCGCGGTCCTCGACGGCCGACTGGTCGAAGCCGCCAGCCGGGGCTTCCGCGGTGCCGGTGCAGCACACGGGTCCCCCGACGGTCGGGACGGGGTTGTCGGGGTCGTAGGCGAAGACGTCGGCGGGCTGGTCGGCGGTGGGAGCGTCCCACGACAGGCGGCCGTCGCCAGCGCGGGTGTTTGCGTTGCCGCCGCTGTGCAGGTAGAGGGGGCGGAACTCCGTGCCTTCGACCGGCCATGATTCGGCGGTGCGCCATTCGTTCGCGCCCATCAGGTAGTACTGGAGGCGGGGCATGTCGAAATCGCCCGCTTCGCCGTCCTTCAGCCAGTGGTCGAACCAGCGCAGGTAGATGTTCCAGTAGTCGAGGCGGGCGTCGCCGAGGTCGCGTTCGCCGACGACCGTGCGGGACGTGGCGATCTCCGAGGTGCAGTGGTCGGTGGGCGAGATGATCGCGAACTGGTTGTTGCGGGCGCGGTCCGACTCGGCGTTGTCGCTCAGCAGGTTGAAGAGCTTGAGCGTTTCCGAGACGCCGATGTCGTACCACGAGTTGACGTGCAGCGCGGGCACGTCGAAGCGGTCGTCGGGGTTGACGTAGCCGATGTGGTCCCACCACGGGTCGCCGGGCTCGTGCGAGACGAAGGCCTCGAAGTCGGTGGGCGGGGCGCCGGCGGCCTTCAGCATGTCGATATAGGGAAGCGTGCGCCATGCGGCCCGGAAGTCGAGTTGGCCGGGGTTCGGGGCGGGGTTGATCATCTCCTCGACCTGGAGCATGACTTCGCGCGGGGTTCCCGGCGGTATGCGGTAGAAGACCTTGGTGCCGGCGCCGCGGAACCAGCCCAGGCTCGCGGCCAGCTCGGTGGCGCCGCCGAAGATCACGCCGAAGTAGCGCAGGCTGCCGCCCGCTGCCTGGGGTAGTGCGGCCGCGTGGTTCGGGTTGCGGGTGGCGGCCAGCTGCATCTGGTTCTCGCCGAGGTAGGAGCAGCCGTAGGTGCCGATGCGGCCGTTCGACCAGGGCTGTTCCGCGAGCCAGGAGACCATGTCGTATCCGTCGCTGCGGTCGTCGCGCGACACGAAGTATTCGCCCTCGGACTGGTACCTGCCGCGCATGTCCTGCACCGCGACCGCGAAGCCGTGGCTGGCAAAGAAGCGCGCCGCCGAGTTTTCGCCCCGGTGCGGCAGCTTGCCGTAGGGCGTGCGGATCTGTACGACGGGCAGCGGTTCTTCGGCGTCCACCGGGAAATAGAAGTCGGTGGCGAGGCGGACTCCGTCACGCATGGGGACCATGTGCGTTGGTTCGAGGCGGACCTCGTAGGCGCCTTCCGGGCGGGGGAAGGGGGGTTCGACTTCGGCCCCGTCGGGACCGGTGTCGACCGGGCCGCATGCGGGCGCCGAGAGCAGGAGTGCGACTGCGAGGAGGGTCGGGAGCGGGCGTCGGTCAGTCATAGGCCGTGGGGGTCGGAGAGAGGTTCAGCATCTCGCGGGCCTGGGCGGGAGTGGCGACCTCGCGGTTGTGTTCGTGGATGATGCGCACCGCGCGCTCCACAAGCTGCCGGTTGCTTTGGGCCTTCTCGCCCCGGCGGTAGTAGACGTTGTCTTCCAGCCCCACGCGAACGTGCCCGCCAAGGACGGTGGCCAGCGTCGTCATGGGCAGCTGGTGGGGTCCGATGCCGGAGGTCAGCCAGACCGTGTCCTCCGGAAACTCGCGGATCATCTGGAGCACGTTGTCGACGGTCGGCAGGCTGGATGTCTGGTACCCCATCACCGTCTGGATCCAGTAGGGCTTCTCGACCAGTCCCTCTTCGATCAGGAAACGGATCACCCAGCCGCCGCCGGGGTGGTAGGTCTCCAGCTCCGGCTTGATCCCGCGCGCCTTCATTTCGGTGGCGAAGTGCTTGATCTGGTGGTAGGAGAACGGCAGGCACTCGTCGTAGATCATCTCGGGCCGCGGGTCGGGCAGCGGGGCGGGGCGGGCACGGATCTTGAAGCGGCTCATGTCGGGGGTGAGGTTCAGCGACGCGACCTCGGGCCGGGCATCCAGGCACTGCAGCCGCTCCTCGTTGGTCATGTCGGGGCCGCCGCCTGTGGTGTCGTTGATGATGATCAACGGGCAAGCCTCGCGGATCTTCGCATTGACCTCCAGCCAGCGTTCGGTGGTGACCGCGGGCCGCGTGGGGAACTCTTCCTGGCGCGCGTGCACGTGCACCATGGACGCGCCCGCTTCGTAGGCGCCGCGCACCGACTCGGCGATCTCCTCGGGCGTCTCGGGCAGGTTCGGATTCGACTCCTTGCCCTGAATCCCGCCGTTGCAGGCGACGCAGATAATCGTGGGCGGCATGCGGCCGACCCGGGCGAGGTACTGATGTGCGTCGGCGTGGTTCCAGCGGTCGTGAAGGTTGGCCATCGAGGGCGTCCGTGTGGCAGGAAGGGTGTGACAAGTGCGGCGGTGGCGGTATATGCTGGCTTGTCCGTTCATTATTCACGCATGTGGGCGCATGCGCGAGGGGAGCACCACCGGTGCGAGCGCTGGGAGCGCCGGAAAGGAACCAACATGTCCGTAGCGTCTACCTCCCCGACCTCACCCGGGGCGGTCGCCGTCGTGGGGGCCGGCCTGATCGGTAGAAGCTGGATGCGGGTGTTCGCTCGGGCGGGGTTTCCGACCCGCGTCTACGACCCCGACGCCGAACAGCTGGGGCGGGCGCTCGCCTGGGCACGCGCCTCGGCGCGGGAGGACGTCCACCTGGGTCTCTGCAGCTACAGCGAGGCCCGGGCCGAAGAAGGGCGGATCACGCGCTGCACGACCCTGGAAGAAGCGCTCGACGGCGTGGACTACGTGCAGGAGAGCGGCCCGGAGGCCGTCGCGACCAAGCAGTCGATCTACCGGGAACTCGACGCGGCGGCGGCCCCCGGCGTGGTGCTGGGCAGCTCGACCTCGGCGAACGACATGGCCGTGATCGCGCAGGGGCTCGCCGGGGCGTCGCGGTGCATCGTCGCGCACCCGGTCAACCCGCCGCACGTGATCCCGCTGGTCGAGGTCCTCGAGGGTGCGGAGACCAGCCCCGAAGTCACGGCTTCCACCCTGGGATTGCTGCGGCGAGCCGGGATGGCCCCGGTCCTGCTCGACCGCTTTGCGCCCGGCTTCGTGCTCAACCGGCTACAGGCGGCACTGCTGCGCGAAGCGATCTCGCTCGTGGGCACCGGGGTGGCCTCGCCCGAGGTGGTGGATGTCGTGATGCGGGAGGGGCTCGGCCTGCGCTGGGCCCTGGTGGGACCGTTCGGGACCGGCCACGTCAACGCGGACGGAGGCGTCGGCAGTTACTTCAGGATGTACGGCGACGCCTACCGTTCGGTCTGGAAGGATCTCGATTCAGCTCCCGACTTCGGCGAAGCCGTGATCGACGCGATCGCCAGAGGAATGACCGCGACGTACGGCGAGGGCGCGGTCGCCGACCTGTCGGCCTGGAGGGACCGGATGGTGAGGCGGATCATGCAACTGAAGGTGGAGGATCCGCCGCCGGGAGCCGATTGAGACGTAGCGAGAGTACCAGGCAGGACCGGGTGCGCCGGGACGAGTTTCCGGCGTTGCCGGGGGAGCTGTCGTGACGGCCGGAGCGCTTCGTGTCCCATCTGCGCATCGTGTTGTCGCGGTGCGTTTCTGCGGGACCG
>VXQO01000118.1 GCA_009838975.1 Gemmatimonadota bacterium | reverse complement strand
GCCCCACCCCCTCCTCCTCGGCCCGGCGCAGCACTTCGGCCCCGATGGCAACGTCCTGCACCGCCGTGCCCACCGATTTGAAGAAGGTCAGTTCGCGGCCCGCACTCCCCTCGGGGGCGTCACCGTTGACGATTTCGCCCAGGTCGGCGTCGATCACGTCGGCGGTCACCAGCCCTTCCTCGATCGGGATGATCAGGTCTCCCGCCTCCTCGAGTACGGCCTCCCGCTCCTCGACCACAACCCGGGCCCGCGTCACCACCTCGTCGCCGACCTCGCGCGTGTGCGGCTGGAAGCTCCCGCTCCCGCTGACGTGCGTGCCGGCGGGGAGCCCGGAGCCGTCGAACACGGGCGTGCCTGCCGTCGTGACGGCCACAACGATGTCGGCGCCGTTCACGGCCTGGGCCGGATCGGCGACCGCCCGCGCCTCCACCCCCTCCAGCGAGGCCGCCAGCCGCCGCGCCGACTCGCCGCCCTTCGAGACGACCCGCACCTCCTCGATCGGCCGCACGGCCCGGATCGCCTCGATCTGCCAGGGCGCCTGCGCTCCCGCGCCGAAGATCGTCAGCACCCGGCAGTCGGGACGGCTCACCAGCTTCGCCGCAAGCCCGGCCGCAGCCGCCGTCCGAATCGCTGTCAGTTCGCCGGCGTCCATGATCGCGGCAGGGAGTCCGGTTTCGTCGTCGATCATCAGGATCACGCCGTTGATCGTCGCCAGCCCCCTGTCGCGGTTCCCGGGGAAGAGGGACGCGATCTTGGCGCCCCGGCCACCGGTCGCGCCCAGCCGCGCGGGCATGAAGAGGGAGAATCCGTCTCCCGACGACAGGACCACGCGAACGGGCATCTCCACCTGGCCCGCCGACAGCTGCGAGAAGCCGCGGGCCATCGCTTCGATGGCGTCGTCCATGGTGATCAGCGAGAGGATTTCGGCTCGGGAGATTACGCGGAAGCTCATGGAAGATACCGCTCCGCCAACACCCCCCGATGATGCCGCGAGTGGCCGGCGATGATCCACGCCAGACTCCTCACCGTGAACTCGTAGCCGCTGGCGACACCGCGCCGGTCCCAGGCCTGGTCCTCGAAGCTCCTCAGCAGGAGCAGGGTCGCGGTTCGCACGGCCGAAAAATCCTCGGCCAGGTCAGCGAGCGTGCGCCTGTCGGCCCCCGAAGCCTCTGCGTAGGCGTTTTCGTCGAATGAGGGGAAGTGCGACCGGTCCCCGCGCGCGAACGCCATCGTGCGTACGGCGAACATCCGCTCGGCGTCGATGACATGGCCGACGACCTCGCGCACCGACCACTTGCCATCCGCATAGCGGTAGCCCTCCCGGTCCGGCGGCACGCTCGCGAGCAGGGCGCGCCAGGCCTCCGCGTCGCGCTCCAGTCCGGTCAGCAGGGGTTCCTCGGCGGCCGCGATGTACGGCCCGTAGAAATCGGCGCATTCGTCCTTCCCGGGCCTTCCGGGCGAGTCGGGCATCTCTATCTGCTCCTGGTTGGGGGTGGCGGCGGCTCGATGGTGGCCCGAATCAGCCGGTCAAGCAAGGGAAACTCGCGATCGAGATACTCGTTGCCTCCCGCCACGATCGCACTCTGGTCGCCACGGCGTACTCCGCCACCGGAGTTCTCACCGTAGCCCGAGTAGATGCGGTCGACCACGTCCATCCCCTCCACCACCCTCCCGAACGGCGGGAAGCCCTGGTCGTCGAGGCGGCTGTTGTCCACCACATTGATATAGACCTGAGTCGTGCGCGTGTCCGGCTCCGTGAAGGCGAACGCGATGGTTCCCCGAACATTGCTGGCCACGACGAGTGTGTCGTCCGGGATGGTCCGGTCGATCCAGGCGGCGGTGACCTCCGGGTCGCCGGCCAGTCCCCACTGGACGATGAAGTCGGGCACCGTGCGGTGGAAGCGCGAATCGTCGTAGTAACCGTGGCGGACCAGGTTGTGGAAGCGGTCAGCCCCGGTCGGCGCCCAGGCTCGCACAACCTCGATCGCGAAGTCGCCGGTGCTGGTCTCGAAGCGCGCGAGAAAGGTGTCCGGGGCGGCCTCGGCCCACGCCGGATCACCCGGGTCGAGGAGGATTTCGCGGAGCGAAGTGTCGGGCGCACTGCCGCGCGGGTCGTCCGGCCCGCACAACAAAGCGGCAAGCCCTGCGAAGGCGGCCGCCAGCCGCAATCCCCGGTGGTTCAGCATGCCGGAAGGTAGCGCTCCGCCAGCTTCCTGAAAGCCCGTACCTGCGTGACAGCCCAGTCGTCGCCGTGCCCCAGCTCCCGCGCCATCACTTCGGCCACCGCGGGTGCGGCGGCCACCGCGGCCCTCGCGTTCAGGAACAGGGCGCGGGTTCGGCGTGCGAGCACATCCTCGAGCCGAACCGCCAGCTCGCTGCGCGCAGCCCATGCAGCCTGGCTCAGGCGGTACGGCAGGCCGGGGTGCATGAGCGCGCCGAGGCTCGGGTCCGCGGCTTCCATCTCGCGGATGTGGTCGGCGTCGGTGCCATAGACATTCCACGGATAGCGGACGTCTCGGCGCGTGGAGTAACCGTGCAGCGGTAGCCGCGCAGTGACCGACTGGACGCGCGAGAGGCCGCCCGCGTCGGCAGCCATGCTCACCGCGTCCTGCGCGATCTTGCGGCAGGTCGTCCACTTCCCCCCCGTGACCGTCACGAGGCCCCGCCGCGAGACCGCGACGCTGTGGCCGCGAGAGAGCGCCGCCGTGTCCTCGCCGCCGCCGGACGCCATGAGCCCGCGCAGTCCGGCCCAAGCCGAGAGGATGTCGGCGCGCTCGACGGGGCGCGTCAGGTAGCGTCCCGCATGGTCGATCAGGTAGTCGACCTCGGCCGCACTCGGGACGGGCTCGTGCGAGGGCTCGGCCACGGGTACGTCCGTGGTGCCGATCAGCACGTGGCCGTGCCAGGGAATCGCGAAGAGGATCCGCCCATCGTCGGTCGAGGGGACCAGCAGGGCCGTGCGGCCCGGCAGAAAGGCGCTGCTGACCACGATGTGCGCCCCCCGGCTCAGCACGACCGAGGGTGCCAGGTGCGGTTCGTCCATCCCGCGCAGCGTGTCCGCAAATGGACCCGCGGCGTTGACCACGACCGCCCCGCGGGCGATCCATTCGCTGCCGCCGACGAGGTCTCGAACCTTCACCCCCTTCACCTTCCCCCTTGCTTCGACCAGCCCCGCCGCTTCGGCGTAGTTCAGGGCTACGCACCCGAGGGTGGCGGCGGTGCGTATGAGCGCCCACCCCAGGCGCGCGTCGTCGAACTGCCCGTCGTGGAAGAGGACGCCCCCGCGGAGTCTTTCCGCGCGGAGCGTCGAGAGGTGCCTCCGGCATTTGTTGCGGCCGAGGAGGCGCGAGCGCCCGAGGCTGCGGCGCCACGCCAGCGCGTCGTAGAGCTTGAGCCCGGCACCGTACCAGGTGCGCTCCCCCCAGCGGTACGCCGGCACGACGAGGGGGAGGCTGCGGACGAGGTGGGGTGCGTTGGTGGCCAGGCGGTCCCGCTCGCGCAGTGCCCGGTACACGAGCCCGACCTGACCCTTGCGCAGATAGCGCACGCCGCCGTGGATCAGCTTGGTGCTGCGGCTGGAGGTGCCGCCGGTGAAGTCGCCGCGTTCGACGAGGAGCGTCCGGTATCCGCGCGCCGATGCGTCGAGCGCGGTCGCGAGCCCCGTGCAGCCGCCGCCGACCACGATCATGTCCCAGGGACGCAATCGCGTGGCCCGGTCGAGCATGTAGCTTCGGGTGAGTGCGTTCACGGCGTCTCTGCTGAATGCGGGTCGTCGGCCGGCCATTGTGGGAATGGCCATTCACATTTGCCAGAGGAGGCTCATCGTGACAATGACCCGTGACTCGACGGACGGGCCGGCAGATTCTGGGGCAACTGGGCGCTGCTGTTCGACGAGGTTTGGGGATAGAGCGACGTAAGTCGTAATGTAGTGTTTACATTACATTGTGTCATGCTGGCATTACATTGTAGCCTGCGTTAGTCTGCCCTCGGCCCCCGCGATTCAGACTTCACAAGTCGGCTTCTCGTTTGTCTGCTCGCTGAAAACGAGTCGGTAGCCGTTTGGGTCCCGGATCGAGAACTCCCGGCGGCCGTAGGAATAGACCTCCGGGCCCCACAGGATCTCGTGGTGATCCTTGAGCCTCTCAAAGAGTTCCATGACGCCGGCCTCGAGGCCGATGTGGAGCTGCCCGGTCATCGATGGCGGCCCTTCGGCGGCCTCGTACGGTTCGGTGTGGAACATCAGGTGCGTGGGGCCGTGGTCCAGGATGCAGAAGGTGGGAGCTTCCCTCGGCCACAATGACTCCACCGTGAACCCCAGTTCTCCCGTGTAGAACGCGATCGTTGCGTCCAGGTCGACGGCCTTCAGCGCCGGCGTGATGGTGACCGGTGTCGGCATTCAGTGGGGCGCAGGGCGACCGGACAGGTCGGGCCTGATCTAGGCCTCGTCCCCCAACAGCACCCGCACGTCCTCCTGCACGTCCGGCTCCATCGGACGGAAGGGCCCGGTCCACTTGCGCGCGATTCGCCCGTCTCCGTCGATCAGGAAGCTCCCCGGCAACCCGAGGAGGAGATAGGAGTCCATGATCGCCCAGGAGGGGTCGTGATAGATCGGGAACGAGATGTCGATCTCGTCGATGAACGCCTGGATCTGGTCCATGGCGCCCCGGTCGTCCACGCTAACGCCCACCACCCGGAAGCCGCGGTCCGCGTACGCGTCGTGCAGTTCCTGAAGTTCCGGCATCTCCTGGCGGCATGGGGCGCACCAGGTGGCCCAGATGTTCAGCATGTAGGGTGCGCCCAGCAGATCCGCGCTTCCCACCTCGGCCCCGTCCAGGGTGACCGCAGTGAACGGGGGCGCGGACTGGCCCACTTCGGGGGCCCTGACCTCGGGGACCGCACAAGCCGCCGCGCCGAGCAGCAGGAGCCCGCAGATTGCCGATCGTGTCGCTATCGCCATGATTCTTCTCACCTTAACCCTCCGGCTGTACCCGGGAATCGCCGCGTCCAAGCTACCCAACCCCGCTATGCGCGCCAATAATTGAATGACACTGGCGGCAACCGCGAGCCGTACCGCGACGTATCTGACCAGTGACTCGAATCCACCAACCGGAGCCGGAAAAATGGCCACCGACATACAGTCCTCCACCGCGAAGAGGAAGCTGAAGTTCCTCGCGGGGTTTTCACTCTACTTCGTCGCCCTGTGGTTTCTGTGGGACACGCCCGTGACGTACCCGCTCAAGATCTTCGTCGTCATGTTGCACGAGATCAGCCACGGGATCGCTTCCCTTGCCACGGGCGGAACCATCGAGAAGATCGTCCTCGATCCCTACCAGGGAGGTGCTTGCCACTGCGGAGGCGGCAACGCGTTCATCACCCTCTCCGCAGGCTACCTGGGCAGTCTCTTCTGGGGCGTGGTCCTGCTGGCCGCGACCGGCGTGCGGCGCATTCCCAACCAGGCGCTGGTTTTCCTCGTGGGCGCACTGGTGTTCCTGCTGACGGCAATGTACGTGCGGAACGGTTTCGGCCTTTTCTTCGGTCTGGCGTTCGGGGCCACCCTCATGTTCGCGGGCCGCAAGCTCCCGTCCGCCGCCAGCCGCGTGCTGATGACCACGCTGGGCCTCACCAGCTGCCTCTACGCCATCCTCGACATCAAGAGCGATGTGCTGGACCGCCCCGAACTGCGCTCCGACGCGGCCATGCTGGCCGAGCTTACGGGCGTGCCGACGATGACGTGGGGCGTGATCTGGATCGCGGTCGCGGCGGTCGTCAGCGGTCTGGCGTTCCTGCGGGCGTACCGGGCAGCGTAATCACCGTAGGTGCAGTCCGGTAAACAAATGACTTGCCGCATCCGCCCGGATCCGTGTACATTGGGGGGTGGTCCCTGACGGGTCCGCTCCCGGACGCCACAAGTGGCGGTTCGGTTCGTGCAGGACTTAGGTGTCCCGCCCGATGTCAAACCCACAAAAAGGAGGTGATCCCTTGTCTAGTCCCAGTACCCAGCCCAACCCGGCAAGGGCACGCGATCGCCGCTTCGGCAACTAAGCCGAAACTCGATCCAACCTTCGCGCCGTAAGCGGTCTTCGCGCCGGGTTGCGGCAGGTTAAAGCAAATCCCCGCAGGTCCAGGGTCCAGCCCTCGATCTGCGGGGATTCTGCGTTGCCAGGCGGGCCTGCCTACTGTCGCGCACTGCAGGCGGTGGGGCCCGGACCGATCCGCCGGGTTCAGCCTCCGGCGCGCTCGTACACCACGTCCCCGTTGAACACCGTCATCTCGCAAGTCATGTCGCGGAGCTCCTCGGTCGGGACTGTCAGCGGATCGCGGTCCCACACCGCGAGGTCCGCATACTTCCCGGGCTCGATCGTGCCCACCTTGTCCTCGAGGAACATCTGGTGGGCCACCCAGGTGGTGAAGGACCTGAGCGCGGTCTCGACATCGACCGACTCCGCGGTGCCGTAGGGCTGCTCGCCGTAGACCCCCAGCAGCGGCTGCCGGGCGACCGATGCCCACACGCCATAGCGAGCCGGGAAGGGGGTCACGGAGTAGTCCGACCCGCTCGCCCAGATCATCCCGCGCTCCCGGTATGAACGGAACGGGTTGAGCCGTAGCGCCCGCTCGGGGCCGAAGTTGCCGGCGTAGGTGTCGCCGATCCACCAGGTGAAGGTGGGCGATGGTTCGGGGTAGCCCGTGTCCCAGTCGCGCTGCAGTTCCGCCATCAGGTCGAGCGCGCGGTCGGTGGGGATGTTGGAGTGGATGATGCCGTGGCGGAGTCCGGGGGTCGGGTTGGCCTCGAGCGCCTCGCGGAAGCTGTCCACGGTCCAGTCGATGCCCCGGTCGCCGATGGAGTGGATGCTGACGTGAAGGCCGGCGTCGTGGTAGGCGCGGAAACGGCGGCGGAGTTCGTCGGGGTCCATGGTGGGGTAGCCGCGGTTGCCCGTGTCGGTATCGGTGTGGTCGCGGCTCCAGTCCTCGTACAGCCACGCCGTGCGCGCGCCTCCGCTGCCGTCGATGTAGAGCTTGACCCCGCCCGGGATGAGGTGGTCGTCGCCGGTCGATTCGTAGGGCCGCGTGAAGGTGGCGAGGCTATCCGCGTAGCCGCGCACCTCATCGATGGCTCCGTTGCGGCCGCGCCACAGGGCGAAGATCCGCACACTCAAATCCCCTGCCTCCTGCACATCCCGGTACGCTTCCCAGACGCGGGGTCCGATGCCGGGGTCCTTGCCCCCGGTCATGCACTCCGCGTTGAACGCGTCGGCGAGGGCGCGGATGCCGGCGCGCTGCTCTTCGGGGCCGAAGCCGGGGATCAAGCGCGAAACCAGCCCCTGGGCGGACTCCTTCAGGACTCCGGTCGGCCGGCCGTCGGCGTCGCGATCGATGGTGCCGCCGGGGGGATCGGGCGTGTCCGCGGTGATCCCCGCCATGTCGAGGGCGAGCGAGTTGGCCACGCCGTAGTGGCCCATCGTGTGGGAGAGCCAGACGGGCCTGTCGGGAACAACCTCGTCGAGGTCCGATGCCAGGATGTAGCGGAGTTCGGCCAGCTTGCCCTCGTCCCATCCCCTGCCCCGGACCCATTCGCCGTCGCCCAGACGCGCGGCCTGCCCGGCCACCGCGGTCTGGACCTCGGCGATGCTCTCGACGTTCGGGTAGCTGAGGTCGAGGGTGTAGAGCATGCTCTGGCCGCCGCTCGCGAAGTGCACGTGCGCGTCCATGAGGCCGGGGGTAACCGCGCGGCCGGCGAGGTCGATGCGGCGGGTTGCGGGGCCTGCCAGGGCTTCGATCTCGGCGCTGGTGCCGACCGCGGTGACGTGGGCGCCTCGGACGGCCAGGGCTTCGGCCACGCGGCTGTCGGTGTCGAGGGTGATCACGCGGCCGCCCAGGAGCACCAGATCGGCGGGCTCGGAGGGGACGGGATGGCCGCATGCGAGGGTGGCGGCGAGGAGGACGGGAGTGAATCTTCTCATGGGTTTGTCCCCGGTTGCGTTGCGTCGCGGGTAGCTTGTGGCGGGCAAGGTTGCGCCGGGCAACAGGTCCCGGGCAAGTCGGCCGGTCGCGTCGAATCTTGGAAAGGTGCATTGCATGAAAGGGCTCGGATCGCTCGCGGCGGCGGCCTCGGTCGCCCTCGCGCTGGGCGCTGGCGTCCCATGGTTCGCGGCTTCCGCCCAGGAAAGGGTGCCGCCGGGCTACGAGGCCGAGGCCGCGCTCTTCGAGGAGGCGTGTGCCACCTGCCATACCGCGGCGGGCGAGGATCGCACACCCGGTGTGACGATGCTCAGGGCGCTGTCGCCGCGGGCCATCGTCGCGTCGCTTGAGGACGGGGTCATGCAGGCGGAGGGTGCCGACCTGACACCGGAGCAGCGGGTGCGGCTGGCCGAGTACATGACCGGGCGGGCGTACACGAGGGAGATCCTGCCCGAGTCGGCCTTCTGCGCGAATCGCGGGTGGTCGGCGCTCGACCTGGGCGCGGTATTGTCGATGGGATGGGGCGGCAATCCCGAGGCAACGGGGTTCCAGACTGCGGAGGTGGCGGGCCTGAGTGCCGACGACGTGCCGGACCTGGAGCTGCTCTGGGCCTTCGGCTTTCCGGACGCGGCCGAGGTGCGCACCAAGCCCACCGTGGTCGGCGACGCCGTCGTCGTGGGCGGGCCATTCGGCGAGGTGCTCGCGCTCGACGCAGCCACCGGGTGCGTGCGCTGGAGCTTCGAGGCCGACGCTGCCGTGCGCGGGGCGGTGCTGGTGGGCCAGGGGCCGCAACGGCGGCCGACGGTATTCTTCGTCGATTTTCGCACCAACGCCTATGCGCTCGACGTGACCACCGGCGAGGTGCTCTGGAAACACCACGTGGGGTGGCATTCCACCTCGAACACGACAGGCAGCCCGGCGTTGCACGATGGCCGCCTGTTAGTCCCCGTTTCGTCGTGGGAAGTGGTGGTGTCGGGCGATCCACGCTACGAGTGTTGCACCGCTTCGGGCGCCGTCGCCGCCCTCGACGCCGCGACCGGCGACGTGCTGTGGTACCACCGCATCATCCCCGGCTATCCCGAGAAAGCGGGCACGAACGACGCGGGTACGCAGCTCTGGGCCCCCTCGGGCGCCCCCGTCTGGTCCAGCCCCACCGTCGACGCGGCCCGCGGCCTGGTCTACGCCGGGACCGGAGAGAACTACACCCGCCCAACCACCGATAACAGCGACGCGATCATCGCCATTGACATCGAGACCGGTGAGCTCGCCTGGTCCTTCCAGGCCACCCCCGACGACGCCTTCACGATGGCCTGCACGTCCCCAACGGCGCGCCAGAACTGTCCCGACCCTCCCGGCCCCGACCTCGATTTCGGCATGTCGCCGATGCTCGTCGAGCGGCCCGACGGCAAGGAGATCCTGGTGGCCGGTCAGAAGTCCGGGGTCGTATGGGCGCTCGACCCGGACGACGGGGGAGCCCTCCTGTGGTCGACCCGCATCGGCAAGGGAAGCGCGCTCGGCGGGATCCACTGGGGCATGGCGACCGACGGGCGCTACGCCTATGCACCCGTTGCAGACCGGGCCGCGGTGATCGTCGACGTCAACCCGGACCGCGAGCGGTCGCCGGGGATGTACGCGCTCGACCTGATGAACGGCGAAGTCGTCTGGAGTGTTCCGGCATCGGAGGCCGTGTGCGAGGGCAAGCGGGGCTGCTGGGCCGCCCTGTCATCCGCGCCGACAGCTATTCCCGGGGTGGTTTTTTCAGGAGGACTGGACGGACACATCCGGGCCTACGCCGCCGATAACGGGCGCATCCTCTGGGACTTCGACACGACCGGCGTCACCGAGACTTCGAACGGCGTGCCCGGCAGGGGCGGTGCGATCGACGGCCCCGGTCCGGTGATCGCGGGCGGCATGCTCTTCACCAACAGCGGCTATTCGATGTTCGGACAGATGCCGGGCAACCTGCTCCTCGCCTTCGCGCCGAGATGACTGGCCCGGCACCAACGACTTCAACACATTGGGACCCATGAATTGCGTCGCCCGCCCCCTGATCCTTGCGGCCCTCGCCGCCGCCCTGCCCGCGTCCGCCTGCGCCCAGGCCGGCGACATTCCGCGGACCCCCTCCGGCAGGCCCGACATGAACGGCCTCTGGCAGGCCCTCGGCAACGCGCACTGGGACATCGAGCCGCACGCCGCCCGCCCCGCGCTGGCCATGCAGCCAGGCCCCGTGGTCCCCGTGCCGGCCAACGAGGTCCTCGCCCTGGGCGCCGTCGGATCCGTCCCGTCAGGCTACGGCGTGGTGGAAGGCGGCGAGATCCCCTACCTCCCCGAGGCCCTCGCGCTCCGCGACGAGAACCGCGAGCAGTGGCTCGAGCGCGACCCCGAAATCAAGTGCTACCTGCCGGGCGTCCCGCGGGCCAGCTACATGCCGTTCCCCTTCCAGATCTTTCAGAGCGACACCAGGGTCTTCATGGCGTACGAGTACGCGAGCGCGATGCGGGAGGTCTACCTGGAGGACCCCGGCCCGCCGCAGGTCGACTCCTGGATGGGGCAGTCGGTCGGCCGCTGGGAGGATGACACCTTCGTGGTGGAAGTCAACGGCTTCAACGGCCAGACCTGGCTGGACCGCGCGGGCAACCACCACAGCGCCGGGCTCAGGGTCACCGAGCGTTACACCATGATCGGCCCCGACCACATCATGTACGAGGCCGAGCTCGAGGACCCGAACACGTATTCGCGCCCGTGGACGATCCGCATGCCGCTATACCGCAACATCGATCCGAACGCACGCCTGGGTCAGTTCAAGTGCGTCGAGTTTGTAGAGGAGTTGATGTATGGACATCTTCGCAAGAACCCGATACGCCGCTAGTTCGGTGGGATCCGGCCCGGCGGTGCCTGCGGGATGCCCGGCGCGCGGCGCGGCGACGCCGTTGCGCCTGGCGACCGCGTTCGCGCTGGCGGCTGTCGCGGCGGCGCCCTTCGCCCAGCCCGCCGCCGCCCAGGAGCAGGAGCGCGAGGCACGTGAGTGGGTCCTCCCGCGAACCGCCTTCGGGCACCCCGACCTGCAGGGCAACTGGACCAACGCCACCGTCACGCCGATCCAGCGCCCGGAGGAACAGGGCCCGGTTCACACCTGGGAGGAAGTGGCACGGATCGAGGGCCGCCTGGAGGAATCGCGGGCCGAGGACTACGCCGACAGCGACCCCGACCGCGAAGCGCCACCCGTCGGCGGGGTTTTCACCGGGAACCCCCGCTTCGACGCGGCGTCGGGGGGCACCGGGGGCTACAACGCCTTCTACATCGACGCCGGCGAGCGCGTCGCGATCTTCAACGGCGAGCCCAGGACCTCGCTGGTCGTCGATCCGCCGAACGGACGGGTTCCCGCGTTGAGTGACGAGGGCCGCGAGCGCTTTGCGGAGCGCCGGGCTTTCGCTCGGCAGTTCGGCTCGTTCGACAACCCCGAGAACCGGCCGCTCGCCGAGCGCTGCATCATGTCCTTCGGGTCGAACGGGGGCCCGCCGATGCTGCCGAACTACTTCTACAACAACAACTACACGATCGTGCAGACGCCGGACCACGTGATGATCATGACCGAGATGGTCCACGATGTGCGCGTCATACGGCTGGGGGAGCCGAATCGGCTGCCTGCCCACATCCGCCCGTGGATGGGCGACTCCTGGGGCCGCTGGGAAGGCGACACCCTTGTCGTGGAGACCACGAACCTCCACCCCAACCAGACGCTGCAGGGCATACCCCCATCCGAGGAGTTCAAGGTCATCGAGCGCTTCACGCGGGCCGACGAATACACGATCAACTACGAATTCACCGTTGAGGACCCGCGCGTGTGGTCACAGCCGTGGAGCGGCGAGGTGCCGTTCACGCGGCTCGACGGGCTGGTCTACGAGTACGCGTGCCACGAGGCCAACTATGCGCTCGAGAATGTGCTGCGCGGGGCGCGGGCACAGGAGCGGGAAGAGCGGAGGTAAGGAATGATGCGAGGAAAATGGATGGCGCTGGCCGGCGCGGTGGTCGTCCTGGCGGTCGTGGCGGTCCCCGTGGTCGCGCACCACGCCTTCGGCGCCGAGTTCGACCGCAACGCGCCGATCAAGCTGCAGGGCAGGATCGTCCGGCTGGAGTGGGTGAACCCGCACACCTGGATCCACCTGGAGATCGAGAACGAGGACGGGTCCACCGAGGTCTGGGCTGTCGAGGGCGGAACCCCCAACGTGTTGCTCAGGCGGGGTTTGCGCCGCGACTGTCTGCAGCCCGGCACCGAGATCATCGTCGACGGCTACCAGACCAAGGACCACTCGCTCAAGCGCGCGAATGGTCGCGACGTGACCTTCACCGACGGGAGCAAGATCTTCCTGGGGTCGTCGGGGACAGGGGCGCCGTATGAGGAGGATCTGTTGAGGGCGCGGAGGGAGCAGGGACGGTGCTGAATGTAATATCAACACGACATGTTGTCGTGTGTTCTTTACATTCAGACAGGTAATCCCTCAAGAGAACCCTATCCAGCGCCCCGCAGCGGCAACGGTAAACCACAACGCCAGCGACACGGCTCCGACCACGCGGTCGGTGACGGAACCGGGGTCGTGCGGGTCGGCAGGCTCCCTCCGCGCTACGCGTTCCCGCACCAGAAACGTGTAGCCCAGCGCCACCGGCAGCGTGCACATCTTCACCCAGAACGAGGTGTTGTAGTAGGCCCTGATGGCTTCCGAGAGGAAGAGCGGCACTCCGGTCGTGACCATCACCACCAGGCTGCCGATCAGCCACGGACGCGCGTAGCGGGCCAGTCGGGCGACGGGCTGTGACGTGAGCCCCACGCCCAGCAGCCTCAGGTCGACCACGAGCAGCGCGCCGCCCAGCATGCAGAGGCCGATCAGGTGCACCGCCTCGAGGATCGGGAAGGCCCATACCGACTGGGCGACCGCTTGGCCGATCGCGGTAGCTTCGCACCAGCGGAAGAACGGTTCGAGCACGGGTCGCCTACTCCGTCCCTTCCAGCACCGCGGCGCACCCGGCCAGCCAGTTCACCCACGCGGGCTGGGGCTGGATGTCGCAGTCGAACCAGTTGTAGGCGATGAGGCGGCCGGTGATCACGACCACGGCCCAGGCGGACAGCGACACCGCGCCTGCGATGCGCGCCCCGCGCGGTGGCCTCGTGTCGTGGTCCCATTCCAGGGCCTTGCGGTGCGCGCCGACGTGGAATACCGCGGCGTTGATGCCGGCGAGGATCAGCACGACGACCTTGACGCGGAAGAAGACGTTGTGGTAGTAGCGGAGCGGCTGCGAGTAGAAGAGGAGGAGGCCGGTCACGGTCATGATCGCGAACCCGATCCGGGTCCAGGGCAACAGACGCCCGGTGAACGCCGTGATCGGCACCTTGCGAAACGCGATGCCGACCAGCCGCAGATCCATCATTGCGGTGGTGCCCACGAAGAGGCCCAGCGCAAGGACGTGGGTCGACTCGACGAGCGGCCACGCGTAGAGCGACTCCAGCAGCGCCACGCTCCACGGAGTCTCGCCGAGCCAGCCGAGGAAGCGTTCGATCACGGCGGATCCGGGCTCGCTTCGTAGTTGGGGCGCAACGTTTCAGTCGCGTAGACCGCGTGGCACCCGGTGCAGACCTGGTAGACATCGCCGCCGACCTCGAAGACGGCGTCGGGATCGCGGGCCTGCGCCGCTTCCACCGCGCGTTTGCCCACGTCGATCATCGCGCGGGACATCGCCACCCAATGACCCTGGCCCTGCGCGCGCTCCTCCAGCAGCATCAGGTTGCCGGACTCGGCGAGCACGAAGGCCGCGTTCTCGACCGCCTCCCAGTCCTCAACGGTCTCCGGCCTGATTTGGACCGTCCCCTCCATGTCCATGATCACGCCGACCGCGTCCCAGTAGACCTCGGCCGCCGGCTCGATCACCGACAGCATCAGCTGCTTCGAGTCGGCCACGACCGTGAACGGAGGCGGCTCGGGCGTGTCGCTGCAGCCGAGAATCAGGAGGGTGAAAAGGGTGGAGGTCCGGATCCGGCGGGTGGGCTTCATGGTCCGCAAAGTTACCCACACGGCAAGGTCGCGAAAGGGGGCCCGCAGGACCATGTTATCCGGGATCCCTTGCGTGGCCGCCGATCCACCCCGAACCCGGAAACCAGAATGAAGCCGAAGCCCGGACCGTACGACGCCCTGCTCGCCCTCGCGCTCGCCGCAGGTGCCGTCGCCTGTCCCGCCGCCGCCCAGGACTCCGACTGGCCGAAGCACGGCCGCGACGCTGCCGAGACCCGTTACAGCCCGCTCGACCAGATCAACACGGACAACGTGGAACGGCTCGAAGTCGCCTGGAACTGGGAGATCCCCAAGACGGGGGCGCGCCTCGAGACCACCCCCATCGTCGTGGACGGCGTCCTCTACGGGACCGGCGCGCTCAGCTTCGTCTTTGCGCTCGACGCCGTCACCGGCGCCGAGATCTGGCGCTGGGACCCGGCGATCCCCACCGACGAGAACGGCGGCCCGCGAGCCTGCTGCGGTGATGTGAACCGCGGCGTCGCGCTGCACGGCGACAAGATCATCGTTGGCCTTCTGGACGGCCGGCTGGTGGCGCTCGACCGCGCGGACGGCTCGGTGCGCTGGACGACACAGACCACCGTCCCCGGCTCCGACTACACCATCACCGGTGCGCCGCGCGTGGTCGGCGATGCGGTCGTCATCGGGAACGGCGGGGCGGAGTACGGCGTCCGCGGATACGTCACCGCCTACGATGTCGAGACGGGCGCGCAGCTGTGGCGCACCTACACGGTCCCCGGCAACCCATCGGACGGCTTCGAGAGCGAGGCCATGCGCGCGGCGGCCGACACCTGGACCGGCGAGTGGTGGATCGCGGGCGGCGGCGGAACGGTATGGGACGCGATGGCCGTGGACCGGGACGCGGAGCTGATCTACATCGGCACCGGCAACGGGTCACCCTGGAACCGGGACAACCGCAGTCCCGGCGGCGGCGACAACCTGTACCTCTCCGCCATCCTGGCACTGGACCCGGCCGACGGCGCCATTCGCTGGCACTACCAGACCACGCCGGGCGACGACTGGGACTACACGGCGACGCAGCCCCTCATGCTGCTGGACCTCGAGATCGACGGGCGCGACCGCGAGGTCATCGTGCAGGCGCCCAAGAACGGGTTCTTCTACGTGGTGGACCGGATCAGCGGCGAACTGGTCTCCGCCGAGGCCTTCGCCGACGACCTCACCTGGGCGACCCACGTCGATCCGGAGTCGGGGCGGCCCGTCGAAACCCCCGAGGCGCGCTACGGGATGACCGGGGAGCCGGTTTACCTGGCCCCGGGACCGAGCGGGGCGCACAACTGGCCTACCATGTCGTGGAACCCGGGCGCGGGCCTCGTCTACATCCCCGCGACCAACAACAACTACTACTACGAGAAACTGCCCACCTTCGACTATCAGCCAGGCATCTGGAACACCGGCACCGTGCGCGAGAACACCGGCCAGCGCCCGTCCCGGCCCGGGCTGAACGGACCACCCAACCTGCTGCTGGCGTGGGATCCGGCCGAGAATCGCGAGGTCTGGCGAGTCGTGGCGGAGGGCGGACACGGTGGCACGGTGTCCACCGCCGGCGACCTGGTCTTCTGGGGGACCGGAACCCGCCTCGCGGCGCTCGACGCCCGCACCGGCGAGGAGCTGTGGTCGGCGGAGGTGGGCCGGGAGGCGGGCTCACCGGTGACCTACGCGGCAGGTGGGCGCCAGTACGTGTCCGTCGCGGCCGGGCTGACCTCCGGCGGGGGCTGGCCCAGGGTCTGGACGTTCGCGCTGGAGGGGGAGCAGGGTGACGGCGCCGGCCTGGGCGACCAGGAGTGGACCACCGCCGCGCCCGAGGAGGTGGGGATGTCGAGCGAGGGGCTGGGGGCGATCGCGCCGGCCATGCAGCAGCTGCTGGACCGGGACGTCACGGGGGGCATCATGACGCTGGTCGCACGACACGGCGAGATCGTGCACTGGGACGCGCAGGGCTGGCGCGTCCGCTCTCAGGACCCCCTCGAACGCGACGACATCTTCCGCATCTACTCGATGACCAAACCGGTGACCAGCGTCGCGGCCATGATCCTCGTCGAGGAGGGGCGGCTGTCGCTGGACGACGAACTGGGCAGCGTGATTCCAGACTTCGCAGACGTCCAGGTCTACGACGATGGGGCGACGCGCGCACCGAGCCGGCCGATTCTGATTCGCGATCTGCTTTCGCACACGTCGGGGCTGACCTACGGCTTCTTCGGCGACAGCCCCGTGGACTCGATGTACAACCGGGCGATGGCCTCGCTGTCGATGGGGGCGGGCAACGACCTGGAGAAGCGCGTCGGGACCCTGGCGTCGCTCCCGCTGATCGATGATCCGGGCGCGCGCTGGAACTACAGCTTCTCCACAGACGTTCTCGGGCGCGTCGTCGAGGTCGCGTCGGGCCGGTCGCTCGACACTTTCTTCCGGGAGCGCATCTTCGAGCCCCTCGGGATGGAGGACACCGGGTTCCAGGTACCCGCCGACAAGGTCGACCGCTTCGCGGCAATGTACCGGCGCACCCGCGACGGCCTCGGCCCCACCAGTCCGCCCGGCGACGACCCCTACACCCGCCCTCCAACCTGGCTCTCCGGCGGCGGGGGTCTCGCCTCGACCGCCTCGGACTATCTGCGCTTCTCCCAGATGCTGCTCAACGAAGGCGAACTGGACGGCGTGCGGCTGCTGGAGCCCGAAACGGTGGCTTTGATGACCCGCAACCACCTCCCCAAGGAGATGATTCCCATCATGCCGGGGCTGGCCGACGCGGGATTCGGGCTGGGGTTCGCGGTGCCGGCCGGTGAGGGCGGGGGCGCCTACTGGTGGTCCGGGATTGCGAACACCTACTTCTGGATCGATCCCCGCGAGGAGATCATCGCCATGGCGTGGACGCAGTTGCAGCCCTTCGGCGCGGCGCCGCTCGACCGCGTGTTGAGGCCGATCGTGTACGAGGCGATCATCGACGGAAACTGATTTGGGTGATGGAGGCAGGACCATGTTGAAGCGAGCGGTCGCGCACCGGAGAATGCTGTTTGCTTGTGCCGCCACCACCCTCTTCGCGTGCGGCGGCGACCCGACACCCCCGCCCGCACACCCCCGGCGGTGTGATATAAACAAGAGTAGGATGACGCACATA
>VXQO01000069.1 GCA_009838975.1 Gemmatimonadota bacterium | reverse complement strand
CGGCTTCGGCCGGGAAAAGTAATACTGACATTACATTCTGTAATGTCCTCTTTACGTCAGACCGCTTTCTGGACGTCTCAGGCGGCGTTCCACGCGCGCGAAGGATCCGCGCATCCCACCGTCAACGAGCTCGAATGGCGATGTCGAAGTGCTCTCGGACGTGGTGCGCGCGCAGGGTGCGCCGACGATTCCCGGCCGTTTGACGGCACCTGATTCGATCACGTTCACATTGGCGGGAAGTCGGAACCGTTGGCGGGAAACCCTGTCGCTTCGCTTCCCGTGCGGCGCCTCCACTGCGGGGACGTTTCGTCACCGCCTCCACGCCTCCTTGCCCGGAATCCCCCGGCTGAAGAGCACTTCGATACCCGAGGCCCGCGCGACGCCCGCCCCTGCGGCGGCCCGGTCCACAACGCTCGGCGGTACGTAGGGTACCAGACCAGCGATAGGCAGTTGCTCCGGCGACTCCCGGAGTATCGCCCGTATCCGGCGGGTCTCCTGGTCAAGCACCAGCATTGTAGCGAGACGCGTCGAATCGTCGGCCAGGAGTTCCACCGAGCCTTCAGGTCCTGTCAGCGTAATGGCCGCCAGCGCATCCCCCCATGCGGCCTGCGTCGGGATCGCGAATGTGAATCCTGCGGCACTCTCGTCTTCGTCGTCGGCAACCTGCTGCATGCCGAAACTCAGGCCGAACAATTCGCCGCCGTCCGCTGTTAACCCCACCAGACGGTACACACCTGTCTTCTCCGGCAATGCTGGTGGCACGTCCAGTACAAATGCCGGCTCAAGTCTCAGTTCGCGCTCAGCCACTCCGCCCCTGACAATCAGGACCGGGCCCCGGGACCCGACCTCAGCCGCCGCTTGAGTCTCGTCTCGATGTTCCAGCGCCTTCGTGAACGAATAGTCACTGATCCAGTCGTTCACGCGGCAGTAGGTCATCAAGTCGGTGAAAGTCTGTGGGTCCACCAGCGTTCGCGTCCGGAAGTCATACCCCCAGCTCCCGATCCGACCGCCGATGTGCGGGTAACGACCGTCTACCCCGGCGGGATTCCCGCAGGGCGCATGTTGAAGCGAGAGGTTGTGCCCAAACTCGTGGGCGATCGTATGACCGTCCATCCGCGACACACTGATGTTGCCGGAGATCTGTGCCCTGCCGAAGACGCCCGTCTGCGTCCACGGGATCACGCCCATGTAGTACCCGGATGCTCTGTCAGCAAGATATACCAGCTCGACATCGGCCAAGGTGCGCGTCAGGCCATCTCCCTCACTTGGGTCGTAGTCCACGAGTACTGGCTCGCGTACCGAAACTCTGAACTCGCTCACAGGCAACCAATCCTGCGTTTCGTAGAACAGTTCGTGCTCTGCGGTGAGCTCAGCCGCGACCCTGTACCCCGACGAGTCGGGGTTGTCGGTCGACAGGAGCGGCACGGCCGTCACATGGAAATCCGGCAAGGCGCGGATGTCGAGTGCCGTCCGGCCTTCCGCCGGGATTCGGGCAGCGATTCCGAGCGACGGATCTGTCGTGCCGTCGGGGTCGATCTCGACGACCATCTCCGTCCCCGGGATCAGGACCGAGCCTGGAATCACAGCGTTCGCCGTGGCGTCCAGATCGCTCTCCGCCATCTTCCACGGCACGTGGGTTGAACTCCCGCCGATCAGGACTGAGTGTGTGGAGGCATCGTCGCGATAGAACGTCGCTTGAACCGGCGGCATTGACGCGACCACGCCACTGTCGGCCATGACGAACACCCGCAAGAGCGCGTCCTCCTTCGCCACCAGCGGAACAGCAAAGTCGTGCGACTGGGTGGCCTGTGTAAGGTATGCGCGTGCTCCTGGTGTCGGTGGCTCGAAGGAACTCAACAGCGTGTAGCTGCCCCGGATCTCGTCGTTCGACCCCTTTACGCGGACGAAGAGAGGCCCGGGGGGCACGTGCCTGACCAGGAAGATCTGGCGCCCGTAGTGGTAACCGAGGAGCTCACCCTCAGTGGAAATCAGTTCTCCGACAACGTTCGTGTTCCCCTCTGTCTTCAGGGTTAATGTGCCGCGTTCTCCGATCTCCATCCGGAACCAATCCTCGTCGCGGTAGCTCTCTAGCTGTCCATCCGTTCGTCCCCCGAGCGAAATCGCGGTCGCGCTGTCGGCCTCGTTGCCGTGGTCGTCGGGACATTGCGCCACACGCGCGTCTTTGATCGGCGCCAGCCACTCTCGGAAGACACGCGCCCTCGAAACGCACAGATTCGTGTCGTCCAGCCGGAGCGTCGACAGGAACGTCAACTGCAGCATCCTGAGCGGTAGCTCTCCGTCAAGCGCGACGTTCTCACTGAGCGTCAGATCTTCGAGGTACACCAGATCGCCGGCCTCCGCGGGCAGGATTCCCGACAGGTTGTTGCCTGAAAGCTCCAAGCGGGTTACCCGGCCTGCGGTGTCTGTCGTCACCCCGTACCATTCATTGAGGGATCCGTCGCCAAGCCAGTTCTCGTTGTTCTTCCAACCATCGCCATTCGTCCACTGGTAGATGGCCCCCAGGGCACTTCGGTCGCCTTCCGCACCGTGCGGACAGCGGTTCTCACCGAATACATGCTCCACGCCCTGTAGCCACAACTGGAAACCCGTGGTCGCCGGCGCACACAATCCGGTGCCGTCGAAGAACAGCCAATCCAACGCCTCAAGGGCCGTGAGACTCTCCGGCAGCGCACCAACGAGCAATTCGTTGTGCCGCAACATCAACTCCGTAAGGTTGAGCAGTTGGCCGAGTTCAGACGGGACCGGGCCTGTCAACTGGTTCCAACCGAGGTGGAGGACCCGCAGACTGTCCAACTGGCCAAGCTCCGGGGGAATCGGGCCTGTGAGCCGGTTGAGATTCAGGACCATGTATCCAAGCTGCGCCAATTGACCGAGTTCGGGCGGGATCGAACCGGACAGAGAATTCCGTTCGATCCCCAGCTCTCTCAGATTGGAGAGGTTGCCGAGTTCGGGCGGGATCGGGCCAGCGAGACTGTTGAAGTCGACACGGAGGGACTCCAGGTTGGCGAGGTCGCCGATTCCGCGCGGGATGGACCCCGAGAGGTTGTTTCCCGCGAGCCACATCTGCGCAAGGTTGGAGAGATCGCCGAGTTCGGGCGGGATCGCACCAGTCAGGTTGTTGAACATGAGTCGCAGATTCCTGAGGTTGGCGAGAGTACCGAGTTCGGGCGGGATCTGGCCACCGAGGCTGTTGTTCCCCAACTGCAGTGACGTCAACTGGGCGAGGGTGCCGAGTTCGGGCGGGATCGAACCAGTGAGGTCGTTGTTGTCGAGCCTCAGGTTCCCCAAGCTGGCAAGATTCCCAAGCTGGGGCGGGATCCGTCCCGATAAAGCGTTCCTACCGAGGTCCAGACGCCTGAGGTTCACGAGGTCTCCAAGTTGAGGCGGGATCGAGCCGGAAAGTGCATTGGAGCCGAGTTCCAAGACCGTCAAGCTGCCGAGGTTGCCGAGTTCAGGTGGAAGCGGGCCTGTAAGGCCGTGCAGTATCCACTGGCGGCTGTCCTCGTCCCACCGACCTCCAAGATCAAGCCTGACGACACGTCCGGATACGTCTGTCTCCACCCCGTACCACTCGCCCAGGGGCGCGTCGGTCAGCCAGTTCTTGTTGTTGACCCAGTTCGGCCCGTCGGTCGCGTTGTAGAGCGCCAACAGCGCTGCGCGATCCGGATTTTGCACCGTGATCTCCGCCGTGCCGCGGGCGTTCGCCGTTGTGGCGGTGATCGTGGCCGTTCCCTCGGCGACGCCCGTAACCAGTCCCGTGCCGTCCACCCGGGCCACCGAGACGGCGCTCGACGACCAGTCGAACTCAGCGTCTTCGACCCGGTGGCCGTTGGCGTCGAACGCCTCGGCGACCAGCTGGAGCGTATCGCCCGGCACGATCGTGTCCGCAGCCGGCGACACGATGACCGAACCCGCCGATTGCATTACGGTGACCACCGCATCGCCTGATGCATCGCCCGATGTCGCGGTGATCGTCGTCTCGCCAACGCCCGCTGCCGTCACCAACCCCGCATCCTCCACCACTGCCACCGACGTGTCGCTCGACGCCCAGGAGAACTCGGCCTCCGCCACCGCGTGGCCGTTCGCGTCGGTGGCATCGGCCCCCAGCCGCAGCGTGTCGCCCGTCACCAGGGTGTCGGTCGCGGGGGACACGGCGACCGCGCTTACCCTCTGGGCCACGGACACCGTTGCGCTCCCGGAGACCGAGCCCGCCGTGGCCGTGATCGTGGCCGTCCCGTTGCCCGCCGCCGTCACCAGGCCCGATCCGTCCACCGTGGCTACCGGCGCGTTGTCGCTCGCCCAGGCAACCGTGACCCCCGCCATCACCTGCCCGTTCTGGTCGCGCACCTCCGCGCTGAGCTGCACGGTCGCGTCCAGCGCAGCCAGTTCGGCGGTGGCCGGGCTCACCGTGACGGTCGTGGGCCGCGGGGGATCGGAGGGCGGGGGCGGAGGATCCGTGGTCCCGTCGCCGCAGGCGTATGCCCACAGGGTCGCCGACAGCGTCGCTGCCGCAAGGATGAAGATTCGGTTGCGGTTCATGCATCCATCTCCCGGGCCTGGGTGGGCGGGCCTGGTGAAACTGTTCGCCCTAGACACCAGTGAGGGGCGCATCAACACGGGAGAATCACCAACAACTCTGAGATCCCCTTCACCGTCTCCACGCCTCCGGATCTGGAATCCCGCGGCTGATCAGGGTAATGCTGCCCGCCGGGAAAGGACCGGTGCCGTCCGCCGCGACGACAGCCTGTGCCGATGAGTCGCGCAGAATCGCCCGAATCCGACCGGTTGCCGCATCCAGCACGAGAGTGGTGGCCGGGGACTCGGAATCGTTGGCAACGAGTGACACGGAGCCCTCTGGTCCCGTCAGCGTAATGGCAGCCAGCGCGTCCGCCCACGCGGTTCGCGTCGGAATGGCGAACGTGAACCCCGCAGCGCTCTCGTCTTCGGTGTCGGCAATCTCATTCATCTCGAAGCTGAGGGAGAACAACTCACCCCCGTCTGCGTCCGAGCCGACCAGACGGTACGGTCCGACCCGTTCCGGCAGCACAGGCGGCGCGTCCAGCACGAATGCGGGTTCGATCCCGAGCCGGCCCTGGTCAACGCCGCCACGCACCACCAAAACCCGTCCGGCAGGCTGTGACCCAACGGCGGCCCCGACCTCCATCCGGTAGTCCGCCGCCTTCGTGAACGAGTAGTCGCTGATCCACATTTGCCCACGGCAATACGTCATCAGGTCGGTGTAGATCTCCGGGTTCACCAGCGCGCCGTCCCGGAAGTCGTACCCCCAGGTGCCGATCCTACCGCCTGTATGCGGATAGCGTCCGTCCGTGCCAGGCGGGTTCCCGCATGGAGTATGTTGCAGCCAGAAGTTGTGTCCGAACTCGTGGGCGATCGTTTGGCCGTGGAGCCGCGAGACGCTGATCTTGCTGTTGAAGAACGCGATGCCCAGGACACCGGACCGGGTCCAGGGAGGCACGCCCATGTAGTACCCGGACGCGCCGTCCGCCGCGTGCAACAACCTGATGTCGATCAGTGCTTGACGCATGTCCGCCCTCGGGTCGTAGTCGACCAGCAGCGCGTCACGCACAGCGACGTCCATGTTGCCGATCGGCAGCCAGTCGCGCGTTTGGTAGAAGACCTCGTGCTCGGCCGTCAGCCCGATGGTTGCCTTGAAGCCTGACGAGTCGGGGTTTTCCGCCCACAGAATGGGTACGGCCGTGACATGGAAGTCCGGCATGGCCCGGATATCGAGTGCGATACGGCCCTGACGTGGAATGCGACCGCCGATCCCAAGCGACGGATCCAGCGTTCCGTCCGGGTCGACCTCGACCACCATCTCGGTGCCCGGAACCAGCACTGAACCCGGCACCAGCACGTTGGCGGTCGCGGCCAGGTCGCTCTGGGCCATCGTCCGCGGCACCGGCGTTGAACTCCCGTCGATCCGGACCGAGCGGATCTCCGCGCCATCGAGGTAGAACGTCGCCAGCACTGCCGGCATGGAGGCTGTCACGCCGCGGTCGGCCATCACGAACACCCGCAGGAGCGCATCCTCTCCGGCCACGAGCGGCACCGCGAAGTCGTGCGACTGCACCGCCTGCGTCAGATAGACGGCCGCGCCCGGCGTCCGTGGACGGAAAGAACTCCGCAGTGCGTAGCCGCCCCGGATCTCGTCCTCGTACCCTGCGACCCGAACATGATGGCGGCCCGGACCGAGATGATTCACGATTACGAAGTTGGGATCTCCATAGTCTCTGTAGTTGTACGCGAGGCGCGCACCTTCATCGGCAAACAGCTCGCCCGAAACGCGGGTGTTGCCCTCCGTTTCCAGGGTCAGCGTGCCACGTTCGTGAATCTCGATACGGAACCAGTCCTCGTCCGCGTAGCTCTCGAGTTCGCCTTCCACCCGCTCGCCAAGCGAGATCGCGGTCGCCCCTTCCCGACCGTTCGCGTGGTCGTCCGGGCACAGAGGCACTTGCGCGTCTTCCATCCGTGCCAGCCAGTCGCGGAACACGGACGCCGACGAGACGCAGAGTCCCGTGTCATCCAGCCGGAGGGTAGACAGCGCGACCAGTTGCAGGACCTGCGATGGCAGTTCTCCGGCGATCCCATCGTTTTGGCTGAGCAGCAGCTTCTCGAGGTGGAGCAGCTTCCCTAACTCGACAGGCAGGATGCCCGAGAGGTTGTTGTCCGTCAGCTCCAGCGCGACGACCCGGTCCGCCGTGTCCGCGGAAACCCCGTACCAGTCATCCAGGGGCCCCTCGCCGAGCCAGTTCTCCCTGTTCGTCCAGCCGTCGCCGTTGGTCCACTGGTAGATCGCTGCCAGAGCGTCACGATCGCTTCGCGAAGTGATCTCGCAGTTCTCACCGTCTACGACGTCGAGACCCTGCAGCCACTGCTGAAACTCCGTGGTCTGAGGGGCGCACAGGCCGGTGTCGTGAAAGCGTAGCCTCTCCAAACGACCCAGCTTCGGGAAGCTCGCCGGCAGGGAACCGACGAGTCGTCGGTTACCGAATAGCGACAACCAGTTCAGGTTGCCGAGGTCGCCGAGTTCGTCAGGAATCGGGCCGGAGAGGTCGTTTCGTTGGAGACTCATGTTCCAAAGGTTGGCGAGATTGCCAAGTTCGGGCGGAATCGGGCCCGTCAGCCTGTTGTATCCGAGGTTGAGATTTACCAGACTGGCGAGATTGGCGAGTTCGGGCGGAATCGGCCCCGACAGGTTGTTTCGATTGAGGCCCATCCAATTGAGGTCGGGGAGGCTGCCGAGTTCGCGCGGGATCGGGCCACTGAGCGCGTTGCCGATAAGGGCCAGACTCTGCAATTGGGTGAGTTCGGCGAGTTCGGACGGGATGGGGCCGGTGAGATCGTTGAACTGCAGCCGCATATGCTCCAGGTTGACGAGTTTGGCGAGTTCCGGCGGGATCGGGCCGGTAAGGTAGCCATTTCGGAGTTCGAGGTGCGTCAAGTTGACCAGGTTCCCGAGTTCCGGCGGGATCGGGCCCGACAGGTTGTTGACACCCAGGTTCAGGGTCATAAGCCGGGCGAGGTTGCCGAGTTCCGGCGGGATGGAGCCGTTGAGATAGTTGGTACCGAGGTCCAGATCCGTGAGGTTGGCGAGGTTGCCGAGTTCAGACGGGATCGGGCCGGTCAGATTGTTGTTGTCCAACCGCAGCCCTGCGAGGTTCGAGAGGCCGCCGAGTTCGACGGGCATCGGACCCGACAGACCATGCGGTATCGATCGTCGACTCTCGTAGTCCCAGTCACCGGAGAGATCAAGCACCGCCACCCGCCCGGAACCGTCCGTCTCCACCCCGTACCAGTCCCCCAACGGGGCGTCCGTTAGCCAGTTGTCGCTATTGACCCAGTTCGGCCCGTCAGTGGCATGGTAAAGCGCCTCCAGCGCTGAGCGATCCGGATTCTGCACCGTGATCTCCACCGTGCCGCGGGCGTTCCCCGCCGTGGCTGTGATCGTCGCCGTGCCCTCGGCAACGGCCGTGACCAGTCCCGATCCGTCCACCAAGGCCACGGAGACGGCGCTTGACGACCAGTCGAACTGAGCGCCTTCGACCCCGTGCCCGTTCGCGTCGAACGCCTCGGCCGCCAGCCGTATCGTGTCGCCCGGCGCAACCGTGTCCACGGCTGGCGACACGACAACCGAACCCACCGATTGCATCACGGACACCGCCGCCTCGCCCGATGCTTCGCCCGATGTCGCGGTGATCGTCGTTTCGCCAGCGCCCGCCGCCGTTACCAACCCCCCCGAGTCGACCGCCGCGACTGTCGTGTCGGCACTCGACCAGGCAACCTGGACGCCCTCCATAGCGCGTCCGGCCTGGTCGCGCACCTCGGCGCTGAGTTGCGCGGTCTGTCCCAGAGCCGCCAGGGCCACCGTGTCGGGGGTGACCGCGATGGTCGTCGGTGCGGGTGCCACGACCGTGAGGTCCGCCCGGCCCGTGACGCCGGCTGCGGTGGCCGTTACCTCCGCTTGCCCCGCGCCGACCCCGGTCACCAACCCCGCATCGTCCACCACCGCCACCGACGTATCGCTCGACGCCCAACTGAACTCGGCGCCCGCCACCACATGGCCATTCGCATCGGTGGCCTCGGCCCCCATGCGCAGCGTGTCGCCCGCCACCAGCGTGTCGGCGGCCGGGGACACGGTGACCGCGCTGACCCTCTGGGCCACCGTCACCGTCGCGCTCCCGGAGACCGCCCCCGCCGTCGCCGTGATCGTGGCCGTCCCGTTGCCCGCCGCAGTCACCAGTCCCGATCCGCCCACCGTGGCAACCGGCGCATTGTCGCTCGCCCAGACAACCGCGGCCCCCGCCATCACCTGTCCGTTCTGGTCGCGCACCTCCGCGCTGAGCTGCGCGGTCGCACCCAGGGCGGTCAGTTCGGCCGTGGCCGGGCTCACTGTAACGGTCGTGGGCCGCGGAGGATCGGGGGGCGGGGCCGGAGGATCCGTGGCCCCGTCGCCGCAGGCATATGCCCACAGGGTCGCCGACAGCGTCGCTGCCGCAAGGATCAAGATTCGGTTGCGGTTCATGCATCCATTTGCCGCCCGCAAGAGCGGTCTTGGTGCAGGAATTCGCCCCGGGCTGCAGAGGCTTGCCCACCAGACTACGGGCGGTCCGGCGAGGCAAGCGTCCCCCAAAGGGGGGATGGACGGACACGGTGACGTTCAGGCGCCCGTCGGACCCTCGGCAGAGCATCCGCGTGGAATCGCTCGAATGTCGAAGTGCTCAAGTCCTCGCAGAACGATACTGTGCCGATACCTGGGGGGTCGCTTGCCGAAACCGATTTGGGCAAAACGCTCCAGGAGCACCTCCAACGCGATTCGTCCCTCGAGACGGGCAAGCGGTGCGCCCAGACAGTGATGGATACCGCGCCCGAACGAGATGTTCCCCGCGTCGGAACGCGTGATGTCAAGTTCGTCAGGTCGCTGGAAACGCTCGGGGTCGCGATTGGCGGATCCGATGGCCGGCGCGATCATGGTCCGCGACCGCACGAATCGGCCCCCGATTTCCAGATCGCTGCGCGCAAAGCGCATGTCCAGTTGCACAGGCGAATCGTAGCGCAGAAGTTCTTCCACCGCCGAAGGCATCAGTTCCGGTCGCTCCCGCAGCAAGGCGAGTTGGTCGGGATTCCGCAGGAGGGCCCTCATGCCGTTGCCGATCAGGTTGGTGGTCGTCTCGTTTCCGGCGATCAGCAGAAGGCGCAGCATCACGATCACTTCGTCGAGTGTAAGCTTGTCGCCGTGTTCCTCGGCTTCCACCAGCCGTGAAATGAGATCGTCGCGAGGACTGCGGCGGCGCTGCTCGATAATCCCCCTATGGTAATCGGCCAGGCGCTGCTCGTTCTGGTACACCTGCTCCTCTTCTTCAGGGGTCAGGAGGGGCTCCAGCGCCCGAACCAGGTGATTGGACCATACCCTGAAACGGTCGAGATCTCTGTCGGGCACACCTATCATTCTGGCGATCACGAGCGTTGGCAGTGGCCCCGCGTAGGCCGTCATGAGATCGAACTCGTCGTGACCCTCGACCTTGTTCAGAAGAGTATGAGCGGTAGCGCGAATGAAGTCCTCCATGTTCGCGACCGAGCGGGGTGTGAAGGCCCTGTTGACGAGTCCGCGCAGACGTGTGTGGTCCGGCGGGTCCTGCACGAGCATGCTGGGTTTGAGCTTTTTCCGCGTGGCCAGCGAGCCGCGTGATGAACGCGCCTTGTGGAGGTCGTTCGAGAAGTTCCGGTGATCCCGGAGGATGCGGTCCACATCCGCGTAGCGGGTCACCACTACCTGTTCGGTAAGGATGCTGTAGTGGACCGGGTCTCGCTCACGGAGTCTGCGATAGACCGGATAGGGGTTTGCGACGAAACCGGGAGCGAGCGGCCACCACGCCACGCCGCTTCGCAGTCGCTCCTCGGCCAGCCGCGCGAGGATGTACGCCGACCTGACGGTTCCCGCAATCGCCTTTCTCAGCATCATCATGCGTTACACTCCAGCCAGCGTCGTCGCTACCAACAACGGAAGCCGCCAATGCCTCATCGCGACGCCCCACTGCTCCCGCGGTCGATCACCACCACCCGTGTCATCATCGCCTCCACGCCTCCGGCGTCGGAATTCCTCGGCTGAAGAGTTCCTCGAGTTCCGTCCCGGCGCCGTGGCCAGTCGCGTCCATGGCGGCCTGGGTCGGGGGCGGGAGGTCGCGCAGGATTCCTCGTACCTGTCGGGTGCGGGGATCGAGCAGGATGGTCATCGGGTGGGCCGTGTCGGCGTCCAGCGTGGCCGAGCCGCCCGGCCCCGAGAGCGTGATGCTCGCGAGGTTGCCGGCCCACGACGGGTCGGCGGGGAGGGTAAAGACGAACGAACCTCGCCCGTCGCCGTCAGCAGTCTCGGGCATGGTGAAGGTCAGGGAGAAAAGCTCGCTGCCGTCGGCCGTCCGTCCGGCGATCCGGTGTTCACCGGCGGCATTGGGCAGCGCGGGCTGGGCATCGACCACGAAGGCGGGGTTGAGGTAGAGCTCTCCGTTGCCGTCAGCGCCGCCCCACAGGAGGAGGGACTCCGCCCTCTGAGCGGTCATGCGCGCCTGATGATCGTCGTTGAGGCGGAAGTGAAGCGCTTTCGAAAAGTGGTAGTCGCTGATCCATTCCGGGTCAAACTGACAGTAGCCCATCACGTCGTACCAGCTTGGCGGCACCAGACTGCCGGTGCGGAAGTTGTATCCCCATACCCCTGTCCACCCGTCCGCCTCCGGGTATGCCGGGTCCGGTAGACCCGCCCCACAGGACGGGGCGTGTCCGAGGCTGAAGTTGTGGCCGAACTCGTGTGCGGTGACACGGGCGAAGTGACGCGTGGTTCCGCTGCCCAGTCTTTCGTCCAGACCGACGAAACTCTTTACGCCCAGGCCGACACCCCCACTGCGGACGACGGCAGTTCCGTAGGGTCCCGACATCGCGCCCATCCAATACCCGGTCCCGCCCTCCATCGCCCGGATCGCCCCGACAAGTTCGACCAGTTCGAATCCGTCGTTGGTCGAGGTCAGCACGGGCTCGTGGGCCCTCACGTCCAGGTCACCCACCGGAAGCAGTGTGCGCAGCGGCTCAAGCATCTCGTGGCCCTCCGGGTCGGCGGCCATCTCAAGGACCGGCTCCAGAATCGTCGAGTCCGGATTCTCCGTCCACAGGAACGGCAGCAGCGTGAGATCAAGAAGCGGAACGGCGCGCACGTCAACGGCCGCCCGGCCGGTCTCCGGGATCCGCCTCGCCACCCCCAGCCCGGGATCGAGCGCCCCGTCCGGGTCGACTTCGATCACCATCTCCAGCCCCGGCTGAACCATGTCCGCCGGAACCGCGGCGTTTGCCGATGTCGCCAGAGACCCCTCGTCGACGTGGGTACGGATCGGTCCCGCCTTGCCGGCGATCTCGGCAACGTGCGCGAGGGCGCCGTTCAGGTAGAACGAGGCTCGCACCGGAGGAAGGGGTTCGTCGTTATCACGTCCGGCTGTGACGAAGACGCGCAGCAGCGCCTCCCTGCCGGCAACGAGCGGAACCGGGAACTCCCGCGACTGGACCGCCTGAACGAGATAGGCTACCGAGGGCTCATGTCCACAGAGAGCCACCCGCCGGCTCGCAACGCGCTCCAGCCAGTCGAGGAACCCGGCGTCGGAGGGCGCGCAGAGGTCCGTGCCGTGGGTCTGCAGCGTCTCGAGGGACTCAAGGTTTGTCAGGCTTGCCGGAAGGGCTCCGGACATGCCGGCGTTCGTCTGCAGAGCGAGGTGGCGCAGGTGTGTCAAGCGACCCAACACCGGCGGCACAGGACCCGTCAGGTCGTTTTCGCCAAGGTACAGTCCCCGCAGGTAGGCGAGGCCGCCCAGTTCACGCGGGATCCTGCCTGTCAGGCGATTCGTAGCGAGGTTCAGATCTCGCAGAGCGGTAAGGCTGCCCAGTTCAGGCGGAATTGGACCCGTCAGTTCGTTTTTCAGGAGATGCAGGGAATTCAGTTTGGCGAGACGACCGAGCTCGGGCGGAATGGAACCTGTCAGTTGGTTCTGGTCGAGGCGCATGTGCCGGAGGTCGGCGAGGCCGCCGAGTTCGGGCGGAATGGGGCCCGTCAATTCGTTGTTCCAGAGCTCCAGGACCTGCAGTTTGGCGAGACGGCCGAGCTCGGGGGGGATGGAGCCGGTCAAGTGGCTGGTCCGGCCCATGAGCCGCAGGTATCGAAGATTCGTGAGGTTGCCCAGTTCGGGCGGGATGGAGCCGATGGTCCCGTCCAGCCAGATGAACAGCGACTGCAAACTTGCCAGGCTGCCGAGTTCGGGCGGGAGCCGGCCGGTTAGGCCGTTCAGTCGGTAATACAGCTCGGTGACCCTGCCCCGGTTGTCGACTTCGACCCCGTACCATTGTCCAAGCGGCGCATCCGTAAGCCAGTTGTCGTTGTGGACCCAGTTCGGCCCGCCGGTTGCTTCATAGAAGATTTCGAGGATCTCGCGATCCGACAGCTGAGCGCACTTGACGCCGGTTCCCTGGTGCGACGTAACGGCATTGAGCCATCTGGTGAAGGCTGCTTCGCCAGGAGCACATAGGTCCGTACCCGCATAGTGGAGCACCCGGAGGGACAAATCGGCGAGTGACAGCGGCAGCCGGCCGGCGAGGCCGGCGTTGGCGCTTATCCTCAGTTCGGTCATCTTGGCCAGCGCCCCGCGGGGCCAGTTCGGCATCTCTCCGGCAAGTTCGTTGTCCCTGAGGTCGAGTGTTTCGACCCGACCGAGGGTGTCGGCCGTTACACCGTGCCATTGCCTGAGGGCAGGAGTTGCGAGCCAGCCGTCCGACCTGCTCCAGCCTGTGCCGCCCGCGGTCTCGAAGAGCCGCTCCAGGGCGGCGACATCCGCTTCATTGCAGTATGGTCCGGAGGTGTCCTCCATCGCGCCCAGCCAGTCGGCGAAAACGGCAACGCCCGGCGCGCAGAGACCATCGTTTCGGTCAAAGTAGAGACGGGTGAGCACGGTGAGATCCAGAAGGCTCCGCGGAATCGGACCCGACAAGCTGTTTGAGCCGAGCTGCAACCGGGTCAGCCTGGCAAGTTTACTCAGCTCGGGCGGGATCGGCCCGGAGAGGCTGTTGCCGTAGACATCGAGCCCTTCCAGACTGGCGAGGCTGCCGAGCGTAGACGGGACCAGGCCGGTAAGTGTGTTGTTGTAGAGCCATAGGAAGCGCAGGCTCACCAGATTGCCCAACTCGGGCGGTATGGGGCCGGTGAGTTGGTTCTGCCCGAGGTGCAGTCGGGTCAGACTGGCGAGGCTGCCGAATTCGGGTGGGATCGCGCCGGTGAGTTGGTTGTCCCGGAGGTACAGCCGAGTCAAACTGGCGAGGCTGCCGAGTTCGGTCGGGATCGCGCCGGTGAGTTGGTTGTCGCGGAGGTCCAACCGAGTCAGTTTGGCAAGGTTGCCCAGTTCGGACGGAATCGGGCCTGTGAGTTGGTTGTACGAGAGGTTCAGCCACTCGAGGTTGGCGAGGCTGCTGATTTCAGGCGGGATCGGGCCGGTGAGGCCGTGGGGCACATACTCTCGCGCCTCGCTGTCCCACCGGCCGCCGAGATCAAGACGGGCGACCCGCCCGGAACCGTCGGTGTCCACCCCGTACCAGTCCCCCAGCGGCGCGTCGGTAAGCCAGTTCTCGTTGTTGGCCCAGTTCGGCCCGTCGCTGGCCTTGTACAGCGCCTCCAGCGCCGCCCGGTCCGGATTCTGCACCGTGATCTTCGCCGTGCCGCGGGCGTCTCCCGCCTTGGCGGTGATCGTGGCCGCGCCCTCGGCGACGGCCGTAACCAGTCCCGAGCCGTCCACCCGGACCACCGCCGCGTCGCTCGACGACCAGTCGAACCGAGCGCCTTCGACCCGGTGCCCGTTCGCGTCGAACGCTTCGGCCCCCAGCCGCAACGTGTCGCCCGGCGCGACCGTGTCCGTGGCCGGCGACACGACGACCGAACCCGCCGACTGCATCACGCTCACCACCGCCTCGCCGAACACTTCGCCCGCTGTTGGGGTGATCGTCGTTTCGCCAACGCCCGCTGCCGTCACCAGGCCCGCCGAGTCGACCGCCGCGACGGTCGTGTCGGCACTCGACCAGGACACCGACACGCCCTCCATCGAGCGGCCGGCCTGGTCGCGCACCTCGGCGCTGAGTTGCGCGGTCTGTCCCAGCGCCGCCAGTGCCACCGTGTCGGGTGTGACCGCGATGGTCGTCGGTGCGGGGGCCACGACCATGAGGTCCGCCCGGCCCGTGACTTCGGCTGCGGTGGCCGTGACCTCTGCTTCCCCCGGGGCGACCCCGGTCACCCTGCCCGCATCGTCCACCACCGCCACCGACGTATCGCTCGACGCCCAGGAGAACCCGGCCTCCGCCACGGCATGGCCATTCGCGTCGGTTGCCTCGGCCTCCAGGCGCAGCGTGTCGCGCGCCACCAGCGTGTCGGCGGCCGGGGACACGGTGACCGCGCTGACTCTCTGGGCCACGGACACCGCTGCGCTTCCGGAGACCGCCCCAGCCGTCGCCGTGATCGTGGCCGTCCCGTTGCCCACCGACGTAACCAGTCCCGAGCCGTCCACCGTCGCCACCGGCGCATTGTCGCTCGCCCAGATTGCCGTGGCCCCCGCCATGACCTGTCCGTTCTGGTCGCGCACCTCCGCGCTGAGCTGCACGGTCGCACCAAGAGCAGCCAATTCGGCCGTGGCCGGACTCACCGTGACGGTCGTGGGCCGCGGGGGATCGGAGGGCGGCGGTCGGGGCTCCGTGGCCCCGTCGCCGCAGGCGTATGCCCACAGGGTCGCCGACAGCGTCGCTGCCGCAAGGGTGAAGATTCGGTTGCGGTTCATGCAATCCACTTGCCGCCCGCAACGGCGGTCTTGGTGCAGGAATTCGCCCCGGGCTGCAGAGGCTTGCCCACCAGATTACGAGCGGTCCGGCGAGGCGGGCGTCCCCAAAAGGGGGGATGGACGGAACCCCACCGAATCCGGCGCCGGACACGAAAAGTAATGCTAACATTACATTCTGTAATGTCCTTTTTACATCAAGCCGCCTTCCAGACGGTTCAGCGGTATGCCACGCGTGCGATGCGCTCAGGTTCACAATAGCGGGAAAGTCGGAACCGTTGGCGGGGGCACCCTGTCCCTTCGTTTCCAATGCGTGCGTGGATGTACACCGACCTGACGGTTCCCACAATTGCCATAGTGGGGTGCCTTGCGCGGCCCGTTTGGCAACTCTATGGTGTAGTTGGTTCGCGGGGGTTCCCTTCCCGCCTCCCATGACCGCTCCACTTGGAGCGAGGACAACGATGTGTTGCCGGCTCGGTCATGGGGGAGAATCCGATCCGTGTCCGGGCTTCAGTCCCACACCCATCAGCAAGGATGAACCCGGACGTGAGGCGGCTCAAGCTCCTTGTGGCTGTGTCCGTGCCTGGCATTCTGGTGCCCGTCTGTCGCGGAGGGGAGTGATATGGCCGCGGCAGACAGGTTCGACAGCGTCGTGGAGGAACTGTACAAGGCGGCGGTGGGAGACATCGAGTGGGTTTCGGTGGCTGGCTCGATCAACGACCTGATCCGGACGAACGGCCATAGCGTCACCCAGGTTGACCTGGATCCGAGTGGCAAAAGCAGCATTCACTATTCCGGGTTCTTCGTAGGCGCGGAACGTCGGGACGATCTCGCCTACCGGTACTATCGCGACTATTACTGGCGGGATGAGGCCATTCCGCGACTTCAGGGACTTCGCGACGGCGAGTTGGTCCGCAAGTCGAATCTCTACACAGATCAGGAGAAGAAGACCTCCGCCGCATACAACGAGTATCGCCGTGTCTACAAGAACCAGAACGGCTTCTTCCTGGGACTGCGCCAGCCCGACTCGTCTGCGACTGTCTTGTCCTTCGGTGACTCCACAGAGCGCAGAGGCTGGGGGCACGACCAGATTCAGATGATCAGACGGCTCGCGCCTCACATGCGCCAGTTCGGGCGCATACGGCGTGTGATGGCCAGTGCCGATGCGCTGGGCGCGTCGCTGGCCGAATTGCTCGAAAACCGGCGGTGGGGAATTATGCAGCTGGACCACAGCGGACGCATCCTCGATACCAACGACCTCGCGCGGGGAATCCTGCTGAAATGCGATGGGCTGAGTGACACGCAGGGCACCCTCGTTGCCGGGAGCAGGGAAGAGAACGAAGAGTTGCAGCGTCTGCTCGCGCACGCGCTGCCCCGTTCGGGCGTTCACGGCGCCGGCGGTTCGATGAGGATCACCCGCAGGAAGGTATCGGTGCCGTTGGTCCTCGAAATCCATCCGGTGCGACAAATGGGAATGGACGATATCGCGTTGCAAGTCAGGGCCATGGTGCTGGTCATCGACCCGGCCGCCCGACCGCTGGTAGATCCGGTCCTGACGGCCCGGCTCCTGCGCTTGACCCCGGCAGAGGGCCGTGTGGCCGTGGCGGTGGCGACCGGCCAGACGTTGGCTGGTGCAGCGAACGCGCTGGGCTGCGCGGAGAGCACCGTGCGGACGCACCTCAAGCGGGTATACCGCAAGCAGGGAATCAGTAAGCGATCCGAACTCGTGCGGAGGATTCTGTCGCTGGAAGGCCTCCGATAGTCCTCCCGGTCAGCCCCGCTCGTCCACCAGCGCCCGCGCGTCCTCCGGAATCGTGCCGGCCGCCACCCCCTCC
>VXQO01000061.1 GCA_009838975.1 Gemmatimonadota bacterium | reverse complement strand
GGGAGCGCATGTTCGGCTTCCTGTTCCTCGGGTTCAAGCTGTTCTTCGCGATCGTCGGCAGCTTCACGCTCAGCGTGGGAGGGATCGGCGTCGCGAACATCATGTACATCGTCGTGCATGAGCGCACGCGGGAGATCGGCATCAAGCGCTCGGTCGGCGCGACCCGGCGGTCCATCCTCTGGCAGTTCCTCGCGGAAAGCGCTCTCATTGTGGCACTCGGGGCCGCGCTCGGCGTCCTGGTATCGGCGGGCATCGTGAAGGCGCTGTCCCTGCTTCCCATGCAGGAGCCTATGCAGGAGGTCGTGGGCACCCCTGTGATCTCGCTCCAGGTGGCCGCCGTCACGATGGCGCTGCTCGCGTTCGTGGCGATGCTCGCCGGTCTGTTGCCCGCCCGCCGAGCCGCGGCGCTGGATCCCGTGGAATGTCTCCGCTACTAGCGCGGGCGCCCCGCACCCGCAGGGTGGGCTGACCGATGTGGAAGATCCTTCTCTCGGAGGTCCTCGGTGACCTGCGGGCGCACCGCACCCGCACCCTGCTGACGATCTTCGCCATGCTGTGGGGCACGATCTCGATCGTCCTGCTGCTGGCGTTTGGCCAGGGACTCCGAAACCAGGTGTCGACGGGCCTGCTCAATGCGGGAGAACGGGTCTTCATGGTCTACGGCGGCCAGACGAGCCTCGAGCACGAGGGTCTCTCCCGGGGACGCCGGATACGGCTGCGCGAGGATGATCTCGACCTAGTCCTCCGTGCGATCCCGGAGTTCGAGTTCGGCAGTCCGTCCTACGGACGCGGCAGAACGCATCTCGAGGCGGGCGAGAACCGGACCACGACGTACATGGAGGGCGTGGACCCGGTCTTTTCCGAACTTCGGCGGATGTTCCCCGCCCCTGGAGGCCGATTCATCAACCAGCGCGACCTGGAGCAGCGGCGGCGCGTGCTCTTCCTCGGCGACGGGATCGCGGCGCGCCTCTTCGGCGATACGCAGCCCGTGGGAGAGACCGTCCTGCTCGACGGGCTCTCCTTCCGGGTGATCGGGGTGATGGAATCCAAGTTTCAGGATTCCAGCAACAACGGACCGGACGAGGACCGCGCCGTGATCCCTGCCTCTACCTTCCGGAGCATCTACGGCAACGAGTTCGTGAACCACCTTCTGGTGCGCCCGCGCAACGTTGCGGACGCGCCGGTCGCCAAGCAGGAGCTGTACCGGGTCCTCGGTGGCCGGCACCGATTCGATCCGACGGACGAAAGAGCGCTCAGCATCTGGGATTTCATCGAAGATGAGAAGATCGTGGGTCAGATCGGTTTCGGCATCCAGGTCTTCCTGGGACTCGTAGGTGCGTTCACGCTGCTGGTCGCGGGGGTCGGCGTCGCGAACATCATGTATGTCGTCGTGCGCGAGCGGACACGGGAAATCGGCATCAAGCTCGCCGTGGGCGCGCGCCGTCGGCACATCGTCAGCCAGTTCCTTTTCGAAGCGATCCTGATTGCGGTCGGCGGAGGTCTGCTCGGACTCGCCGTCGCCTCGCTCCTGGTGGTGGGCATTGACAGCATTCCCAGCGATAACCCGGCCATGGAGTACATCCTGAACCCGAAACTCTCCGTGCCGATCGCGTCGACCTGCGTCGGCATGCTCATGGCGATCGGGCTGGCGGCAGGGATATTGCCCGCGCAGAAGGCGGCCCGTCTCGATCCGGTGGAGTCGCTGAGGTACGAATGAAAGGGGCCCGCGGAGCCGTGCGGGAGGCGGGCACGGGGGCGGGGAGGTCTCCTACCCGTCGCCCTCGGCCTCGGCCAGCCTTCCCGAGATCTCGCGCAGCCGCAACCACTCCTGGTAGAAGAACGGCAGCATCAGCATCGATTCGACGAACTGGAACACGTACATCACGATGGCGAAGACCGTCCCGTACTCCGCCGTCTCGGTCGTGGCCGCACTCACCGCGAAGACCAGCAGGGCGATCATCAGGACCCAGTTGATCCCGAAGTTGGCCGCTTCGAGGTCCGAGAGGCGGATGTTCCAGCGCATCATTGCGCGAAGGTGCCTGGCCAGGCGGGCCGGATCGCCGCTGTCGACGGCATCAACCTGCCGTTCGTGCTCGTCGTTGAGCCCCTGGTTGTAGCGCGTCGTAAGCCCGCCGGTCAGTGCGTAGAGCGCCACCGTGCCGACCGCGACCGCGAGACACCCCAGGAAGACCGGCAGGTTGAGCGCGGCCAGGATCAGCACCGTGCCGCCGAGGCCGATCACGCTGTTGATGAGCTGTGGAAGGGAGTTCTCGAAGAACTCGACGATCTCCTTGAGCATTCCGAGCCGCGCCGTGCGGGTGGACGTGCTGCTCCCGGCCGCCGAAGCCGCCATCTCCTCGCCCAGCGCGACGTAGATCCGCGCGTACGCCCGGCTGTCCAACAGGCGGCGCCCGACCGCGATCCCCATCGTGACGATGCCGAGCACGGCGAACTCGTAGAGGCCGCGGGTCGAGTCGGCGAGGACGCTGTCGATTGCGCGCCCGATGACCAGTGGAAACAGGACCCACCCCGCAGCCTCGAGAACGACCAGCGCGACCGTGAAGGCGAGCCGACCCGCGAAGCGTTTCAGGAGTGCGTGCATTGCGTTGATCCCGTTGGAAAGGATGGAGGAAAACGTACCGGTGCAGCGACCGCCGTCAACGGAGGCACGACTTCGACCTGTACCAAACGCTCGGCCAACCCCGCTGACACCTCACGTAATCTCACGACCATGGCGCGCGTATACCTTTGCAGCGCCAATTTTCTCGTAGCCGCCACTCCATTCATCAAACCTCGCCATGCCCCACTACAAGAACGTCATCGTACTCCCCGCCCTGACTCTCACGGCCATCCTCGCCCTCTTTCTCCCATCCGGATCCGCCCACGCGCTGGCCCTACCCCAGGATCCCGCGCCGCCCGCCGCCAACCTGGTCTTCACTCCCGAAGCTCCTTCCCCCGGCTCCACGGTCACGGTGACCTACCACCCGGTGGACGACCTCGCCGACGAGCCCGAACTCGTTCTGCGGGGCCGGTTCGAAGTCCCGCGGCAAGTCGATTTTGGCCACGAGCCGCGCAACGAGCGCGTCGTCACGCTGGCGCCCGGCGACGGAGGGTCCTTCACGGGTTCGTTCACGGCGCCGAGCTCGGCGGCCTACGGCATCTTCGTCGTCGAGGACAGAGCCGGTGAGCAGCTCGACACGAACGGCGGAATGCACTTCGAGCTGCCGGTCTACGGCGAGGACAAGTCGTCCCGGGCAGGCGTGCTGATTCGGCGCGCGAGCCACTACGAGGATCGCGACCCTGCAATCGTGAGCGAGTCCCACGCGCGTGCCGAGGAACTGATGCGCGAGGTGCTGGCCGAGGAGAACCCGGGTGCCGCGATCACGGTCACCATCTCCGACTCTCCACCCACCGGCCTGGAACGTGACCTGTCCGAACTGCCGCCGGAATTGCGGTGGACCCGGGCATGGATGCGGTGGCAGGAAGACGGGAACTCACGGCTGGCTCTGGGCGAGTTGGAGGAGGAATGGCCAGTGGCCGGGGGCCTGCGTACCGGAATCGCCAACAGTGGCCTGCTCCTCGCGGTCGAGTCACGGGATCTCGACGCCGTTGACCTGTGGACCGAGCGGATCCTGGGCGAGGGCTGGACCGACCCGTGGTCGGACAAGTTGATGATCGCACAGATGATCTCGACCCTTCCCGAGCGCCGTGCGCGAGCCCTTGAGCTTGCCCGCGACGCCCTGGCCGACCTGGACGCCGTGGATCTGGCCGGATACGCCGCCCGCCCGCTCGGACAGACGGCCGCCGAATACGCCGATGCCCTCGCTCGGGCCCGGGCCGACGCGCAGGCGGAGTACAACCGGCTGCTCGGAGCGGGCTAGTATCCTTCCCGACGGCTGAGCGGCCACGCCTGCACGTACTCCACGCCGAGGTCGTCGGTCGCGCGCCCGAGGATATGGTTGTCGCCGATCTCGTAGATGTCGGTGACGCCGGCGGGCGTCTCCACGAGGCCAAGGACCCGTCCCTGCGGATCGAAGATCGTCCACAAGGGAGCGGCGTCGCCTTCTCCCGGTAGCCGGTACTCCTGAACCCAGAGGTGGTCGAGGGCGTCGGCGATTGCCGTGACGAATGCGGGATGCGTCTCGGGGAGCGGGATGCCCTCGTATCGTTCGCGCAACGTCCGGCGTCTGTCCGCACGCAGCCGCTCCGGCTCTCGCGTGACCCGATCCTCGATGTAGGCATCGACATGCGACGCGGTCCGTGCGATCACCTCATGGTCTCGCCGTACGATGCGTCTCAGGGTGCCGTCGGCGTCGAACGCCCTGATCTCGTAGCTGTAGTTCGGAGCGACGACCACGAGGTCTCCCCACATGAAGCTGGCGATGTCGTGGTCGAATAGGAGCGACATGACGCGGATCCGGCTGCCGCTGTACTCCCGATGTGTCTCGGTGGCGTAGAAGGTGCCCAGTCGTGCTTGCTGCTCTCCTTCGGCTCCGTGCACCTGGTAGAGATCCTCGCGACGGTGCAACCCGTCCTGCCGCAAGTCGCGAAGGATGGTCTCGGGAATGGCCTCACTCGCCAGGATCCGGCCTGTCGGCAAGGCCACCTCAGGGCTCCGGTGGATGGCACCCTCGAGCGCGAAGGTCCGGCCGAAGTGCCCGCGGTTGTCGAAGACCGTGAGACGCCGGCCTTGAGCAAACCAGGTAATCAGGGAATCACCGGGCCACCGGTCGAAACCGAGTAGATTCTCGAATTCGCCGGGACCGTCTCCGGTACCTCCCCACGTCGACTGGTAGCGTCCCCACGCATCGAATACACGCAACTCGTTCGAGCCGATGTCCGCGACCACGATCCGGCCATCGGCCAGCGTAAGCGCCCCACGAACGCGGTCGAGCAGATACGGCTCCTCGCCTTCGAGCGCCCCTATCGAGACCGCCGGTTCCGTCCCGACCTCCCATCCAAGCCTTGTATCCGCCGGCGGGCGGGGATTCTCGACGATCCGAACCCCGGCGCTGTCCCGGATCACGGCCTGCCGGGCGAGTGACTCGGCGTCAGCGGCCGCGCCATCCCCCGGATTGTCGCAGGCGGGCATGGTCATTGCCGCAACAATCGCGCCGACGGTCGCAGGGGCAAATGGGAGACGGCGCGGGGCTCTGACAACGAACGACATGCGCAATGTCCTCGGTCGACGATTCTAAGGGGCAGGCTGTTACGATCCAATTCCTAAGAAAATAGGATGTCGAGCGGCCGGCAACGAGACGGGACTACGCCTCCTCCGCGGTCACCCCGTCGCCCACCCGAGCGAGCAATTCCTCGGCCGTGTCGCAGTCGACCACTGCGTCCGCGAGTGTGTCGACCCGCTCACGATCCAAGGGGAGGTCCGGGGCGTCGAACAACTCCCGTACCGTGTCGGCACCGAACTTCCGGTTGATCTGTTGGCGCAGAAGTGTCAGTCGGCCCTCTTCAATGCCCTCGCTCCGCCGGAAGACGGCTGAGCGAGGCAAAATCCAAGAGGCGGGCGCGCCGCGGCGCCAACGCCCGCGCCAACCCCTCCACCGCCTCGGGCAGCGAGTAAAGCTCCTTGTAGATGGCGTCGTGCACGGGAGGGGGGCTCCTGCTCAGTGCAGAGTCCTTCGACAATCGGGTTCACGAAGGTGGACTCGAATCGCGGGCGTATCCATGGCTGGACGGGACAGGTTTCAGCTGAAACGCGTCCGCGACCGGCACGATGTAGCCTTGACGTTACATATTGTAATCCCGGCTTTACATGTGGCAGCCCGGTGCGAGGGGCGAGGCGATACCGAAGCCCAGGACCGGTAGACACTCATTCCCCCAAACAACTCCCCGTGGGGCCTGGCTTGCTCATCTTGCCCGGCTCGCGTCGTGGGCTTCGATTGAACGACTGTGGCTCAGACCAACCACCGGTGGGAGGAACGACCGATGAAGTTGTTGCGTTGTGCGATGCTGGCGTTTGCAGGTGTTGTGATGGCTCCGGCGGGCGGGTTCGCCCAGGAGTCGGAGCGTCCGCAGGGGAGCGATCCGAGGCTGGAGGAGTGGGAGGTGCCGTGGGAGGAGAGCCGGCCGCGCGATCCCTACGTGGCGCCCGACGGACGCGTCTGGTTCGTGGGGCAGCGGTCGCATTACGCCGCCGTCCTCGACCCGAACACCGGCGAGTTCGAGAGGTACGACCTTCCCGACGGCGCCGGCCCGCACACGGTCGTGGTTGGTTCGGACGGGATGGTATGGTACACCGGAAACCGCGTTGGCAACATCGGCAGGATCGATCCCGCGACCGGTGATATCGAGATCTTCCCGATGCCCGACGAGCGCGCCCGCGACCCGCACACCTTCGCCTTCGATGCCGCGGGCGACCTCTGGTTCACGGTCCAGGGCGGCAATTTCGTGGGCAAGTTCTGGCGGGAGACCGGCGACGTGCGGCTGGTCGAGATGCCGGACAACCCCGAGGGGCGCGGCGGTTCGACCCGTCCCTACGGACTCAAGATGGACTCCCGCGACCGGCCCTGGGCGACGCTGTTCGGGACGAACCAGCTGGTGATGGTCGATCCGCAGACCTTCGAGCCCACCTACTACGAGTTGCCCGAGGGCGCGCGGCCGCGGCGGCTGGTGATCGACTCGCGCGACATCGTCTGGTATGTGGACTACGCGCGCGGATACCTGGGCCGCGTCGACCCAGAGAGCGGCGAGGTGACCGAGTGGGCCAATCCGAGCGGCGAGGGAGCACGGCCGTACGGGGTTGCCATCGACGAGCACGACCGCGTCTGGTTCGTCGAGACGGGAGTGCGGCCGAACCGGTTCGTCGGCTTCGACGCGCGCACCGAGCAGTACATCAGCGAAGTAGACGTGGCCAGCGGCGGTGGAACCATTCGTCACATGTACTTCGATCCGAAGACCAGCGTTGTATGGTTCGGGACGGACGTGAACACGGTGGGGCGGGCGGTGCTGCCACCGCTGCGAAGGGTCAGCGAGTAGGGGGAATTCGGATCCGCCCTGTTCAGCGGCGGCTGACCTCGACGACCAGTCGCTTGTCCACCTTTCTCAGGGCCTTTTCGACCTGTCGGATATGTGACCGGTGCTCCGGATTCAGGAGCTTCCTGATTGCGCCCTCGCTCAAACCCATGCGCGCGGCCAGTCCGACCTTGGAGAGTTGTTGTTCGCGCATCGCCGTGTAGAGCGCAAGCTTCGCCGCCACCACCAGTGGCACCAGGTTGGCCTTTCTGGCGTAGCGTCTGGCTCGCCTCACGTACTCGGCGCCATTCACGGGCGAATATCGTACCCAGAGGTACGAATGTCCAGAGACTCTCTTTGCATAGACGACCGCCATTCCGGATACCGACTCTTCACCCTTGATCGGCGCAACCGTATCAATGGGACTAGTATGTTGTTCGAACCGTGTATCAGTCCGAAGGGCAACAAGGGAATCGCCATGTTCACCTATCGTTCCGTCCGCAACCCGCAGCCATCGGCGTGCGCGAGGCAAGCACTCGAGGCCGCTCTGCTGACCTGTCTCGCCCTCGCTGCGGCCTGCGCACCATCCTCGGACGAGACGCCGGGAGTCACTTCAGCTGCCGGCGAGGCCGCCGACCAACCCTTCGAAACCGACCACTTCGTCCCCTCGACGCCCGAGAACCTGAACTGGGGCTGGTTCCCGATTGACAAGGAGCCGGTGCTTCGCATGCAATCCGGCGAAACGGTGCGCGTCAACACGCTGACCCACGTCGGCGCGGGCCAGAACGAGGATCCGGTGACATACCTGACGGGCCTCGGCATCCCGCGCGACGAGATCCTGCAGGACGTGCTGGACTTCTGGGCAACCCGCGACGGGCGGCCGCGCGAGGGCCGGAGCGGCCATGTGATCACGGGACCGATCCACGTCGAAGGTGCCGAGCCCGGAGACGTCCTCGAGATCAAGATCCTGTCCATCGAGACGCGCGTGCCGTGGGGGGTGAACAGCACGAGCGCGCGTGGCGGCGTCTTCTCGACCTCCTACCCCGGGTACGCTGAGGGCGATCCGGCGCTGGACATCCTGCCGGGCACCCGCCATGTGATCCGCACCGGCGAGGTCGACGGCCGGGAGGTCGCGTTCTTCTCCGACGACATCCAGGTTCCGCTCGCCCCGTTCATGGGCATCCTGGCCGTGGCGCCCGATCCGGTGGTGGGCCAGCCCGGGGTGACCGTCCCCAGTGTTCAGGGTTCGCGGCCGCCCGGTCCCTTCGGCGGCAACCTCGACGTCAAGGATCTGAAGGCCGGCACGACCGTGTATCTGCCCGTGTTCCACCCCGGAGCTCTCTTCTATGTCGGAGACGGGCATGGGGCTCAGGGCGATGGTGAAGTCAGCGGGACGGCCATCGAACAGTCTCTGACCGGTACCTTCCGGCTCCGGGTTCACAAGGACCGCAGCATCACGGGCCCCAGAGCCGAGAATGACCAGCACTACATCCTGATGGGGATCGACCTGGACCTCGACCGCGCCGCCCGCCACGCCGTCTGGGAGGTCGTGAACTTCCTCGTCGAGGAGAAGGGGCTCACCCCGGCCAGGGCGCTGTCGCTGGCGAGCATCGCGGTGGACTTCCGCATCAGCGAAGTCGTGGACCTCACGCAGGTGGTGTCGGGGTTCATCCCGAAGGACGTGTTCCTGCGGTAGGGGGCAAGGGCCCGGCGTTGGAGTCAACGGAGCGCGCGTCTGCCGAGAACGCCAGCCACACTCCCATGGCGATCATCCAGATCACATAGAACGCGTCGACCCACGCGACCAGTTCCTGGTCGAAAACGATTATCGGGATCCTGAACAGCAGTTCCAGCGCCCCGATGGCGGCCATCCAGGTGATCAGCCTTCGCCATCCGAGCACGCTCGCGAAGACCAGCGCGAAGCAGAACATCGAGGCGCCGCGGGCAAGCCCGGCGATCCTCTCGAAGAGGATGCTGGCGTCCCGCATCACGAGCTGGATGCCGACGAACGATTCCTGTGCCGCACCGCCTGACGCCGCGCTGCGCTCCGGCAGGGCCGTCCACCCAACCGCGTCCAGGCCGAAGTGCGGGACGAGAGCCACCGCGCTCGCGTAGAACATGGTGACGGCCAACAGCAGCGGGGCGCCGGCGGGTTTCAGGGCCGCATGAAGGCCCAGTGGCAACGCCAGCGTGAACAGCCAGCTGGCGACGCCGAGCCAGACCGCGGCGTACGGTCCGGGCTGGATGGCATTTACGGCCCGATGCACTTCGGCGGTCGGCTCGCCGGCGATCAGCGATACGTCGATGCCGGCGGACGCCGCGCTCCCGATGAGCACGGATACGCCGAGGATGTTGCACGCCACCGCCATGAGAGCCGAAACGCCGGCGACTCTCTCGATGGACATCGTGTTCTTTGTGGCGCCCTCCTACGCTTCGCCGTCCCTGCAGTCCGTCAGGCTGTAGTTCGGGTTGTTCGCCTCGTTGCCCGGGATCACGAGCGAAAGGTCCGTGCCCCGCTGCAGGTTGTCCTTGTGGTACGGGCCCCACGGGTACACGGTGTTCGCCGCGCGGCCGTACTGGCGCACCAGGCGCCGCAGATCGCCCAGACGATGCCCCGTGTTGAAGAGCCAGAACGCCCGCTCGCGGAACATCAGGTCCACGCGGGCATCCGTGTCGCCAGGATCCGCTACCGGATCAAGTCCCACCGTACCCCGCGCCGCGTTGATCGTCGCAAGCCATCCCGCCATGTCGCCGCTGTTGAGCTGTGCTTCGGCCTCGATCATGCGCGCCTCGTTGCCGCTGGCGGTCTCCACCGGCGCGGCGCGGCTGGTGAGCTTGAGATACCGGTACATCGGGGTCTCCGAATCGAACCTTGAGACGCCGACGTATTCCGTGGGGACCCGCGGATCCCCGGCCGTGGCGAAGTCCAACCCGTTGCCGCCCTCGTTCTCCGACACGGAGTAGCGGTCGAGTTCCCAGTTGTCCACGTACATGAAGTTCTCTTCGCGGGACGAGTTGGTGGAGTGGACGGTCTCGTACAGGAAGTCCGTGGGAACGGTCGCTACGGCGGCGGCCGCGGCGGCATAGTTGCCCTGGTTCACCAGCGCTCTGCCCCTGAGGACGCTTGCGAAGTTGGCGATCCGACCGCTTCCGCCGCTGAACTGGTCGGCCATGTTCAGCCGCTCCATCGCGCGGTCCATGATCTGGTCCGTGCTCAGCGGCGTGCCGTACTCGATCTCGGGTTCGGTCCTGCCGAAGGGCACCGCCCCGCAGTAGGCCTCGCCCATGAGGATGTGCACCGCGGCGGAGACGGCATACAGTTCTCCGATGCGCGGGTCACCGCCGGGGTTCCCCGACACCTCCTGCAACAGCGCCGCCGCATCCTCGGCCGCGACGCGCGCCACGTGCAGGTTCTGGTACATCTGGTCCCACGATGCGTTCTGAGGGTCCATCTCGCGGAGGTCCATGGCGCGTGTCAGCGGCGGGGTGCCTCCGAACTTGAATTCGTCGCTGAACCATCCCATGGCCTGCACCAGGCCCAGCGCCGAACCCGGGCCGCCGGCGGCCCCGTCCTTGGCCAGCGCGAATTCACCGATGGCGCCGTTGTAAAGCGCGGACGCGCCCTGGAGGGTGCGCAGCTGGTCGGGCTCGATGATGTCTGGATCCGCGACGTCCAGAAGGGAGTCGCACGCGGGGAGCGTCGCGGCGAGAGTGAGGGCCGCGATCGTCCAGCCCCTGGTTTTCCGTTGTCTTCCATTCGTGTTCATGTCGGTGTTCCTCTCGTGAGTCATGGTCTCTGAAGTCATGGTCGCCATGGGTCAATACCCGAGGTTGACTCTGAGCATGAACGCTCTCAGCTGGCCCGCCTGCACAAAGTTGTAGTTGGGTCCGTCCGTGCTTGCGCCGGAGGTGTTCACCTCCGGGTCCCAGCTGGTGAAGTTGGTGTGGGTGTACAGGTTGCGTCCGGTCAGGATGAGCGAAGCCGAGCGCGCGCCGATCCGTTGCGCCCACGCAGCCGGCGTGTTGAGGCGGATGTGGGCTTCACGGACCTTGAGGAAGGAGGCGTCCTCGGCGTAGGCGCCGAACGCCCGCGATCCCGCGACCGCCTTCGCCTGCGCCTCGAGAGGCGCGTTGGGGTCGTTGAGGTCGCGGCAGTTCTGCACGAACGCGCACTGGAACAGCGTGTTCACGTTGTGCGACACATAGCCGCCCTGGTAGTCGAGGAGGCCGCCGACCTCGATTCGGCCGCTCCACAGCGACAGACTCGTACCGACCTGCAGGTTCTGCGTCGGGATCGTGCTGCCGTTGAAGACGGCGGTGTCACTGACCACGACCTCGCTCGGAACGATGATGCCGTCGCCGTTGCCGTCTTCCCACGACTCGAGCCTCGGCCACCACAGTCCGTAGAGCGGGAAACCGACGGCCTGCTTGTAGCCGAAGCCCTGGAGCGGCGTCACGCCTTCGCCGAGCTCGATGAGCTCGTTCGAGTTTTTCGCCCCCGTGATGGCGACCGACCAGCTCAGGTCCTCGCGCTCGATGATGCGGGCATCGAGGCTGACCTCGACGCCCTGGTTCATCACTTCGCCGAGGTTCTCGACGCGGGTCTGGGTCGCGCCCAGCGAGCCGGGCAGCTCGCGGTTCACCAGTGCGTCGGTGGTGCTCTTGTTGTAGTAGGTGAACTGGATGTCGACCCTGTTGTCGAGGACCGTGGCGTCGAACCCGCCCTCGTATTCGGTCGACCGCTCGGGCCTGAGCTCGATATTGCCGAGGCCGCCGATGGTCACCGAGGGCCGCGAGGTGGTCTGATCACCCACGAGAATCGAACTCGTGACCGGCAGGAGGAAGCGCAGCGCCGCGTTCGCGTCGGGCTGCAGACCCGACTGGCCGAAGGCGCCGCGCAGGCGCAGCGAGTTGATCCAGCCGGCGTCCGGGTTGTCGAGGGCGATGAAAGAAACCGAGGCCTTGGGATACCAGGCCGCCTCGAAGCCCTCGCCGAACGCGCTGTTCTGGTCGACGCGTATGGCGCCGGTCACGTACACGCGGTCATTCCAGCCCAGCTGCTGTTCGAGGTAGCTGCCTACGGTCTTGGTCTCGACAGTGATCTCGCCCGAGTTCTTTGTCGCCCCGGCGTCGATGGACTGGCCGCCGGGCGGGAAGACTGCCGCCGAATTGAGGGTGCCTTCGAGGAGATCCTCGTTGTACTGCGCGCCGATCGAGGTTCGCGAACTGATCCGGTCGGTGATGTCGAAGTTCGCACTGCTTCCCAGGTCCACCGAGTACTTGTACTGCGTGAAGGAGTCGATCGCCCGGATTCCCTGCCGCTGCTGGCCGCAGATCGCGCAGCCCTGGCCCGGCGCGTTGAACGACTCGTCGCTGTACCCGGTGTAGTCGAGGCCCACGGTGGCGTGTGCGGTGACGAAGTCCGTCGGCCTCCAGTTGAGCCGTCCGCTATTGATGAAGCGGTCGTTCTCCCGCCAGACGATGTGCGCGAAGTTCTGGTCCGGCGGCGCGAAACCGAAGGGGCTCGGGGCCTCCGGGTTGGCGGTTCCGAAGATCGCAGTGCCGTAGATGCCCTCCAGGTTGTCGCCCGTCTGCGGCAGGTAGAGGTCGCTCTTGACCACGCCCATCGACACGTTCAGGTCCATGTTCTCGCGAACGTCGGCACTCAGGTTGGCCCGCAGGTTGACCTTGTTCAACTCGTTCGGGTAGAGTTGCTCGTCGGGGATCACGTCCGTGCCGCGCTCCTCGTACAGGAACTCGCGGCTGATCCGGGGCATCTGAACGACCCCCGTCTCGTTCTCCCACTCCGCCGACACGAAGTAGCGCACGGTGTTCCCGCCGCTGACCTGCGCGCCGTACTGTTGCCGGTGCCCGTCCTTGATGGGCGAATACTCGGGCTCGGTAAGCAGGTTGCGGGTGTACAGTTGCTCGATCGTGCACTGTCCCATCGCCTGGTGCATCGGCAGACAGAGGCGCGTTCGACCGTTGGCGCCGCGGCCCTGGGAGTAGTAGATCCCGGGGTATTCCGCCGGATCCTGGCTCAATCCCTGCTCGATCCAGATGTTCCAGCGGGGCGGTCCCTCGGTGCCGCGCTTGGTCGTGATCCAGATGACCCCGTTCGCGGCCTGTGTCCCGTAGAGCGTCGCCGCCGACGGTCCCTTCACGATCTCGATGCTCTCGATCTCCTCGGGATTGAGATCGTTGAAGAACGAGGGCTCGCCGCCTCCGATGTACTGGTCTCCGCCCAGCGCGGGCGAACCGGAGTTGACCCGGATCCCGTCGACGTAGACCAGCGGATCGGGAGAGAGCGTCGCGCTTGAAATCCCGCGAATGCGGATCCGCGCCCCCGTCCCGACCGTCCCGTCCGACGGGATCACCGAGACTCCCGAGGCGCGGCCCTGCAGCAGCTCCTGGAAGCTCGTGACGGGCGCCACTTCGGTCAGCATGGAGGTTTCGATCTTCGCGATGGCATTGCCGATCTCGCGGCGGCGCTGCTCACCGGTGGCGGTCACGACGATCTCGTCCATGGAGAGGGCGGTGAGCTGGAGCACGAAATCGCGCACCGCGGTCTCGCCCGCCTGGACCGACACGGACTCGGTCATGCCGGTATAGCCCAGCATTACCACCGTGATGTCATGATTGCCAACGGGTACGTTGTTGAGCAGGTAGCGGCCGGCGTCGCTCGACAGACCGCCGATGGTGGTGCCCTCGATCGAGACCTGGGCCCCGGCAAGGGGCCGTCCCGAGGCGTCCTGGACGGTGCCGGTTACCGTGCCCGTCTGGGCCAGGACCGGGGCCGTCGCGAGAGCCAGGGCGACGAGGGAGAGAGTGAACTCACGCAGGCGCTTCATGGCCTTACTCCTTGCAGCGAGGATGCGGCGCCCGCGTTACTCCGTGTGGCGAGTCGGACGCCGAGTGACCCTTCCACCCACCCGATCCGCACGCCGTCCAAACGTATGGCTACCCGACGGAGAAGAGCAAACCTCCCTGGATGGTCGTCACGCGGTGCTCGCCGGACCGGTCCAGCGGACCGTCGTAGATCGACCGCAGGCCGAACGTGTACAGGATTTCAAGCGACGCGGCCATTCGGTCGACGATCCTCACCTCGGCACCGATCCCGCCGCCGACGCCCCAATCGAACCTCTTGCTGGGCAGTCTGACCCGGTCGTCCGGGCCCTCATCGGCACACTCGTCCACGATCGTGAGCGGTTGCAGAGCGGCCACGGCCGTGACCTCGCAGGAGAGTTCCATTCCGAGGGTCGGTCCCGCGAGCGCATGCAGCGAAACCCGTTGACCCGGCAGAGCAAGCCGCGCCTTCGCAAGGGCGGACCACTCGACGTATTCCAGCCTGAAGGTGAAATCGCCCGCCGGAGGCGCTTCGACGAAGGCTCCCTTCTGAACGTAGGCCGCGCCGAACCGGACGCCGAATGTTCCGTTTGCGGGAAGCGCCAGCGTGGCGCCGAAGGCGGCGCGACCAATCGAACGCTCGTCTCCCAGCTCGACGCCTTCGAACTGCAGCGACGCCAGGGTCAGACCTCCGTTGACACCCACGACCACCTGACCGGTAGCCGGCTCACCCGCGAACAGAAGAAACAACGCGGGGTATGCGAGGGCGCGGAGGAGTGTTGTGGCGCCATTCATACCGGTTAAGCTAACCGTAGGCGTCCCGACCATTGAAGCTGCGCGGGCGCGCGACACCCGCGCGGGCCGCGCCAACCCCACGCGACATCACGAGACTCGCGCGAGCCGGGCGGGGCAAGGGGAACATGAGCGAACGAATCAAACAGCGGCGGAAATCGGAGCGCAGGGTCTTCTTCTGGTGTCTGGGCGTCGCTGCCGTGCTCCACGTGGTCCTGTTCGTGGGCTTCCCCTCGATGCGGGCGGGCGACGGGCCGTTTCCGATGTTCAGCGACGATCTGACCGTGGAAGCGGGCGCCATTCCCCTCGATCTCTTCTTCGGTCCGCCCGCGATCTCGAATGCCGCAGGGGGGCTTTCGCTGGAGCCGCCCGAACGGGTGCTGGAGGCGGACAGGCTGGTCTATCTTGCAGCCGGATGTCGTGGCCTGATCAGCGGCTCCCGCACGGTAATCCGCGGCAGCGTGCGTCTGAGGGTCAGGTCGAACGGCCTGACGGACGTCCTGAACGTTGTCCGGTCGACCGGCGAGCCGTGCGGGGACGAGGTGCTGGAGCGGGTGGCGGGAGACCTCTGGTATCGCTGGCTTCCGAACGAGGACTTCCCTGCTCCCGTCGAGTTGATCCAGCCGGTGAGTTTCGCGGAGAGGGGCGGACTGTAGAGCCGCCGGGTGGGCGAGGCGGCCCAGCGGGGATGCATTGCCGCTTGAATGGATGACGATTATGGTGTCGCAACACTCCTGCATCGACGCCCGCTGGAAGAGGAATGACCCATGAATAAGCGCTCCATGACGACAAAGGACAAACTCATCGTTGGGTCGGTCGTCGTGGCCGTTGCGCTGTTCTTTGGCCTCGTGCGGGGAGTGGAATACCCGGCGCTGGTGACGTCCAACGTCACGTACTACCCCAGGGACTACGACGAGGGCGGCGACTACCGGGAGAGCACCCCCCGGTGCTGGGGCGTCCCGGTCATCTACTGGACGTGCCGCACGACGATGGTGCCCGTGGACTCGGAGTCGGAAACCGGGTAGACGCGGGTCGCTCCGCGGCAGGCGCGCCGCGGTCGCCAGGCCGGCCGGGTGCGCCGTGCCGGTCGCCCTAGCGAATCCCCTCCAGCTGGATCCCCCTCACGAAATACCGCTGCGTGAAGAGGAAGAGGAGCGCGATCGGCAGCACCGCCACGACGCCGGCGGCCATCTGGTACGGCCAGTTGATCTCGTAGGTGGAGTGGAAGGCGGCAATCCCGACTTCGACGACGCGCATCTCCATGGACCGAGTGACGAGCAGCGGCCACAGAAGGTTCTTCCACGCATCGACGAAGGCGAAGAGGCCGAGCGTGGCCACCGCAGGCTTCGCGAGGGGCAGCGCCACGCTCCAGAAGATGCGCCAGTGGCCGGCGCCGTCTACGCGGGCGGCGTCCTCCAGGTCGCGGGGCACGGTGCGGAAGTACTGCCGCATCAGGAAGATGCCCCACACGGAGACGAGTTCGGTGGAGATGAGGCCCTGGTAGCTGTCGATCCAGCCGAGGGCATCGATCATGAGGAAACGGGGGATGAGGACGACGACTACGGGCACCATCATGGTGGCCAGGAAGAGCATGAAGATCCGGTCGCGGCCGGGGAAGCGGAGCCGCGCGAAGGCGTATCCAGCGGCGGTGGCGGTCGCGACTTGCCCTGCCACCACGGCGACCGCGAATACGAGCGAGTTGAGGAAGTAGCGCGCGAACGGCTGCGCGGTCAGCGCCTCCGGGTAATTCGACCAGAGCGGCGAGGCCGGGAGGATGCGCCCGGGGGAGAACACCTCGAGCTGACCCATGAGGCTGGTGGCGGCCATCCAGAGAAAGGGGCCGGCCATTGCGGCGCAGGCGAGGGCGAGGAGGGCGGTACGGGCGGCGCTACGCATAGGCCCGCCTCTCGTCGCGCCGGCTTTCGAGGAGCCGGAAGTGCAGCCAGGTCGCGGCGAATACGACCGCGAAGAGGATCCAGCTCATGGCGGCCGCGTTGCCGAAGCGGAGGAACTCCCACGCCTCCCGGTAGATGTGGTAGACCGCGACGTCGGTGGCGCCCAGCGGGCCGCCCTCGGTCATGACGTAGACGAGCCCGAAGACCTGGAACGAGCCGATCACCGACGTGACGAGCACGAAGAAGAGGGTGTGGCGGAGACCCGGCAGGGTGATGTGGCGGAAGCGCTGGAGTGGGCCGGCGCCGTCCACGCGGGCGGCGTCGTACCATTCGCGGGGGATCGCGGCGAGGCCGGCCTGGAAGACGACCATCTGGTACCCGACGACCATCCACACGCTGATCAGCATCAGGCTGGCGAGCGCGGTGTCGGGGGATGTGAGCCAGGCCACGGGGCCGATGCCGGCGTGGGCGAGGGCCTGGTTGACGACGCCGTAGCCATCGTTGAGGAGCCACTTCCAGACCACCGCAATGGCGACCACGCTGGTGATCCCGGGCAGGAAGAGGGCGAGGCGGGCCCAGCGAACGGCGCGTCGCGACCCTTGCGTGAGGAGGGCGAGGGCGAGGGCCACCGCCATCGCGACGGGAACGTGCAGGGTGAAGACGGCGGTGTTGCGGATGGACGACCACCACGTCTCATCCAGAAGGATGGTGCGATAGTTGTCAAGTCCGGTGAACGGGTGCGCGGGATCCACGAGGTGCCACTCGTGCAGCGAGATCCACAGCGAGAAGAGCAGGGGTCCGAAGGTGAAGAGGAGGAGGAGTGTGGCGGCTGGGGCGAGGAAGCTCCAGGCGGCGAGGGTGCGGTGGAACGCTCGGGGGCGGGCGGAGAGCGGGAGCAGGAAGAGGATCAGGTTGAGTGCGAGGGCGGTGGCGGTGGTGGTGGCCGCC
>VXQO01000137.1 GCA_009838975.1 Gemmatimonadota bacterium | reverse complement strand
TGGAATCGGTCCCGGGGGTAGCCGTGACCAGCATGGGGCCGGGCACTTCCCAGCCGGTCATCCGTGGCCTGGGCGGAGACAGGATTCTCATGCTTGAAGACGGCCAGCGCGTGGGTGACGTCGTTAACAGCGGCGCGGACCACGCCACGGCGGTCACCCCCTCTTCGGCTCGGCGGATCGACGTGATTCGCGGGCCAAGCGCGATTCTCTACGGCAGCAACGCACTCGGCGGCGTGATCAACGTGGTTCGGGAAGAGGTGCCCCGCGCGGTGCCCGATCGCGCGACCGGCTTCACCTCGCTCCAGACGCAGACGGTGACCCGGGCCATCGGGGGGAGCGGCCAGATGACGGTCGAAATCACCGAGCACATCCCTCTTCGCGTCGAGGCATCGAGGCACCAGGGAGGGGATCTGCGGACGCCCATCGGAAGGCTCGCGGGAACCCAGACCGACACGTGGAGCGTGGCGGCCGGGACATCGTGGGTGGACGACTGGGGCTACGCAGGGGGTGCATTTCGCTTCTACGCGAACAACTACGGGATCCCCGGAGGCTTCCTCGGCGGCCACACCACCCCGGTGCGCACGGAGCAGGAGAGGGCTGCAGGTCGACTTCGCAGCGTCATCCGGCCCGGACGAGGCTTCGAGGCGATTGAACTCGATGCCGGCTACACGTGGTACCGACACCACGAGTGGGAACCCCCGAGCATCCTGGGAACTCTGTTCGAGCGGCAGATCGCGAGCGGGGAGGCGCGGGCGCGGCACGCCGCGTGGGGGCCGTTCGCATCTGGAGCCGTCGGAGCGAGAGTCTCGTGGGAGCACTTTGGCTTCGGGGGCGCGCTGTACTCCCCGAATACCCGACGCAGGACACAGGCCGCATATGCCCTCGAGGAGATCCGGCTCGATCCGGTCCTGATCGAGGCCGGGCTCCGCTACGATCGGGTCGACCTGGAACCGAACAGGGAGGAGCTGTCCGACATCGGGCACATCCGCGCGCGTTCCTTCGACGCGGTCTCCGGATCGCTGGGCGCGCTTCTGCGGGTGACGGGACAGTTCACCCTGGGAGCGAGCGTGGCCCGGGCCTTTCGCACCCCGGATGTACACGAACTCTACTCGGAGGGGCCACACCTCGCGGCCAATTCATTCGATGTCGGCAACCCCTCGCTCGGAACGGAAACGGGACTGGGAATCGACGTGTTCGGACGTCTGACGCGGCAACGCCTCAGCGCCGAGCTGACCTGGTTCCGAAACACGATCGTGGGCTACATCTTTCCGCAGGCGACAGGGAAGCTCAGCCGCATACTGCTCCCCATCTATCAGTACGTGGGCGAGGACGCGCTTCTGACCGGTTTCGAGAGCCTGGTCGGGTGGTCGATGCCGGCCGGATTCAAGCTGGAGGCCGCCGCATCGTACGTGCACGGCACGATCCGCGCCACAGACGCACCCCTCCCGTTCATGCCCCCGCTTCAGGGGCGCCTGGCGGTCGGCTATTCGCCGGTCGACTGGTTCGTGGAGGCCGAGGCCCGGATGGCCGGGAGCCAGGAACGGACCGGGCGGTTCGAGCAGACAACTGACGGATACGCGGTCCTTGGCCTCTCGGGCGGCGTGCGGCTCACCGTCGCCGGGCGGCTGCACGTCGTGACGCTCCACCTCGAAAACCTCGGCGATACCGTATACCGCAACCACCTTTCCCGCGTGAAGGAAATCATGCCCGAGGCCGGGAGAGGCCTGGGCGTTACCTACCGGGTCGTGTTCTAGCAAGCCTGCGCACGACTCATCACTCACAAGACCGCAAGGAGAAACGAAATGAAGACACGGAGCTACAGAAACCTGCCGATCGCGGTCCTTGCCGCCTTCGCCCTGGTCCTCGCGGCCTGCGAGTCGTCGACCGAGCCGGAGGAAGAGCACTACGAACCCGAAGGCCTGGAGCTCGTGATGGGTGGCCAGGTCATCGCGTCGTACGACGGCGACACACAGAGCTGGACGGGCGAACTCGAGGTCGACGAGGGCGAGGAAACGCCGCACATCTCGGTCCGTTTCGTGGATCACGACGGCGACCCGATTCAGTTGGGAGACGATACATACCTGGAAGTCGCCATCGAGGACGAGTCGATCGCCGAGTTCGAGCAGGACACCCCCGGGGAGTTCGGTGGCCACCTGCACGGCCACATGGAAGGCGAAACCGACGTGACGTTCATGCTCATGCACGGCGCCGTCGGGTCGGGGCACGCCGACTTCGTGACGACGCCCGTGCACGCGCACGTTCACGACCACGGGTAGCGGGGCCGGTGTTACGTTCGAAGGGGATTCCCACCCGGCGACTGGAGGAGGCGATGACGATGGGCCCGTGGTGACCGAAAGCCCCCACATCCACCAGGCCATCGCATCCGCGCGCGCCGTCCTCTTCGACTTCGACTTCACGCTGGCGGATTCCTCCGAAGGCATCGTGGCCTCGATGAACCACGCGCTGGGCCGCCTGGGGCTCCCACCGGCCCCGGCTGACGCCATCCGCAGGACCATCGGGCTCGACCTGGGCTCGGCGCTCGGGATTCTGGCGGGTGAGGAGTGGCGGTCGCGGGAGGACGAGTTCCTGGAGCATTTCGTCAGGAAGGCGGACGAGGTGATGGTCGCCAGCACGACCTTCCTGCCGGGTGCCGCACGCGTGCTCCGGACACTTCACGACGCCGGCTACCGGGTCGGGGTGGTGACGACCAAGTACCGGCACCGAGTCAAGGACGCCCTGGAGCGAGACGGCCTCCGGGCGCTGGTCGACGTGATCGTCGGAGCGGACGACGTGCCGCAGCCCAAACCGGCCCCCGACGGACTCCTGCAAGCGGCCGGCTCGCTGGGGATTCCCACCCGCGACTGCGTCTTCGTCGGGGATTCGGAGGTAGACGCCATGGCGGCCCGGGTGGCGGGCGTAGGGTTCGTGGCGGTGCTGTCGGGGACGACGGAGGCGGAGGTCTTCGCCGGGTATCCGGTGAGGGCGGTGCTCGCGGGTGTGGGGGAGGTTGTGGGAGAGGGGAATTGTCCCGGGATGTAGGGGTCGAGACCCGGTCGAGCAGGCGTTCGCGAGAACGTCCCATCCAGCCATTCCATCGCCCCGACTATCCCGCAAGCATAGTGGCTCCGTGCCCCGCCAGGGGCGAAATCATCCCGACCCGGGGCCGTTTCATCGATGGACGACGCTGCATTCAAGAAGCTCTTCTCCGACCCGCGGATGATCGAACTCCTCATCCGCCGACATGTCGCCGAGTGGGCCGACTGCATCGACTACCGGACACTGCGACCGCTACCCACGGAACTCATTGACGAGCGGCTTCGGCGACGCTACCCCGACACGATCTGGCGGATGCGCACTACGGTAAAGGCGATGTTACGTTCGAAAGGGCTTTTCACCCAACAATTGGAGGAGGCGATGACGATGGGCACAGTGGTGACCGAATTCCAGTGGGGCTGGGACGAAGTCAGGCAGCTGGGGCGTGAGGAGGGGCGTGAGGAGGGACAGGTGGCCGTACTGGTTCAGTTGATCGCACGGAAGTTCGGACAGGGGACCGCAGACCAGGCGCAGCGGTTCGTCGTAGAAAACCCCGGCCGGGATCGGATCGCCCTGGTTTCCGCCGGGATCCTCGACTGCGAAACACCCGAGGATTTCCTGGCGCGCCTGCGGGCGGATTGACGAGCCACTTCTCCGCCACACTCTTCAGTCCGGCAAGCGACTCCGAACCGACGCGGCCTTTTGCGAATGATCTCCTGAAGGTCGCTCGAGACCGGCGTGTTGTCGCTATTCGCGGTGATCCGCACCGAGTACGTTTCGCGGCCGGTTGGACCAGTAGCCAAGCCCTTCGCCGCAGGCGGGAATCCAGGAAACGCCCGCCAGTGCCACCGACGCGAGGAAGGCGATTCCGAGACGGTCGCTGTTCGCCGCAAAGCCAAGGCTTCGCCGTGATGGCTCCGCAGGACCTTTATGTGGCTATAGTGTGGCGACTAGCGATATAATTGTGGTGATAACGTGGCGATGCATCGGCGAGTGGCCACGAGAGAACGGGAGTCGACCGACCGCGTCCGAGCGGAGTCGATTGGGGGCTGGTGAAATGCCCTAGCGGTCGGCCGGCACGGCCAGGCGGTAGCCGACCCCGCGTTCGTTGAAGATGTAGCTGGGACTGGCCCCGCTGCCGCCGAGTTTCCGGCGGAGCTTTTTCACGCAGGTGCGCAGGGCCTCGGTCTTGCGCCCGGCACCCATGCCCCAGATCCGGCGAAGCAGGACGTCCCTGGTCACGACCCGTCCCGCGTTGACCGACAGGACACGCAGGAGTTCGTACTCGGTGGCGGTGAGCGCGACCGCGCGTCCGGCCACGGTCACCTCGCGCCTGTCGTAGCGGATCCGAAGCTCGCCCGACTGGAAGGGCTCGATCTCGACCCGCCGGCTCAGCGCTGCCCGGACCCTCGCGACCAGCTCCGTTGGAGAAAACGGCTTGACGAGGTAGTCGGCGGCGCCCAGCTCCAGCGCCCTGGCGATGGTCTCATCCCGGCGGTAGGCGGAGATGAAGATGACCGGCAGGTCGGCCAGTTCGGGAACCTGCTGCATCAGTTCGATCCCGTCCGTGCCGGGGAGCATCAGGTCGAGCAGCACCAGGGCGGGCCTTTCGGTTCGGATCAGCGACGCCAACTCCTCCGAGTCGCCGGTCACGAGCGCGGCGTAGCCCGCCGTCCGCAGCGCGTCGCGCACGAACCGGAGCGTATACGGGTCGTCGTCGACCACGAGGATGCGCGTCCGATCTCGATCGTCCCAGCCAGGTGTGGGCGGGCGGGCCACGGAGGCCGCCGGGGCCCCCGGGGCGGTCGGCACCGTGAACGTGACCCGCGCGCCCTGACCCGGCCCGCCGCTTTCGGCCCGGATGCGCCCGCCGTGGGCCTCCACCAGTCCCTTGCAGATGGCGAGGCCCAGGCCCTGGCGCACCTCTGCGGCCTTCCCGCCCCCTCCGGCATGCTTGCGGAACAGGTGCGGCAGCCGATCGGGCGGTATGCCGCGGCCCTGGTCGGTGATCGAGACCGCGACGTGGACGTCATCGGCGCGAAGCGCCTCGACCAGGATGGGCGACGACTCTGGCGAGTGTCTGGCGGCGTTGGCGAACAGGTTGTTGAGGACCTGCACGATGCGTCTCTGGTCCACCATGACCAGGGGCAGATCGGACGGCAGATCGATGACGATGTCGTGCCGGCCGCCGCCGCTCAGGAAGGTGTTTCTCGCCCGGTCCACCAGTGCGGCCACCTCGGAGGGCCGGGGCGTGACCGACAGCGTGCCCGAGTCGATGCGCCCCGCGTCGAGGAGGTCGCTGATCAGGCGCTGCATGTGCTCCGCCTGCTCGTCGATGATGCGGTGGAACTCGCGCTCCTCGGCGGGATCCAGCTCGCGCGCCGGCGAAAGCAGGGTCGCCGTCGACCCCTTGATCGAGGTCAGCGGCGCCCGCAACTCGTGGCTCACCATGCTCAAAAACTCGGTCCGCTGCCGTTCGAGTTCCTCCAGCGGTTCGAGGTCCTGAATGGTGACTACAAGCGATACAACCCCGCCGTCCGGGGAGCGGATCGGCGTGGCGTTGACCAGGGTTCTCATGCGCCGGCCGCCCGGCACCGAAAGCACGTACTCTTCGGCGCGCACGGTCTCCGCGGCGCCCAGCGCCTTCGCAAGCGGCAGCTCCGCGAACGAGATTCCCTCGCCGTCGGGGCCCCGAACCGTCATCGTCTCCAGCACCTCCTGCGGCGAGCGGCCCGACGGGTCCAGGCCCGCAACGATCCGCCGCCCCTCGCGATTGAAGCGCACGAGTTCGCCGGTCTTCGCGTCGAACACCGCCACGCCGACCGGCGAGGTGTCGACCAGGGCTTCCAGATCGGCGCGAGCCCGCCGCTCGTCGCGATATGCCTGGGCGTTGGCGATGGCCGTGGCCGCCTGAGATGCGAACAGCACCAGAGTCTCTTCGTCGTCGTCGGTGAATCCCTCCCCTCCCTCCTTGTTGGCCAGATAGAAGTGTCCGACGTTGACGCCTCGGTGGCGTATGGGCGCGCCCAGGAAGCTCCGGTGCAGAATCGGCGCTGTGGCAATGCCGAGCGCGTCAAGGTGGGACGCCAGGTTGTCGACCCGCAGCGGCCGCGCGCTCTGCAGCAGGTATCCCCAGAGGCGCTCTCCTTCGGGCACGTTCCGAAGCTGCCGGCGTTCCTCGGACGTCAGGCCGGACGAGATGAAGTCCCGAATGCCCTCGACCTGGTCCACGGTAGTGATCGCGGAGCTCCCCGCCCCGGTCAGAACGCGGGCGCTGTCGACCACCTCGCGCAGGACCGATTCCAGGTCGAGACTCTCGCTGATGCGCAGGCTCGCCGAACTCAGCCGCGCCATCCGCTCCCGCAGCCTCGCGATCGCCTGCCCGGGCTCGTCGGTGTCGGTCAAGGGGTCTCCTGTGGAAGCTGGGCCCCTTCAGCCACCCCGGAGACGCTCCAGCGTGATCCGCAGCCACATGAACCGGCCGTTGAACCCGGCAGGTGCATACTGGCTGTATTTGTTGCCCAGTCCCGTGAAACGGTTCGGATTCAGTTCCGGAAAAGCGTTGAGGACATTGTCCGCGCCGAGGGTCAGCCCGATGCCGCCGCCAAACCGGTAGCTCACCGACAGATCCGCCATCCCGTAGCCGCCAAAGTCCAAATCCTCCTCGGAATCGTACCAGCCGCCAAAGTAGTTGAAGCGCACCACCGCGCCCAGAGCGCCCGCGCTGTGACGGATGGAAACAATGGCGCGGTTGCGAGGCAGACCGAATTCGTAGTCCCTGATCTCTTTCACATCCGCCAGGGGTCCGCCGGGCGTGAACTCCTCCACGGTCGTAACGGTCCGGCTGAGAGCGGCGTCGAGGACGGCGACACCGCGCCCGACCTCGAAGACGTAGCTGCCCACCAGCTCGCAGCCCCGCGTCGAAGTGGTGAAGTCGTTGTTGAAATAGTTGATGTAGTTCCAGCTGCGGGCAGAAGTCAGGCCCTCGGACTCGAGTGTCTCGATCAGATCGTCGCGCACCCGGTCCGGGCCCAGGTCGGGCCGGTTGAGTTCGATGTCCCTTGAGAGGGCCAGCCGGTCCTCGACACGGATGCTGAAGCAGTCGAGGGTGGCCGCTGACCGTGCCCGGCTCCAGACGAAACCGAGCGAGGCGTTGCGCGACCGCTCCGGCTTGAGAGAACTGCCCCCGAGCGCCATGCCGACGGGGCTGGAGGGCGCGATCGTCGCGACGATCGACAGCTGCCGCTCTTCGCCGGAGCCGGCGTTCTTCGACGTTGCGTTGATCGCGTTGGCCTGACCGGGGGTCGGGGCGCGGAAGCCGGTGCTGACGGTGCCGCGGACCGCCAGATTCGCGGTGAGTTCCGCACGGCTGGAGAGTTTTCCGTTTGTGGTGGTTCCGAAGTCGTCGTAGTGCTCGAAGCGCGCGGCCGCCCCCACGGTCCAGCGCTCCCGGACTTCCGTTTCCGCCTCCAGATAGCCGGCCGCACTGCTTCGCGCCCACTGTCCCTCGGTGTCCTCGCTGAAGCCGGGGAATCCGTTCGTACCCGCCGTGAACCCCTGGCTCTGCAGATCCACCGTCCTGCCGTTCCACTCGAAGGTGCGCGCCCACGAGTCACGCTCGCCGCTACGAATCCGGAACGCTTCCCTACGCCACTCGGCGCCGAAGGCGAGGTTGAGGTCGACCGCGAGCACCGGTACCGCCACCGGGTAGGAGAAGTCCGCGTTGAGGTTCACCTCGTCCTGGCGGTAGGCGCCGGGATCGAATTCGAAATCGTCGGGGTTCGCGGGCCCCAGGGCCGCGTTGACGGTGTTGCGGATGAAGAAGTCGACGTCGCTCGTCCCGGTAGAGCCGCTCAAGTCCCACGTGAAGCCGGCAGCGGACTCGCCGCGGACCCCCGCCACGGCGGAATGGTCCCGGGTGTACCCGCCGAAGCGAGGCGTGAAGCCGCCGGGGAACAACTGGTTCATGACAAAACAGTCTGGATGGTCCTGGCTGAAGGCACTGGCCAGGAAGGTTCCGTTCCTGTAGTAGTCGCCCTGGGGATCGAGCATCGTGGGACAGCCGCCGCTGCCGTCGCCGGTCAGGTCGCCGACCAGGCGGTGGGCGCCTCGGGTGTACACGCCCTCGCGGCTGTCGGGATTGCGGTAGTAGAAGCCGCCGTCGGTCTCCTTCCGGGCATAGTTGCCGAAGGCGTAGAGACGCGCGCCGTCCCCAAGCGGGATTCCGAGGTTGACGAAGGTCTTGAGGTCGCCGTTGACGTTGGGGCTGCCCCAGATCTGCGCCGGATTGGGAACGTGGGTGTTGCCCGCGGCTTCCAGCGCCGCCGCGTCGTCCCTCTGGACGCTGCGCACGGTCTCGCCGGCTTCGCCGAGCTCGGCACTGAGGTTGAGGAAGCCGTCGGCCGGGAGCGACAGGCCGGCGTTTACCGCAACGTGGGACTGTCTGCCGTCGCCCTCGGTGGTCAGCCCGGATCCGGTCTCCACCTCATACCCGTCGCGGTCGTCCTTCAGCACGAAGTTCATGACGCCGGCGATTGCGTCGGACCCGTATTGGGCTGCCGCCCCATCCCGCAGAACCTCGACCCGCTCCAGTGCGATCGACGGAATCGTCGACAGGTCAGGTCCTTGCGCACCCTCCGAAGCCTTGGGCACCAGCCAGGCGATTACCGCCCCGCGGTGGCGGCGCTTGCCGTTGACGAGCACGAGCGTGTGGTCCGCCGCCAGGTTGCGAACGTTGGGAGGCCGCACGATGGTCGCTCCGTCCGCGATGGGCTGCGTGTTGACGTTGAAGGTCGGAACGACCGTCCGCAGCAGGTCCAGCAGGTCGGCCGCTCCCTGTGCCCGCACGTTGGCCCCGCTGACCACATTCACCGGCGAGTAGGACTCGATGGCGGTCCTGCCGCCGCGCCGCGTGCCGACGACAACGATCTCGCCCAGTTCCATCACCGCGGGGATCGTATCGGCGCCGGAGAGCGTGTCGGGGGGCTCCTGGGCCTGCAGCGCCGGGGCAACGGCCGAAAGGGCGGTCCCGAGCAGCAGGATGGAGGCGGGACCGGCAGGGATCCTACCCATCAAAAGGAGACGGTCACGGTCATCGAGACCGTCCGGGACGCACCCAGCCAGGCCGCGTTCTCGGTGATCGCGGACAGATAGGGGCTGTCGAGCACGTTGTTCGCCACGATTGAGAACTCCGTCGATCGAAACAGGTCGCCTGGCGCCTCGCCCCTGAAGCTGATGTAGGCGTCCATGGTCCAGTAGGGGTCGGTGTACCAGTCCGCCGTGAGACTGACGCGGCGCGCAGCCGTGTACTTCGTGGACACCCCGCCACCCAGCGGTCCGTCGCGGTCGACGGAAACGACCCACAGCCGGGGCGGCACACCCGCGACGTCCGTACCGGGCACGATGCCCTGGCTGGCATCGATGAGCGGATCGCCGGTTCCGAGGTACTTCGAGTCGTTCAGCGTGAGGGCGGTGTAGAGCGATGTTCGCTCCGACACTGCAGCCGTGGCGGCCAACTCGATGCCCCGGGTCTCGATCCCGCCCGCGTTGAAGTAGGCGCCGCCACCCGGGATGAGGTAGTTGGGACCAGCGGGCGTTAGCGGTCCCACGTAGAAGATCCGGTTGTCGAAATCGATGGAATACAGCGTCGCGCCCAGGGCAAGCCGGTCGCCCGCGTACTGAACCCCGACATCGATGTTGGACGCGGTCTCGGGGTCCAGCTCGTTCACGCTGCGGCCCGGCACCTCCAGCAGCGTGCTGCCGATCGCGCGGAAGTTCTCGGCGTAGCCCACGAACAGGTCGAGGCCGTCGACAGGCGTCTCGTACGTGACGCCGCCGGAGAGGAGGAGGTCCGAGTCCGAATCGACGCCGAGGTCCGGATCGATGCCGAACTGGTCTTCGCGCGACACGGAGATCAGGAACTGCTTGACGCCGGCGGTCAGCTCGAACGGACCGAAGTAGAGAGTCTCTTCCAGGAACCACCTGAAGACGTCCTGTGGAAAGTCCCACTCGTACTGGTGCCAGTAGGGCTGCTCGTCCCCCTTGAAGCCGACCACCGGGTCCAGAATGCGGTGCCAGTCCCGGCCCAGATGGCGCCGCGAGTCCTCGTACCAGATGCCGGCGCGCAGAGCGCTGCCCCCTCGCGGGCCAAACACCACCGACCACTCCGCGTCGATGCTCGCGCCGGTCCGGTCTTTCCCGTAGTGGCTGTGCCGGTACGACTGAACCGCGGTCGCCCCCGGGTGGCATGCCGGATCGACCTCCGGCCCGCCCGAGCCGTAGTAGTTGAAGATGTAGGACGATGTGCACCCCGGCACCGGTCCAACGGCCGCGCCGCTGCTGTCCACGAAGCGAATCACCCCGAGCTGGCTGCCGCCCCGAACCGGCCGACGGCCCGCCAACTCCGACTCGGGTCCGCCCCCGTCGTCCACGACGTCGACGATGTAGGGGGGCAGCCAGTCGCCGCGCCCCCGGTTGCGGTGGTGGTATGCGCCCGCGGTCAGAGAGATCAACTCGCCGACGGACCAGTCGGCGCTCAGGTAGGCGAATGTGTTCCTCCGCAGTGTTCCCCAGCCGCGCCGGTACGACTGGTTCAGGTAGGGCACCCCGGGCCAGTGGCCGATCAGCCGGTCCCAGCGCGGATTCGCGTGGAAATCGGCCTCACTGTAGAGTCGCTGGTAGTTGTTCTCCAGGATGTCGTCGTACGAGAAGTAGCCGGTCAGGTCGAGGGCACCGTGCGAAGACACGACCTTGGCGGCGAAATGCTCCCGCTCGTTCCGTGCGGAGCCTTCCATCCAGTCGGTCGCCTCCTGCCGGATCGCGGCGACCCAGGCCCGCGTCGTGCCGCCGAACAGCGATCCGGTCTCGACCCGCGCGGCGAACCGCTGGCCCCTGTTCTCCCCGATCGTGACCGAGGCCGTCCGGCCCGCCTCCTCGGCCGGATCGGCGGTAAGGAAGTTGAGCGTTCCGCCCAGGGCCTCGACCGACCGCGAGGCGATGTCGGCGGTTCCCTGCGACACTTCGACGCCGCCAAGGTTGATCGGGTCGACGAACCGGTTCGCCTTCGCGCCGCCCCAGTAGTCCGACGTGCCGTTGGGGAATCCGTCGATGGTGGTGCCGATCTGCACGTCGTTGATGGTCGACTGGAATCCGCGCATGACCACGTTGCTCGACCAGTCGTCAAAGGCGTACGCGTCCCCCTCCTGGACGGACACGCCGGGGAGGTTGTCGATCACCGACGTCACGGCCGTGATGCTCGACTGCTGCCTCATCATCGGTTCGGCGACGAAGTTCCGCGCGAAGACCGTGGGCTCGTCGGCCACCACGCTGATCGGATCGAGCTGGAAGAAGGGTTGCAGAACGATGGTGACGACTTCGACGGCACCCGCGCGGACGGTGACCCGGAGCTCCCGCGACGCATAGCCGAACAGGGTGGCGGTCAGGATGTAGTCGCCAGCGGCGAGATCGGCGAAAGCGAAGGCGCCATCGGCATTCGTGACGCCTTCCGTGTCCATGCCGGAAGCGGACGCCGTCACTACGACACCGGGCAGGGCGCTGCCGGCCGCATCGGTGACCGTGCCGCGAATCGTGGCGGTTGTCTGGGCGGCAGCGGCTGCCGTGGCCAGAGCCAGGGCAGAGATGGCTGCGATCGCAAGTCGGACAGCGCGGCGAGCGGGCGAAACCGCTGTCTCCGGGTGCATGGCGCCTCTCAACGGTTCGGTGTCCGAGGTCTTGCAACCAGTGAAGATAACGCTGGACGCGGGATCGGTGCACCAGAGTCTTCGATATTTCGTGACTTTAATGTGGCGATTGCGGATAGATGAATGGCGATTTCGTGGCGGTCAGTAGTCACCCGGGATCGAGGCTCCTCGCTGAACCGCAGGGCTCGCCGAACCCAGCCACAATCACGGCGCGCGCGAGATCGGCGACCGGCAGCGCGGGAATCTCCGTCGAGCAGGCGGTTTCGGGGGTGCGCGTTGGCATTCGCGACGGTGATCCTGGAGGTCGGAGACACCGTGCGGCTGGAAGCGACAGCCGCGGACGCGAGGGACAACGCAATGCCGGGTGGGGAGTTCGCCATCCGCTCGTTCGGCTTCGACGCATGGCTGCCGCCTGGCTGGTAGAATGCGACAAGAACGGGCGAAAAGCGATAGACTATGTCACAGTTCATCCGATTCTCGCGCCGGCGCGCCGACGCGCCGAAGCATGGGAGTGCAGCGTGACGAACGCCGATTCCGGGTTCCAGCGACGAAACAAGGCCCTGCAGGAGCGCATCTCGGGCCTCTGCCGGGCCATCCTGCGGATCAGCGCAAGTCTGGACCGTGACATCGTCCTGAGGGAGATCGTCGACAGCGCCCGTACCCTGACCGGTGCCCACGGCGCCGTGCTCACGACCATCGGTGAGACCGGCCAGCCCAAGCACTTCCTCAGCTCCGGCACGACACCGGACGAGCACCGGCGAATGGAGGAGTGGAACGAGGGGCCGCGACTCTTCGCACACCTCGGGAAACATCGGGGTCCGTTCCGGATCGGAGACTGGACCGGCCACCTCGAGTCGCTCGGGCTCAATGCGGGGGCCATGCCCCCCTTGAAGTCCGTTCTGGGTACGCCTATCCGTCACCAGGGCGTGCATGTGGGCACCGCCACCGAGTACCACGTGCTGCGCGTGCTGTCGACCAGCGCAGGACACGTATCGACCTACCGCTCGCTGGTCCGCCGGGCGTGGAGCCGGCACGACGGAGCCGTCGACCCCAGCGCGTGCACGCGGTCATCAAGGGCCTGCGCCGAAAACTGGGCGAGGGAGGGGCCACGGCGAGATACATCCTGAATGGAGATACATCCTGAATGAACGCGGGGTGGGGTATCGGATGCCGGAGGAGGGGGAATAGGGGGGACGGTCTGTAGCCTCATAAGCGCAGCCACACTTACCGGACAAAAGAGCTTTGCACGACATACTGGACGTGCCCGAGCCGCGGGCCATCGCCGAGGTTTGCATGCCCGACGGGACGGGAATCGCTCTGCGCCGCCACGGCAATCCCGATGGGCCCCGGCTCGTTCTCAGCCACGGCAATGGGCTGGCGATCGACCTCTACTATCCGTTCTGGTCGCTGCTCACCGACCGTTTCGACCTGGTTCTGTACGACTTCCGCAACCACGGATGGAATGTCCCGCGCGACCGCCGCTCTCACAACGTCGCGACCTTCGCTTCGGACAACGATCATGTCGCGCTGGGCATCGACCGGCACTTTGGCAAGAAGCCCTGGATCGGCGTGTTTCACTCCCTGTCCGCCGTGACGGCCCTGAACCAGGAACCGCCCGGCGGCGACGCAGCCGCCCTGGTGCTCTTCGATCCACCCATCCTGCCGCCGTCGGGAGAGCCCCTGGAGATCGACGCCCGATGGCAGAAAATGCGAATAGCCGCCCGGCTCCGCCCGGAGCGCTACGGGAGCCGCGGGCAGTTCGCGGACTCGATGACCCGGTCCCCCATGTTCGCGCAGCTGCGTCCCGGCGTGGCGGACCTCGCGTCGCGGGTGCTGCTCCGTCCGGCACGCGAGGGAGACGGCTACCAGCTTCGCTGTCCGCCCGAATACGAGGCGCAAATCTTCGAGTACATCTTCGCGTACAACTTCACGCCCGATCCCGCAAAGATCGGATGTCCGATCCAGGTGATCGGAGGGGATCCGACGCTCGCCTTTTCGTTCCTCCCCAGCCTGGACGTGAGCGGACTGATTTCGCTCCACTACGACTTTGTGCCCGGGGCCACCCACTACCTGCAGCTCGAGAACCCGGAGGAATGCGTTTCCACCATGGTGGAGTTCCTCGAACGCCACGGACTCTTCGAGGCGGCCAGCATCCGGCCACAGTGATGGCAATGGACCATATCGACTGGCAACTTGGGCGGTTTCGGGACGGCGCCGACGCTCCGGCCATCGTCTGGCGCGATCGCCCGCATGCCTACGCCGAGCTCACCAACCGCTACCGGGAGTGGCTCGGGCGGCTGCTTCAGGCGGACGTGCGGCGAGGCGACTCCGTAGCAGTGGTCAGCGACTTCTCGCCCGGGGCGGTCGCGTGCCTGCTGGCCCTGCTGAAGATGCGCTGCATTCTGGTGCCGCTCTCCTGGGAGGCGCGTGACCAGCACCGGGAGTTCTTCCGCATCGGCGAGTTGGATTACCGCGTGGAGATCGATGGCCGGGACGAGGGCACGGTGACCCGGATGGAACACCGGCGCAACCACCCTCTCATGCAACAACTGCGCGAGGCGGACAAGGCGGGCCTGGTGCTCTTCAGCTCCGGCTCCACCGGCAAGCCGAAGGGGATCCTGCACAGCCTGCCGGAGCTCCTCAACAAGTTCCGTACGCCCCGACACTGCTACCGGACGCTCACCTTTCTCCTCTTCGATCACATCGGTGGATTCAACACGCTTTTCTATACCCTGGCCAACCTGGGATGCATCGTCGTGGCGGGCGACCGAAGCGTGAGCAGCGTCTGCGCGGTCATCGAGAAGCACCGGGTGGAACTGCTTCCCACCTCGCCCTCGTTTCTCAACCTGCTGCTCCTGTCGGGGGCCGCCGATTCGTACGACCTCTCGTCCCTCAGGCTGATCACCTACGGCACCGAAGTGATGCCGGAACGCACGCTGAGAATGGCAAACGAAGCGTTCCCCGGCGTCCGCTTCCTGCAGACCTATGGCCTCAGCGAACTCGGCATTCTGCGTTCGAAGTCGGAATCCGACGACTCGCTGCGGGTCAGGATCGGGGGAGAGGACTACCAGACCAGGGTCGTGGACGGCAGGCTGCTGATCCGGGCACGGTCGTCGATGCTGGGATACCTGAACGCACCCTCTCCCTTCGACGAGGACGGCTGGTTCGACACAGGGGATTCGGTCGTTGCGGAGGACGGTTACCTGAGGATCCTGGGGCGGGAATCGGACATCATCAACGTCGGAGGCCAGAAGGTGTATCCCGCCGAGGTCGAACAGGTGATCGCCGAGATGGGCGGCGTCATCGATGTCTCCGTGAAGGGCGAGGAGCATTTGCTGATGGGGCAGATCGTTGCCGCCACCGTGCAGATGGCCGAGCCGGTCTCCTCGGTGAGCATGCGGAAGCGGATCGCCCGGCACTGCCGGGGCCGCCTGCAGCCCTTCATGATCCCGGCGAAGGTCAGGGTGGTCACCGACGAACAGGTGAACTACCGCTTCAAGAAGATCCGGCGATGAAGACGAAGGCGCGCAACCCGGTGATCGTGGTGGGCGGCGGACCCGCGGGCAGCGTGGCGGCGCTCTGCCTCAGGAAGCTGGGGCGCGACGTGGTCGTGTTCGAGCGGGAGAAGTTCCCCCGCTACCGGCTCGGCGAATCGCTTCTGCCCGGCACCATGTCGATTCTGAACCGACTCGGCGTGATGGACCGGGTCGAGGCGGCGAACTTCGTCAAGAAGAGTGCCGCGACCTTTATCTGGGGTCCCGAGCAGGCGCCATGGACCTTTACCTTCGCCACCCCCAGGACCGCGCCCTGGGTCTACGACCACGCGTATCAGGTGACTCGAGCCGAATACGATCAGATTCTGCTGGATGCCGCCCGCGAGCGCGGCGCCGATGTCAGAGAGGAACACGAGGTCACCGACATCCGGGTGGGTGCGGACGGCGGCCCGGTCTCGGTAGCCTGGCGCAACAACGGATCGACCGGCGCCCTGGAGGGCCACTTCGTGATCGATGCTTCCGGAACGCGGGGAATCGTAGCCCGGAAGCTGGGCCTGCGCCGATTCGACCGCTACTTCCAGAACCTGGCCGTGTGGTCCTACTTCAGGGGCGGCAAGCGGTTCGGCGGCGACCTGGAAGGGAACATCTTCTCGGTCACCTGCCAGGAGGGGTGGATCTGGATCATCCCGCTCAAGGACGACATCTACAGCGTGGGCGTCGTCAGCGACAAGGCCAGCAGCGCGCGCATGCGCGAGATCGGCGTCGAGGCGTTCTACCGCGAAAGCCTCGCCAGGTGTCGGCTTGCGCGGGATGTCCTGAATGGCGCCGAACGCTGCGACAAGGTGCGGGTGATCCGCGACTGGGCCTACGACGCATCGTCGGTGGCGATGGGGCGCGCGTTCCTGTGCGGCGACTCGGCCTGCTTCATCGACCCGCTCTTCTCGCAGGGGGTGCATCTGGCGACCTATTCCGCCATGCTGGCATCCGCGGGGATCGATCACCTCTATCGGAGTCCCGGCGACGCCGACGAGATTCGAACCTGGTACGAAAAATCCTACCGCGAGGCCTACAACCGCTATCACGAGTTCCTGGCCGCGTTCTATTCCGCCAATTCCGAGCTGCCTTCCGACTTTTGGCAGAGTCGCCAGATCGCGGGGGCGGCCGACCGCCGATTCGCCGGCAAGGAATGGTTCACGGCACTCGCCGGCCAGCATGTGGAGGGCCACGCCGAAGGCGTCGAGGATCTCGAAGAGCGCGCCTCGACCCTGGCTCATCTCTGGCAGCACAACCGGAACCAGGTCGACGACGAGTTCGACGAAACCGAACTCTCCCTGCGCCGGCTGCGATGGGCCAGCCGCATGATGCAGGACTTCCGGCGGATGAATCGAATCACCTGGGTGTCGAACGAGGTGCGACTTGTCCCCTCCTTCAAGGTGCATCCGGCTTCCTTCAGGCTGGAGCGGCAGTTCTTCGTCGGCGACGAGCACGACCGGACCATGGCAGCGTACCCGCTTTCCGAAGATCACCGGGAGCTGTTCGAGAGCCTGAAGCACCACCCACTCAGCTACCGCCAGCTGGCCGGGCGGGTGAAAGCGCTCGGTGGCCCGGGAACGCCGATTCAGATCATCGGACGGCTTACGGAGATGGGGTTCCTGCAGGGCTCGGACAGCAACGGAGAGCCGGTGAAGATTCGGGCGGCGCTGCGTTTCGGGGGTGTGGGCGCGGAAGACGATATTTCATGAAGCCGGTTTCCCGGCAGAGGGGCACATGCGAAGAGCGGACTTGATCCAGATGATGGTTGGCATGCTTGGAGAGGCTCTCGAAGACGAGGGCTCCCACAACCCGGGGAAGGCCAGCGCGACGTCCCCGCTACTGGGGCAGGATGCCGTCCTTTCCTCGATGGGTCTGGTCACGCTCATCACCGACGCCGAGTCGGTGCTGGCTGATGAGCACGGCGTCGAGGTGACTCTCGTCAGCGAGGATGCCTTCTCCCGCCGGCAAAGTCCTTTCCGCACGGTGGAGGCGCTCGCCGACTACGTCCTGGAGTTGGCCGGTCTGGCGCCGGGCAAGGATCGCGAGCCGGATGGAACCGCCTCGTCGCATGGCTGACCGGGGCAGTGGGGTCGCCCTGGTGACCGGTGCCCGAAAGGGGATCGGCAGGGCGCTGGCCGAACATCTGCTCGGGAGCGGCTACCAGGTCTTCGGCTGTAGCCGCGGGGATGCGGACTGGGAGGCGGAAGGCTTCGTCCACGTTCGGGCCGACGTGTCGGTCGAGGCCAGCGTCACAGCGCTCTTCCGTAACATCAGGCAACGCGCCGGAAGGCTGGACGTGGTGGTCAACAACGCGGCGGTGACCTCCATGAACCACCTGTTGCTCACGCCCGCATCGTCCGTCGAGAAGATGCTGAGCGTCAATGTGACCGGGACGTTTCTGGTAAGCCGGGAAGCGGCCCGGCTGATGCGGAAGCACAGGTATGGACGCATCGTCAACGTCAGCTCGGTAGCGGTTCCCCTGCGTCTGGCGGGTCAGGCCGGGTATGTCGCGTCCAAGGCGTCGGTGGAGAGCCTGTCGCAGGTGATGGCCCGGGAACTGGCCGAATTCGGCATCACCGTGAATGTGATCGGGCCGCCCCCCAT
>VXQO01000027.1 GCA_009838975.1 Gemmatimonadota bacterium | reverse complement strand
ACCCGCCCCCCGCCCCGGCCCCCCCCCCCCCGCGCGCCCGGGCACCTTCGGGCGCCCGCCCCCACTCGTTCGCCGCCGCTTCCGCGGCAGTGCACCGTTTGGACGTTACTACCTAGTGATGTTCGTGTTGCCGTTGGTCTCCACTAAAGGCAGCTCCCAGCACGTCACGGTGCCGTATTCGGCCCCAGTCTGATCAAGTCCGTTCGGGTGGATCGAACCCGCTTCACCCAGGAACGGGATCTGCTGGGCTGTCCCCCTGTACTGCAACATGTCGTTGTAGCGCCATCCCTGCTCTACGAACAGCTCGCGGGAGCGCTCTGCCAACACGGCAGCGATGACATCGGACTGGGATGCCGAAGCTCCGGCGGCCCACTCCGGCAGGCCGGCTTTCGCGCGCAGCCCGTTGATGACCCCCACCGCCGTAGCCACATCGCCCATCTGTGCCGCGGCTTCCGCGATGATGAGCTGGGCGCCTTCCCAGGAAGCGAGAGGCGCCGCATCGGCGCGAGAGGTGTACTTGGTCGTGTAGTAGTGAATCGTCGAAAAGTCGAATGCCTGGTTGCCGATGGTTTCAACCGGCACGCGTGGATCGGGCATGCCGTCGTTCTGGGTCAGTTCCCCGGCATCGTTGACTGTCAGGTCACGGAAGTGATCCGCCACCGATCCGTGCTTGCTGATCCCGTCGTTGGTGTCGTTCAGCCAGCGGTGCAGGAAGTTCATGCGCCTGTTCAGATCGGCCGCGCGATCAGCGCCGAACTTGAAGCCTTCGGCCACCTGCTGCGCGTCTGCGATCGCTCCCGACCAGTCGCCCATACCCAGCTTGGCGCGGGCACGGCCAGCGTAGGACGAGGTGACGAGAGCCGCATCTCCGGCGGTGGATATGGCTTCGCTGAAGTTCTGCGCCGCCACGTCCAGCACCTGGTCGGGTTGCATCTCTCCCCCGCCGTCCAGCGCCATCGAGCAAAAGCCCTGTCCCAGGGCCAGGAGCGCCCATCCGCCGTAGGCCCGCACCCTGCCCTGCATCTGGGCTTTCCCAGGCACATCACCAGCGTCGAATTCGGCAAGCTTGTCGAAGATGTCGTTGCTCTGGAAGCGGGCAGTCTGAAGCGGTGTGTAGACGCCGTAGTTCGACTCGCACGACCCGGTGGCGAGCACTCCGCCCGACAGCGCCTGCGGGTCCATCTTGCGCTGGCCCCACTCCCGCATGTTCAGGTTGCCCGAGGTCGGGATCCACTCGTCGGAGTGGTGCGACGAGGCAGCTGCATAGTTGCTCCAGGCGCATTCCGCATCGCCAACGACGGAGTTCACGAGCACGGTCGCCAGGGTCGGGTCGCTCAGCGACTCCGCGTCCACCTTGCCGGGAATGTCGACCGCAAGAATCTCATCGAGGTCGCAAGCCGTGTTGAACAGCAAACCGACCGTGAGGAGAGCCATGCCCGCCGCACGTGCGGCACGTTTCATCTGTGTAGTCATGGTATTGCTCCTTCTCCTCAGAACGTGAGTCTCAGGGTCGTCGTGAAGGTCTTGAGCTGCGGCCATCCTTCCTGGTTGTAGGCGGTCAGACCTCGCGTCGTGCCCGTCTGCTGGGCAACCTCCGGATCCATCTGCTTGACGCCGAACCCGTCCGGCTGAGCAACCCACAGGGTCATCAGGTTGTTCACCGAGAAATTGATGTTCGCGCGAGAGGCGTTCAGGCGGCTGGCCCAACCATCCGGCAGCGTGTAGCTCGCGGAGACCGTGCGCAATTTGACGAAGTCGCCGTCGATAACGCCTGACTGCCACAGTCCAACACCTCCAAGCGTCTCATACCCGAGGAGAATGGGGTCCGTCCGCTCCAGGATGGCTCTCGAGTTGATGAAGAAGCGATGCTGTGCGGCAATGTCGCCGCTGATCAGCGTACGTCCACCGACGTAGTCCGCCAACGCGTAGATCTGCAGGTTGGGGCCGATCGATACCGTCGCGTACGCACTTCCCTCCATGCTCGGAATCGGCTGTCCCCAATAGACGTTGGGGGCATCCGCGCACGGAACGGGAGCGCCCCCACCCGCGGAAATGTTGGCCGATTCGCCGCTTTCCAGGATGGTGCCGCCCTCGCACATGACGTTCGTTGCCGCGCTTCCTTCGAGCGTGGCGCTCACGATCTTCTTCATGTAAATGCCGGAAAGCGGCTGACCGAGGGCATGGTACTGACCAAAGGTCGACTGCTCCAGGACCGCGGGCTCACCACCCAGGTCCGTGACCTTGTTGTTGGTGGTCGAGAAGGTGCCGCCGATGTCGACTGCCAGGCCTTCGCTCTGGAAGACCGTGGCGTTGATGCCGATCTCGATACCGGAGTTCTTCACTTCGCCGATGTTCTGGAACTGGACTCCGGGGAATCCGTTCGACGGAAGCGCCGGCACCGAAACGATGGCGTCATTGGTGGTCTGGTCGTACCAAGTGAACTCCAGGCCGACGCGATCGTTGAAGAGGCTCGCATCGAATCCAACCTCGACCTCCGTGCCGACCTCCGGTTTCAGGTCCTCGTTGCCGATGTTCTCCGGTGTGACCGTCGAGGCTCCTCCCGGTCCCACCGAAGGTTCGTACGTTCTCAGCGCGTCGAAGACGTCCGGCTGTCTGCCGGCCTGTCCCCAGGCAGCGCGCAACTTCAACTGCTCGATGAAGCCGATGCTCTCTCTGAAGAAACCCTCGTCGCTGATCACATACGATCCCGAGAACTTCGGGTACACGACAAAGTCGAAGTTCTTCCCGAAGGCGGAGTTGTCATCGCCGCGGACCGCTCCCGTGAGGTACAGGCGGTCCCCGAATCCGATCTGCTCCTGGAAGAAGACCCCGAAGGTCTTGTTCTCGCGGTAGTCCTCGTCTGCCGTCCGAGTGGAACCGGAGGGAATCGTCTCAAGAGACTTCACGGGGAATGCCTCCCCGCGCCCAAACAGGACTTCCAGCTTCTTTTCGTAGTACTGGATCCCGGCACCGGTGCTGAATGTGATGGACTCGAGCGGGGACCAGTCGCCGCTCACCTGGTAGTCCGCGGAGACGAACGAGGTGCGTTCATTGGCGATCGTCTTGCGACCGGTGTTGAAGAAGTTCCCGAGATTCCCCGTCGCCAGATAGAGTTCCGAGTTGGTGCGGGTTCCGTAGTCGCCCCCCATCACCAGCTTGTGCTGCATCCATTCCGCCGCGTTCCACTGGGTCTGGAAGCTGAAGGTGGTCCGGTCGACATCCGTGACTCCCTCGATCTCGTCCTCGTAGGCTTCCGGCAGATACGCGATGTACCCGCGGGAGGGGCCGTCGAGCGCCTGCGGGGTACCGCTGCCAGGCTCGCAGCCCGGCGCGGGGCAGGACCAGATCACCGCGGTAAGCAACGGCTGCTGGGCGGAAGCCGACTCCAGCTTGGAACGCGTCGCACCCATGCTGAAGTCGAATCTCAGGGACTCGGTCGGGGCATAGGTCAGGTTGGCACGCCCCCGGAGCGAATTCTGCCAGTTGTAAGGGACGGGACCTTCCTGCCGATCGAACTCTCCGCTCACGTAATAGGTGATGGTTTCCGTGCCTCCGCTGACGTCCGCGCCGTAGGATTGATTGTGGCCGGTGCGGAACCAGTCGCGCCCGCCGTTCGCCTGGCACCCCGTATGCGTGCTGGGGTCGCAGCTCAGAAGGCCAAAGGTGTTCTCCTTGTCGTGCTGCAGGACGTTGACCTCCACGACCTCGCCACTGGCACTCCTGTAGTAGGTCGGAGGCACCAGGTTGATCGGATTCGGAAGCCAGGAGGCGCCTTGCCGGACAGTGGCGTTCACACGCGGGGCACCCCGCGCGCCCCGCTTGGTGATGATCTGGATCACCCCGTTCGATGCTTCCGTGCCGTACAGCGTCGCGGCTGCGGGCCCCTTGATTATCTGGATGCTCTCGATCTCGTCCGGATCGAAGTCGTTGATGCGCGACGGAGCGCGCCGACCGTCCTGTCCAACGCCAGCCAGCAGACCGATGTCACCGTCCTGGTTGTTCACGCGAACACCGTCGACGACGACAATGGGGGTCGCTTCCAGCGTAAGCGAAGCGGCTCCCCGGATCCTCATGATGCCGCCCTCGCCGATCGACCCGCTGGTGTTCATAATGCGGACGCCGGGTACGGTCGCGGAGAGCATTTGCTGGACATCGGCAACGGGCGCACGCTCCTGGAGCACCGACGCATCCACATTGCCGATCGCGTTGCCGACCGACCGTGCCTGCTGCTCCCCGACCGTCCCAGTGACGATGATCTCGTCGAGCGAGATCGCGGTCTCCTGGAGCTCGATGGTGACGGGCTGGGCCGAACTGGCCTCGGCGGTCGCTTCGCGGTAGCCGATCATCAGGACGCGGAGCGTGACGGTGCCCGACGGGGCGTTCAGGATGAGGAAGCGGCCGCGGTTGTCGGTGAGGCCGCCGAGTTCAGTGCCCTCGATCAGCACTTGCGCACCGGCGAGCGGCCGCTGTGTGGTGGCTTCCACCACGGTCCCGGTGATGCCCTCCTGCGCGGAAAGCGGCGCGAGAACCAGAGCCAGGGCCAGGAGACCCCCGGCTCCTCCCGCGACAAGTCCCCGCCAGGCAGGGGCAAGTGGATTCCGACTTGCTTTCGAATTCATGGCAACCTCCTCCTAGGTCGTTGTGTCGAGCTCCCCTTGAGCGCGACAAAGCAAGGAAACGGGGCCGCCACCAGCGCGGGCGGCGACCCCGTTTTCTCCTCCTGCAGGGGTACGACTACCCGATGTTCTCGTTACCCTTTCTCTCCACTTCAGGCAACTGGAAGCATGTCAAATTCCCGTACTCCGCCCCCGTCTGGTCGAGTCCGTTGGGGTGAATCGATCCCGGGTCGCCGAGGAACGGGATGTTGAAGCGCAGCATGTCGTGAAGGCGGTGACCGCCCAGCACGAACAGCTGACGCCGACGTTCCTCCTTGACCAGATCCATGATCCCCCCCGCCCCGACAGACGCCGTCACAGTGGGGAGCATGGCCGCTTCGCGCAACCCGTTGATCTTGGCGAGCGCGCCGTCCACATCGCCCTGCATGGCCAAGGCCTCCGCCTCATACATGCGGGCCTCGTGCCAGTGGACGAGGGGAAGCGCGTCGCTCCTTGAGTTGTACTTGTCGTGGTAGTAGAGGATCGTCGCGAAGTCCGCTGCTTGCGTTCCGTCGGTCCTGACGTTAACGCGCGTGTCCTTCACCCCGTCGCCATCGGTGGGCATTCCGTCCGCGCCGATGGTCAGATTCTGGTAGTTGTCCGCCACCGATCCGTGAGCCCGGAAGCCGGTGGGCGCGTTGAGGCGTTCGAAATAGTAGTTGTAGCGCCGTGACTCCGCTGCATCACGGGTAACGTTCACAATGAAGCCGTCCGGGATCTGGCCAGCATCCGCGAGGGCGCCGGCATGGTCACCCATGGCGATTCGGACCCGCGCCCGGCCCAGCTGGCCCTGCATGGTCAGAGTCTCGTCGCCAGCTGACTGCGCCAACGATATTGCATTGCCAAAGCGCTGTTCCGCCTCGGACTGGACCTGGGCCGGTGTCAACTCCGGGCCGCCGTCGATGGCCATACTGCAGAATCCCTCACCCATGGCCACGAGCGGGAAGGCACCCCAGGTAGCCGCTGTCGCCTGCAGCGATACGAGGTTGGGAACATCCTCGGCCGGGAAGCCGGACAGCCTCGAAGCCACGTCCTCCGACTGGAAGCGCGCCGTGTGTAGCGGCGTAAACATCGGGTATCCCCAGCCGCCGCATGTGCCCTGCGAGTATCCCGCGTCGCTCGCGTATATCTTTCTCTGTCCCCAGTTCCTCATGGTGAGGTTGCCGGAGGTCGGCACGTACTCGTCGGAGTGATGCGCCGAGCCCGCTACATATTGGTTCCAGCTACACTCGACTTCAGCGATTACACCCGTGGTTAGCACGTCGGCGAGCGACGCGTTGTCCAATGCTTCCTCCAGAACCTTGCCGGGGACGTGCACCTCGAGGATCTCGTCCAGGCTGCACCCGGAGAGGATCAGCAACGAAGCGGCGAACATGGCCGCACCCGCGAGCCTGTTTCTTGCATTCATTTCTTCTCTCCTGTGATCTAGAAGGTGAGCCGGAGGGTGGATACGAACCGGGTCAGCTGAGGCCAGCCTTCCTGCACGTATCCGTTGAGGCCAAACTGTCCTGGGCTCTGGCGTGCGCGCTCGATGTCCATGATCGGGTGTCCGAATGACTCGGTAGACTTCTGCCAAATGGTCCAGAGGTTCTCGACCGAGGCGTTCAGCGACACACGGCTCGCCCACATCATCTGCGCCCAGGATTCGGGCAGTGAATAGGTCGCGGATACCGTGCGCAACTTGACGAAGTCGCCCGATACGATGCCGGACTGCGCCAGCCCGTTTGCCCCAAGGGCCTCGTAACCGAGCAGAATCGGATCCGTGCGTTCCAGGATTGCCCTGGAGTTGATGAAGAAACGGTGTGCCCCACTGACATCCCCGAGACTCATGTGGTGTCCGCCTACATAGTCGACCAGCGCGTAAAGCGAGAGGTTCGTGCCGATCCGAAGATTGGTGTATACACCACCTTCGATGTTGGGAATCGGCTGCCCAAAGTAGACCTCTGGAGCGTCCGCACACGGCACGGGCGCACCGCCCCCGCGGGAGAAATTCGTCGTGCCCTCGATTATCTCACCACCCTCGCACATGAGGTTGGTAGCGACGTTGCGGCCGCTGGACCCATCCAGGTCGGCGCTGACGACACGCCTGTAGAACATCGATCCAAGAGCAAAGCCCTCGACGTGGAACTGCCGATTGAGGCTCGATGAACTCTGAACGATGGGCGGCTGACCACCCAGGTCGACGATTTCATTCTCGAAGGTCGAGAAGGTGGCTCCCAGGTCGACGCTAAAGGCATCCGAGCGGAAGACGGAGCCGTTTATGGCGACCTCGATGCCCCGGTTGGTGATCTGGCCGATGTTGCGGAACTGTACACCCGGGAAGCCCTTGGACGGGATTACCGGAACCCGGACGAGGGCGTCGTCCGTGCTTTGGCTGTACGCCGTAAACTCGATCGCGACCAGGTCGTCCATGATGCCGACATCGAAGCCGACTTCGATCTCGGTTCCGACCTCCGGTTTGAGGTCCGGGTTGCCGATGTTCTCGGGTGTCAGGACCGACGCACCCTCCGGCCCCACCGTTGGAGTGTAGGTCTGGATGGCGTCGAAGACATCCGGTTGCTTCCCGGCCTTGCCCCAGGCAGCTCTCAGCTTGAGGGTGTTCACCCCGCCGAAAGCGTTTTGGAAGAACTCTTCGTCGCTGACGACGTACGAGGCCGAGAGCTTCGGGTACACCACGAAATCGAAGTTCTTACCGAAGGCACTGTTGTCGTCGCCGCGCACGGCGCCGGTCAGGAAGAACCGGTCGCGCCATGCAACCTGTTCCTGAAGGAAGACTCCGAATGTCTTGTTCTCCAGAAAATCCTCCTCGGCCCGCTTCTCCGACCCCGACGAAACTGTCTCCAGCGCTTCGACCGGGAAGGTCTCACCGTGCGCGAATGTGGACGATTCCTGTCGTTGGTAGTATTGGACCCCGCCCGAGGTTGTGAAGCTCAAGTCATCGCCGAGATCGTAGATTCCGTTCGCCTGATAGTCCAGCGAGAAGTAGCTGGTATGGAGGTTGATGATCGTCTTCCGTCCCCAGGGCGTGAATTGCCCGATGTTTCCGGTGGCCCGGTAGAGCTCGGAGTTCCTGACCCCGCTGAAGTCGCCACCAACGATGGCGCGCTGGGTGAACCAATCGTACGGCTCGTGCCTGGCTTCCAGGGAAAAAGTCGTGCGGTCGACATGTTGAAAGCCCTCGATCTCGTCCTCGTAGGCTTCTGGCAGGTAGGCGATGTAGCCGCGATACGGTCCATCGATGCGGCTGGGAGCAGCGGCGTCCCCAGCCTCACAGCCTGGAGACGGACAAGCCCAGATGATGGCGGTGGGGAGTGCCTGCTGGGCCGACGCGCCCTGCGCCTTGCTGCGAATCGCCCCGAGCCCGAAGTTCAGCTCGAGCTTCTCGGAGGGCGTGTAGGTGAGGTTCGCCCGCCCGCTCATTCGGTTCTTCCAGTTGTAGGGCACCACCCCTTCGTCACGGTCCCAGTCGGCTGATACGAAGTACGTGATCTGCTGCGTTCCGCCTGTGACGTCCGCGCCATAGGACTGGGCATGTCCGGTCTGGAACCACTCGTTGCCGTATACGTCACGGTCGATCTGGAGGATATTGAATGAAGAGAGTTCGCCCGGAGTGCACCGCAAACGCTCGTCGACGTCAACGGTCGCGGACACTCCGCTGCATCTATACCAGACGTCGTTGAACATGTTGTAGACATCGGGATAGAAGTTCGCGCCCTGCTTCATGGTGACGTTGATCCGCGGAGCCCCGGTCCTTCCGCGCTTGGTGATGATGTTGATCACCCCGTTCGAGGCCTCCGTCCCGTAGAGCGTCGCTGCCGCAGGCCCCTTGATGATCTCGATGTTTTCGATCTCATCGGGGTTGAAGTCCGCAATACGCGAGGGCTGGGCGTTGCCGTTGAAGCCGTACCAGCCCAGCGCAGCATTGCTCTCCTGCCCATTCACTCGGACCCCGTCCACATAGACGAGTGGCTGAGCCCCCAGGGAGAGGCTGGCAATGCCTCGAATGCGCGTGGTGCCGCCCGCGCCGATCTCCCCACCTCCCATTGAGACTCGGACGCCCGGCACGGTCGCGCTGAGCATACGCTGCACATCCAATGCGGGCGCCAGCTCCTCCAGTTGAGCAGCATCCACCTGCCCAATGACGTTGCCGACCGCCCGGGCCGCCTGTTCACCCACCACGCCCGTCACCACGATCTCGTCGAGCGAGATGGCGGTTTCCTGGAGCTCGATGGTAACCGGCTCGCCTGAGGTGGCCTCTGCGGTGGCTTCCTGGTAGCCGATCAAGACCACCCGAATGGTGACCGTGCCACCCGGCGCGTTAAGGACAAGGAAACGGCCGCGGTTGTCGGTAAGCGATCCAAGCTCGGTGCCCTCGATGAGCACCTGCGCGCCTGCAAGCGGTCGCTGGCTACCGCTGGCGACCACCGTCCCGGTGACTGTGTTCTGCGCGGACACGGGCGCGAACCCCAAGGCCAGGGCCAGCAGCGCGGCGCCCGCGGTGAGGAACCCTCCGCGGGACCTCGGTTTCGAATGCGAAATCGGTCTCATGCGACTCTCCTTTGAGTTGGTTGTGAGAATGGTTTTGAGACCCCTGTTTTCGACGGGGCGCCAAGTTAGGCTGTGGCGGGCCACATCGCAACAGGCACACACCACCGTGTACACGGCGCAGTACACGTCGCGAATCGACCCCGTCCGCTCACGACGGCACCACCCGGTAGTCAGCTGGCGGCTCCGCCCCGATCAGATGCTCGACGAAGTAGTCCCACCGTCGGCGGATGTAGTAGGGGTCGCCGCCGGCCCCGTGGTTGAGGTTGGGAAGGATGAGCATGTCGAAGGTGCGGTTCGCCTTGATGAGCGCGTCCACCACCTGCATGGTGAGCGCCGGGCTGACGTTGTCGTCCATCTCGCCGTGGATCAGCAGGAGCTTGCCCCTGAGGTTGGCGGCGTGGGTGGTGTTGGCCTGCTGGATGTAGTTGGCGCCGTCCGGGTCCATCAGGCCGTGGTAGAGTTCGCCCCACAGTGCGATGTAGCCGCGCTGGTCGTGGTTGCCGGCGCCTGAAACGGCCACCTTGTAGAAGTCCGGCTGGGTCAGGATGGCGTGGGTGGACATGTATCCGCCGCCCGAGAAGCCGTGGACGCCGACACGCTCCAGGTCCATCCAGGGTCTGGACGCCGCCAGTTGCTTCATCGAGGACACGTGGTCGGCCAGTCCGCCGGCGTCCTGCAGATTGCCGTACGAGACGTTGTGGAACGCCTTGGAGCGCAGGGGCTTGCCGAGGCCGTCCAGGACGACCACGACCGCGCCCAGTTCGGCCGTCGCCTGCGCGTCCCACAGTACTCTCGACAGCGGATCGGCGATGCTCTTGGGCACCCACGCCGTCTGGGGACCGGGGTAGACATAATCGATCACAGGGTAGACGGCCTCGGGATCGAAACTGGTGGGCTTGACGATCAGGCCGTACAGGTCGGTCACGCCGTCCCGCGCCTTCGTCACCACCATCTCGGGCGTACGCCAGCCCAGCGCCTCGAGGCCGTCCAGCGACCCGGTCTCGAGCGTCATCACGGCCGCGCCGCTCCGGTCGCGCAGCACGGTCACCGGGGCCGTGTCGATGCGGCCGTAGGTGTCGACGAACCAGGCGCCGCCGGGGCTGGCCGCAACGAGGTGTTGGGAGTCCTCCGTTGTGAGGCGCCGGATCGCCCCGCCGTCGAGCCCCACGCTGTACAGTTGCATGTAGTACGGATCGCCGCCCTCGCGTCCGCTCGCCGTGAACCACAGCGTGCGCGCGGCCTCGTCCACATGCAGAATCTCTCGGACCAGCCACGCACCGCTCGTCACCTGGCGCTTCAGCTCGCCGGTCCGCCCGTCGTAGAGATACAGGTGACCCCATCCGTCCCGCTCGGACCACCACAGGACCTCGTCGCCGCCGCCGAGCACCCGCACGTTGGGACGCGACGCCAGTGACGGGGTGGCCTCGCAATAGGTGGCGCAGCTCTCCTGGATGATTGTGCGCACTTGGCCGGTCGCCGGGTCGGCCGCCTCCAGGCTCACGTCCTTCTGGCCTCTAGTGAAGCGAAGGGTGTAGAGGGCCGATCCGTCCTCCGCCCACCACACGTTCTGGAAGGTGAACGGCGACTGGAAGATGGAGTTGAGCGGATCCGCGTTCAGCCGGGTGACTACTCCCGTTTCCGCGTCCGCGATGACCATGTGGGCCATGGGGATGATCGAATCGCCGGGAAGCGCGTACCGGTACGCGTGGTGCCGGGGCCGCTTGGAGCCGTCCTCGGGAGCGCCCTGCACGAGGTGCATCTCCAGGACGCCGCGCTGGTCGAGCTGGTGCGTGGCCACGTAGCGACCGTCCGGCGACCACAGTGCGGCGGGCGGCACCGGGATGCCGAAGCGGCGAACGGTCACCGCCGACGTGTTGCCCTCGGGGCTCGATCCGTAGTCCCAGTACGGCTCCCCGTCGTCAGTCAGCTGCGTGCCGTCCTCCTCCCCGGCCGCACGTACCCAGAGGTTGTGATCGCGGGTGAAGAGCGCGCGGGTGCCGTCGGGCGAGGCAAGTTCCGACGGGGTGAATTCGGCCGAGGCGTCGCGCTCCGCGCAAGTGTAGCCGGCAAGTTCGCAGCGCCACTTCGCTGCGCCGATGTCCAGCTTCAGTGCCGCGCCGTCTTCGACGAACTCGAAGGTCCTGAACGGCATCCGCGCCGGGTCGTAGGAGGTGTCCGCCGCCGCGGAAAGCGCAGCCGCGAGGCGGCCGTGGTCGAACGCGTCTCGCCGGATCCGCGCCGCGGGGTCGACCAGAATGAAGCGCTCGCCGTCAGTGGTTCGCACGCGGTACCAGAACCGGTCGGAGTCGCCGACCCAGGTCACCGCGCCAACCGGCACCCCGGTCAGCAGCCGCGCCGCATTGGCCGGCAGAAACTGCTCGGCCCGCGCGTAGTCGGCCGCCGTGACGACGGGTCGGGGCGGCGGCTCCTGAGCCTGAGCGAGCGCGGTCGCCAGACCCAGGTACACGAGAACGATACCGGCCTTCGCTTGCACCATCGCGCAAAGTCTCCCATTTCTGATCGGTTGCCCGCGCGGATCGGCCGCGATCTGCCCGGGCCGGCCCACAGTCAATCCGGCGAAGATGCGTGTCCACGGTATGGTGCGCCACCTGGCGCTCCCCACGCCGCTTCCCGCTCCACAACGGAGGCCCAGAATGATCCGCCGCACCGTCACTCGCTCACGTTCGCGCCTTGCCCTGATCCTTGGCGCCGGCTTCCTCGTCCTGGGAGCCATGAACGAACCCGCCGCTGCCCAGGAAGAGGGCTCGATCAAGGTCGAGGGCCCCGGCTCCGCCAACTTCGAACTGGCCGCCCGGTTCGCCCCCTACAAGGTCAGCGACCTGGTCCATTCCCTGCGCGTCACGCCGCGGTGGATCGAGGATACGGACCGCTTCTGGTACGAGTGGGAGACTTCGGACGGCAGGCACTTCTACCTCGTCGATCCCGGCCAGGGTACGAAGACCGAGATCTTCGACAACGACCAGATCGCCGCCGAGCTGACCCGCATCACGCGGGATCCGTGGGACGCGCAGCACCTTCCGATCCGCGCGATTCGCTTCACCGGACCGAACACCATCCAGTTCGACGTGGAGTCGTCCCAGGAAGAGGAGGTGGAGGAGGAAGAAGACGAGGAAGACGTCGAGCAGGACCAGGAGGACGAGCAGCAGCGCGCCCCGCGCCAGCCCAGGACCCGCAACATCGTCCACCACTTCGAGTACGACGTCACCACGAGGACGCTCCGCGAACTGGAGGACTACGAGGAGCCGGACAGCCACCCGAACTGGGCGAGCGTGTCCCCTGACACCGCGTGGGTCGTCTTCAGCCGCGAATTCAACCTCTGGATGATGAGCTACGAGGAATACGAGAAGATCATCGAGGCCCGCCGCGGCAAGACCGGTGACGAGGCCGAAGAGGCCGAAGAGGACGTCGAGGTCGAGGAGATCCAGCTGACCACCGACGGTGAGAAGGACTTCAGCTGGGGCTCGCAGGGCCGCGGCCAGAACGACGAGGAGACGGAAGAGGAGCACAAGAAGCGCCAGCCCTCCGGGACGACCTGGTCCCACGACTCCCGCTACTTCGCGCTCACCCGCCAGGACCGCCGCGAGGTGGACCACCTGTGGGTCGTTCACGCGGTCGGCAACACGCGGCCGAAGCTGGAGAGCTACCGGTACGAGATGCCGGGCGAGGAGAACGTGACGCAGACCAGCCTCCACGTCTTCGACATGGAGTCGCGCGAGATGTCGCAGATCGACGACGAGCCGTGGAAGGACCAGCGGATGGGGATCTTCAACGAGTTCGGCGGCTTCGGCGGCTTCGGCGGCTTCTTCTTCTTCGGTGGAGGCGGCGGTTCCGCTGAGCCGCGGATAACCAAGTGGCTCTCGGACAGCAGCGACGAGCTCTACTTCTGGCGTCGCAGCCGCGACCAGCACCGCGTGGACGTAATGAGGGCCGACCCGGCGACCGGCGAAGTCACCGCCGTGATCGAGGAGCGCCTGAATACGTACGTCGAGCACCAGTCGCCCGCGCGCCTGGAGAACGGCGACCTCATCTGGTGGTCGGAACGGGACGGGTGGGCGCACCTCTACCGCTACGCGCCGGACGGAACGGTCCGCACTCGTCTAACCGAAGGCCCCTGGCACGTCGACGGATTGATGGGCGTGAACGAGGACGACGGATATGCGGTGTTCCGCGCCAACGCGCGCGAGGAGGGCGAGGACCCGTACTACATGCACACGTACCGCGTCGGCCTGAACGGCAGCGGCCTGACCCTGCTCAACCCCGGCAACTACGACCACCAGGCCGTCGTGTCCGAATCCGCGCGCTACTTCATCGACAACTACTCGCGCGTCGACACCAACCCCGTGTCAGCCCTGTTCGACGCGTCCGGACGCAGGATCATGGACCTGGAGACGGCCGACCTGACGGCGCTGGAAGCCGCCGGATACCAGTACCCCGAGACCTACCAGGTGAAGGCCGACGACGGCGTGACGGATATCTACGGGGTCATGTACAAGCCATACGATTTCGATCCCGCGAAGCAGTACCCGATCATCGCCTACGTATATCCCGGACCGCAGACCGAGTCGGTGTCGAAATCGTTCTCGCTGAACCAGACCGAGCAGGCGCTCGCGCAGTTCGGCTTCATCGTCATCACGATCGGGAACCGCGGCGGCCACCCCGACCGCTCGAAGTGGTACCACAACTACGGGTACGGGAACCTCCGCGACTACGGCCTGGCCGACAAGAAGGCGGGGATCGAACAGCTCGCCGACCGCCACGGCTTCATCGACATCGACCGGGTGGGGATCTACGGGCACTCCGGAGGCGGCTTCATGTCGACCGCGGCCATGCTCGTCTACCCCGACTTCTTCAAGGTGGCCGTCTCGTCAGCCGGGAACCACAACAACGACGTCTACAACGCCAACTGGTCCGAGAAGCACGACGGGGTCAAGGAGGTGAAGGACTCGACCGGGGCCGTCACGAGCTTCGAGTACGACATCGACCGGAACTCGGACATCGCGGCGAACCTGAAGGGTCACCTGCTGCTGACGACGGGGGACGTGGACAACAACGTCCACCACGCCGGCACCTTCCGCATGGCCGAGGCGCTGATCCGCGCGAACAAGCGCTTCGACTTCTTCATCTTCCCCGGCCAGCGCCACGGCTTCGGGAACATGAGCAACTACTGGTTCTGGCTCCGCGCCGAGTACTTCGTGAAGCACCTGCTCGGCGACAGCCAGTGGAACGTGGACATCCTGGAGTTGCAGGGGGATCAGCCGAAGGGGTAGCCATCAGACATGACATGGCGACATTACAAAACGTAATGTACAGCTTACATTCTTAAGTGGTCGGGGGCTGGGGGAGCTTTCAGCACCCCAGTTCCCGCCACCCCCGCTCGCATCCCAGCGCCCTCAGCGCTTCGGGATCGCGCTCGTTCACCGGCCCCTTGCTGCCCCGCAGCACGATGGGCAGCTCGCCAACCGGCGGCGGCGCGCGTCCAAGCTCCATGGTGCCCGCGCCCAGCGCCTCCAAGTTGGCGCAACTCGGTGCGAACCCCAGCCCGCACGCCCGCTCGAACTCTCCAGCGGCACCGCGGAAGTCCCGATCCGTCTCGGCCATCAGGATGCCGAATTCGTTGCAGGCCCAGCCGGACCCCCGGTCGCAGAAGCTCTGTTGCATGATGCCGGTGTAGTCGCAGGCCCGGTCGCTTCCCGCTTCGCACGCATCCCGCCAGAACGGGTAGTACTGGCCCGGATGGTGGTCGCCCAGTGCACCGGAGAAGCTCAGCGTCGCGAAGACTGCGGCCCACAGCCCCACCGTGGCCACTCGCCGCCGCGTCGGCACCGCACCCTTTGCGGCTGCCCACGCGACACCCAGCCTGGGCGCGAGCGCCGTGGCCGCACGATCCAGCGTGGGCGCCAGCAGGTTCAGGATCGGCACCGGCAACAGCTTATCGTAGAAGGGCGGCGCGCCCACCGCGTTCAGCGCGAAGACGCTGCCGACCACCCCCGTCCCGTACAGCACGGCGAACAGCACGCGGCCCAGCTCTGACCTGGGCGAGGTGGCGGGGTCGGTAAACAGCAGGTGCAGCCCCAGAAACACGGCGATCGGGATGTACGCGTCGTAGAAGAAGTACTCACCGGTCGCCGCCAGATACGCGGCGCTGAACCCCCAGATGGTGAGCACCGCGGGCATCGTCATCGTGGCGACGCCGAAGAGCAGCTGGCCCGGCAAAGCCGCGAGGAAGATCACCACGAAAATGTAGGGGGGGACAAACTGCGACTGCGCGATCTCCACCCCCAGCGTGATCCCCGTGGTCCCTGTCGCGATCAGCGCCAGCGACGCCACCGCCAGCGCAAACGCCGACGGGTTGAAGATGTGCCGCGAGCGGCCGCCGACGCGCCAGCGGATGAACTCCTTGCCGACATAGACCAGCACCACCATCGCCAACTGGAGGAAGAACCAGTCCAGGTGGAACCACAGGAAGAGGTTGAGGCTGAAGACCACCGGCACTGGCCCGAAGCCGAGCGTGTGGCGACCACGCCGCGTCCAGCCGAAGAGCGCTTCGACGGCAACCGCCAGAATCAACTGGGCGAGGATGAATGGCGCGAAGCCGTATACCGCCGGCACGAACCATCCCCACCAGGCCAACACAGTCCCCTGCGCCAGGAGCTGGACCCAATGCGGCCGGATGGCCTGGAAGTCCATGACCAGAGCCTCTCCGGAGCGGCGGCGCAATAGCGCCAGCCACACCGTCCACACGAGCACGCCCGCCGACGCTCCGGCGATCCCCAAGAACAGACCTGGCGTGGCCCGCACCCCCGGGACCAGCAGGTAGCCAGCCAGTACGCCAGCGAGTGCGCCAGGCAACAGGAGCGGCCGCATGTCAGGTACAGCCCAACTCCCGCCAGCCACGCTCGCACCCGAGCGCCCGGAGCGCTTCCGGATCCCGCTCTGTAACGGGCCCCTTGCTGCCACTCAGGACGATCGGCAACTCGGCGAGAGGCGGGTCCTCACGCTCGAACGCGCCCGGACCCTGCGCCAGCCGTTGGTCGCCGCCGGCCAGCATCTGCAGGTTGCCGCAGCCCGGCCCGTATTCGAAGCGGCACGAGCGCTCGAATTCGCCGGCGGCACCGACGAAGTTCCGGTCCAGCCCCACCAGCAGCACGCCGAACTCGTTGCACCCCCAGCCCGAGCCCTGGTCGCAGAAGTTCTGCAGCATGACCCCCGAATAGTTGCACGCCCGGTCGTTGCCCGCCTCGCAGGCGTCCCGCCAGAAGGGGTAGTACTGCCCGGGGTGATGGTCCCCGACCCCGCCCGCCGCGCTCATTGTGGCGAACGCCGCGCCCCACAGTGCCACGGTCGCCACGCGCCGCCGCGCGCCGCCAGGCGATTGCAGCCTGCCCGCCGCCGACAGCTTCTCGCCCAGCCAGTTCGCCGCCCGGTCGAGCCGCGGCGCCAGCACGTTGAGGATCGGCACCGGCAGCAGCTTGTCGTAGAAATTGGGCGCGCCGACCGCGTCCAGCATCGCCGCGCTCGTGACCACGCCGGTGCCGTAGATGAGCCCGAACAGGATCCGCCCGCCGTCCGAGCGCGGCGAGGTCGCCGGATCCGTGAACAGCAGGTGCAGTCCCAGGAAGACCGAGACCGGGATGTAGGCGTCGTAGAAGAAGTAGATCCCGGTCAGCGACTGGTAGAGCAGGCCGAATCCGAGGATGGTGAGCACGGCCGGCATCGTCATCATCGCCACGCCGAAGAGCAGCTGTGCCGGAACCGCCGCCAGGAAGATCACCAGGTACATCTGCGGCGGGATGAACTGGCTCTGCGCGATTTCGATGCCCAGCGTGATTTCGGTCGATCCGGTCGCGATCAACAGCACCGCCGCCACCGACAGCGCCAGCGCCGACGGGTTGAAGATGTGCCGCGAGCGGCCGTCCAGCTGCCAGCGGATGAACTCCTTGCCGGCGTAGACCAGCACCACCATCGCGAACTGGAAGAAGAACCAGGGCCCCGTGAACCACAGGAAGAGATTCACGCTGAAGATCACCGGAACGACTCCCAGCCCCGCCGCGTAGCGCCCCCTGCGCGTGAGCGCGAAGAGCCCTTCCACCGCCACGGCCAGAAGCAGCTGCGCGACGATCATCGGCGCCCACAGCTGCACCATGTTCACGAACGTGCCCCACCAGACCAGCAGCGCCCCCTGCGCCAGCGTCTGCATCCAGTGGGGCGTGCGAATGACCAGTTCCAGCGTCAGGTCCTCGCCACTCTCCCGCCGCGACGCGAAGAGCCACCCCGTCCACACGAGAATCCCGGCCGCCGCCGCGGCAATCGTCCAGAAGGCCGCCGGTTCGACCCGCACGCCCGGGTGCAGCAGAAACGCCGCAAGCCCCGCCGCCATGGCGCACGGAAGAAGAAGAGGTCGCATCCCCACGACGGGGCGCATCAACCGCCCCTCGGCCTGCCCGGGTGTCTGGTCTTGATCTCGACGGCCCCGAGACGCCCGATCTCGCCGTACCGGAAGAACGCGTCCGAGCGCGACAGGATCCGTATGCTCTCGATTTCCTGGGGATTCTGATTGAGGAGGAGGGCGGCGACATCACCCGGCAGCGACGGCGGCTCGATCCGCGCCATCTCGGTCATGGCCGGGGGGGAATACACCACCACCCCATCCAGAACGAGCAGCGCAGGGTGGCACCCGTTCCCCAGGTCGGTGAGTTCCTGTACGGACGGCGCCCGCCGCGTCGACTGGATGCAGAAGGTGATGCCGCCCGGACCGCCCTGCTGCCGGATCTGGAGCCGCGGCGGCGCCTTGGTGCGAAACACCTCCAGCACCTTGCTGGTGCGCTCGGCGGCATCTGCGACGGCCGTCGGCGAGATGAAGTCGGAGCGGCGTCCTGTGCGCGCCGCCTCGATCGCCTCCGCGCGGTCCGCTTCGACGGTGACCCCCTCGAGTTCGACTGGTTTCGGCGTAAGCCTGAGCAGCCAGGTCTCGCCGTCCACGATGGGCACCTCCTGCAGCAGCGCCCGGTATCCCATGTGGTGGGTCGCGATGACCTGCGAGCCGTGCGGCACCGCGTTGAATGCGAAGTAGCCCATCTCGTCCGAGATCGTGCCGAGGCCGAGATCGGGAAAGTGGACGATCACGCCGGCCACGGGCACTCCCGTCACCGCGTCGAGGACCTCACCCTCCACCTTGAGCTGCGCAGAAACGGAGGCCGGCGCGCCCAGGAGCAACGCGATGACGGCCAAGCCAGAAGCTGCGGCGGCGGAGCCGCCCGCCCACCCGGACAAC
>VXQO01000088.1 GCA_009838975.1 Gemmatimonadota bacterium | reverse complement strand
CCCCACACCACCGCCCTCCTACTCAAAACCCCCTTAACGCCCCTCCATCCACGCCGTCGACGCCCCCTCGGGCGCGTTGTCGGCCACATGCGCCGCCATTTGACGGACGAGATCGGCGTTCGTGAAGGGGGACCAGCCGTGGCCCTTCATCGGGGCGCCGTGGATGAACTCGCCGGCGTAGTAGGGGTCCGTCGTGCTCTCCAGGAACTCCTCCATCAGGTAGACCGCGTACGGCAGGTAGAAGTGGTCCATCTCGGGGTTGTAGATCCTGATCTTGCCGACCAGGTCCGGGCCAATTCGCGACCAGTTCTCCTCGGCGTAGTGGCGCAGATCGTAGCCGTTGTCGCGCATGTAGTAGGCCACCTCGCGGTCGATGACGCCCGTGTCCAGGTCCCACAGCCGCTTCGGATAGCCGTCCTCGTCGGTCGGCCCGTAGGCGGCATGCCAGGCGTCGAGCTGCCCGGCGCCCCGTCCCCGCGAGCCCTGCGCCACCTCCAGCTGGCTGATCTGGCGGTTGCTGCCCACCGGCTGGCCCTCGACCGTCCGCTGGAACATGCGCTCGGGCGCGCCCGGCACCGATCCGGGCACGATGAACGCGCTCTCGTCCTCGTAGATGTTGACCAGCTGATAGCGCCGGAAGTCGATCGGATCGGGGTAGTAGGTCCACGTGCCCCCGTAGTACGTGGGATAGTGCAGCATCTTGGCGAGCGAGATCCAGCCGCCGGTCGAACCGCCGGTCATGACGCGCGCGTACGGCTCGCCGATCAGCCGGAAGTTCTCCTCGATGTACGGGATCAGCTCTTCGTGGATGGCGTCGCCGTAGGGTCCGTTGTTGGCCGAGTTGAGGCCATAGGAGTCGTCGAAGTAGGGCGTCGGGTGCTGCAGTATGACCGCGACCACGCGTGGGAAGTCGTCACCCATCCACGCCTGCGCGAATTCGTAGCCTGACTCGCGCATGCCACCCGCCTCGCGCCGCATCTGCGAGAACAGCGCTTCGCCGGACGGCGGCTCGGTGGTGAATCCGAAGACCGGATCCAGCTGGAAATGTCCCTCCTCGATCACGAGCGGGTAGCGCATGTCCGGGTTCTCGTCGAAGCCGCGGGGCAGCAGCACGACCGCGCCCAGGTACATGGGATGGCCCCACCACTCGGACAGGATCTCGCTCTGGATCTTGATGCGTTTCACCCATTCCGTGTCGGCCGGCACCTCGATCGGCGGGATCTCGCCGGTGAGCTCGAAGCTGATCACGTCGTCGCTGGCCGGATCGATCCGGACCCTGCGCGCCTCGCTGAAATAGTTCCCCGGCGAGAAGGCCCAGCGCTGCCCCTCCCATTGGTCCTGAGGCGCCCAGATCGTGTGTCCGTCGGCGCGTTCGTACTCGGTGTAGACGTGCAGGATCGCCTGCACCCAATAGTCGCCGGCGGGGAGGCCGCCGAGGCGGCGGTACGGATAGCCGTCCGCGCCCGCGTCGATGACCATGGCGTCGCCCGGGGCGGCCTGTTCGACGTCGGCGCTGAAGAACGGCACCTCGCCGTTGCGCTGGCGGGCGGAGTTGTACCCCGCAATGCGCGGCTCGGGGTCGTTGGAGGGCGCGAAGACCGTGTACAGGCGGCCGGTCAGCGGGCCGTCGTGGAGCGCGGCGTCGTGCGTGACCTCGATGCGGAGCTGGGCGGGGGCGGCGCCCTGCGGGCCCGGGGCCTGGGCGGCGGGCTGGCAGGTCGCGGCGGCCGCCGCGAGACATGCGATGGCGGCGATCTGCGCAGTGGAGCGGGTGGTCGAGCGGACGGGCGAGTATGGTGCGCGCATGTGGTCCCTCCGGAGGCTGCTGGTGAAAGGAGATACTGCGGCGGGGCGTGGACGAGCGGCAAGGGTCGGCCCTACTGCGGCTGTGGCACGACCTCCGGGATGCGGTCGAACCACGGGCGTTCCCGCTCGAGTTGGCCGGCGAGCCGCAGGAGTGTGGCCTCTTCGCCGGCCCGGGCCACGAAGTGCACGCCGACCGGGAGCCCCGCGCGGTTCCAGTAGAGTGGCACCGACATGGCCGGCTGGCCGCTGATGTTGAAGACCGGCGTCCACGGGGTGTACTCGAACGCGCTGTCGGCGATCCGCTCCAGCAGCCGGCCGACCTTCACCAGGCGTCCCGATCCGATTGCGCCCATCAGCCGAAGCTGGAGGTGCTCGAAGCGGCTTGGCGGCAGCGCGCCAATCCCTGGCGGCGGCGTGGCGACGGTGGGCGTCACCAGGATGTCGTAGTCGGTGAAGAACCGGCCGACGGCCTTGCCACAACGCTCAAGCAGGCGCAGGGAGGCGGCGAGTTCGCGGGCCGAAACCGCCTGCGACACCAGTCCGAGCGCCCAGGTCAATGGTTCCAGTTCCGTTCGGCGGGGCCGGCGACCCAGCGCGCGCGCCAGGTCCTCGAACTCCGCGCCCACCTCGCCTGCGACCATGTACATGAACGCGCGCGCGAAGGTCTTGCCGTCGATGCTCGGCGTGGCCTGAGTGACATGGTGCCCGAGTTGCCTCAGCAGGGTGACTGTGTCGCCGACCGCCTGCACGCAGTCCGGATGGGCGGCGGCCGAGCCCATCAGCGGTGCGGTCGTCCACGCGATGCGCAGGCGTGCGGGATCGGTGTCCACCTGCGCCGTGAACCGACCGTACGGCGGCGCGATCCTGTACGGTGCGCCCGGTTCGGGACCGTGGGTGGCGTCGAGCATCGCGGCGCTGTCCCGCACCGAGCGGGTGAGCACGTGCTCGGTCACCGATCCGCGCCACGGCTCGGAATCGCGCGGCCCGGGCGGAATCCGTCCGCGGGTCGGCTTCAGCCCGAACAGCCCGCAACACGACGCAGGCATGCGTATCGATCCCGCGCCGTCCCCACCCCCGGCAATCGGCACGATGCCCGCCGCCACCGCCGCGGCCGAGCCTCCGCTCGATCCCCCGGGCGTGCGGTCCAGCGCCCACGGGTTGCGGCAGGGCCCCCATAGCTCGGGCTCGGTGTACGGCAGCAACCCGAACTCGGGTGTGTTGGTCTTGCCCAGGATGGCAACGCCTGTGGCCCGGACCCGCCGGACCAGTTCGGTGTCTTCGTCTACCACCAACCGCTCGGCCACACGGCTCCCTCCCGATGTCGGGTGTCCGGCGTAGCCGCTCTGCAGGTCCTTCGCCAGGAATGGCACACCGGCAAAGACCGCGTTGCGGTCGACCGACGGCGCCAGCGCCCTGGCCTCGTCGTCCATGCGGTAGACGACCGCGTTGATCTGCGGGTTGACACGTTCGAGTTGCTCCACGGCCACCTCGATCAGTTCCAGCGGCGTCACTTCGTGAGCTCTCACGAGCGCGGCGAGCCCTGTCGCGTCGTGGCGGGTATATTCGTCCAGGGTCATCTTCCACCTCCCGCTCCACTGAAGCTGGTCACACCGTTACTTGTTGAGTCACGCCATGTTCGTCAATCCCCAGGTCCCCCCCGACGCACTTCCCAGGGCGGAGCAACTGGACTGGCAGGCCCTCCATCCACGCTTCGTCAGGCGCCTGCAGCTGGGTACACTGATCCGCTTCTCCGTGTTTGCGGGAATTGGAGGTGGAGTGCACTACGCCCTCGCGACCGGGGGACTCGCCGCGCTGTTCAGGGCCGCGCCCTGGCTGCCGGTGATCGCGTGGAGCGTCTTCGCCGCCCTTTCGTTCTGGGCACTTGCCTGGCCGGCGATCGCGGTCCCGCGCCACGGCTATGCGGTCCGTGACAGGGACATCCTGTACAGGTCCGGCGTGCTGTGGCGGTCGGTGCGGGCGATCCCCTTCAATCGGGTCCAGCACACAAAGACCGACAGCACGCCGCTCGACCGCCGCTTCGGCCTGGCCAACCTGTCCGTCTTCCCCGCTGGCGGAGGGGGGCACAAGATCCGTGGCCTCGGCCGGGAGACGGCCGAACGCCTGCGCGCCTACGTCTCGGCGCGTATCGAGGCCGAGAGTGACCGGGGGACGGACCCCGATTTCGGTGAACCAGCCTGACTTCGGCGTCTGGAGGCGCACGTCTCCGTTCGCGATCGTCTTCTTTCTCGGCACCACCATCCGGACCATTGCCCGAAGCTACATCCAGCTGGTGGCCTCCTTCGGCGCCATCGCCTACCTGACACGCTTCGATTTCGCCTCACGGGGGGGCTCGGTCGGTCTTGCGATCCTCCTAATCCTGTTCGCGATCGGCGGCGTCGCCCTGCTCAGGTACTGGTTCTTCCGGTTCAGGATCGAAGATGACAGGGTCCTCATCCGCCAGGGCTTCATCAAGCGAACCGCGCTCGACCTTCCCTTCGACCGCGTGCAGGGCATCAACGTCGAGCGGTCTTTGGTGGACCGCATGCTCGGCCTGGTCACCGTGCGCCTGGACACGGCGGGAACCATCGTAGCCGAGGGGCGGCTCCCCGCAGTCGGGACCGAGCTTGCGGACTGGCTGCGCACCCGCGTCGACCGGAACCGCAGGGCCGGACGCGCCGCTCGACGCGCGGGCGAGGACGACCCGGACCAGCCCGGGGACAGAGACCCCGCCGAGGCCCTGGACCAGGCTCGCATTACAGCCGAAACCCCGGCCGCCGCCGATCAGCTGCTTCTCAGGCTCACCGGCGCCGACATGCTGCGCATCGGCCTCGCCGACCGCAAGGCGCTCGTGCTCGCCGGGGCTCTGGCGGCACTCGCGCAGGTCGCCGAGCCGTTTCAGGACATGATCGTGGGGATCGTCGACGCGGTTTGGTCCGGCATCACCGGCCTCGCGGCGGTGGCGCAGGTGATCGCCGTACTGGTTCTTTTCCTCTCGATCGCCCTGGTGCTGGTCACGGCGGTTGTGATCGGCGCGTTCCTGCGTCACTACGACTATACGCTGTGGCGGCGGGGCACCGCGTTCCGCTCGCGGGGCGGACTCCTCACACAGAAGGGAGTGGTGGTCGAGACCGCCAAGATCCAGCAGCTCACCCTTGCCCAGAACCTGATTCTGCGCTGGTTCGGGCGATTTCGCTTCTCGGCTCTCCCGGCGGGAGCGGTCCAGATGCCTGGCAGCGAGGGCCCGGCCAATGTGGAGTTTGCCGAGAACCTGACTGTTCCCCTGCTCGAGGGATCCACAGCGGAATCGCTGCGCGGCCAGGTGTTTGGGCGGGAAGCCACTGAAATCACGCTTCTGCCCGGAAGCCCGCGATTCGTCCGCGTATCACCCTACTACATCCGTGCCGTGACCCTTCGGATGTGCGTGGTTCCCATCGTCGCCGGTACCTTCTTCCTCCTGCTCCGCGGGACCCCGGCAACAATCCTGAGCCTCCCGTTCGGTGCCTATTGCCTGGCCGCAGCCACGGCCGCATCGCTGGTCGCCCTCCAGAGCTGGCGCCGGCGGGGCTACCTGCACGACGCCGAGGGGCTGGCAAGCCGCAAGGGATTCCTCGGTGCCAGGGTCGACGCCTTCCTCTTCCGCAAGTCCCAGGGCGTGTCCGTAAAACAGTCGCCGCTGCAGCGCCGCAGGGGCCTGGCCACCCTCGAAGTGCAACTGTCCTCGGGAGTCGTGACGGTTCCCTACGTCGAACTCGACACCGCGCACACGCTGCGGGATTACATTCTCTACAAAGTGGAGTCGAGTCCACTGCGCTGGCACTGACGCCGCCGGTACCCGCGCTGTCGGCGTTTGCCCGGGTTTTGAGAGGAGTGAGCGGATGAGCCTCGCCGGACGACTGTTGCGCGAAGACGGGGCGGGCCTGTCCCGTCGCGCCTGCGTGAAGTTGCTGCCCTTCTCGCTGCTCCCGCTCCTTCTCCTGGCATGCGCCGAAGCGCCGGACGAAGGTACACCCACCGTCGGTCTGGAGGGCGGCTACGTCGAAGTAGCGGCCGCGCTCTCCAACATGATCGAGCGCGAACGCGCGCAAAAGGACCTCGCGGCGGTGTCGATCGCGCTCGTCGACGACCGGGGCGTCGTCTGGGCGGAGGGCTTCGGCGAACAGGAACCCGGCGTCCCCGCGACCGCCGAGACCGTGTACCGGGTGGGTTCCGTGTCGAAGCTGTTCACCGACATCGCGGTCATGCAGCTCGTCGAGCGGGGGGAGGTCGACATCGACGCCCCCGTGCGCGACTACCTCCCCCACTTCGCACCCGACAACCGCTCGGGAACCCCGATCACGCTGCGCCAGCTCATGTCGCATCGCTCCGGGCTGATCCGCGAGCCTCCGGCCGGCAACTACTTCGACGACGCCGGGGCGAGCCTTGGCGCCACCGTGGCCAGCCTTGCGGGGACGCCGCAGATCTACGAACCGGAAACGCGCACGAAGTACTCGAACGCCGGAATCGCGGTCGTCGGCTACACGCTCGAAGTCACGCAGTCCGTGCCGTTCGCGGACTACGTCAAGCGCGCGGTTCTCGATCCCATCGGGATGACGAGCAGCGCCTTCGCGCCGGAACCCGCCATCGTGGACGACCTCGCCGAAGCGTACATGTGGGGGTTCGATCGCGGCCTCTTCGACGCGCCGACCTTCGAGCTGGGCATGGCGCCGGCGGGAAGCATGTACTCGACCGTGCTCGACCTCGCGCGCTTCATGGGGGTGATGTTCCGGCGCGGCGAGTTGGCGGACGAGGGGGCGGAAGCCGGCGGCGACGACACCGAAAGCCCGCAGCGTCGGCTCGTCGAAGCCGCAACGCTCGAGGCGATGTGGGAGCCACAGTTCGCCGAACCCGGCACGACCGCCGGGTACGGCCTCGGTTTTGCCGTGGACGAGAGGTTCGGGCAGCGCTGGCTCGGTCACGGGGGCGCCATCTACGGCTTCTCCACCCAGCTCGCCTTCCTGCCCGACTCCCGGATCGGCGTCGTTGTGGTATCGGCGGTGGACGGGACCAACACCATCACCAGCCGGATCGCGGACGCGGCGCTGGAGTTGATGCTTGCCGCTCGGGACGGCGAACCGTTGCCGCCCGTCCCACCCGGCACCGATCCGCTGCCCCCGGCCCGCGCCCTCGCGCTGGAAGGCACCTACGGCACCGACAGCGACGCCCTCGACCTCGACCACCGGAATGGCCGCCTCTTCATGACCCCGGTGCGCGGCGGCGCGACCATCGAGATCCGTTCGCGCGGCGACACCCTCGTCGTGGACGACCGCCTCGAATACGGCCAGCGCTTCCTCGCGGCCACCCCGTCCGCCCTCGTCCCTCTCGGCCCCGACGGAGAATCCGGCGCCGCCCTGCCCCGCCAGCCCGCTTCCGACCGCCCGCCCCTCCCGCCGGCCCACTTCAACGGCCTCATCGGCGAATACGGCTGGGACCACAACGTGCTGTACATCCTCGAATGGCGCGGCCGGCTCTATGCGCTGATCGAGTGGTTCTACCTCTACTCGCTCGACGAGGTCTCGCGCGATATCTACGCCTTCCCCGACCGGGGGCTCTACCACGGCGAGCAACTCGTGTTCTCGCGGGACGCGACCGACCGTGCGACGTCTGTCACGGCCGCCTCGGTCGTCTTCGCGCGCCGGGACGTGGGCACCGAAGCCGGGGGCACCTTCCGCATCGATCCGGTGCGCCCGGTCGCCGAGTTGCGCGCCGAGGCACTCGCCGCGTCGCCCCCCGCCGAAGCGGGGCCGTTCCGCGACTCCGAGCTGGTCGAGGTCACGACCATCGAGCCGGGGATCCGCCTCGATGTCCGCTACGCGACCACCAACAACTTCATGTCGTCCATCTTCTACGACGAACCCCGCGTCTTCCTCCAGCAGCCCGCCGCCGAGGGCGTGGCCCGCGCCCACCGCGCGCTCGCTCAACACGGCTACGGCCTGCTCCTGCACGACGGCTACCGCCCCTGGTACGTCACGAAGATGTTCTTCGACGCCACGCCCGAATCGCAGAAGATCTTCGTGGCGGATCCCGCGAGCGGTTCGCGCCACAACCGCGGCTCGGCGATCGACCTGAACCTCTACGACCTCGAAACCGGCCAGCCGGCCGACATGGTGGGCACCTACGACGAATTCTCGCCACGGTCCTTCCCCGACTACCCGGGCGGCACCTCGCGCCAGCGCTGGCAGCGCGAGATCCTGCGCCGAGCGATGGAGGCCGAGGGATTCACGGTCTACGAAGCCGAGTGGTGGCACTTCGATCACGAAGATTGGCGCGAGTACGCGCTCCAGAATGCGACCTTCGCAGAGCTCGTCCGCTAGGCGGCGGCCCAACACGTTGCTGGTCGACCTCGGTCTTGTCGGGGTCGCCACCATCTGGGGACTCAACTTCACGGTGGTGAAGGCCGCGCTCACCGAAATCGAGCCGCTCGCGTTCAACGCCCTTCGCTTCTCCTGCGCGGCTGTCGCGGTGTGGTTGCTCGTCCGCGGCACCGGACGGCAGCTGCTGCCGAGGCGCAAGGACTGGGGGATCGTCATGCTGCTGGCCATCATCGGCCACGTCCTCTTCCAGATCGGGTTCATCTTCGGGCTGGACTGGACGCTGACCGGCAACGCCGCCCTCCTCCTCTCCACGAGCCCGGTGTGGGTGCTGGTGATCTCCTTCGCCATGGGCCGGGAACGGCTCAACCCGGCGATTGTCGGGGGCGTTCTGACCACGATCGCGGGCATGGTGATTCTCATCACCGGCGGCACTCAGCAGATGGGAACGGCCCGCCTCGGGGACTTTTTCGTGTTGAGCGCTGCGGTCTCGTGGGCAGCCTACACCGTGCTCGCGCACCGGATGGTCCGGCGCCGCGGTGCACTTCACGTGACGGCGTGGACGCTGTGGGCCGGCCTCCCGTTCATCGTGCTCGCCGGCGTGCCCGAGCTGATCCGCATGGACTGGACCGCGGTCTCCCTCAGGGTCTGGTTCGGCGTCGTCTACGCGGGCGTCTTTGCAATCGGGATCGCATATCTGCTGTGGTATCGGGGCGTGCGCGTGATCGGCCAGAATCGTACGTCGGTCTATCAGAACCTCGTCCCCGTCATCGCGCTAATCAGCGCCTGGCTGTGGCTGGCCGAGACACCCTCTACGCAGCAGCTGATCGGCGCCGGAGTCATCCTCTCGGGGGTGGTGGCGGCCCGTCGCTCACCCGGGAGGCGAATGGCTCGCCAATGACCCGCATCAACCAGCTGGACACGACCGCTTTCGTCATCGCGACGCCTACCCGGAAGGGTTCCGGGATTCACTGGGAGCATTCCGTTACCGTGTGCTCGAAAAGAGGAGAGAGATGATCGACATCAACGAGATCGGGGCGACCGCGTTCGTCATCGCGTCCATCCGCGCATTGGAGAACGAGAAGCCCGAGCCGCTGTTCAGCGACCCCTACGCCCAATGGTTCTCGAACGAGCGCGCACAGGGTGCCGCGCGGCAACTGGACGCGGTCTTTCCGCCGTCGACGACCATGGTCCGCTTCCGCACGCGCTACTTCAACCGCTTCGTCGAGCGCGGCATCGCGGCCGGTGCGCGCCAGATCGTCCTGCTCGGCGGCGGCTTCGACATGCGCGCCCACAGGTACGGCAGTCCCGACGTGGCCTTCTTCGAGGTCGACCAGAAGGCCGTACTCGAGTTCAAGCGCGTGGTCCTGGAGCGGGGCGGGCTCGTGCAACCACCCTCGCTCCTCGCCAACTACCTCGACGCGGATGTCCCTGGCGGCCTCACGGAACTCGGCTTCGATGCGGCGGCACCCACGCTGATCGTCTGGGAGGGCAACACGATGTACCTGCCCCCCGAGAGCATCATGCCGTTCCTCAACCGGCTGGCCGACGCAATGTCGTCGTTCCGCATCGCCTTCGACTACTTCGCCGTCGACATGCAGAACCGCGAGTTCGAGACCGACGCGGACCTTGAGCGGCTCGAAGGAGTGGAGCGCGCGATGGGTGCATCCTTTCCGACCGGATTCGCCGACCTGTCCGTCTTCGAGGAGGAGACCCCGCTCACGGTTGCCGAACATGGCTCGTTCGCGGGTCTCGCCGACGAATTCGGGCAGGGCGAGGTGGTCGCGGCCTATCCCGAGGACTGGCGCGAGACGCTCAAGCTATACCGCTATTGCGTCCTGGAGAGGACATAGCGAGAGCGTTCAGCGCCTCTGACCCGCCCCCTCCGGGATACCCCGGCTGAACAGCGTCTCCATTCCCGGCTCGGCACCGTTCACCATCATCGCGGCTGCCTGCGGCCCGCGCAGAAACGCCCTGACCTGTCCGGTAACGCGGTCACGCACGATGGTCATGGGAGAGTCGGTCGTCTGATCCAGCGTCGACGATCCGCCGCCGCCCACCAGTGAGATGCTGGCGAGCGCACCCGTCCACGTGACCGGCACCGTGGAGACGAAGGCCGAGCGTCCGTCTTCAACATCCGGAAGCTCCGGCATATCGAAGGTGAGCGCGAACGCGTCGCCGCCATCGACCGTTCTGCCGCGGAGTCGGAAATCGCTTCCCGGGGGCGGTACCGATGGCACCGCGTCCACGACAAATGCCGGCTTGAGGAACGGGTCGCCTTCGGAGTCCAGCCCGCCCCACACCAGGACCGTCCGGGTCGGCGCCGCGTCGTTGTCGGCGTCGGCCTCCGCGTCCAGGCGATGACGAAGCGAGTTGGAGAAGTGGTAGTCGCTGATCCACCCGCCGCGACAATAGGACATGAGGTCCGGAGCGAAGGGGGTAATCAGCCGGCCCCGCTCTCGATCGTAGCCCCACGACGCGATCCGGCCGTTGTGGTCGGGATACAGCGGGTCCGGTCCCCCGGCACCACCGCAGGGCGCGTGATAGAGGCCCATGTTGTGTCCGAGTTCGTGCGCGACGGTGTGCGATGTCGGCACCGCGAAGCTCGACCACGAACGGATTCCGAGTGCGACTCCCAGCAGTCCGGCGACAGGAACGGGCGCGAGCATGGACATCCAGTAGCCCGATCCGCGCTCCATGCGTCGCATCGCCTCGGTCTCGATGAGCAGGTTGAATCCGTTGTTGGTCGAGGTGATCACGGGATCGTGAAGTCGGATGTCGAGGTCGCCGATGGGGAGCAGGTTGCGTGTGTGAAACAGCATTTCGCTCTCTTCCGGGTTGCGCGACATGTCCTCGGTGATCTCCAGAATGGACGAATCGGGGCTCGGTTCGTACAGGAACGGGATCACGGTCAGCCGGAAGTCGGGCATCTCGCGGACATCCACGGCAATCCGCCCGGTTTCCGGAATCCTGCCCGCGATTCCCAGTCCGGCTTCGAGGGTGCCACTCGGATCGATCTCCACGACCATCTCCAGACCGTCCCTGATCACGTCACCCGGGATCTCGGCGTTCGCCGACTGGTCCAGGGCGCTCTCGTCCAATTCGGTCGGGATCCGTCCTTTCCCCCCTTCGATCTCCACCACGTGGGATGGGGCGCCGCCGTGGTAGAAGGTGGCGCGCACGGGTGGTGTCCGCTCTCCATTTGCCTGGTGCGAGGAGACGAACACCCGCAACAGGGCCGGCCTGCCCGCGACCAGCGGAACGGGGAATTGTCGTGACTGAACCGCCTGGGTGAGATAGACCGCGGTACCGCCGCTGTCGCAACGTGCGACGCGCTGGAACTCGACCCCGTTCAACCAGGCCATCAAGTCCGGATCGGCCGGTGCACACAGACCCGTGCCCCCGGCCTTGAACGTCTCGAGTTCGGCCAGTGCCTTCAGGCTGGTTGGAAGCGGGCCGGAAAGTCCCGCGTTGTTGCCCAGCCAGAGTTGCTCCAGCGCGGTCATTTCACCCAACTCCGCCGGGAGCGGACCGGCCAGCTCGTTGGCGTGCAGGTACGCCCGTTCCAGGCTGCGCATGCCCCCCAGAGTCGGAGGGATGGGTCCCGTCAGAGCGTTGTCGTTGAGCCACAGCACTTCGAGATTGACGAGGCTTCCAAGTTCACTGGGGATGCTTCCACTCAACTGGTTGCGATCGATAATCAGGGTCTCAAGTTCGGTGAGGCTGCCCAATTCGGCGGGGATACTACCCGTCAGTTCGTTGTTCCAAAGAGCCAGATAGATCAGATCGTTCAGGTTCCCCAGCTCCTTCGGGATCGGGCCAGTCAGGTCGTTGTCAGCCATTTGGAGCACCCGGAGATTGACGAGCTGGCCAAGCTCTGCGGGAATGGGACCGCCGAGGCCCGTGCGTCTCAGCGTCAACCTCTGGATTCCGGTCAGTTCCCCGATTCCCGGCGGCAGCGGACCGGCGAGCCCGACTCGGTCCAGATACAGTTCCTGCAGCCCGGACAGATCGAAGAGTTCCTCCGGGATCGGTCCCGTGAGACCCCAATTGCCGTTCAGATCCAGTACCCTGAGGTTGGGAAGGTCGCCCAGCACGGCCGGAATGGAGCCTCGGACTGCGTTGAAACCGAGCCTGAGCTCCGTGACCTGGCCGTTGCGGTTGACTCCGATGCCAGCCCATTCACTGATCGGCTCGTTGGTCATCCAGTTGTCGTTGTGGGCCCAGTTCGGGCCGTCGGTTGCCTCGTAGAAGGCGATCAGGGCCTCCCGCTCCGCCGCCGGAGTGCAGTTCGTTCCCGTGCCTTCGTGCTGGTCAACGGTCTGCAGCCATTCCTGGAACCGTGCATCGTGGGGCACACACAGCTGGGTATCCGAGTATCGGAACTCCTCGAGCGACAGATCCGTCAGAGACCGTGGGAGCTCTCCACTGAGCCGGTTGCCGCCAACATCCAGCCTCCGGAGAACGGTCAGCTCGCCCACTGCCTCGGGAAAAGCGCCGGTGAGGCCGTTTTCAACGAGACTCAGGGCGAACACGCGGCCGATCGAATCGATTTGGACACCGAACCACTCTTCCAGTACCGTGTCGCCGAGCCACCCGCTGGAATCGACCCACCCGCTGCCACCGGTCTGTCGAAACAGATCTCCCAGCGCTCGGCGGTCGGCCTCGGCGCAACTCTCTCCTATTACTTGCGCAATCCCCGCTGCCCATTCCGCGAATTCCGTGGTTCCCGGCACGCAGAGCCCCCGGTTGCCGCCGAAATCGAGAACCTTCAGCTGCTCCAGTTGCAGAAAGCTGCTCGGAATGATGCCGGTGAGTCCGTTGTTCGCCAGGAACAGGCCGACAAGTTGCGGAAGATCTCCCAGAAGCCGAGGAAGCGGTCCCTTGAGCTGATTGTCGGTGAGCCCGAGGTATTGCAGTTCGCGAAGATCCCCGAGTTCGGGGGGTAGCGCCCCCTGAAGACCGTTTCCGGGAAGCGTCAGCCACGTCACCTGTCCCACGCTGTCGGTAACCACGCCGTGCCATTCTCCCAGCGGCGCGTCTGTCAGCCAGTTGTCCCGCCGGGCCCATTCTTCGCCCTCCGTTGCGTTGTATAGCGCCTCGAGGGCTGCCCGGTCCCTGGTTATGAGTTCGCTCTCGGGCACCTTCGGCTCCGTCATGCTGTCCTTGCAGCCGCCGAGCGCGACGCCCAGCACCAACATCGCCACCGCCCGGTTCGCGACCGGGAAGCTGTGGGGTGAGTTGGCCCGGGTGGTGGTAGTGGCCAGGGAATGGTCCTTGCGCATGGTCGTTTCTCCGAGTCGGCAAAAGCACTCAGCGATGAAGGCTGGGGATGAACGGCCAGAATGTGGTCTATGGGAATGGTGCACGGAGCCTGTGTCAACGAGTCCGGGACACGTTCCGAACGGCCCCCGTTGGACCCCGCATTGTACCCGTGTGTCGCAGGCATGATCCGCTGGGGTGACGGTGGCGCCCCGACCGCGCGAATCGGGCCCGGGCAGTCGGGCGCTACGCCGGGATGACGTGCCTCTGCCTCAACTCGTCGATCTCGTCGAACCAGCGGTCCAGCGCGGGGAGCCGGCTGAGCGACGATAGGGACTCTTCCCCCTCCTCCTCGATCCTGTCGGCCACAATCGCCAGCCAGCGCTTGAGCAGCCAGTCTGTTCTGAGGCTCTGGGTCGTGGCATCGTAGCGGGACCGCTGCCCGCCCCACCAGGGGTCGTTCCAGCGGGCGAACGCCTTGAAGAGCGCGACGATGTCAGGGGTCTCCCAGTCGTCCCAGGGCTCCGGGAGGTCGCGGCGCCGGGGCCTTTCGGGCACCAGAAAGCCGAGGATGCGGTTGGCCCTTGGTTCGCGTCCGGTGAGCACGAAGGTGACGAGTTCGGGACCGTACCGTCTCGCGTTCGTGAACAGTCCCGCCGCGAGCCATAGCGCCCGCTGCGCCGCGTCCATGTTTCGCGCGGCGGCCCTCCGTTCGATGCGTTGCGCGAGTTCGGCCGTCGGTGCGTGGAGCAGGGCAGCCCACAACAGGGCGTGCAGGGCGGCGATCTGCGTCTTGGTGCACCGGGTCGGGAAGACCCCCAGCAGCGTCGGTACCGCCAGGCGCGCGACCTCGGCGTACCTGTCGTCGTCCGAGAGGGCAAGGAGTGGGCCGTCGCATTCGGCGCGGCGGCGGATCAGGGAGCGGTACACCGTGATCAGAGCCTCCGCGCAGAGCCGCGGGTGGAGCTCGAGGGCTTGTGAATACCAGGTGGGCTCCTTCACGTAGCGGGCCAGATGACTGGCGCCCACGGCCCGGGTGATACCTGCGTCGCCCAGGTGTCGGAGGGGGTCGCCTCCCTGCCGCGCGGTCTCGGCCAGGCTGGCGAGTATGGGGTAGGCATGGAAGTCGCCTTCCAGTGTTGCGTCCTGCCGCGCCATCTCGTGGAGCGAGGGGATTTCAATGCGGCGAACAAAGTGGGGCAGCCCGCGGAGCGCGGCGGCCAGCAACCGTTCGTCGGCTTCGACCTGGGTGCGCAGGCTCGCCACCGGTTCGTCGTCGAAATGGCCGGGGATCGCGCACATGTAGGCGCATCCGATGCGGTCCCACAGCCATGGCGGACCTTCGCCCCGCGCGATCTGGGCAATCCACTTGCGGAGTTCCGCCATGAACTTCCTTTGTCTGTCTTCGGCGACCGGATCTCCGGAGTGCTTCGAGCCGGGGACAAGAGGTTGCGTCCATGTCTCGGTTGTCGCCTTGCCGGCGTACCTGGGGGTCGGCTCGCGTACCGGCCTGGTGCGGTCTTCCCCGCAGGTTCGCTTGCGGGAGCCGGCGCCGGGCTGAGAGGGCCCGTCGTAGTCGGCCCAGTACCTGGCCGGTTTGGAGAGGAACTCGTCCAGCGGGATCCCCCGCTTGCCGACCAGGAGGGTACGGGCCCCGGGAAAGCGGTTTCGAAATGCCTCACGCCCATGCCGCTTGCCCGCTCCAGCGCCGCTTTTCACCTCGATGCCCACCGGACCGAGTCCGCGCGACAGGACGAAGTCAAACTCGTGCATCGCCTCGCGCCAATGGTACAGATCGGCCATGTGTCCGGCCGTATTGTGAAGGTGGGCGCCGACGGCACTTTCGACGAGCCGCCCCCACATGGTGTGATCGGCCCGGACTTCGTCGAACGAGCGCGTGAGCCGGGCGGTCATGAGTGCGGTGTTTAGGACGTTCAGCTTCGGACTGGATCCGCGGGCGACGTACCGTGCACCGGAGTACCTGGGCAGCCCGACGACCAGGCTGGCCTGGGAGAGCAGGTCGAGGTACTCGGCCAGCGTCGTCGCGTTTCCGGCTTCCTGGAGCTGTCCCAGCATCTTGTTGAAAGAGAGGATCTGGCCGGAATAGTCGGCGGCCAGATCCATCAGGCGACGCATGAGCGCGGGCTTCTCGATGCGGGTCAGGGCGATGATGTCCCGCTCGACGGCGGGTGAGATGATGGTGTCGGACACATAGGACCGCCACCGATTGACGTCTTTCACCAGTCGCGCTGGTCCCGGATATCCTCCGAAAAAGAGATACTGCTCCAGGTTGAAGCCGAATGCTCCAACCATCTCGGGGAACGACCAGTGGCCAACCTTGACCGGCATGAAGCGACCGGCGAGGCTCTCCCGCAGCCCAGTCAACATCGACCAGGGGGCGGAGCCAGCCAGCACGATTCGGAGCGGACATCCCGTGTCGCGGTCCTGGTCCCACAGCCCTTTGACGATCGGTGACCACCCGGGGATGTACTGGATTTCGTCAAGGACCAGCACAAGGCCGCGGTCATGGCGTTCGGCATCATGCCGGGCTCGCCTCCACACGTTCAGCAGCCACGCACGCCGACCCCTTTTGCCCTTCCTCAGCCGTGGGTCCGATGGGTCCGCGAATACTCGGTCGACGCCAAGATACCGGGTCGGCAAATCGACCCTTTCCAGCGCCTGCTTGATCATCGTCGTCTTGCCGGTCTGACGAGGACCAGTGACCGCTACTATGAGCGGCAAATCGCATTGGGTGATCTCGCGGACCACCTCGTCCACTTGCGGGCGCGCGTAGGTATGCATGATTCGTAGTGTAAGTGATTGCTGTATTGATGGTCAATCACTTACATCTGCCCCCACTACCCCCCGTCGGCGATGATCAGCATCCCGCGTGCCCGCAGCATCTCGTTCAGCGCGGCCACCTCGTTGGCGAGCAGGGCCTCCAGCGCTTCCAGGTGCTCCTGCAGCTGCTCGTGCAGCAGCACCTTCACCTCCAGCTCCTGGTCGGTGGGCGGGAAGTCCGCAACCGAGATCGCGCCGGTGAGGTAGCCGAGCTTCTGCAGCAGCTTCGCCTCGAAGCGGACGCCGTCCTGGCCCTGACCCGTGAGGCGCAGGTCGACCATGTTCATCTGGAGGTCGACGAGGTCTTCGCGCAGGGAGGCGATCGCTTCGGTCATTGTTTCGTCGTCGGCAAAGCGCGACATGGTGCCGAGCTGCACACGTATCGCTTCTACGCGGTGTACCGCCTCGCCCGCCGCGACCACGTCGTCGCGGACTTCGCGGATGAAGGCGGCCTGGGCCGCGATGTTGGCTTCGGTGCCTGCCGAGTGGGGGTCCTTGATGACGGTGAGGGGCTGTTCGTGGCTCTCGCCGCCCGCGTTGAGGCGCACGGTATAGCGCCCCGGCGGCATCAGAATCGAGATCTGCTGGCCCCCGGGGGCGGGGCGCCCCTCCTCGCCGACCGCGATGTGGTCGGCGTAGATGGGACTCGTGAATAGCCGGATGGGACCGTTGGGCTCGTCGCGCAGGTCCCAGTGGATGCGGTTGATGCCCGCGTCGTTGGTGCCGGTCAGGGTGCGCACAACCTCTCCCGCACCGTCCACGATCTCCACCGTCGGCGCTTCGTCCGCCGGCTCCCCCAGCCAGTAGTTGATCGACGCGCCGTATTCGGGATCCCGGCCCTCGGTGGGGTCGCTGTAGGGGACCGACGGCGGCGTGATGGCGCGGAAGCGGTACGCGTCGCGCGGCGCAAACAGGTGCGAGGATGACGCCATTACCTCGGGCGTGAGCTGCTGGAGCGGCGTGAGGTCGTCCAGGATCCAGAAGCCGCGGCCGTACGTGCCGACGACCAGGTCGCCGAAGTGCTCCTGCACGACGAGTCCCGACACCGGTGCCGCGGGCAGGTTGTTCTGGAGCGGCTGCCAGTTGTCGCCGTCGTCGAACGACACGTAGAGCGCGTTTTCGGTCCCCACGTACAGCAGTCCCTGCCGCTTCGGGTCTTCGGCGATGACCTTCGTGTAGCTGAGCATGCTGGGCGGAATGCCGTCCGTGATCTTGTCGAACGAGGCGCCATAATCCCGGGTCCTGTACACATAGGGATCGCGCACATTTACCTGGTGGCCGTCAATAGCCACGTAGGCCGTCCCCGCGTCGTAGCGGGAAGCCGCAATGGACCGCACCGCCATCCACTCCGGCAAATCCGGCATGTTTGCAGTCACGTTCGTCCATGCGGCGCCGCCGTCCCGCGTGACCTGCAGCAGCCCGTCGTTGGTGCCCGCCCAGATGAGCCCTTCCTCGACCGACGATTCGGCGATGCCGAAGACCGTGCCCGCGTACTCGACCCCGATGTTGTCGCCCGTCAGGCCGCCGGAAAGCCCCATGCGGCTGCGGTCGTTGAGCGTCAGGTCCGGGCTGATCACCTCCCAGCTCTGGCCGCCGTTGCGGGTCCGGTGCACGTGCTGGCTCCCCACGTACACGGTGTTGTTGTCGTGCGGCGAGATGTGGATGGGCGCGTCCCAGATGAAGCGGTAGCGCACGCCCGACGCCGCGCCCCGGCTCTGCTCCGGCCACACCTCGACGGCACGGTACTGGCGCCGGTCCTCCTCGTAGCGCACCACGATGCCCCCCACCATGCCTGATCCCGATGCCGAGGACCACACAATGTTCGGATCGGTCGGGTCCGGCGTGGCCCACCCGCTCTCGCCGCCGCCCACGTGGTGCCACATCCCGCGCGGAATCCCCGTAATCCGCCGCTGGCCCTGGATGCGGCTGTTGCTGGGCCCGCGGTAGGTAGGCTCGTCCTGCTTGTTGCCGAGCACGTTGTACGGGATCGCGTTGTCGACCGTCACGTGGTACATCTGCGCGTTCGTGAGCCGCTGCCGGAACCAGGTCTTCCCGCGGTTGATCGAGATCGACAGCCCCTGGTCGTGCGCGACGATCATGCGGTCGGGGTGCGTGGGGTCGATCCACATGTCGTGGTGGTCGCCGCCGGGGGCCTGGGGACGCGGGGTGACGGCCAGGGTGCGGCCGCCGTTGGTCGAGGTGGTGAACGAGGCGGTGAGGAAGTACGCCTCGTCCTCGTCGTTCGGCGAAATGACCACGCGCGAGTAGTAGTGCGGCCGGCCCATGGCGTTGCGGTTGCGTGTGATCAGCGCCCACGTGCGCCCCCCGTCCTCCGAGCGCCAGAGCTGCCCGTCCTCGGTCTCGCGCCCCTCCCACGGGATCCCGTCGCCGGTCTCCAGCATGGCGTAGACGCGGTCCGGATTCGATGGCGCGATCGCAACCGCCACCTTTCCGACCGGCTTCTCGGGCAGCCCGATCCCGTTGTCCGGCCCGTTCAGCTTCGTCCAGGTGTCGCCGCCGTCCCGCGAGACGTGCAGGCCGCCGCCCGGTCCGCCGGAGGTCCGCCCCCACGTGTGAATCTCCAACTGCCAGGTGCCCGCAAAGAGCACGCGAGGGTTGGTCGGGTCCATCGCGATGTCCGAGCAGCCCGTGTCCTCGTCGACGAAGAGGATGTGCTCCCACGTCGCGCCGCCATCGGAGGTGCGGAAGACGCCGCGTTCGGATTGCGGGCCATACGAGTGCCCGAGCGCGCAGATGTAGACGATATCGGGGTTGGTGGGGTGGATCAGGAGGCGCGGAATCCGCCCGGTCTGTTCCAGGCCCATCAGCGTCCATGTGGCCCCGGCGTCGGTCGATTTGTAGACGCCCTGCCCTATCGAAACGTGGCTGCGAATCTTGCCTTCGCCCGTCCCGGTCCAGACCACGTTGGGATCGGCCTCCGCCACGCCAAGCGACCCGATCGACTGCACGGGGTGACCGTCGAAGATGGCATCCCAGTGCACGCCTCCGTCCGTCGTCTTGTAGATGCCGCCCGACGCGGCGCCGACGTAGTAGGTGTGCGGATCGCCGATGATGCCGGCCGCTGCCGAGAAGCGGTTGCCCTCGGGACCGATATGCCGCCACTCGAGGGCGGTGTAGGCGGCGGGATCGGGGGCTTGCTGGGGGTCTATTTCGTCGTCTTCGTGACCCTGCGGAGCG
>VXQO01000154.1 GCA_009838975.1 Gemmatimonadota bacterium | reverse complement strand
ACTCTATGGACGCCTATGGACGGCAATGGATTTCAGAAGTCCGCCTCAATGGCTGTTTGGGACTCGCCGAACTTGGGCGCCCGCAAGACGCGGGGAACCGGGGAACTCTGGAACCTGGAACCCCCATGCGGGTATGCTGGACCCATGACCCGGATCGCCCGCACCCTGTATCCCCTGCCTTTCCGTCCGCTCCTTCTGCTCACTTGCGTTGCCTTGGCGCCCGACTCGGCCGCCCAGGCCCAGGTGGCTGGCGAACCCGAGCGAATCACCGTGACGGGCAATGTGCTCGACGAGATCACAGGCGAGCCGGTCGAAGGAGCCGTCGTCCTCGTGGAAGCCCTGGGCCTCACGCTCGTCACCGACGAAAGCGGCCAGTTCGTCCTGGACCGCGTGCCGAGTGGCGTATACGACATCAACGTCGTGCACGACGACTACCAGCGAATGGAAGGGAACCTGAGGGTCGACCAGCCCGGCGAGTTCTTCCTCGCCATGACCGCCTCGGCCGACCCCAACGAAGGGCTCGCGACCGGTGTGGCTGGAGTGGTGACCGATCAGGTCAGCGGCGAGCCCATTGCCGAGGCGGTCGTGAACGTCGCGGCCCAGGGGCGGGTGGCGACGACGAACACGACCGGTCGGTTCACGCTGCCCGAACTCATGCCGGGACGGTACGAAGTCACCTTCTCCCACCTCGGCTATCAGCAGCGTGTCGATTCGGTGAACATCGAAATCGGCCGCGTAAGCGTCGTGGATGTGGCTCTGTCTGTCGAGGCCATCGAGCTTGATCCGATCGAGGTCACCGTCGAGCGCCAGGATGTCACGCTACAGAGGGTCGGCTTCTATGAGCGGGAGCGCGACGGCTGGGGCGACTTCATCGACCGGGAGCAGATCGAGCTTTGGGCGACGATGGATCTGTCGAGCGCCCTGATGCGGTTTCCCGGCGTCAGGATCGTTAGCGACCCCGGAATGCCAAGCCGCCGGTTCGTGATGTTCCGCAGGGCGGGCGATTCATGCTATCCCGCGGTGTACGTCGATGATGTGATGATGCATCGAGGGGGCGACGATCCGGCCGGCATCGACGATCTGGTCGTTCCGATCGCGGTGGCGGGGGTGGAGGTCTACCGCGGCCAGGCGGGGCTGCCGCCCCAGTACTGGGGCCTGAATTCGTCGTGCGGGGTTGTGCTCATCTGGATTCGCAAGGCAAAGTGACCGTCATGGTTGCGAATCGCCGACGGATCGGGTGGATGGCGCTGCTGATTGCGGTGGCGGCGCTGTCTGCATCCCAAGGGACTGCCCAGGAGACGCAGGAGCCCGCAACGGTCACGGTCACAGGCAATGTCGTCGACGATGTGACCGGCGAGCCCATTCCCGGGGTCATCATCGTGGTGCGGGCGCTGGACATCAGCTTCTTCACCGATACCGACGGCAAGTTCGTCGTCGCCGATGTGCCGCGCGGGTCGTACAGCCTCGAGGTGATCCACAGGGACTACCAGCGTCTCGAAGGCGATCTCGCGATCGACCGGCCCGGAGAGTTCTTCCTGGGGCTGACGCCGATCCAGGATCCGAACGACTGGCTGATTAAGGGGATCGTGGGGTTGGTGACGGACCAGGTGAGCGGCGATCCCGTGCCCGAGGTGGTCGTGAACGTCCCGGCAGTCGGGCGCGCTGCAACGACAGCCGCCGACGGCCGTTTCGTTCTGCCCGACCTGGTCGCCGGCCGGTACGAAGTGGCGTTTTCCCATTTGGGCTACCGGCAGCGCTCGGAGATGATCGCAGTCGAATCCGGGCACGCCACCAACGTCCACGTGGCCCTCACGGTCGACGCCATCGAGCTGGATCCGATCGAAGTCACGGTGGACCGACGCGACAGGAACCTGGAGAGTGCGGGTTTCTACCAGAGGCAGGAGGACGGCTGGGGTCACTTCGTGGATCGTGACGACATCGACAACTGGAACCCGGTCGACCTGACCGACGCGCTGATTCGATTCCCCGGTGTCTCCATCGTTCCCGACGCGCGGAGCCCGATGAACAGGCATCTCAGATTTCGCAGGGGCCGGACCGATTGCGCCCCGCCCGTCTATCTGGACGGTGTCCTGCTGACCGGACTCGAGGGCTTCTACCTGGACGACATCGTCAACCCCATGTCCGTGGCGGGAGTCGAGATGTATCGCGGCGTGGCCGGAATCCCGGCACAGTACTCGGGCCGGGGCACCGCCTGCGGCGTCGTTCTCATCTGGCTGCGCCGGGGCGGATAGCAACCCTCCGCGTCCGCACTACGGCTGCCCCCCCGGTCTGGCGCGGACAACCTCGCTCCCCCACCTTGTGAGCACTTGGCGCACCCGCTCCCTGCCGGGGCGAAGTCGGCGCCGGCAACCACGAGCACTCGGACGACGAGGAGCGACGGAGCAATGCGAGTTACGGTCGGTTTGGGAATCGCCTTGATGGTTCTGGGTTGCGGGGGAGGCGGGGACACTCAGGAAGCCGACGCGGGGATGGCCGAAGAGGCCGCGGTGCCCGCCCGCGTGACGATCACGCAGCCGGCCGACGGGGCCGTGGTCGACGCCGGACCGGTGCTGTTCGTCATGGAGACCGAGGGTCTTGAGATCGTCGAGGCCGGCAACATGAATCCCGGGACCGGGCATCACCACCTGGTGGTGAACGGAGACATCGACTGGGCGCTGCCCGTCCCCAACGACCCGGGCGTCCACTACCACATGGGTCTGGCGCAGACCGAGTTCACGATCGAGGATCTCACTCCCGGTGAACACCGAGTCATTTCGGTCGTGGCCGACGGCGTGCACATCCCGCTCGACCCTCCCGTGGCCGACACGATCACGATCACCGTCCGGTAGGGAAGCGGTGGGAACAAGACCTCGCCGCCCGCCCGGTGGTGGGGGCTCCTCGAAGCGCGGCGGAGGCGGAGGGGCTCGGGCGCTGCTCCTTCTCGCCGCACTTTCGTGCCTGGTCGGATGTGGCAGATTCTCCGACCAGGGCGTGGCCGCCCGGGCGGGTGACTGGACCCTCACCGAGCAGCGCCTGGCCGAGCTCCTCGTGCTGGCCCAGCCGTATCCGCTCGATTCCCTGGCCGTCGACCAGCTCGCCGACCTGTGGGTGTCGGCGGCCGCACTCTCGCAGCGCGCAGCCGCCGGGGACTCGCTCCTGGGTTCGGAGGCCCGCGAGGAGTCGACCTGGCTCGACAGGCGCGAGGCGCTTCTGGAGGCCGATCGGCGCCAGCGCCTGGGCGAGGACGCGGCACGAGAGGCCGGATCGCCCGAGGAGGTCTTTCGCGAGGGATCGCTGCGCCTGATCGCCCACACCTTGCGCAGGGTCGGTCCCGAAACGTCGTCGAGCGAGCGCCTGCTCCAGCAACGCACGGTCGAGCGCCTCCTCGGGATCATTGCGGAAGGCGGCGGGTGGGATCAGGTCGTGGCCGAAAGCGAGGACGTCGACTCCCGCCAACGCGGAGGCTTGCTCGGCCTCTTCGCCGCCGGCGAACTCCCGTCCACCCTTGACCGCGTCGCCTTCCGCCTCCAGCCCGGCCAGGTGTCGGGCGTGACCCAGAGCGCCCAGGGCTTCCACCTTCTGTACCGGCCCCGATTCGAAGAGGTCGAAACACTCTTCGCCGACCTGCTCTTCGAACGATTCCTGGCGCAGGCGGACGCCGGAGCCGCCGAAGGGGTGCGCTCCGCGCGCAATTTCGCCATCGCCCCGGGCGCTCCGGTGGTGATCGGCCGGATGGCGGAGGACCCCGCCGAGTGGCTGGACTCGGAGCAGGTCCTTGCCAGCTGGTCGGGCGGAGCCCTGACCGCCGCCGTCGTCGCTCGCGTGCTGCTCTTCTTCCCCCCGGAGTCGCTCACCGAACTGACCGAAGTCGGTGAAGCCGAGCGGATCAGCCTCATCAGCGACATCGGAACCCGCGAACTCCGACTTGCCGATGCCCGGCAGCGCGGGCTGACGCTGGACCCGGTGGTCGCGGAGCGCCTCTCGCTCCTGCACGACGAGGAGATCGAGTACTGGGCCGTTGCTCTGGAGTTCGAGAGCGCGGAGTCCTCGTCCCGGGACGCAGTCGCGCGCTACATGGAACGGGTCGCGTCCCGGCGCGAGGAAGCACGGTCATTGCCGCCCCTCCTGGATGCGTGGATCCTGGGGCGCACCGAAACGCGGGTGCGAGGGCGGGGCGTCCTCGCGGCGATCGTCCTGGCGCGTGGCATGCTGGCGGAAGCGGGCCGCACGGGCGCAGCCGGTCCCGGCGGCGCGGCCGGATCCGGGCCGTGACCCCCTCGCAGCGCCGGAGTGCCAGCGCGCTTCTGGCCTGCGCGATCCTGGCAGGATGCGGCGGCGGCGAGCCGGTCGAACCGCCACCACCGCCCGGAGAGTCCGTGGCCGGCCTGAGCACGGGCGAACGCGGCCGCTTCCTGCTGGGCCGCGCCCTCTTCGAGCGCCTCGCCACCGCCGACGAGGGGCTCGGCCCCCTCTACAACGCGGAACGGTGCAGCGACTGTCACGATCAGCCGGTGGTCGGCGGCGGCGGCACCCGGATACGCGTCCTCAAGGCCACCCGGTTCGAAGACAACCGCTGCGACCTGCTTCTCGCCGAGGGCGGTGACAACATTCAGCGCCGCGCCACCGAGCTCCTGATCGCGCACGGAATGGGACCGGAAGAGGTCCCCGCGGCCGCCACCGCCACCGCACAGGTCACCGCGCCGCCCCTCCTCGGCCTGGGCCTGCTCGAGGCCGTGCCCGACGAGGTGCTCCTCGAGTGGGCCGACCCGGACGACGCGGACGGCAACGGCATCTCCGGCCGCCTGCCGCGCCTGGCCGACGGCCGCACGGCGCGCTTCGGGCGCAAGGGCGACGCATCGACCGTGCGCGACTTCGTCGACACGGCGCTTCGCTTCGAACTCGGCTTCACCACCCCCGGGCACTCCGCGGAAGAGGCGGTGAACGGCGTCTCCGTGCCCCCTGACGCCGACCCAATGGCCGACCCCGAGATCGACGCGCCCACGCTCGCGCAGCTGACCGACTACGTTCGCTTCCTCGCCCCGCCCGCGCCCGAGCAGGACTTCTCCGCCGCCGCCCGCGACACGCTCGCGCAGGGCACCGCCCTCTTCAGGCAGATCGGCTGCACCGCCTGTCACCGCGAGGAACTGCGCACCGGCCCCGCCGACACCCCCGCGCTGGCGGACCGTACGATCCGCCCCTACTCGGACATGCTCCTGCACGACCTGGGCGACGTGCTGGCCGATGTTTGCGGCTTCGACGCGTCTCCCGGCGAACTCCGCACCGCCCCGCTGTGGGGCCTGCGCCACCGCGACCGCCTGCTTCACGACGGCCGGGTGGCCGATGTCCCGTCGGCCATCTCGGCCCACGGAGGCGAGGCCACCGCCGCCCGCGACGCTTTCGTGGCCCTGCCGCCGGAAGCGCAACGCGCGGTCGTCCGTTTTCTGCTGTCCCTGTGAAGTCCCGCGCACGCCCGCAACGTGTGCCGTAAAGAAGGAAAAAGTCATGCGTACATTACATAATGTAAACTCAACATTACTTTGCACGCTCATCGCGCTCGCGACCGCCACCCCCGCGGCCGCCCTCCAGCTCGACTCCGAGACCCGCCAGCGCATCGACGACGTCTTCGCCGAGTACGATCGCACAGGGGGACCCGGGTGCGCGGTCGGCGTCGTCAGCGCGGGCGACCTGGTCTACGCGCGCGGCTACGGCATGGGCCAGATGGACCACGAGATCCCGATCAGCGAGCGGTCGGTCTTCTACCTGGCGTCGGTCTCGAAGCAGTTCGCGGCGGCCGCCATCGTGATCGCCGACCACGAGGGGCATCTCTCGCTGGACGACGACATCCGCCGTCACATCCCGGAGTTCCCCGCCTACGACCAGGGCACGGTCACCGTCCGCCACCTGGTCCACCACACGAGCGGGGTGCGCGACTACCTCAGCCTGCTGAACCTGGCCGGAATCCCGTTCGACAACATCCTCTCCGACGAGGCCATGCTCGACCTCATTACCCGGCAGCGGGAACTCAACTTCGCACCCGGCTCCGAGCACCTGTACAGCAATTCGGGCTACGTCCTGATGGCCGAGATCGTGAAGCGCGCCACGGGCAGGTCGCTGCGCGAGTACGCCGACGAGAAGATCTTCGGTCCGCTGGGGATGACCAGCACGCACTTCCACGACGACCGCACGCAGATCGTGCGCGACCGGGTCTTCAGCTATCACCCGCGCGACGGGGGCGGCTGGCGCACCGACTACCTGATCAACTTCGACAAGGTGGGCGACGGCGGCCTGTACTCGACCGTCGAGGATCTGGCGCGCTGGGACGGGGCCTTCTACGGCGACGTGCTGGGCGTCCCGGACTTCGCGGGGCGGATGTACGAGCGCGGCGTGCTCAACAACGGCGACACGATCGTCTACGCGCGGGGGCTGGGCGTGGCACCGCGGCGGGGATTGCCCCGCGTATCGCACGCCGGCGGCCTCATGGCGTTCCGCACGATGATCGCGCGCTACCCGGACCAGCGCACGTCGGTGATCACGCTCTGCAACGTCGGGACCGCCAACCCGGTCGCACTCAGCATGGCGGTCGAGGACATCGTGCTCAAGGGCGCGTTCACCGAGGTGGCGCCGGAGGACGACGCGCAGGCCGGGCCCGCCGCCGGTGCCGAAGCGGAGGCCGCCGTCGAGGTGCCGGGCGATGTGCTTGCCGGGCTCGCGGGCTCGTACCACTCGGACGAGATCGGGTCGACGTGGGTGATCGAGGTCGACGGGAACGCGCTGGTGCTGCACCATCCGAGCGGCGAGTCGCAGGAGTTGAGCGCCGTGAGCGAGACGGTGTTCGGGCGCGGCGGGATCGAACTCGCCTTCGTGCGGGAGAGTGGCCGCGCGACGGCGTTCGTGCTCGCCGCAGGCCGTGTCCGCAATGTCCGCTTCGACCGCACGCGCTGAGGGCGCGGCCGAGAGACACCGCGTCGACCTTGACCCCAAAATGTCTCCACCTAGCTTTTCTTGCGGCAGATGCTTGCCGGGGACGGCGCCACACGGCGCTCGCGCCCCAATGAGTATGCAAGAGCCCGGCGGACGCCCATGGTCGAGCTGACCGACGTCACAAAGTACTACGGCAGGAAGAGAGCCCTCGGCCCCGTGTCGTTCGAGATCGAGCGGGGCAATACGGTGGGCTTTCTCGGCCTCAACGGCGTGGGCAAGACGACGCTGCTGAAGATTCTGGCGTGCGGGCTGCGGCCGTCTTCGGGGACGGTCACCGTGGACGGGTTCGATGTGTTGCGCGACCCCCACGAGGTGCGCAAGCGCGTGGGGTATCTGCCCGAACTGCCGCCGGTGTACGGCGACATGCCCGTAAGCGACTACCTGACGTTCGTGGGACAGCTGAAGGGAATGTCGCGGGAGAGGGTTGCGAAGCGGGTGCCCGAGGTCGAGGAGTACGCGCGGATCAGCGAGGTGCGCGACATGCCGACGCGGCACCTGTCGCAGGGGTACCGGCAGCGGGTGGGCGTGGCGCAAGCGATCATCCACGAGCCCGAGCTGCTCATCCTCGACGAGCCGACGCACGATCTGGACCCGGTGCAGATCATGGAGATGCGCGGCATGATCCGCCGGCTCAAGGATGCGCACACAATCCTGATCTCGAGCCACATCCTGCCGGAGATCAGCGAGACCTGCGACCGGCTGCTGATCCTCAACGACGGGATGATCATCGCGTCGGGTACCGAGGCGGAGCTGGGCGAGAGGCTGCTGATGTCGCGCCACATGGCGGTGACGGTGCGTGCGGGCGGCGACGGTGCGCGGGCGCCGCGGGACGTGATCGCGGCGGTGCCGGGGGTCACCGGAGTGGAGCGGGCCGGCGACACCGAGCGCAGCTCCGGCGACGCTGACGCCACGACGTACCACGTGGAGGGTGATGCCGATCTGCGCGCCGCGGTCTGCCGGGCTCTGATCGAAGCCGGCCACGACGTGCTCGCCCTGCGGCGCGCCGAGCGCGAGCTGGAGCGCGTCTTCGTCGGCCTGGTGGGGGGTGCGCGGGCATGAACGGGAGTGCCAGCGGCATGCGCAGGGGTGAAACGGCATGAGGACCGGTGCCACGGGGATCATCTTCCGCCGCGAGTTTCAGGCGTACGTCCGCTCGCCGATGGGATACATCGTCGCGGCGGTGGTGCTGCTCCTGGACGGCCTCCTTTTCTACTCGACCGCGCTGGGCCCCGACGCCGGAGAACTGCTCTCGGGCGAGGTGCTGCGGGTCTTCTTCTACTTCGCCAGCGGCCTGACCTCGATCGCCGCGGTCGCGCTGTCGGTGCGCCTGATCGCCGAGGAGCGCCAGACCGGCACGCAGCTCCTCCTCGACACCTCGCCGATCCGCGACTGGGAGATCGTGCTCGGCAAGTTCCTCTCGGCGCTCGCCTTTCTGTCGGTGATCACGCTGGCCACGCTCTACATGCCGCTGCTGATCCTCGTCAACGGCAAGATCGCCGTCGGGCACATCCTGATCGGCTACCTCGGCCTGATCCTGCTCGGAGGCGCGGTTCTCTCGATCGGCGTCTTCGCCACCGCGCTCACCCGCCACCAGCTGGTTGCGGTGGCCGTCGCCGCGGTCATCACCGGGGTGATGTTCCTCCTCTGGCAGCTCTCGCAGATCGTCGGGTCGCCGCTGTCCCGGGTCTTCGCGGCCCTCGCCATCCACGGGCGCCACTTCAACGGGTTCATGGCCGGGCTGCTCCACCTGCGCGACGTGGCGTACTACGTGGCCCTCACCTACTTCTTCCTCTTCGCGGCGACCAGGGTCATGGAGGCCAAGCGATGGGAATGAAGCACTCGTGGCTGACCTGGCTCCTCCTCGCGGGCCTCGTGGTGGTGTTCACCGGCGCGCGGGTGCTCGAAGGGATCGAGTGGCTGCACCTGCCCCTCATCATCGTGGGCGGCGCCGCAGTCTTCACGGCTGCGGTGTGGCGCGTCGCGGTGTGGCGTGGAGCGCAAGGCGAGGGCCGTTCGGTCGAGGCGGTGTTCGCCCTGGGATATGCAGGCTGCGCGTTGGCTTTGGCGGGCTACGTCCCCGGCACCGAGGGCGGGCTTGAGCTGCTCGGCCTGGAGTTTGAAGGGGTCAGGGACGAGATCCGCTTCCGGCGTTTCTTTCTCGTGGCCTCCCCCATCCTGCTGGGCGCGTCGCTCCTCCCCGTTCTGGGCGCCCAGTGGGCGCTGGCGAAGGGCGGCACGCGCGGGGCGCTCCTGGTCGACGCCATGCGGGTGCGGGAGACCGTCGCCAACACCCTGAGCGTGGCGCTGGCGGGCTCGGCGCTGATGCTGGTCGGCTACATCGCCTCGGCGCTCAACCAGACCGCCGACTTCAGCTACTTCAAGACGGCGACCCCCGGCGAGTCGGTGCGCGAAATCGTGCGCAACATGGACGGGACGCTCGACGCGGCGCTCTTCTTCCCCGAAGTCAACGCGGTCAAGGACGAGGTCCGCAACTACCTCGACGAGCTGTCGCGGGCCACGGGCAAGGTCACGATCGCCGAATACGACCGTTACGCGAATCCCGAGGCCGCGGCCGACTACAACGCGAGAAGCGACGACGGGCAGCTCTTCCTCCGCTTCGACGGCCGCACGGAGCAGATCGGGTTCCTTCTCGATCTGGACGATGCGCGCGGACGACTCCGGATACTGGACAGCTACGTGCAGCAGGCGCTCCTGCAGCTGAACCGGTCGCGCCGCTTCGCGTATCTGACCAAGGGTCACGGCGAGTTCAACGACCCCATTTCGGCGGATGAGCCCGAGCCGGACGAGCCGCCTTCGCTGAGGGAGCCATGGCGCCCCGGGATGGAGAACGAGTTCGACCAGGGCCCGCCCCCTCGCGTGCTGCGAGAGATGCTCGATTTCCTAAACTACGAGGTGCGCGACATCGGGATCGGCGAGGGACTGGGCGAGCGGATCCCCGACGACGCGGCGATGGTCATGATCCTGGGGCCGCAGCACGCGTTTCTCGACGCCGAGATAAATTCCATTCGGGACTACCTGGACCGGGGTGGTTCCCTGCTGGTCGCCATGGAGCCCGGCTCCGAGTTCCAGCTGGAGGAACTCCGCGACGATCTGGGCGTCGAATACAATCCCGCCATGACGATCGACGACCAGCGCTTCCTTCCGGGCAGTCCGCCGACCATCGCCGACCGGCGCTTCATCATCACGAACCGGTTCTCGACCCACCCGTCGGTGACCACGGCGAGCCGCAGCGGGAACGAAATCGTCCTGATCGGCCCCGGCAGCTTCACGGTCGCCGACAGCATGCCGGGTCTCCGCACCAATCTGATCATCAACTCGCTGCCGTCGAGCTACGCCGACCTGAACGGCGACTACCGCTTCGACGAGGGGACCGAGGTGCAGGACGGGTACGGTCTGGCGGCCGCGATCGAGCGGGTCGGGATCGACGCGGCGGCGGACTCGGCCAACCCCGAAACGCCGGAGGACACCCGGCAGCCGGGCATGCGCGCGCTCCTGTACGGCGACGCCGAGATGTTCGCCGACCAGGTCCTGGCCTTTCCGCTTAACAGATTCGTCGTCGCGGACGGGATCCAGTGGCTGGGTGGCGAAGAGGATTTCGCGGGCGAGGTGGTGTCCGAGGAGGATGTACCCATCCAGCACACGCAGTCCGAGAACGTGGCTTGGTTCTACGCGATCATCTTCGGGGCGCCGGCGGTGGTGATGGGAGTGGGCGTCTTCATCCTGTACGGCCGCCGGAAGGTCGCGCCCGGGGAGCCGGAGTCGGAGGAGAGTTCCTCGTGAAGACCCTGAAGGTGCACGGCGCGCTCTTCGTTCTGGCCGTCGTCGGCGCGTTGCTGACGTGGACCCGCGACACGACCAGCGAAGCCGACGAGGGTCGCCCGCTGGTCTGGGAGCGCGACACGACCGACGTGGTGTCGGTGCACTACCGCGCTCCAGACATGGATGTGCAGATCCAGCGCCGCACCGACGACACGGGTTCCTTCCTCTGGGGCATCGAGATCGAGGGCGCGGAATCGACGGACACCCTCGAATACCCGGTCGGAGCTCCGGGCACCACCCTCGTGGGGCGTCTCGCGAACCTGAGAGTCATTCGCGACCTGGGCCGGTTGTCGCCGGAGATGGTGGAGCGCTTCGGTCTGGTCGACGCCACGGAGACGGTCGAGGTGGAGTTCGTCGACGAGCGGCGTCTGCTGGCGGTGGGCGACTCGGCGTTCGGCGGTCAGGACCGGTACGCGCTGGAGTCCGCGACGGGTGCCGGGTACGTGATCGCCGCCGATATTACGCGTCCGCTGTCGATCGGTGAAGGGGCGTTGCGGGAGCGCTGGCTGCACCGCTTCATGGATGACGAGGTGGCGACGGTGCGGATCACCGTCCCGGGCGGCGGCGCGCGGGAGATGGCCCGCACGGAGGACGGGGCGTGGACCGAAGTGGACGGCGACATTCCCGACGCGGCTTTCGCCAACTTCATGCAGCGGGTCGACCAGCTCGCCATCGGTGGCTACGGTGCCGAGCCAGGGCCGCTCAGCACGCAGTCACTGTTGCGGGTGGACTACCTGGACGCCGCCGGTGAGCGGTTGGGCTTCGTGGAGCTTTTCCACGACGAACTGGCCGAGCAGGACCCCTATTTCATACGAAGCGAGACCACCCGAATCGTGGCATTTGCGGTGACCTCGCTCGCCGAGCGGGTGCGGGAAGGACTCGGGGAGGTATTCTGAAACATTTGCGCGCGCGCGAAGCGATCCCTACTATGGGAAGGTTACTGATCAGCCATTACCGCAGATCCATTGCGGTAACGATAGCGGCGAGCGGCACGGGGCCTTCGTCGCAACCAGTCCCAACTCCAAAAGGAGAGGCGACATGACGCAACGCTACAACCTTACCAAGGGAGGGAGGGCCACCTCTCTCCTGGCTGTGGCGGCCGCGGTGGCGTTCCTTCTGCCGACCCAGGCGGTCGCGCAGGAGGGATCCGTCACCGGCCAGGTCGTTGCGGCTACAACCGGACAGCCCGTCAACGGTGTCCAGATCAACATCATGGACACGAATCTGGGCGGGCTCTCCAACGTCAGCGGGCGGTTCCTGATTCCGAGGGTGCCGGCCGGAACGTACACGGTGCAGGCCGTCTACGTCGGATACGGCACGCAGACGCAGGAGGTCACGGTTTCACCGGGCGGCACGGCAAGCGTCCAGTTCTCGCTGGAAGTTTCGGCCGTCGCCATGGACGAACTGATCGTCACCGGGACGGCCGGCGCGGTTGAGCGGCGGAAGCTGGGCACGTCGGCGGCGTCGCTGGATATCTCGGCCGTCGAAGAGGTCACTCCGCTTGCCAGCTTCGGCCAGGCCCTCGAAGGGCGCATTCCAGGTGTCCGCTCGATCGGCACGGTCGGCGGCGTGGGCGCGGGGCGCGAGCTGAGGATCCGCGGTACGGACTCGTTCAGCCTCGGGCAGCGTCCCGTGATCTACATCGACGGAGTTCGCGTCGACGCGCGCCAAAGGGAATGGGGCAGTTCAGCCGGTGGCTCGACGACGTGCTGCGCCTTCAGCGGCGGCGCGGGTGAGGACCGGCTCTCCGACCTGAACCCCGATGAGATCGACCGCGTCGAGGTCCTGAAGGGGCCCGCGGCGGCGACGCTCTACGGTTCCGAGGCGTCCGGCGGCGTGATCCAGATCTTCACCAAGCGCGGCCGCAGCAACAGCCCGGCCAACTTCTCGCTGAACGTAACGACCGGATTCAACGAGCACAGAAAAAACTTCCCGACCAGCCTGCGGGACAACTTCCGCGGCCCGGACGGGACGGTGGCGCTGGATCCCAACGAGTCACTGATCGAGAAGGGTCTCATCAACACCTACGACCTTACGGTCGACGGCGGTGGGGAAGAGGTGACCTACTTCGTGTCCGGCGGCTTCGCCTACGAGGAAGGCTCGCTCAAGCCCAACGACCAGAAGAAGGCCAACCTGCGCGTCAATCTCAACTGGACGGCGGGCGAGAACCTGACCATCGGGGTAACCTCGGGGTACGTCAGGAATCGGATCTGGGCGGTGCAGTCGGGGAACAACTGGCTCGGGATCTATACCAACGCGCTCCTGACCAACCCGCTGAACGCAACGGCGGACGAGCCCTACGGCGGCGGCCTCGACGTGAACGTGGCCGATGCCCAGGCGCTCGAGACGTTCTCCGATGCCGACCGCTGGACCGGATCGATCAACGTCAACTACAATCCGCTTCCCAACTTCAGCCACCGGGCCACCTTCGGTCTCGACGCGGTCGCCGACCAGAAGACCCGTTGGATGCCCTTCGGCCGTCACTACACCTACATCGGTCGAAATGGCGAGCGGAACATCGGATACCGGCAGGCCCGCAAATTCACGGCTGAGTATATCGGCAACCTCGACTGGAACCTGCCCTTGCTTGGCGACCTGGGCGGAACCCTCGCCTTCGGTTCACAGGGATACTGGGACATCATCTCGACCTCGATGGCGACGGGTAAGGACTACGCCGGTGAGGGCGTGACGACCGTTTCCGGTGCTGCGAGAACGTTCGCTGGCGAGACCTTCTTCGAGGAGGTCAACATCGGTGCGTTCGTGCAAAACCGGTTCGATTTCAACAACCTCTTCGTGACCGGCGCCGTGCGCATCGACGGGAACAGCGCCTTCGGAGTCAACTATGGGTTCCAGATCTATCCCAAGGTTGACGCTGCCTACAACCTGCCAGCCAGCATGTTGCCCGGTCTGGTCAGCAGCGCGAAGCTCCGCGGTGCGGTAGGAATGGCCGGCAAGGCGCCTGGAGCCTTCGACCAGTTCCAGACATACGTACCGAACACCGTTCTCGACGATCTGGCTGGCGTAGCTCCCAGCAACCCCGGGAACTCCGACCTGGAGCCGGAAAACAAGATCGAATACGAAGGCGGCCTCGAAATGGGGCTTTGGAACGACCGGATCGGCGTGGACGCAACCTACTGGCACCAGATGACGCAGAACGCGCTCCTCAGGATTGCACTGCCGCCCAGTGAAGGGTTCAGCTCAAGCCGGCTCGAGAACGTCGGGGAAATCCTCAACAGAGGCGTCGAACTGGCTGTCAACGCCACGATCATAGACCAGAGCAGCTTCCGCTGGTCCACCGGCGCGAACTTCGAGTGGATTCACAACGAGATTCTGGATCTCGGACCGACTGCCATCGACGACTCTTTGGCCGTGTACGACGCCAATGGTCAGCTGACGGGCTGGAATCACCACAAGAGCCTCGGTGGCAACTACGCGGGCCTCCCCATCTTTGAGCAGCGAAGCCGAGTCATCACAGGTTGGGATCCCACTACCCGCCGACACAGCCGCTCGGCATACCTCACCTATGTCGGGAACCAGCAACCGGAACAGCTGGCCTCGATCTTCAACGACTTTGCGATCGGCCAGTCGCTGAGAGTCGCCGTCCAGTTCCGTGGCGAGTGGGGTGCCGTGATGAGCAACTCGGATCGCGGCTACGGGGTCCGTCAGCTCGCGTACGACGAGTACCTCGAGCTTTTGGGACCCGGTGGCGAGCGGACACCGGCCAGTGACTCGCTGCTCGACATGTTCAGGCTCCTCTATCCGATCGACAAGAGGGACCACATCCGACTGCAGGAGTTGTCCGTTTCCTATGTGCTCCCGGCGGATATGATGGGCTCCCTTGGACTGGGCCGCTCCTCATTGACCCTGTCAGGCTACAACCTCCACTGGTGGGACGACTGCCACTGCCCGGACCCGAACCAGCAGTACAGGGGTGGCGACGACTTCAGCACGTCGCCCTTCCTCGGGTTGCCGCAACCGAGGCGGTTCATACTGTCGTTCAAGACAAGATTCTAAGGGGAGGCCGACCATGAACACGTCAAAGCTTAGAGGTTTGACTGCGGTTTCCGTCGGCGTCCTGGCTCTCGGAGCCTGCGACATCCTGACGGTTTCCGACCCGCAGCGCTACACGGCCGACGACCTGGACAGCGCACTGCCCGCGGTCGCCAACGGCGTCGAGGGCGCCGTGCACGAGGTCATGGACAACTGGGTGGTCTACCGGGCCCTCCTGGCCGATGTGTACCAGCACACCGGCACCTGGTCCGGATATGACGACACGGACCACGGTCGGATGGACTACACCCGCAACACCCTCGCCGGCACCCAGAACGCATGGCTTCGGGCCCAATGGTTTGCTGTGGATGCCCAGGCGCGGTTCGAGAGGGTGATGGGCGACGCCGAGGCCGCGTCCAGCCCGCTCACGGCGCAGGTACAGATGAGCGGCGGCATGGCGGACATGTTGAACGGAATGACGTTCTGCGAGTCCGTTGCCGAGCCGACCGGCAATGTCGTAACCGACATGCAGATGCTCGAGCAGGCCGAGCGCAAGCTAACGACCGCCATTTCGAGCGCACAGACTTCCGGCCGGCCCGACTATGCGGCGGCTTCGACCGCCGCGAGAGCCCAGACCCGGATGCTGCTGGGCGATTGGGCAGGGGCCGTGGCCGACGCGTCGGCAGTTCCCGCGGGGTTCTCCTATGACGCGATCTTCAACCAGGAGAGCATCAACTGGATCGTGCTGGTAACCACAAAGAACTACAATGAGGCTGCCGGTCTGCTCCACAAGTGGTGGCCGCTGATCACGAAGAGCGATGATCCGGGCTACATGGCCGATCCGCTCAGCGGGATGCCCGACATGCGCCTTCCTGTGTACTTCGACGGCGAAGTGGCGACGGACAACGAGACGCCGCACTACAGCCAGTGGAAATACAACGGCGAAACCGACGATATCCCGATGCTGCACTCCGACGGGATGCAGCTGATCATCGCAGAAGCGATGGCGCGGAGCGGCGACTTCGCCGGCGCGACGGGGGTTCTCAATCAGCTGCGCGCGGCCGTTGGACTGCCGGGCCACGAGGTGCCTGGCGACCCGGTCACGATGGGTGAGATCGTGCTGTGGGAGCGGTTTGCGGAGCACTTCATGGAGGGGCAGCGCATGGGCGACCTTCACCGGGCCGGGATCGTGCGAGAAGTCTTCGAGGCGCTGAACGATCCGGATCGACTTGGGGTCGGGCGGCCGACGAAGTTCCCCCTCTCGTCCACCGAAGCGCTTTACAACCCGAACATTGAGAACGACCTCCTACAGAGGTGTCTGCCCAGGGCATAGTTCCCTGAGGCGCAAGCCTCGCTGGTCAATTGATGGGCGCGACCCGCCGGGACGGGGGTCGCGCCCATCGCGTTTTTCACAGGGACCGCAGGAAGGCGAGGACCTGGTCTCGCGCCTGCTGATTGAGGCGACGAAAGATGTCGCGCGACCCGGTCGCCTCACCGCCGTGCAGTTCGATTGCGTCCTGAATGCGTTGCACGCGTCCGTCGTGAAGGAATTCGGAGCGGTGACCAAGGCCGACGAGTCGTGCGGTCTTCCACTCCGAAGGCGCGGTCCCTTGTGTGCACGTGCTCGCCAACTCCGGTCCCATGTCGTGGAGAAGCAGGTCCGAGTAGAGGCGGAAGCGTTTGCTGGCGAATACCGGTGACTCGGCCGGACCCACATTGTAGGACGGGGTGTGGCAGGCATCGCAGCCCATGAAGGCGAAGATCCGTTCGCCCTCTTCGACGTCGGCCAGGGCTTCGGGAGTCTCCGGAAGCAATCGTCGCGGAGGGGCGAGCAGGTCGATGTAGTCCACCAGCAATCGCAGCTGTTCTTCGGTGCTCTCGGGGTCCGGAGCGATGTCGGCCCCCGGAGGCAATTCGGCACCGTTGCGGCGCTCCTCGACCGGGTTCTGCGGTGTGGTGATCCCCATCTCGAGGCGTAGCGCTTCCTCGATGAACCCGTCCAGCGTGGCATGCTGGGCCTTGCGCCCGAAACGGCCTACCCTGCCGGCGGAGTCGAGGTTCGGACGGCCGGATACTCCGTCGCCATCGACATCTTCCGGGTCGGCGCGCCGCAGAATCTCGGCTTCGGTGATCCGCGCGACGAGGCCGAGGCCGTATACGGCCGGTGCCCGAATCTCCGCAATTGCCGTCGCGCCGTCGGGGATCGTCTCGATCGTCAACCCGACCTCACGTCCACGCTCGGTAACGACCTGTTGCAGGAGGTCGCCACCAAGCTCGGGAAACGTGCTGCATCCCTCGACGGGATCGAAGCGGCTGACCTTGATGACGGGTTCGGCCCCGTGGCCACCGCTGGTCGGAAGGTCGTGGCAAGAGCCACACCGATCCTGGTTGAAGAGAGGACCCAGCCCTTGTTCGGCCGAGAACGGCCTGTTGAACAGTGCCTGGCCCCTCTCGAACGCCTCCAACTCGGCTTCGCTCAGGCCCGGAAGCGGCAGTCCCGGTTCGGTCTCGGTGAATGGGGGCTCAGCCTGGCAACCCCACGCGACGATAACCCATGGCAGCGCACCAAGTCGCCACCGGAACCGTATGCCAGCCGCGCGTTCCGCTCCTATCAACCGCCCGGCAGCCTGAGGGTGTGGTACTGGTATTGGAACTTGATTGTCTCCTGAACTCCGTCGTCGTTCGCGAGCGGGAGAAACCGGGTGTCGTTGTACCACTCTTCATCGTCCAGGTACACCTTCATCGCGATCGTGGCCTCGACGGGTGGGTTGGTAAAGGCCTCGGCGTAGAACTGGAGTCGAAAGTCGAAGGGGTACGACTCCGAAAACGGCAGCGAAACGGTGCTGGTGTCAGCCTCCACAAGTTGTGTCCTGGTGGGGCACCCCGGATCCCCCGGATTCTCACATTCCGGATCATCGACCTCGATAAACCAGCGTGAGATGATCAGCGTCAAGCTGCTCACGTCGGGGCTGTCGAGTTCCACATGGGCCACTTCGGGCTCGCGGTCGAGAGTCAGCGCTTCGCAACCGGAGAACAGCAGCGCGGCTCCGGCGAGCACGGCGAAGCGTCCGAAAGGGCGGCTGGCGGATTTGGTGTACTGCGATTTCATGGTCCCTGCCTCGGTATCAACGGATCCTGCGGTTTGCTGGGGTAGAACCCAATCGTTACCCCAGGCTGTTCCATGATGTTCCCAATGGCGATGGGCTCGCAAGTGCCTACCGAAAGTTCCCGAAGTTCACTTCCGCCGTCATTCCGCCGCGGCTCCAGTCTACCACCGCCGATCCCGACAGCTCGGGCGGGATCACGCCGATCGGATAGTCCACCAGCGACGAGACCCGGGCGAATGCGGTGGGCTGGTAGCAGACGTTCGTCCCGAAGCTGGTGATCCCGACCTGCAGCCAGCGGTTGCGGTAGGGAATCATGAGCGGGCCTCCGGAGTCGCCGTTGCAGATCGACTCGTTGGATCCGAGCTTGCCCGCACAGATCGTGCTGTCGAGGACGTTTTCGTTCAGGTGCGTCTGGCACTCGTCATTGGAGATGATCTCCGCCTCGAGCTTCTTCAAGACCGCAGACGACTGGCCCCCGTCCGACGTGAGTCCCCATCCGATGGTCGTCGCGATCGTGCCGGGCGCGGACAGATCGAGGCGGTCGGGTGTGAGCAGTTCGATGCGTGAATGCATGTGTTCGCCGGCCAGCTTCAGCAGGGCGATATCGCTGGAAATCCCCGGCTGGGTCCCGTAAAGGGGGTGAATGTAGATGCGTTCGACATCGAGGAGGTCACCGTCGGTGAGCTTGTTGTGGGCTCCGGCGAGCACCTGAAAGTCCTCTGGCTGCACATCGTCGACACAATGGGCCGCCGTCATCACCCAATCACCGTCGATGAAGGTGCCGCCGCAGAACTGAAACCGGTTCGATGTCGTCACCAGCGCGACCTGAAAGGGGAACTCACCCGGCTCGGCTTCCTTTCCCCCTATGATCGCGGCGACTTCCGGTTCGGCCGATTCCGCCGGGCGTCCCGGCGCCGTGTTCGTCCACCCGATGGTGAGCTCCTGGGTCACCGTGTAGCTGCGGTTCGCGTCCAACCCCTCGAAGATGTACTCGCCGTCGTCGTTGGTGAGCGCGGTTGCCTCGGTCGAGTCGCGCAGGCCGTCCTCGTTCTCGTCGAGGAAGACGACCACGGCGGGGATGGTCTGTTCGTCCTCGTCGCGAACACCGTCGGCGTCCGCATCGTGCCAAACCACGCCGGTGATCTCGTTCTCACCGGTCCCGGGCGGGCTGTTCACCGTAATGGGGGCACCGTTCTGCGAATGGGACGCGCCCCGGTTGTCGGTCACGGTGAGGCTCGGTGTGTAGGAGCCCGCGGCGTCGTATGTGTGTGTGGTCGTCTGTCCCGAGCCCGTGCTCCCATCGCCGAAAGCCCACTCATAGCTGACGATGTTGCCGTCGGGGTCATTGGACGCGCTGGCGTCGAAGCGGACTGCGAGTGGTGCCGCACCCTCGGTTACGTCCGCACTGAAGGCGGCGGTGGGGCGGAGGTTGGGTGTTCCCGTCGGCTGGGTGGGACCTGAGTCGCCGCCGCAGGCTGTCACGGCCACCGCGGTAGCGGCGAGGAATGCGACTGTTTGACGGGTAGTGTGCATCGAGGGGCTCCGGGAACCTTGATCTCTGTACTGACGACGGGGACTGGAGTTTACGTTCTCTTCCGCGCTTCCGTTACCCCAAGGGCTGCCGTCAGGTCCATCCGCTGGATTGGTGATTATGCCCTTGACTCAAGCACGGAGGGACGTTACGATGCGGTATGAGCA
>VXQO01000113.1 GCA_009838975.1 Gemmatimonadota bacterium | reverse complement strand
AGCATGACGAACGGCACGTGGACGATGTAGATCCAGTACGAGGCGTCCGCCATGTACCGCCAGCGCGGGCTCGGCTTGTCCAGGTAGCGCAGGAACAGTCCGATCAGGCCATACGTCATGAGCCACATCGAGAGCGCGAGGAAGACAACCGCCGGCAGGTGTCCCTCGGCAGCCTCAGGGCACGTCCTGTCCGGCCTGGGGGGACAACCGATCTCGAAGAAGTGCCGGTAAACGAAAAAGCACAGAACTCCGGCGGCGAGCAGAGCCCATGTGGGGCGCTTGAAGCCCTCCAGCGCCTGGCGTTTGCGAAACAGCATCCACCCGAAGCCGAAGAACAGGCCGTACAGCGCCAGTTGGCGCGGGGCGGGAAAGGGGCCGGCGTAGTAGTCGATCGCCCACGACTCCATCCGGTACAGGATGAGGCCCGCGGCCAGGATCAGCACCGCGATGCCTCCGCGGTGCACTCCGCGCTCGAAGAGGTCCAGCGCCCGGGCGCGCAGGGCTGCGGGAATCCGGGTGGCGAGCGGGCGGATTGCGGTCGCGGCGACGCACAGGATCAACAGGTGGTAGAGGAACCACAGGTGCATGAAGAGGTGGTCCAGGGCCCTGGACGAGGTCAGCTCCGCAAGGCTGTAGGCGGCGTTCGGCGGGGTGGCGCTGAAGCGGGCGGCGAACGGCACGATGAAGAACATCGTGACCGCAAGGAGGGGCCACGCCACCAGGAACGGCACCCCGATCCGGCTCCATCGATGCCGCAGGAACTCTCGGGCGCCGCGTGTCTCGAGCAGGTACGCCCCAAAGAACCCCGCAATCGCGAAGAAGACGGGCAGGTTGAACACGCGAATGAAGATGACCGCCCAGTAGGAGAGCATGTCGGCCTGGGGGTCCCGGTAGGGCCACTCAAAGAAGACGACGGGCACGTAGCTGACCGCGGCGTGACGGGCCACCGCGAGCAGCATCATGGATGCGCGCAGCCGGTCCAGGGAGTGATATCGACGAAGGCTCGCCTGTGGCCGGACGCCGGTCACGGGGCCCTACGCCGTGGCGGCGACGCTGTGTGCCCGTCGGCGCAGGACGCGGATTCGAAAGTCCATCGGCTGCATGGTCGGGAACGACCGCACGCGCAGCGCGTGGTCGGGCGCGAGCGGTTCCAGTTCGAGCTCTCGCAGGATCGTGGCCATGGTGAGCGCGAGCTGGACCGGAACGAGACCGCTGCCGAGGCATTTGCAATCGGTCACGCATCCTACTGTGACCGCGTGACTTACGGAATTTGGCGATCCGGTTCCCGCTGTTTGGTTCCCGCCGTTTGGATTATCGGGCTTCAACCTCTCGACGACGGTTGTCCAGAGCCGTCCTGAGTTGTACGTCGTCGGCCTGCTGGTAACAGCGGAGAATGGTCTGTGCCTCCTTCCAGCCGCCGAGATCGCAGAGCACCTTGAGTGGTACGTTCATGAGGTCGGACGCGAACTTCCGCCTCAGCGAGTGCCAGCCGCGACCGCGCTTGGGTTCCAGCGCGGCGAGCCTCTGGGCCTTCCTCCACCAGTACCCCACGAGCGTCCGGCCCGCGCACTGCGAGGGATCCCTCGGTGCGGGGAGCACCGGCCCGTCGCCGGTTCCGGTGCTCAACGCTCGCGCCTCCTCCAAGGCAGCCAACGCCTCGGCGGTCACGGGCGTGGTGTGCTCGTAGCCCGTCTTCTCGTGCTTCGCGCGCCACCGCACCGCTTGGCCCTCGAAGTCGATGTCGCTCCACCGAAGCTGGCGGATGGCACCGATCCGGTGGCCCGTTTCGTGCGCGAGCACGAGGGCGGTGCGGAACTGCCAGCCCACCTCCGTGGACACCCTCAAGAGCGCGCGGTACTCCTTTTCGGTGAGCACGACCCGGGTGGGGTTCTTCTCGATGGGCTTCCTGAGACCCTGGAGCGGGTTCCTGTCCAGCATCGGGCGACCCCGCTCGTCCTTCGACCTCGCGGCCCAGTTGAGCACCGCCATCAGGAACGCCAAGTCGTATTGGATCGTCCGGTTGGACACGGGCCTGCCCGAGATACCGATCCTGCCCGCGCGCCGCGCCACGATGAACCGGTCCCAGTCCCGCTGGGAAAGCGTCGCCGCTTCGCGGTCCCGTCCGAAGAACCGGAGGAACATCTCCGTTGAAGACCTGTCGTGTCGCCGGGACCGTTCGCCCTTGGTCGGCGTCACCTCCTCACCGTAGCTGTCAAACAGCGTGCCCAGTGTGAGCGGCTCGGGCTCGGCTTCGGCCTTGCCGTTCAGGTCCGGGCCGGCAAACCCGGCAGCGAACTCGTCCGCCTGCCGTTTCGCCCTCGCCCAGTCGCGGTGTCCGAGCGACCGGGTGAGCCTTCGTCCGTTCTCGCGCCACTCCACCTGGAACAGGCCGGTTTTCGGGTCTGGAAACACCCTGACCCTGTTCCGGCCCCACTCGCCGGCGCCGTAGCTCCGGCGGCCTTTTCTCGTGCGTGCCATCGTTCGATTCCTCTCGTTCGATGGACTGCACGATCTGCACGAATGAAACCTCGCGACGACGGGGCTCGTCGTCCAGAGTTGGGCGCTCCGGCCGGTGTTGGCGCGGGCGCGCCACGGGGGCGCTGGTTTCTGCGGTTTGTGGAGGAGCCAGATGTGTAAACGCTTCACGTTTACTCTGGCCGGGGGTCTCCCCCGGACCCCCGCGTCCGCTTTCAAGAAGCCGGTTCGTCCGGGGCTGGCTCCCGACACCTGATGGCGGTGACTCTAGCCTACGCCGTGCTGAACAAAACGGGGGCTGCTGCCCATGCTCTGCTCGGGGGGCGTCACCGGATCAGCGTATCCCTTCCGTCAGACGCTTCACCACGACCGTCTGCACGCCGAGCTCGTCCACTTCCACGAACGCGGCCAGCCCGTCGGGACCGAAGGCACCCGGCATCGACACCTCGTCCGCCGAGAAGGTGCCCAGGTAGCGCCCGTCCGGGGTGAGCACATCGATGGGGCCATCGCTCACCGGCTCGTCGCCCCGGCGCTGGACCCATATGTAACCCTCCCAGTTTGTGCGCAGCCTACGAACCACGGGGATCTCGGGGTGGAACTCCATGGACTCAGCCTGCGAGCGCATCGCATCGGCCATGGTGCTCATCATGGCCCCCCTTTCACCACCGGATCTGCCCGCGCCTAGCGGATCGCCCTCCAGACCCTTGAGGCGGCGCTCCCTCTCGTCCTCGCGAATGCGGTCCGTCACTGGTTCGGGCACAAACGGCCTCGTCAGGACCCGCTCCAGCATGCCATCGGCACCCGCGACCTTGATCGCATAGGCCGACGAATCGGTATAGGCCACTCCACCCCCGGGTAGCGCGCCCGCACTCAGAGGAGGTATGAACCCCGTTGCCTCGCCCGGCGGGAGCCATGCGTACGCCACCGTGTCCAAGGCGGCTTCGTCGCCGGTCAGATCCATGCGCACGACATGGCGGTGCTCCGGTTGGGGCACGGTGCCGTCAGCCCGCCCGCGCAGCATGGCAATGTCGATGATTCGAACTTCCCCGGTCGCGAGCACGCCTCCCCGCCGGTCCAAGTCCAGACGCGGCATGAAGATCATCGCACCCTCCCGCAGGCGCACCGTACGCTCGAACTCGCCGTCGGGCCCAAACACGGTGAATCGCTGGTTGAAGGCCGCGACGCGCCCGTCGGAGAGCACGGCGATCGGAATCGAAGTGGTGTTGTGCTGATCGAACTCTCCGGGGCCTTGGCCGACGCCTCCCAGTTGCCGCACGAATCCACCCTCCGGGTTCACGACGACGATCCGTGCTCCTTGGGTGTCCACCACGTACAGGTTGCCGACCCGGTCGAACGCCAGGTCGCGCACATTGCCGAAGGTCTCCCAGTCTTCGCCCGCGACAGTCCCAACGCGGTACACCTCCTCGAAGTCCGCTTCGAGGAGGCGGTCCTCCGCGGGCAGCGTGACGACCTGCTGTGCGGCAAGCGGGGCCGCGATCATGGGAACAAGCGACAACGAGAACCATCCCCCGGCGGTGGCCGTCCGACATCTCATGACACGTCTTCTCCTATTTTTCTTGGCGATTCACCGAGTGTGGAGAATCGCCCGCCCGATGATTCTGATTCTCACGATACCGAGGCCCTGACGACATAGGGAACCTCGAACTCATCGACAACCCATGTGTAGATGCTGCCGTGCTGGACCCAGATCGGGCCTGCCGCCTCGAACGCAAGGCGAACGGATCCCAAGTAGCCGCCGTCTTCCGAGTACCGGTCGTAGAAGGCGGGCGCGTCCCTCGGCGTGACTCTCTCAACCCAGAGTCTCCCTTCGTCGTCCACGAAGAGACCATCGAGAATGGGCTTGATGTCCGGCATCACAGCAGCGACCTCCTCCGCCTCCCGGCGGAGATCGGGCCTGTCGTCGATAATGCTCTCGGCGTACGCCGTCCGGTCCTCGTCCGTGACCCGTTGGATGGGCAGCCCGGCTTCGATGACCACCAGCGTATCCCCGCCCTCGCCGGTTCGGACGATCCGGTACGACCCGGTGTGCGCCCGCCAGAAGCCACCGGAAGGATTGACCTCGATCAACTCGGTTGCCTCGTGGGGAAGAGGCAGGAAGCCCCAGCCCGCAGGAGTGGAGTATGCGTATGACCGAAAGCTGGCCTCACCGACGTAGACCGAGTCGGTGGCTCCGCTGGACAGGTCGTAGGACTTGTAGTACCACCGCTCGCTCCAGGAACTCAGTCCGGGCGGGGGTGGGAAGCCCGGGTCGTCTTCTCCATGAATGGTCGTCCGCCAGTAGCGGCCCCGATGGTCGAACACACCGTCCCAGATGGGTCCGAAGCTCATGACGGGGTTTACGAACCGGCGTATCTCCGCGCCGATGGGATCAACTCCGATAATCGTCCACTGCCTGGTGTCGTGGATCCACAGGAGAGTGTCTCCGGAAAGGAGGATGCCGTTGGCGGCACCGATCTCGCCCGGCCCCTCGCCGCGCCTCGCGATCGTCCGCTGGTACTCGCCGCTGGAATCGAAGACGCGGACCTCCGCGGCCTGTTCGTCCAGCACATAGATGGTCCCGTCGCTGGCCGCCTGCACGCTTCGAACGTCGCCGAAGGTCACGTTCGGGTCGTCCCCCTCAAGGGATCCGAACTTGAGGTCCACACGCGCCTCGATGACTGCCGGGCCGACGGAGTCCACGGCGGGGAGGGTTGGGTAGCGGACGAGGACGGCACCGTTCGGAAGCGTCTCGCGAGTCGGGTTGTCGGATGCCGGTTCCGGTTCGCAGGAGGTGAGCGCGGTGAGTAGCAAGGGGACGTGAATGATGGACGGGCGGGGCCTGTAGAGGGCGACGTCTTGGCGGAACATGTCCGACCCTTCTGACGGGAGATTGCAACGGGCACCGTAACCGATTCGGGCAAGCAGAAGATACGGTTCGCCTTCGCGGACTGCCACGGCCTCCTGCCTCGGCGTCCCACTTGGGGGTGCTTCGCCGCATCCCTATTCCTGAGCGGGATTCCGTGCGACCCGGGGGACGCTGGCGGACGCAAATCGGTCGGGCGGAGGTTGCGGGAGGTTGGGGTTCAGCCGGTTGAGGCCGCGACCGCAGTGCTTCGTGGCCGGGCGAGGCCAGTACCAACCAACGCCATATCGACTCCCGTGTGCAACGTGACGCCCGCTCAGGCCGTCTAAACAAGTGTGCTGGCGTCCCCAAGCTCTTGGAGTCCCGACCGATGAACGAACATTCCCGCGCTGCCGCTTCGATGTCCGTGCCCCTGCTGCTGGCACTCTGCTTCGGTGTAGGCTGTTCGGAGGGAGGCATCGAACGCTCACCGGATGGTGTCCCGACCTTCCGCGGCACGGTAGATCTGGAGTTCGGGGAGATCGAAGGTGAAGATCCCTATCTCTTCACCCGGATCGAGTCGATCGTCGAGGACACGGGCGGGAGGCTGATCGTCGCAGACCTCCAGTCGGACGAGGTACGGGTCTTCGGTTCCGAGGGCGACTTCCTGTTCCGCTTCGGTGGTCCGGGCGAGGGACCGGGTGAACTGACGCAACCCTGTTGCCTCGCGTTCGGGCCGGACGGCAAGCTCTGGGTGCGCGAGAGTACCCGATACAGCGTGTTCCGGCTGGACGGGGGGAATGCGGAATACGATGGTGGAGCGAGGATCGCTCACGTGGGCATCGGCATGGTTGCCCCGATCACCTTCGATGCCGAGGGTCGGCTTGTCGATATCGGATCACTGATGACCGAGGACGGGGGTGGCACTGCGCGCTTTCATCACGGTTTCGACGGGGCTGTGGACACGGTACTGATGGCGGGTCCGGAGAAGTACGGGATGGGCTCGACCACGGTCGAGCGCATGATCGGCGACACTCCGGTAGGCTTCTTCGTCTACCAACCGTTCGGCCCGCTGTGGCTTCACGCTCACAGCCCCAGCGGCGCGTGGGCCGAAGCGGTCACCTCCGAGTACTCGGTCACGCTCCACCACCCGGATGGGACTGTTTCGCGTGTCGAGGGACCACAGGCGCTTGGCCCTCCGCTCAGCCCGTCGGACCTTGAATGGGCGCAGGCTTCCATTGACCGCGACCTCCAGCGGTTCGATCTCCGGAACCATCCCTTTGAGATTCCCGACCGCAAGCCGCCGCTTGCCGACATCTTCTTTGATCGATCCGGTCGCTTGTGGGTCGAGAAGACGGGTACCGACGGGGATGAGATGCGCGAAGCCGATGTATACGCCGGGTCCGCTCTGGTGGCACGGTATCGCTGGCCGCGCCGCGTCAGCGTGGGAGATGTTCCCTGGGTCACTGAATCGGTGCTGTACGGCACCACAAGGGACTCGCTTGACGTACGGCGCGTCGCGCGAGTGCGGTTCGAGCCCGGTTCCTGACGTCGCGCCGTGGCGGGGGACCAGTTCGCATTTCGGGTTGGATGGTGGAAGACTAGATTGCTCGGGAGTCGCGGGGGGTCCCGTGACAGCACCGCGCCGTGCACCACGGATGAAACTGGGGGCCGGTCAATACCGTGAGCGACAGCGGAGTTATCGGGCAAGCGTACGGGCGGAAGATCCACGCCCGCGAGGTGGTCGCTATCGACGAAGCCGGGGACGGGCTGTGTTGGGTCCGGCTGACCCGGTTCGGCCACGAATGGCTCCTGATTCGCTCCGACGCCCGCGACGTGTCGCGCGCGGTGCGGAAGCTCCGCCAGATTCCGGCGGGCGAGCAGTCGGAACGGTTCCCGGAGGTAGGGCCATGAGCTATAGCGGCGCACTCGTCGCCGGCGATCCCGGCGCGCATCGGCGCGTGCGTTTCCGGCGCGCATCGGCGCGTGCGTTTCCGGGGGATCGAAGGGGGGCGGCAGCCACCCTCGCCAGCCCCTTTGTACCCACAATGGGTAGGCTGGCTTAGCCACCTAACAGTGGCTTAGCCAGCCCGGCGGAGCCGCCGAAACACCCCTCCGGGCACCGCCCGAAACTTGGCCGTCCTACTAGGCCACGGGGAGGATGGTCGGGGACGACTGAACAGTCCTCCAAGGATTGAGGTCACGCTACTCGTCAGGGACTACTATCCAGACTCCCTTGGTCCTTGTTCCCACGGCCAGACACGGACGGCCCGTTCGGCCAACTCTTGGGACCTGCGGAGCAGAGTGGCTTCGTCCCATGCGGGGTGCTCTGCCACTCGTCTGGTCAGGCTGACCGGGCTCCTCCGGTACCATTCCTTCTTCGCGTCGAACGACCGGTGCTCTCCCGGCGCATCGTTGGCACCGCCGACGAGGGCCAAGTTGGCGAGCCGGTAGCGCCATGCCATGTGCACTTCCTCGGCATCGGGACCAATCGTCTCGCGCCAAGCGTCAGTCAGCCAATACGGCATCACGCGCTCGGTCCAGAGGGCTGCGCGGCTCGGCGCGTCGTCCCCGTCCTCATCCTCCATCAGTGCGCATAGCACTGCCAGACGAGCTTTCTTGCCGAAATACATGTGCTTGGTACGGATTCCGCGGACGAGATCCTCGTCGCTCGGCACCCCTACATCCTGTCGGCGGAGCTTGCGGATGCGTTTCATCCAGTCGTCCAAGTAGGTCTCTCGATTGACGGGATCTTGGGCGGCCAGTCGGGCGAAGGCCGTGTTCAGGCCAGCCGTCCGGTCGGTGAGCCAGAGGCGGGTGATCCACGTGCCAACCACTTCGAACATCCGTCCGGTCTGTTCCACGGTGCAGATTGCGTCGCCATCCGCAGGGCTCAGTTCATTCAGCAAGCGCAGGGTAAAAGGCCGGTGAGTGTGAAGTCCCATCGCGCGCAGGTGCCGGAGTGAGGATTCGATCTCATCGTCAGGATGTGGTCCCGCGGTGCCGGTGAGGATGCCGTATAGATGGGCGAGGTGGGCGAGTTTGCGGAACAGGACAGGTCGTCGCTCTTGAGCTTCCCAATCTTCTTCACGCGCCCAGCGGCGGAAGACCTCGTAGGTCTGGTGGATCGCAGTGATCGAGCCGGTGCGCCAGCGCATCACGTCGCGTAGGAAGAGATCGACCGGCTTCGAGTCATGCTGGGCATGGAGGGCGTCCTCGATCTTCAGCCAGTACTCCTCATACAGCTCCTGCTGCCTGGCGTCAGGAAAGCCCATGAGAAGCCAGTTCTTGACCTTCTCGCTCTCCTTCAGTGCCTTTCCGGTTGCGTTCAGGCTCTCGAATATCTGCTGGGGATCGTCGTTCTCGCCCACGCCGAGGCTAACTACCCGGAAGCGCTCTAGTCCGGCCATCAGGGTGGCGCCACCGTGGTGGTCGACCAGTTCGCGAACCACTCGCCAAGCTTTCGTGACCGCTCCTTTGCCTTTCGGCTTGCCCCGAAGGATGCGGACGTACTCCTCCTCGTCGCCGTCCTGAAGCCGGAGCTTCCGTCGCTTCTCCGACGCCTTCTCCTTCCGGTTCCGCAGCCGGTCGCGGATCTTCTCCCGCGTCCACAGGCCGTACTGGTCGTCATCGGCCATCCGGTCGGCGATGCAGGCGAGCATGAGGCTCACCGTGGTCAACCGCTGCTGGCCGTCCACGACTCGGTGGGTGGTGAGGACCCCGGGGGGCTGTCCGGGCGGGGTGAATGTGATCAGGGAGCCACCGTAGTGCGCCCTCCCCGACTTGGCGGCGGCCGCGATCGACACCAAGTCCTCGGCGAGCCGCGTCACGTCCGTCGCGTCCCAGCAGTAGCGACGCTGCCACTTGGGTACATGGTACTGAACTTTTGGGCTCAGCAGCTGCAGGAATCCCACCTCGTCGGCTTGCACTTACTGGCCTCCGGTCCAAGGCCACAGCTTCAGTGCCTCGCGTGCCAACTGCTCGGCACGCCGCCTGATCGCGTCCTCGTCCCATCGGGGGAAGTCGGCGACCCGCTCGGTCATCAGCACCTCGGTCTTCTTGTACAATTCCTTCTTCTTCTCAAAGCTATGAGCGCCCAGTGCAGCACCGATTTCGAGGCCACAGAGAGTCAGATTCCCGAGCCGGTGGAGATGTCGCCCGTGAATCTCCTCCGCCCGGTCGCCTCCTAGGTCCGCGCGCCACTCGTCGGTCAGCTTCTGCGGCATGATGTGCTCCACCGTGAGCTCGTCGCATGACACCTTCGACCATCCCCGCGGGTCGTTGATCGCGCACAGCACAGCCCGCGTGGCCCTGGTGTCCTTGCCCCCGTACTTGGACGTCAGGCGGATTCCGTCGGTCACGGCGGAGTCGGTCGGAACTGCGATGCGATCGGGGACTTCCGCGATCCGCCGCTTCCAGAATCGCGCGGGATCGACCTCGTCGGCCGGGACGGTGGCGGCAGCCAGTTCCACGAACGCCTTCCCCAGACCAGTGAAGGAGTGGCCCGCAAGCCACAGGCGGGTGATCCAGCTGCTCACCGAACCGAGGGTATGGACAAGCCACTTCGGGTCACGACCCGATTCTCCCGCTCGCTGTGCGTCCGATAGAAGGCGCAGGGTGAAGGGGCGGTGCGCATCAATCCCCATCGCCCGCAGATGGTCGAGCTCACGCTTGACTCCTTTTGACGGCGGAGGGGCAGCGGTGCCGGTGAGCTGTCCGTAGAGACAGGCCAGGCTCGCGACCTCGGCACACAGTTCAGGACGGCGTTCCGGGTTGTCGTGCTCCCTGCGAATTGCCCACCTGCGGAATTCGTCGTAAGTCCCGCTCCCGGCAACCAACCTGCCGGTCCGCCACCGCATCACGTCCCGAAGAAAAACGTCGATCCGCTCGGCGTCGTGACGCGCCCCCAGCACGCTTTCCGTGGCCAGCCAGTGTTCGCGGTGCAAGTCGGTCTGGACGTCCTCTGACAGCCCCATCAAGAGCCAGTTCTTGACCTTCTCGCCCTCCGTCAGCGGCTTGCCGGTGGCGTTCAGGCTTTGGAAGATCTGCTGCGCATCATCGCGGTCGTCCAGCACGATGGTGATCACGCGAAGACGATGGAGCCCCTTGATCAGGAACTGGACGTTGTCGGAGTTCACACGCTTCCTCACGATCCGCCAAGCGTCGGCCACATGCCCGTCACCGGATTCGGGCGAGTCACCCTCGATGATCCGGCGGAATTCGTCCTCGTCGCCGTCCTGCAGGCGGAGCTTGCGCCGTCTGTCCTCCGGCTCCTCCGGATTCGTGAGCAGGTCATCCCGGATTCCCTCGGGATTCAGGTCTCCGTCCGCCCCGTTGGCGGCCAGCGTATCGGCGATGCAAGCCAGCAGGATGCTCACGGTGGTAAGACGCTGCTGCCCGTCCACGACGCGATAGACCATCATCACGGGCGAAATCGACTCCTGCACCGTGATCAAGGTCCCGCCGTAGTGAGGTCGCGCCTGGTTCTCGGCTTCCGCGATCGCCAGCATGTCCTCGATGAGGCGATCAATCTGCGTCTCGCCCCACACATACCGGCGCTGCCACCGCGGCACGAGATACTGGACGTTCTGGTTGAAGAGCGCGAAAAAGGGGGTTTCCTTTGCCTTCATACCGGATTTTTGCGACTCGTTAGTGAGGGATGGTCGGTGGGGGCTGGCGGCGAACCCTTGAGGTGTGATCCACCACAGCCACCTTTGGGGTAGTCTGTAAGGTGTAGTCGCCCTCCGGTCGTTGCAACTCACGCCGCCCCAATGCAGCTGGGTTCTTTGAGGCGTCGGGGCGTGGGCCGAGGCTCGCGCCTCTCCCGGACGTCTGGCGGCGAGGAAAGCGCAGGCGGGAGTCCCGCCATTCAGGCCCGCTTTCCCCGCTTTCGCGGTACGGTCCAGCAGGGTCCAGCCCAACGGCAGGAAGCGCAGATCGTGCAGCCCTGTAAGTAGTTAGAAGATTCCCTGCCGTGATTCTGACCACCGGAGATCCGCTGCCGAGACACCGGTGGTTGCCGGCTCCGAAGGGGGCGTAGGCGCCGCGCTGGCGGTGTTCGCCGCGAGCCGGGGTGTAGCGGTCGATGTCGAAGCGCTCCGGGTCGGGAAAGTACTCTTCGAGCGTGTGACCGACGGCGGTTCCGATCATGACCTGCGTGCCCGCCCGAACCCGGTGGCCCGCGAACTCGAACGAGTTGGCGGTCGTCCGCAGCACGGCGGGAGAGACAGGGTGAAGCCGCAAGGTCTCCATCGCCACGCGGCGCGCGACATCGAGTCGTTGCAGACCCTCGGCGCTCACGCGGCCCTGATCGAACAGGGCGTCCGCCTCGGCGGTCATGCGCTCCATGATCTGTCGGCGCTTCACCACGTTGTAGATCATGAACGCACACGTGCTCGCCGTGGTGTCCAGTCCGACCATGTACGGCGCGAGCACCGTCAGGGGCAGGTTGGTCTCGGGAAGCAGCTGGGGATCGGCTTCGCGCAGCTCAAGCATCAGATCGATGAAGTCCGGCGTCGTTCTGCGCGGACCCGCCTTGCGCTTGTATGCGAGGACATCCCGGGCCAGCTCGCGGCCCCGTTCACGTGCGCCGCGGAATCGCGGGAGCTTCATGATGTGTGGAACCGTCGCAGCGCTGAGGAGCAGTCCGCCCAGCAGCGTGGACAGATCTCGCGTGTACCCCTCCGGCGAATAGCCCGCCATCATGTGGCCCATCTGCTCGGCGATGAGGTTCTGGAACGCCGGCAACGCCTCGAACGGCTCCCCGACCGGCCACCCGCCGACCTCGTCACGGGTGATGTCGACGACCTCCTGCGCGCGATCCCGCATGACCCGGACCGCGTATCCCCGGGCCTGGGCCTTCCGTGTCGTGACGTGATCGATCCCGTCCATGGTCAGAATCGAACGCGACGAGTCCATCTGGTTGTGGAATTCCGCCATGGGTTCGAGCGACCGGAAGACGGTCTTCCCGTGCGACGTGAGGAAGTTGGCCGCTTCCGGCCCCGCGATGCACACGAACCGGCGCCCCGGAGCGCGGATCCGGAAGATCGGGCCCAGTTCGCGGTACTGGCGGGCAAGGAAGGCCACCAGTCCCCTGCGCATGGCCAGGCCGTTGCCCAACAGCGGCAGGCCCGGCGCCACCGGGATCTCCTTCGGCCGCCGAGGCTTCGGCGGCAGTTCATCGCGCGCCTCGATTCCTTCGATCGCCAGACCCATCGTCCGGCCGATCAGGTCGAGATTCTTCAGCAGATCGATCCGATCCCGGACCTGCGCCCGCTCCTCCGAGGTCAGGATCGTGCGGAACACGCCGCAGGCGTTTGCGAGGGCGATGATTGCGATGTCGCGCGGCTCGGGAACATCGTCGCTGAACAGAATCCGCATGATCCGCAGCCTGGCTTCCTCGACCGGCTGGCCGTCCGAGACGGGGTAGCGCCGGGAGCGCGATACCGAGGGAGTCAGCGACAGCACCCCGTGCGCTTCGGACCTGAGGACGCCGCGTTCGGTCAGGCGCGCGAGTGCCGCCTTGCGGATCCGGCGTCCGCGCCGTGCCGTCCGTTCCAGCCAGTAGCCCGTGTCGTGCGTTTCGCCGGCGCCGGCGATGTCGGCGAGCGTCGGGTCCAGGGTGTCGTCGCCGAGGGGTGTGGAGTCCACGAGCATCAGCCGCTCGAGATCCGTGTCGATGCGGTCCTCGAGCGCGAGATCCATCAGCACGGCGCCTGAGAGTGCCAGGTCGAAGGAGCGTTCGGGCAGGGCGGGGGCCAGCTCCCCCCGCGCCTCGTCGAGAACGAGCACGAGGATCTCTTCGGCGAACCTCAGCATGGGGGTTGGTATCGTCTCGGCTGGGTGTCGGGAGAGGGCGACACGGCGTTTCGCATCAGACTCGCGTGCTTTTTGCCGTTACGAGAATTCGTACTAATAATAAACTCGCGATAATCACATGTGTTGCATGATATTATCGTGATCGCAGCAGGTCCGGCAAGAGATTCTCAGGCGCGGGCCAACGATCTCGGCCAGGGTGGCGCGATCCGGTCGAGAATCGCTTGCGCAAGAAGATCCGCAGGGACAACTGGTGGAACAACATCGGCGACGACGAGACGGCAGCCGCCACCGTTCCGTTGCGTTTCGAGAGCCCCGTAGTCGACATCGACGCCGCCTATTGGCACACTTGCGTGCTGCTCCAGAACGGCTCCGTCCGGTGCTGGGGAGGCGGATTCACCTCCGGTCAGCTCGGCCTCCCCGGCATTGAGATATTGGGCGATGATGAGCCGATAGCGTCGGTTCCTCCCGTGAGGGTCGGGGGTCCCGTCTCGAAGATCTTTCTCTACGAGGACGGAACGTGTGCGGTCATGCAGGCCGGCGGACTACGTTGCTGGGGATACAACGGCGGCATCCTCGGCTATCCGTTCCGCGAGAACATCGGTGACGACGAGCATCCCGAGAGCGCGGGCGACATCAAGCTGTTCCGCGGACCGCTCGTCCGTGGCAGAACCGGAGCGCTCGCGGCGGACGACCACGCTCCGGCTGCTGCCATGTCCGCACCGGCCGTGCCCCTCACCGTCCGGTACACCGAAGCCGATGGTCCGCGCGTCGGACCGCTGGCTGGGCCGAACGGTGTGATCTGGCCGGATTCCGTGCCACGACCGCGGCGTTGACCCGGAATGCCTGCCTTCTTCGTCGACTCAACCGGGTAACCCCCGATCGTCGGCTCACCGCCTCCACGCATCAACACCGGGAATCCCCCGGGCTGAACATCATTTCGAGCCCCCGACCGGCGGCGCGTCCCATGGCATCTGTCGCAGTCCTGGTCTCGGGAGGGGGATCGCGGAGAATGCCGCGCACCTGTCCGGTGCGGGGATTGCGAAAGATGGCCATTGGTTCTTTGGCGTCCGCGTCGAGGGTCGCCGAACCACCGTTTCCCAGGGCGAGTCGCTTGGTGAACTACTGGAGAACATTCGGGAGGCGATCGAAGGATGCCTGTCGGTAGATGCTTCCGACATCCCGGTCGCCGACGCTGACAGGGTCACGGAAATCGCCGTTTGAAAACGGTCAGCGGCAAGGGTTTCTGCAGATCGCTCCACCTGAACGCTGCGGCCCAGCCTCACTCCCCCTCGCCCCTACCCCCACGCCGCGCCATCCCCTCCACCGTCGTTGACGCAGCCATGTGACCGATCACGTTGGCCGCGGAACGGAAGACATCCGGCACGCGGTCGATCCCGAGCAGAATCCCGAGCCCGGCGATGGGGATGCCCACCACGTTCAGCGCCGGCACCAGCGATACGATGCTGGCGCTGGGCACGGGTGCCACGGTCATCGAGGCAAGGAAGATCGCCAGCACCGCCGCCGCGATCATCCCGGCGTCGAGCGGCACACCGTACATGGCGGCGAGGAAGACCAGCGAACAGGCCTGAAAAAGGGCGCTGCCCGGGCGGTTGATCGACGCCGCCAGCGGCAAAACCAGCGTGAAGGTGCGCTTCGACAGGCCGAGCTTCTCCGCTTCCTGCAGCATCATCGGCAGCGTGCCCACCGATGTCGTCGTGGTGAACCCCACGGTGTAGGAGCCCACCGTCCCGCGGATGAAGCGCGCCGGTCCCACGCCGCCCAGCAGCCGGACCAGGGGCAGGAGCACGAGGCCCTTCAGGATGAAGAGGCCCACCACCACGGCGACGATGAAGACGGCGAGGTTCTGCAGCATCGCCAGCCCGGTCTGCGCGATCACCGGCGCGGCCAGACCGAAGACGCCCACGGGCGCCGTCCAGAGGATCCAGGTCATCAGCTTGATGAGGGCGTCGCCGAGCGTCTCCACGAACGACGTGAGCGTCTGCTGCTTCTCCTTCGGCAGGGTGGTCGTCGCCGCCCCAAGGAGGACGACGAAGATGAGGAGGGGGAGAAGCGCGCCGTCGGCGGCGACCTCGACGGGGTTGCGCGGCACGAGGTTGACCAGGAAATCGACCACGCCCAGCGCCGCGGTGTCCAACTCCGCTCCGGTCGTGGGCGGCGGCACCGGGGCCGTGAAGTTGAGCGCGAAGCTCATGATGCCCATCCCGATCAGGATTGCGGGCAGCGTGGTCACCCAGAAGAACCCGACCGCCATGCCCCCTAGCCGCCCCAGTTCGCGCAGGTTCGCGATCCGGCCCACGCCCACGAAAACGACGGCCGCCACCAGCGGGATGACGACCATCTGAATCGCGCGCAGGAAGACCTGGCCGAGCGGTTCGGCGGCCTCGGCCATCCACAGCAGCGTCGGTGAACCGGTCGCGGAGGCGGCGATCCCGAGCCCCAGCCCGAGTGCCAGCCCGATGAGAATGGCGCGGGTGTTCACGCGGGAATGGCCTGGGTATTCACGTCGCTGTCGCCGGCGCTCCCGGGTGGGGGACGGTGTTGTCGCGTATTGCGGGTCGAGGCAGCGGGCAATCTGGATGTAAATGGCCTGCACGGTCAACTTGCCCGGCACTCCGCAGCGCCCCAACGTCATCCTCCAGCGACCACCCATGCAGGAGTGCATCACGATGGACCCGCGCCCCACCACGCGCCGACGCGCCGACCTTGCCCCGCGCCCCACCACGCGCTCACGCGCCCGCCTCGCCCCGCACCGACGCCTCCACCCTCACCGCAGGCTCGCCCGCACACCACACCACGCCCGTCCGATCGCGGCGATCGTCGCGCTGGCGGCCATCTTCGCCCTCTCATCCCCCCAACCCACCGCCGCTCAGGAGCAATCCGGCCGACTGACTCCGGAGCTGTATTTCGAGTGGGAGGAAGTGCGTCCGTTCCTGCTTGCGGGCGGGATGGGGCCGCAGATTTCGCCCGACGGTGGCCAGGTGCTGTACGAGCGGCGGCACATCGACAAGATGAGGGATCGTTGGGTGTCGGAACTGCACATCGTCGGTGCGGATGGCGAGCGGGCCCGGCGGCTCACGGACGGCGGCGGTGCGGTTTGGTCTCCGGACGGCGGGCGGATCGCGTTCGTGCGCGCGGACGGCGACGGCGCGCCGCAGATCTTCGTGCGCTGGATGGACGCGGAGGGGGCCGAGACGCAGGTGAGCCATCTGACGCACGGCCCGGGCGGTCTGACCTGGTCGCCCGACGGGGAGACGCTGGCCTTTTCGATGATGGTTCCGTCGGAGCCGGAGTGGACGGTGACGATTCCGGGGCGGCCGGAGGGTGCGGAGTGGACGGTGGAGCCGAAGGTTGTGACGCGGCCCAACTACCGGCGCGATTACGTGGGGTATACCGACGGCGGCTATCGGCACATTTTCGTGCTTCCGGCCTCGGGCGGTACGCCGCGGCAGCTGACCGACGGCGACTGGAATCACGGGGCGCCGGTGTGGTCTGCGGACGGTTCCGAGATCCTGTTTTCGGCGCTGCGCGAGGATGACGCCGACTACCGTTTCCGCGAGTCCGAGATCTACGCGGTTTCGGTGTCGTCGGGGGCGATTCGGCAGCTGACGACGCGCGCGGGGTCGGATCACTCGCCGGTGCCGTCGCCGGACGGACGGCTGGTGGCGTATCTGGGCCACGACGAGACCGACGACGCCTACTACGCGGACAACATCTACGTCATGAACATGGACGGCAGCGGTGTGCGCGAGATCGCAACGGACCGCGACCGCGATCCCTCCGGCCTGCGGTGGGCGGCCGACGGCAGCGGCGTCTACTACAACGCGCCGGACGGCGGTGCGGAAAATATGTATTTTGCGCAATTCGACGGCCCGGTGCGGCAGATCACCGAGGGCGAGCACTACCTGACCGTCTATTCGATGACGGCCGGCGGCATGGCCGCGGGGGTGCTGTCCAGCGCGCACGAGCCCGGCGACGTGGTCGTCTTCGATGTGGCCGCGGGTGGCGAGATCAGCAGGATCACCGACGTGAACGGCGACATCCTGGCGGGTGTCGAGCTGGGTGAGGTCGAGGATGTGTGGTACGAGTCCTCGGACGGTCTGGAGATCCAGGGCTGGATCGTGAAGCCGCCGGGGTTCGACCCCGCGAAGAAATACCCGCTGATGCTCGCGATCCACGGAGGACCGCACGGCCGTTACGGCTTCGGGACGCCGTACATGTGGTACGAATGGCAGCTCGAGGCGGCGAGCGGGTACGTCGTGCTCTACACCAACCCGCGCGGCAGCTCCGGCTACGGGAGCGAGTTCGGCAACGAGATCGAGAACGCGTATCCCGGCATGGACTACGACGACCTGATGGCGGGCGTCGATGTGGTGCTGGAGCGCGGCTACGTCGACGAGCAGAACATGTTCGTCTACGGGTGCAGCGGCGGGGGCGTGCTGACGGCGTGGGTCGTGGGCCACACCGACCGGTTCGCGGGCGCCTCGTCGGAGTGTCCGGTCACGAACTGGTTCTCCTTCGTGGGCACGACCGACGGACTCGGCTGGTACAACAACTTCGAAAACCTGCCGTGGGAGGATCCGAGCGAGCACCTGCGCCGCTCACCGCTGATGTACGTGGGCAACGTGACCACGCCCACGCTGCTGATCACCGGCGAGGGCGACCTGCGGACCCCGATGGGCCAGACGGAGGAGTATTACCAGGCGCTCCAGATGCTGAAGGTGCCCACCGCGATGGTGCGCCTGCAGGACGAGTGGCACGCGTACTTCTACCGGCCGACCAACACGATCCGGACGTGGATGTACCGCATGGACTGGTTCCGGAAGCACTCGCGGGGGCAGGGGCCGGTGACATGAGGCGGGGTGCGAGGGGCGCGAGGATCTCCACGGCGCTCCGCCTGGTTGCGCTCGCGGCCCTGCTGTCGCTGTTGTCGCCGCACGCCGCCGACTCCCAGGAGCGCTTCCCCGAGGGCAACCGGGTCACCATCAGCGGCACCGTCCTGGACGCGATCAGCCGGCGGCCCATCGAGGGCGTGATGGTGCAGATCAACTACATGGGCTACGTGGTCGAGACCAACATCGCGGGCCGGTTCACGCTGCTCAACATCCCCGTGGGCAACTACCAGCTGTCGCTGTCGCACCCCGGCTATCACCCCGCCGTGGGCGACTTCGCGATCATGCGCTCGGGCGAGTTCGAGACGGCCATGGATCCGGTGGTCGCGGGCGAGGACGAGCTCATGACCGGGATCGTCGGCGTGGTGAGCGACGACCGGACCGGCGGCCCGGTAGACGGGGCGAGCGTCCGACTGCGCACCGGGGACCAGGGGACCCGCACCGACGCGCGCGGCCGTTTCGCTCTGGACGAACTCACCCCGGGGCTGAACATCGTCGGGTTCACACAACTCGGCTACGCGACCCGAACCGAGACGATCGAGGTTTTGCCCGGCCGCGTCACCAACGTGCGTCTCTCGCTCTCGGCGGACCCCGTCCAGCTCGACCCGATCGTGGTCACCGTCGAGCGCCGCGAAATCGCGCTCCAGGACGCGGGCTACTACAACCGCCTCGAGGAGGGCTTCGGCGACTTCATCGACCGGGCGGAGATCGAGAGCCGGGGGCCGGTGGAGATGAGCGACATCTTCAGCCGCATCCCGGGGGTCGAACTGTTCGCAGACCCCGACAATCCGATCGAGAAGTACGTCGTGCTCCGGGGCGGGCGCCAGGCGAGCTTCTCGTCGGGCCCGTACGGGCGGTGCTTCCCGCGCGTGGTCCTCGATGGCCTGGTGATCAACCGCGGAGGCGACGATCCCGCGGGTCTCGACCGCATGCTCGACCCTGTCGCGATCGCCGGTGTCGAGGTCTTCCCCACGTCTTCCGGCGTCCCTGCGCAGTACGGGGGCGTGGGGTCGTCGTGCGGGGTGATTCTGATCTGGACGCGGCGCTGACCCGTTGCATTTCGGGGTGGCTCGCCGCAATGCAAAGGAGGTTTGAGGAGATGAAAGTGCGACCAAGGCTGATACGGTTTGTTGTCGCCCCGGTGGCCATGGCGCTGGGCACGGTGGCGGGAGAGCCCGCAGCGCCTGTCGCGGCCCAGACGGTCGAGCAGAACGACAGTTCCGCACGGGCTGCGCGCCGGGCGAATGCGCTGCCCCTCATCACCTCCCGAACCCTCGACTTCACCACCGACGAGGGCACCTGGATCGACGTCGACCTGAGCCCGGACGGCGAGACCATCGTCTTCGAACTGCTGGGCGACCTGTACACGATTCCGATCGCGGGCGGCACCGCGGCCCGGATCACGAGCGGGCAAGGCTACGACATGCAGCCGCGCTACTCGACGGACGGCTCCGAAATCGTGTTCGTCAGCGACCGGGACGGATCCGAGAACATCTGGGTGGCGAACGCGGACGGGAGCGACCCGCGCCAGCTCACCGACACCGAGCGCGACAACTACATGTCGCCGATCTGGACGCCCGACGGCGAGTACGTCATGGCGAACAAGGGCACGCAGCTCTGGCTCTGGCACGAGGACGGAGGCACCGGGGTGCAGATCACGGGGCAGGGGGCCGAGGGAGGTCCCGGCGGCGGCCCCCCCGGCTTTGGCGGCGGCACCCCTTCGCACACCGGCGCAGCCTTCGGACCGGATCCGCGGTACGTCTGGGTGAACGTTCGCGGGAACCTGGGCGGGGGCTTCCCCGTCGGGGCGCGCGATCCCTACAACCTCGATCCGGACCCGCCCGGCCACTTCGCCGCCACCGGGCAGAGTTCCCCCCGCGAGGTCGGTGCCTTCCAGATCGGGATGCTCGACCGCGAGACGGGCCGCGTCATGATACGCACCCACGAGCACGAGGGCGCCTTCCGACCCATGCCCAGCCCGGACGGACGCTGGCTCGCGTACGCGACGCGGTACGACGCGCGCGAGGCGCTCAGGCTGCTCGACCTCGAGACCGGCGAGGAGAGCTGGCTGGTGATGGATGTGCAGCGGGACGAGTCGCAGGGCGGCGGCATGCGCGACCGGGACGTCTATCCCGGCGGGGCGTGGACGCCGGACTCGGGGGCGCTGATCACCTTCTACGGCGGCAAGATCATGCGGGTGGAAGTGCCGTCGGGCGAGGCCTCGGAGATTCCCTTCACGGCTCACATCCAGCAGGATCTCGGTCCACTCGTGAAGTTCGACTACGCCATCAACGACTCGCTGCTCACCGTCTCGCAGATCCGCGGCGCGCGCCCCTCGCCCGACGGCACGCGGCTCGTCTTCTCGGCGCTCGACCGGCTCTGGACCGCGAGCCTGCCCGATCCGGCGGGCACCCAGACGGACGGCTTCCCGGTCATCACCGACGCGCGCCGCCTCACCACCTCGGCCGACGTGGAGCACGGCGCGGCCTGGTCGCCGGACGGCCGCCACATCGCATACGTGACCTGGAACGACTCGGCCGGTGGCGACATCTGGCGCATCCGCGCGGACGGAGACGGCGAGCCCGAGCGGCTCACGCTCACGTCGGCGTTCTTCGACCGAATCGCCTACAACGGCGACGGCTCCCGCATCCTCGCGGTGCGCGGCTCGAAGATGCACCGCATGCGCACGCTGGAGGACTTCGGCCGGCACCACCCCGCGGCCGAGCTCGAGTACGTGTGGCTGCCCGCGGACGGCGGCGAGCCGAGCCGGATCATGTGGGTCGGTTCGGGGGCCACGCAGGAGGGGCGGAACGCACCCCACCCCGGCCCGGACCCCGACCGCGTCTACGTGTGGGCGGGCCAGGACGGGCTGCTGTCCGTGCGCTACGACGGCACCGACATTCGCACGCTGGTCAAGGTCACGGCGCCCGCGCGTCCGGGGCCCGGCAGCCGCCCCGCGCCAGACGAGGTCGTGCTCTCGCCCGACGGCAAGCGCGCGGTGGTGCGGGCCAACCGCAACGTCTTCACCATCACCGTGCCGCCGACCGGTGGCGAGGCGCCGACGGTCTCGGTCGCGGCCCGGTCGTCGGTGCCGACGCGGCGCCTGACCAAGGTGGGCGGCGACTTCGTGGGGTGGACCACCGACGGATCCGCCGCGTACTACTCGATCGGGAGCAGCTTCTTCCTGCACGACATCGCGCTGAGCGACTCGCTGGTGGCGGATTCGGTCGCGGCCGCGCGCGCCGAGGCGCGGGAGGAGGCGGAGGCACCCGAGGATGAGGCCGCGGACACGGCCGACGTGATCGAGGAGGAAGCCACGGACCCGGGCGAGGCGGAGGACGACGAGGGCGGCCCTGTCTACGAGGCCGCGCGGTTCGACGTCGAGATCACCGTGCCCAAGGATCTGCCGCGTGGGGTGGTCGCCCTCACCAACGCCCGTCTCATCACCATGCGGGGCGACGAGGTTATTCCGCGCGGGGACATCGTGGTCAGGGACAACCGCATCGTCGCGGTGGGCGCGGCCGGCAGCGTAACCATCCCCGACGGCGCCGATGTCCGCGACATGACGGGCAAGACGATCTACCCCGGGCTCGTCGACATCCACGCGCACACCTGGGTCGCCTGGGGCGTGCACCGAGGCCAGGTGTCGCAGTTCCTCGCGCAGCTGGCGTACGGCGTCACCACGCAGCGCGATCCCCAGACCTCGTCCGAGGACGCGGTCGCCTACTTCGACCTCATGGAGACCGGCGCGTTCATCGGGCCACGCCTCTATTCGACCGGCCCCGGGGTCTTCAGCGCCGACCAGATTTCCAGCTTGGACGAGGCCCGCGACGTGCTCCGGCGCTACAGCGACCACTACAACACGAAGACGATCAAGCAGTACATGGCCGGCGACCGCAAGATCCGCCAGTGGGTGATAATGGCGGCGCGTGAACAGGGCTTGACCCCGACCACCGAGGGCGGCTCCAACTTCACCATGAACCTGACGCTGGCCCAGGACGGCTACGCGGGCCTTGAGCATTCGCTGCCGATCAGCCCCTTCTACCGCGACGTCGTGCAGTTGGGCGCGTTCAGCGGGATGGTCTACACGCCCACGCTCGTGGTGGCCTACGGCGGGCCGTCCGGGCGGCAGTACTACCTGACGCGCACCAACCTCGACGAGGTCGAGCGCCTCCAGTTCTTCACCCCCCGCGACGAACTCGACAAGTGGAAGACCACGACCTGGTTCCGCGACGATCAGTATCCGCACTTCCAGCAGGCCGAGCAGATCGTGAAGTGGATGGAGGCCGGAGGCCAGGCCGGCCTTGGCTCGCACGGCGAGGTCCAGGGCCTGGGGACGCACTGGGAGCTGTGGATGATGGCGTCGGGCGGCATGGACAACCACGACGCCCTGCGCATGGCGACGCTGATGAGCGCGGACGCGATCGGCCTGGCGGGCGACATCGGGTCGATCGAGCCGGGCAAGATCGCCGACCTGCAGGTCCTGGAGTCCAACCCCCTGGACGACCTCGAGAACTCCATCGATATCGACTACGTCATGAAGAACGGGCGGCTCTACGAGGCGGCCACGCTCACCGAGGTGTGGCCGCGCCAGCGCCCGCTGCCGACGCAGTGGTGGTGGCGGGTCGAGCCGCCCGACGTGCGGCAGGAACGGGGGCGGTGATGGCCACTGCGCACGGGATCGCTCATGCCGGGCTGCTGCTCCGGCGCCCGGCATGAGCGCCGTACCCTTCACCTTCAAGCGCAGTTCCGACCTGTACCTGGAGGGCGGGGCCTACGAATCCACGACCGAGACCGCACACGGGCTCGTGCGGCTGGAACGGGACCGGCTGGTGATCCAGTGGCGGCTGGAGGTGCGGACCGAAGCGATGAAGGGGGCCGGCTACGAGACCCGGGAGCAGATCGAGCCGGTCAGGGAGATCGTGATCCCGCTGGCGAAGGTTGCCGGTGCGACGGTTCCCGAGGGGCGATGGTGGAGGCTGGTGGGGCCCCGGCTCATCATCACCGCAGCCGACCTCCTCGCATTCGAGAAGATCGCGGGCCAGCAGGGCCTCAAGCTGAAGCACCCCTCAAAGCTGGTGCTGCGGGTAAAGCGATCCGACCGGCTGATCGCAAACGAGTTCGCAGCCGAGCTGGCGCTGGCTCTTGCGCGGCTTCCGGAGTCAACCCGGCCGGCGGCTCACGCAATCCCACCGTGAACCGCCGGCCGGGCGCAACCGCTCAGTTGCCGGGGATACCGGCCGAGGTGCTCGCCGGGTCCGTCTCGGCGGGCCTCCTCCGTTCCAGCGTGCGCTCCTCGGGGTACACCTCGTTGAGCGTCATGCCGTCGTAGAGGCGGCCGTCCTTCATCACATAGTGAATGTCCACCGTGTTGCGCAGGTCGTCGAGCGGGTTCGAGTTGAGGACGAGGATGTCGGCGAACTTGTCCTCCTCGATGCTGCCGATCTGCTCGCCGAAGCCGATCGCCTCGGCGCCCAGGATCGTCGCAGCCCGCAGCATGTCGTGGTTCGACGCGTCGCCCGCCGCCATTGCCCACAGCTCCCAGTGGAAACCGACGCCCTGGATCTGCCCGTGGCTTCCCACGGCCATGCGCCCATCGTCTTCGAGCATCTTCTTCACGAATTCGGCGTGGCGCGGAAAGACGTGCTCCTCCTCCAGGAACCAGCCCACCGGGCCCGGGCTTCCTCCGGCTCCCGACCCCCGGCGGCGCGTTCGCGCGTCGATGTTCTCCTTGGGGACGAACATGTTCAGCTTCGGGTCGTCGTGAGCGTTCTCGGTGGCGTAGAAGTAGTTCTCGCCGAAGGGGCCGCCGTATGAGACCAGCAGGGTGGGAGTGTTGGTGGTCTCCGACTCCTTGAAGAGCTCCACGACATCGGAATACATGGGGGCGACCGGGATGTTGTGCTCGATCCCCGGGTATCCGTCGATCGCGTGGGTCATGTCGATCTTGTAGTCGAGCCCGCCCTCGGTGGTGGGCATCAGCTCGAGTTCGCGCGCCGCCTGGATGATCCACTGGCGCTGCTGGCGGTTCCCGCTCATGTACATCTTGAGCGTCTTGGTGTCGTAGTACTCGGAGTAGCGCCTGAGGATGGTCTTCGCGTGGTCGGCGTCGCGGATGTTCTCGCCGTTGAAGACGCCGGGCCCGGTCGAGTAGATGCGCGGGCCGGTCATGCCGCCGGTCAGGACGCGGTCGGTGTAGCTGAGGATGTCGGTGAAGGCGGTCTGCGGGTCGCGCGTGGTGGTGACCCCGTACGCAAGCGTTGCCAAATATTGCCAAACTTCCTGCGGGTGAATCTCCGGCACGAGCCACATCGAGTGGTAGTGCGTGTCGATGTAGCCCGGGACCAGCGTCTTGCCGGATACGTCGATCACCTGGGCGCTGTCGGGGATCTCGACCGAGTCGGCGACGCCGACCTCGACGATCCTGTTGTCCCTGACGACCACCACCCCGTTCTCGATGACGTGGGGCGCCCCGGTGGTGTCGCCCGGATTCTCCGCCATCGTGATGATGCGGCCTCCGCGCAGCGCGACCAGGCCACGGGGGATGTCGCGCGGCAGCTGCACCTCGATCCTGCGCTCGTGCGCCTCGTAGGTGTCGGTAGTGTCGGCCAGGATCTCCTTGTCGCCGTCGCGCACCGCGTTGGCCCTGGCGGCCACCTCCTCCGCTGCTTCGCGGATCGAGTCGGCGCGGGCCATGAGCGAGTCCGCCACGACCTGCACCGAATCGGCCTGCAGCCGTGTAATCTCGTCCTCGAGTTCCTCGGGCACCTCTTCGTCGGCGTTCTCGAGGCTGTCGGCCTCGGCGCGCTTGTCGCTCAGGGTGTCGGAGATGGCCATGGCGCGTGCGCGGATCAGGGCGCGTGCGTGCGCGGTCTCCTCTTCCTCCGCCTCTTCGGATTCGACGTGGTCGACGTCGTAGGTGAACAGCACGTTGCCCATCGCCCAGTTGAGCGCCGAGCCGTCGGGCGACCACGCCGGGAATTCGCCGCCGACGTCGGTCAGCTTGCGTACCGGGACCGGAGAGGCTCCCAGGTTGGTGAGGAGGATGTTGGGCGGGGCCGATCCCACCTCGGCGAGGTCGACGATGTAGATGTCGTTGCCGAACTGCACGAAGGCGCGGTCGCCTTCGGGGGAGAGCACGATCAGGCCGGCGGGTTGGGCAAAGCCCGGCTCGGTCGGCGGATCGACGTCGGTCGGGTCGGGACCCTTGCGCCACGGGTAGACGCGTCTCGGGAGGTACTCCCACTCGTCCGGGTGCGGATTCGCCATTCCCGCGATTCCCTGGCGTCCGCGGACGACCAGGTGGCGTTTGATGTCGGTGCCGTCCCAGCGGAACGAGACCAGCCCCTCGACCGGGCTGTACGCGTAGATGCGGTCGGGGTCGTCCGAAGCGAAGTGCGCGACGTCGCGCAGGCCGGTCGGCGAGATGACGGTCGCCTCCGCAGGTGCGTTGGCGGCCGCCGGGACCCAGACGAACTCGGCGCCCATCGGCCCGAAGAACAGTCCCGACGCCTCCATGAGGTCGCGCGCGGCGCCGCGCGATGCGACGATGCGCTCGCCGTCGGGCGACCAGGCCACGTTGTAGTACATGGCCGCGGTACCGGTCAGCTGCGTGGGCGCTCCACCTGCCGCCGGCACCCGCATGATGTGGCCGCCGTCGGTGTCGTCCCACGTGACGTAGGCGAGCGACGCTCCGTCCGGCGACCACTGCGGGTGGAACTCGCCGACGTCCGCTTCGGTGAGGCGCGTGGCTTCGCCCTCGGGCAGGTCCCGCACCCAGAGGCGGTCGAAAGCCGTGAAGGCGACGCGGCCGCCGTCGGGTGACACGACGGGGCTGCGGATCTGGCTGGCGGTGACCATCGCGGTCGTGTCGATCTGGTAATCGAACTTGACCGAAGGCCCGATGTCGAGCTCGACGTCGACCTCGAAGGGGATCTCCGTGGGCTCGCTCCCGTCCATGGGGACGTTCCAGATCCTGCCGCCGTACGAGACGACGATCGCGGAGCCGTCCGGGAGGAAGGCGTACCCGGGGTACACGTCGACGGGAGCGCGCGATTCCTGCTCGTCACGCTGCACCGGGTAGGCCAGCCACTCCTCGTCGCCGGTCGCCAGGTTGCGCTTCCGCAGCCCGGTGTCGGCGTTGTAGCGGGACGCGTACACCAGCCACTCGCCGTCGGGGGAGATCGCGGGGCGCATCGCGGAGCCGTACCGGTTGGTCATGAGCGAGGCGGTGCCCGTTTCGCGGTCGTAGCGGTACAGCTGGTAGCGGGGAAGGCGGGCGTTGTACTCCCAGTCGCCGAATGACTGCGCATACCAGATGTGCTGCCCGTCCGGGCTGAAGGCCGCGCCGATGCGCTTGATGCCGCCGAACAGGGCCGCGAGGAGCGGCGACGTGGGAGCGCCCGGAATCGTGATCGGCGACGAGCGCTCCGCATTGTACATGTACAGGTTGGCCGCACCGCCCAGGCCGCCGGAGCGGCTGACCACGATGTACTCGCCGTCGGGCACCCACTCGGGCGAGAGGAAGAGGTTGTTGTTGCCGCGCGACACCTGTGTGGTGTCGGTCCTGTCCAGACGCATCGTCCACAGGTTGTCGCCGCCGCTCCGGTCGGAGATGAAGGCCACCGACTCGCCGTCGGGGCTGAAGCGCGGCTGCACTTCGAAGGCCATCCCGGTCAGCAGGGGCGACGCTTTGCCGCCGGTGATCGGCATGGTGTAGAGGTCACCGAGGAGGTCGAAGACGATGGTGTGGCCATCGGGACTCACGTCGAGCGAGATCCAGGTGCCTTCCGTGGCCGTGAACTCGGCCGTGCGGGCGCCGCGGAGCGGAAGGGGGTTGCGCCCGGGTCCGCCGGGCCTGGGGGGCTGCGCCGCGAGCGGGGCAACGGTGAAGGCGATGGCGGTCAGGGCCGCCGCCGGCGCGAAGAATCGGAGGGCCATGCGGCCGACTGCATTCAGGGTCCTGCCGTACACGGGGCTCATTTGTCACCTCCCCGGATGCCGGCGCGGACATTGGGCGCGGTGTTTCGCCATGGTTCGTCCGGTGCGGGCCGTTGCCTCGGCCACAGCTCGTCGAGGGTGTCGCCGTCGTAGAGCCGTCCGTTCATCATCACCTGGTGCACCGTGTTGGTGTTGCGGATGTTGGCGAGCGGGTCGGCGTCGAGGATGACCAGATCCGCCAGCTTGCCGGCTTCGATCGAGCCCAGATCACCGCCCAGACCGATCGCCTCGGCGCCCATGATCGTCGCGGCGCGAAGTGCGTCGTGCTCGTCCATGTCGCCGGCCTGCATCGCCCACAGCTCCCAGTGGAAGCCCAGTCCCTGCAGCTGTCCGTGACTGCCGACGCCCGTCTTCCCGCCGTTCTCCACGAGTCGCGTCAGCCAGGCGGCGTGCTTCGGGAATGCGTATTCATCCTCCATGAACCAGCCGCCCGGTCCTGGGCCGGTCGTCTGCAGCCGCCGCGCCTTCGTGTCCAGCTCCCGCTTGGGCGTGAAGTGGGTCAGCTTCTCGTCTCCGAAGACGTCCTCGCGCGTGTAGAAGTAGTTCTCCGCCCAGGGCCCGCCGTAGGAAACGAGCAGCGTGGGTGAGTTGACCGTGCCGGATGTCGCGAACAGCTCGACGACGTCCCCGTACGCCGGGATGATCGGCATGGAGTGCTCGATGCCCGGATAGCCGTCGATCGCGTGGGTCATGTTGAGCCGGTAGTCCAGCCCTCCCTCGGTGGTGGGCATGAGGCCCAGTTCGCGCGCCGCCATGATCAGCCACTGGCGCTGACGGCGGTTGCCGGACATGTACATCTTGAAGGTCTTGGTGTCGTAGTAGCGGCTGTACTTGGTCAGCACGTCCAGCGCGTGCTCGTAGCTGCTGACGAAGTCCTGGCTGAACACGCCCGGCCCGGTCGAATAGACGCGCGGGCCGACCATCTTCCCGGCGCGCACCATGTCCTCGTAGGAGAGCACGTCGGTCGTCGCCGTCTGCGGGTCGCGGGTCGTGGTCACCCCGTAGGCGACGTTCGCCTGGTAGATCCACGGGCGCGCCCAGTGCAGCCCCCACAGGTTCCACATGTGCGCGTGCGTGTCCACGAAGCCGGGGATGATCGTCCTGCCCGCGACATCGATCACGGTGGCGCCCTCGGGAACGTCCCCGGGCCCTGCCGAAACCGACGTGATGCGGTTGTCGGTCACCACGATGTCGGCGTTCTCGACGATCTCGTCGCCGTTCATCGTGATCGCCCGCGCACCGCGCAGCACGACGGTGCCCCGGGGGATGTCCCGGTCCGCCGTCACCGCGATCTGCTGCTCCGCGGGCTCGTAGTCCGGGTCGGCGGCGGCGTCCAGGTCGTAGGTGAACAGGGCGTTGCCGAGCGACCAGTGCACGGTGCGGCCATCCGCGCCCCACACCGGGAACTCGACGCCGAGATCGTTCAGCTTCCACACCGGGACCGCGGCCGAGTCGGGCTTGACCACGTCCACCGTGGGCAGCACGGCACCCAGGTCGGGAACCGTGACGGCGTACAGGTCGTCTCCCACCTGGGCCAGCGCGAGGTCGCCCTGCGGCGCCATCTCGACCGAGGCGGAGATGAAGCGCAGGATCAGTTCGCGCGGCTCGTCGTCGTCGAAGTCCGCGGGCATCACGAGGTCGGACGTCGCCGAGCGCTTGTAGCCGATGGGAACGCCGCCCGCCGACAGATCCGCCCTCCTCGTGACCTGGAGGTGGCGCTTCCTGTCGGTGTCGTCCCAGCGCGCCGAAGACAGCGCCGTAGTCGGCGGCGGAGGCGTGGGAGAACCCGGCACCGCGTCCGCGCGGGCGGTTCCGTAGTAGTAGATGCGGTCGGGATCCTCGGTAAAGTGCGGCGATCTGCGTCCGGCCGTGGGGCCGATCACGGTCACCTCGCCGCCATCGGCCGGGATCCAGATGAACTCGGAGCCGATGGTGCTGACGAAGGGATCGATGGCCTCCTGCACATCGCGCCTGGCGGACCGCACGCCCACGATGCGCTCGCCGTCGGGCGAGTACACGAGGTCGCGATAGTAGGCGGGCGCCGACGTGAGCGTGACCGCGGCACCGCCGTCCGCCGGCACGCGCCGGATGTGGCCTTCGCCGCTGTCGTCGTCCCAGGTCACATAGGCCACATAGCTCCCGTCCGGCGACCAGACCGGCCGGTGTTCGCCCACTTCGTCGCTGGTCAGCCGCCGAGTCGTCCCGTCCGCCAGCTCCGCAACGTACACGCGGTCGAGGGCGGTAAAGGCGACGCGGGTTCCGTCGGGCGAGGGACGCGGATACCGGATCTGCTTGACGGTGAATGTCGGCGTGTCCTCGATCGGGTACTCGAACTCGACCTCGGGCCCAATCGCGATCTCGGCCTCGACCGAGAAGGGGATCTCGGCGGGATCGCTTCCGTCCACCGGCACCCGCCAGATGCGGCCGCCGTAGGACATCACCAGCGCGTCCGACTCGGGCGTGAAGGAGTAGCCGGGGAGCACGTCCATGGTCGCGGTCGATTCCATGTCGTCGCGCTGCACGGGGTAGGCCAGCCAGCGTTCCATCCCCGAGGCCAGATCGCGAATCCGGATCCCCGTGTCCGCGTCGTCGCGGCTCCCGTACGCCAGCATCGTTCCGTCCGGCGACACCGCGGGCCGGAACGCGGACCCGTACCTGTTCGTCATCGGTGTGCGCGTCCCCGACTGCCGGTCGTAGACCCAGAGCTGGAACTGCGGGAAGATCGCGTTGTACTGCCACGTCCCCTGGCGCTGCGCGTACCAGACATAGCGTCCTTCGGCGTCCACAGCGGCGCCCATCATCCGCTGAGCGCCGGTTCCTCCGACCATCTCGATCCCGGTGCCGCCGTCCACGTGGTACAGCCACAGCTTTTCGAGGCCGAAGAACTGGCGCGACCTCGACACGACGATGTACTTCCCGTCCGGCATCCACTCGGGCGACAGGAAGCCGCTTCCGACCCCCTTGCTCACCTGCGTCGGGTCACCGCCCGCCGAAGGCATCAGCCAGACGTTCTGGTCCCCACTCCGGTCGGAGACGAAGACGATCCGCTCGCCGTCGGGGCTGAAGCGGGGCTGCATGTCGTAGCCCATTCCGCTGGTGAGGCGTGTGGCGTCGCCACCGGTGATCGGCATCGAGTACAGGTCGCCGAGCATGTCGAAGACGATCGTCTGGCCATCGGGGCTCACGTCGAGCGAGATCCAGGTCCCCTCGTTGGTCGTGAACCGGGCCCAGCGGGCGGGCTCCAGGGGGAGGCCGCGGTCGGGATCCGGTTCGGTCTCCTGGCCTGGGGTGGAGAGTGGAGTGAGCATCACCAGTGGGATTGCCCAGTGAGTGCGTTTGAGACAGCGCATGCGCCAACTCCGTGCCTGGGGTTGCATCGGGGGTTTCCGCGAATGAGAAACGGCCGCCCGGGAATTGACCGGCCGAACCCAAAACATACGTTCGGGGTGAATAGTAGTGTCAGCCTTTGAACGCGACCACGCCACATACAGGGTCACAGCCCGCAGCCCCGGACCGGAAATGCCCCAGGCTCCACACAGAGACATCGCGCTGATCTCCGTCTCCATCGATCTCGGCGCGGGACGCCGGGGGGTCGACATGGGCCCCTCCGCGCTTCGGATCGCGGGGATCACCCGTGAGATCGAGGCGATCGGCCACAGTGTCACGGAACTCGGCACGATCACCGCCGGCGGTCTCGAAACCACCGAAGCCGGCGGGACCGCGATGCCCTTCCTGAACGAGATCGCGCACGTTGCCGATCGGACGCGTGCCGCGGTGAAGCAGGGCCTGGACCGGGGCTGCACACCGCTCGTGCTCGGCGGGGATCACTCCATCTCGATCGGATCGGTGGCGGCCGTCGCCGATCACTATCGCGAGCGCGAGGAGTCGATCGGCGTCATCTGGGTCGACGCGCATGCCGACATGAACCAGCCACATACCTCGCCCACCGGCAACATCCACGGGATGCCCCTGGCGATACTGCTGGGACACGGACACGCGCTGCTGACCCGGGGAAGGATCAGCGTGCGTCCCGAAAACGTCAGCGTCCTCGGTGCACGAAGTCTTGACGCGGGTGAGAAGCGGCTCATCCGCGAGCTGGGGGTACGGGTGTTTACGATGTCGGAGATCGACGAAAGGGGCGTGGCTCCGTGCATGGACGAGGCGCTGAAACGCGCTGGCGACGACACGTGCGGATTCCACCTGTCCCTCGACCTCGACGCCCTGGACCCGAGGGTCGCTCCCGGAGTCGGCACGCCCATTCGCGGCGGGCTGACCTACCGGGAAGGGCACCTGGTGTGCGAGAAGGCGTCGCGGTCGGGGGAGCTGCTCAGCCTGGAGGTCGTCGAACTCAACCCGGTCCTCGACGACCGCAACCAGACGGCGCAGCTGGGCGTCGGGCTCGTGGCCTCGGCCCTCGGCGCCACGATCCTGTAGCGATTCCGCCGTTCGGCGCGCGCCTGCTAGCTTTCATCCCCCGGCCGGGGTGGTGAAATCGGTATACACAGGGGACTTAAAATCCCCCGGGAGCATTCCCATGCGGGTTCGAGTCCCGCCCCCGGCACTCAGCGCCGCCTGTACGTCCTCACCGGTGGCAGGCGCGCGCCGGTGCCGCCCGCCGGCTCATCCTCGCCCACGACCGGGATCGTCAGCGTCCCGATCCCGTCGATGCTTGCCTCGATCAGGTCGCCGGGCTGAAGGAAGCGCTGTTCGCCGCGCACCGCGGTGCCCATCCCGACGCCGCCGGAGGTCCCGTTGTTGATCACGTCGCCGGGGAAGAGCGTGATGATCGACGAGCCGTACTCGATCAGCTCCCAGAGCGTGTGAATCATGTCGCCGGCGCGGGCCTCCTGCATCTGCTCGCCGCCGACGCTCAGGGTCTGCCGCAGGTTCTCCATCGGGTCGCCGTAGAACTCCTTCGGCACGATCCAGGGACCCATCGGCGCGAAGGTGTCGTGGCCCTTGCCCACGAACCAGTCCGAGGTGAGGGGGTTGCCGCCCGGGGGACGGCCGCCCCGGTCCGAGATGTCGAGGGTTACGGTGTACCCGAAGACGTAGTCCTGCGCCTCGGTGGCCGAGACGTACTTGGCCGCGCGGCCGATCACGGCGCCCAGCTCGACCTCCCAGTCCGTGCGGTCGCGGCCCCAGGGGATCACCACCTCGTCGTTATTCCCGATCACGGCGCCCCGGCTGGGCTTCAGGAAGAGGTAAGGGACTCCGCGGTTCTCGCGCCGCTGCCGGCGAGCCTCGGCGCGTTCCTCCTCGGTGCCCGTTTCGTTCACGTGGCTGTAGAAGTTGACGGCTGCGTTCATGATCTTGCCCGGGTACATGATCGGCGGCAGCGTCCGCACGTCGCCGAGTTCATGGATGAAGCCGGCGCGCGCGCTCCCGTCGATCATGCCGTTCGCGACGAGGTGATTCACGATCTCGTAGAGGCGAGGCCTGACGCCGTACTCGTACCGTCCGATCAGGTCCAGCATGTCGGCGGGGGCGGGGACCGCGGGATAGGCGGGGTTGCGCTCCAGCGCGCGGTTGGCCTCGCCGATGTCGACAACGAGCGCGTCCCGGAGCACCAGCGCGACCCGGGGCTCGCCGTCGATCTCGAAGGTGCCGACCTTGAAGGGCTCGACGACGTCCATGGTCGCGCCCGATTGGGCCGACGCGGCGGCCGGGCCGGGGCCCGCGGCCAGCGATGTGAAGAGGGCCGCCGCGAGGGCGGTGCGAGAGAGCGTGGCAACGTCGGGTCGCATGATCCTGCCCCATGCTGAGGTGCTTTGCCGATGGCGGCGTTACGCGAATCGTAGTCTGATTCTCTACGCCGGGCCGCGGCGCCCGTCAAGTATGGCTGCTAGAGAATGGCGTCGAGGTAGAGTTCGACCCGGAAGTCCTTGTAGGGACCCTTCAGCCCCTGCGAAAGGTCGAAGCGCAGGAGCCCTTCGAGGATGCTGCCGCCGATGCCGATGCCGTAGAGCAGGTCGCCCGTGGTGAAGTCGCTCGCCTCGCCGGCCCAGCCGGTGTCGGTGAAGAAGCTCCAGCCGACCCCGTGGAAGATGCGGCTGACCTCGACGCGCCCGCGCAGGAACGAGGGGCCGGAGACCACCGAGGCCGGGTAGCCGCGCAGCGTGGACGCGGTACCCAGGAACCATGAGCGCTGGACCGGAGCGCCGCCCCAGGTATTGCCGCCCGCCGCCTCGAGTCCCAGACGCCACCCGTCCCAGCCCTCGCCCCGGACGGGGATGATGGCGCGGGCGGTGGCGCTGGCCTGCACGTAGTCGCTTCGCGCGCCGTCGCCGTCCCCGTGTTCGCCGCCGCCGACGGAGCGCCACGTCGCGCCGCGGCCATGAAACTCCAGCCCGAATTGCACCTTCAGGGGATCGTGACCCCACCAGGGCGAGATCCGCACCTCCGCGCCCGCTTCGTCGGCGTGGTCGGCTGCCAGGTTCGGCCGGAAGCTCCAATCGCCGTCGAAGACCCGAAAAAGGGCGAAGTCGATGTTGTTCTCCACCGCTTCGTGGCGCTCCGCGTACGCGCGGAAGAGGAAGGAGTCCCGTGTCCCCTCCGGAGGTCGCCAGGTGAAGTCGGCTCCGGTGGCGCGGTAGTACTCACCGTTGTCGCGGCCGAAGAGGAGGGCGTCGACGGAGTTTCCGAATCCGAGGTTCCCGGCCCGCGGATCGACGGGCTGCAGTTCGTGGTAGGCGCCGAGGGTGAGGCGGCGCAACACCGTGGAGCGCTCCAGGTCCAGTCGCACCTTGGGACGCAGGTCGGCAAACCCGAAGAACCCCGCGCTCTCCAGGGTGTAGCGGTCGCCCAGGTCCCAGTCGAACCGCCCGCCCAGCGCGGGCCCCTCGACCCGGTTGTAGCGGATGAGATCCTGACGCGCCCACCCCCAGTTGAAGGTCCAGGGGACCATCTGGATCGGAGGCGCCGGCAGGTCCGCCAGGTCCCCGATGTACTCCGCCAGTTCCTCGGGGTCCGTGAACCCGGGCGCGCCGTCCCACACCGGCGGCGGCAGGTGCGGGCTCTCGGCCACAAGGCTGCGGTCTTCCGGGACGATCAGCAGCGACTCGCGGTCTGCTGCCGGGGTCTCCGACTCGTCCATGAGTTCGTACGCGATGCGGTCGTCCTCGGAGAGCAGTGCGGCGATGAAGGCCATGGCCTCGGCGCGCGTGGCGAAGTGGACCTCCCTTATCCCGTCCGGTGCCGTCGTCACCGCCCCCGGCCCGGCCTCGTCACTCGGAATGACCGGGTCGCCCTGCTCGTCCACCTCCACGTCCCCCTCCAGCACCACCGCCTCGACCTGGTACGCCATGTCCATTGAGACGGGGAACCTGATGATCCCCGCCCTTGCCTCGCCCTCGATCCTCATGCTGCGGGGCAGCCAGGCCTTGAAGTCCCAGAGCGCGTAGTCGACCGAGACGACGTTCAGGTCGAAGGTCCACGGCTTGAAGAGGCCGGGAACGAACCGGAAGGTGCCTGCGTCTTCCTCTTCCTGCAGCTCCGGGATGTCGCGCACTGCGTCGAACTCACGGCTCATGCGGTAGGCGGCCCGAACCAGCGCACCCGTTTCGGGCTCGATCCAGAGGATTCCGCTGATCCGCTGGGGGGCGGCCTCCCGCGGGAGGACATCGAGCTGGATCGCCTCCAGCCGCCGTCCGTCGGGGAACGATAGCGTGATCGTGTCGCCGCTCTGGAAGTGGTAGATGGTGTCGGCACCGGAGGCCAGGGGGTGGATGAGGGCGAACTCGTTGTCCTCCGCGTCCGTGCTGAACGCCTCGTCGTCCATGCCCAGGAAAAGGCGGTCGTTGCCCGGTTCGAAGGGGCCGTCGAAGGGAAGGTCCTCGAGCCAGTCCAGGTCGCCCTCGCGCATGGCGATCGTGCGTCCCGGGTACTCCGAACGGCTCCCGAGCACCTGCACCACCGCGTCGTAGTCGCGTTCCCAGAAGGTACGGACGGCCGTCTCGCTGTGGTAGAGGACGCGGTCGCGGAGCGGCGCGCGGATGGCGGCGGCGATGCGCTGGTCGATCCGGGCCGTGTAGCGCACGACCGATTCGTCCAGCGCGGTCCAGCCGTCGAAGGCCGCCGTGTAGAGCTGCCGGGCGACCGGATCCAGGAAGGCGTCGGCGGCGAAGCGGGTCTGCGCCGGCGCAGCTTGCGGAGTGGCTGCCGAGACGGTCGCGGCGAGGACGAAGGCCGTGGCCAGGGCACCCTTCGTGGCGGCGGCGCTCACGAGCCCGCACCCTCCGGCGCCGCCCGGAAGCGCGCCTCGCCAAAGTCCTCCCAGGCGATATGGTGCCAGTCGGTTCCCTGCTGCCCGACTCCCTCACGTTGCAGGGGGCCCGCGTTCGGAAACACAAAGATTCCCCGGTTGTCCCCGCCCACGTCGTTCGAGTCGGAAAGCTCGTAGTTGCGGCCATCCAGCAGTGTGATCCGGACGTGCCCGTCGTCGGATTGCACGATCTGCCGGATCCTCCCGAACTCCACGTCGAACTCCACGTTGTCCGATGTCCCGTTCAGTTGATCCCACGTCCACTCCTCGTCGGCGTCCCACCGGATCCAGCCCTCGAACTCTTCGCCCGACCGGCTCGTGACCACCCCGTACAGGGAGCCGGCTTCGCCGAAGTCGTCATACCCCATCCCGACGGAAGGGGGGTGCAACCGAAGCGCGTGCAGGTCGTCCCACTCCACCTCGACCGTGCCGAGCCCGGGATCGGCGACGCGGATCGTCCGCCGGTACCAGCGGATGTCGGACTGCCGGTAGCTCGAGCCGAGCGGGCGGTAGAGGTCGAATCCCTCGCCGGATGCCAGCGTCACCCATGCTCCGCCGAAGCGCGATTCCACCGCGCTGATCTCGGCGAAGGGGAAGCGCCGAAGGTCGCCGTCGTCGTCCCGCCCGAGGAACCGGTCCGACTGCAGGACGGGAGCGCCGCTCCAGGAGATGAACCCCGTGAAGGTGCGCCCGAACCGGTCTTCGACCGACCCGTGGACCCGTGCGGTCGACGGAACTGCGCCGGGCGGGGCGGCTCCGAATTCGATTCGCTCGATGACGCGTCCGGAGACCACGACCTGCTCCTCGCCGGGGGTGTCGACGGTGACGCGCGCCCTCAGCCCCCCGGTCGTCGACGTGGTGCGCACGCCGCCGGGCGACACGGACACACCCCCCGTCCGAGAGCCGGGGACGTCGACCGTCACCGCATCCCCCGCGCCCCGCCGCACCGCCTCGATCCCGCCCTCGTCGTCCTGCACCAGTGCGGCGAGGTGCCCGAAGCGGATGCCCGTGCGGGTCTCGGTCGCGAAGTCCCGATACCGCTCCTCCCAGGAAACCCGATAGCCCCTTACATCCACGGTGCGGACCGCGGGCCTCCCGTCGTGCACGGCCAGAAGCCAGGCGTTGTAGTTGTCGTCGGATATCTCGCGGCTGCCCACCAGCACGTCCGCCCAGCTGGCCGCGCTCTGGCCCCGGCTGAACTCGAGGAATCCCTCGTATTCGTCGCCCTGGGCGGTGAGGACGCGTCCCCAGATCCGGTCGGCGGACTGGGCGTGGAGGGCGGGCGTGCCGGCCGGCAGGAATGCGGCGCATGCAACACCGAGTGCAAGGGGCAGGCGAAGGGCAGGTAGCATGGAAGCAAACGGGTTCGGGGCGGGCGGACGAGGCTTCTCCCTCCTACCCCGCAGGGTCCCGTCCGGTTTCGGAGGCCGTTGCGCCACTCTAGATTGCCCGCTTGTCTGCATCGGCCCCTCCACCGACAGGAGTTCAGGAATGCGCACTCACACTTCGACGATCCTTGCCCTCGCGATGGTTGCGACCGGCGCGACCTTCGCCTGCGCTCCCGCCGCTGACGAGAGCGGGCAGAGCGACGCGGCCATGGCGGACGAGGCCGCGGCCGCAGCGCCCTCCAACCCGCGCTTCGGCGTCTGGCGCCTGGAGTCCGACGCGCCGCCGCCCGCCAGCAACATCATGACCTACGAGCCCTGGGGCGACGGCGGGATGAAGATCACGGTCGCGTCCACCACCGCCGAGGGCGAGTCGTCCGAGTGGAGCTACGCGACACTGTTCGACGGCGTCTTCCGGCCGGTCGAGGGGCAGGAGAACGCCACGACCGCAGTCGAGGTCGTCGACGATCGCACCAACCACATCCTCAACGCGCGCGACGGCGACGTCTACCAGGTCATCGTCAACGTGCTCTCCGAGGACGGCAACACGATCAACAACGAGTACCGCCGCACCCTTCCGGACGGGACGGAGCGGATATCGCACGCAGTCTATAGAAGGATCGAATAGGGCGGGGACCCCGGTACGGCCAGGTTTCGCGCGCCGGCCGGCCACCCGCCGCACCCGGCCGAACGTGCGGAACAACCGCCTGTCCCGTTCAGGCCCGGATGTCCGGACCACGGGCCGGCCCGTCGTTGCGCGGCACGCGCAACTCGAAGCGCGGGATCGGGGCGCGGAAGACCGAGCCGTCGTCGCGGCGGAAGTGGTAGAACCCCTCCATGTGGCCGCTGCGACCCTCGAGCACGCAGAAGCTGTTGTACTCGTGCACGTCCCCGGGGGCCAGGACGGGTGACTGTCCCACGACGCCTTCGCCTTCGACCTCCTGGTCGCCCGCGAGCGTGTCGTGGATCTTCCAGTGGCGCCAGAAGAGTTGCGCGGTGTCGCCGCCGATGTTCTCGATGCGGATGAAGTAGACGAAGACGTGGCGCAGCGGAGGCTGCGACGGGCCGCGCGCGTAGACCGGGCGGACCGTGATGCGCATCTGGTCGTCCAGGACGGGCGGGCGGCGCCCCGGTTCCCCCGCCATCCTGATCACGCGCCACGCTCCGGTCCGGGTCGCCCGTAATGTAATATCCACCTTACATTGTGTGATGTTAACATTACATTTCCAGTCGTGTGTGGGGATCCGCCGCGCCGCGACCGCCGCTCTCTCAATCCCACTCCTTCGGTTCCCTGTGGACTTGGGGACCCAATGCGGTAACATAGTAGCCGCGCGGGAGCGCCCGTACCCCACGCCTGAGACACCTTCGACACCCGGAGCGTTCAATGTTGCGCCGTACCTTCCTTACCGCCGCGGCCCTCCTGCCGACCGTCCTGCCCGCGCTCTTCGCGGTCCCGCCCGATCCGGCGGAGGCCCAGTCGTCCGCGGTCGCGCGCATCGTCGCCCGCTTCGAACCCGAGGTCCGGCGGGCCATGCTCGAGGGGAACATCCCGTCCGTGACCGTCGCGATCACCGACCGCCAGGGCGAGCTGTGGAGCGGTGCGTACGGGCAGTCGAACCTGTGGGCGCGCACGCCCGCGTCGACCAACACCGTCTACCTGATCGGGTCCACCTTCAAGGCGCAGTCCACCGTGGCGCTGCTGCAGCAGATGGAGCGGGGCAGCTTCGCGCTCGACGACCCGGTGACCGACCACATCGACGGCTTGGTGATCCGCGGCGAGGACCTGGAGCGTCCGGTCACCTTCCGGCATCTGCTGACCCACACGTCGGGGATGCCGGTCGACTTCGGCCCCCACGCGGTATGGGGAACCACCGCGCCGCTGCCGCTGGACGAGTACCTCGGCGATTCGCTGCGGGTGGACACGCCGCCGCTGGAGGGCGTGGTCTACTCCAACATGGCCTACTCGCTGGTCGGGCACCTCGTCGAGAAGTTCTCGGGCGTGCCCTACAGGGACTACGTCCGCGAGCATGTCTGGGGGGCGCTGGGGATGAATTCGACCGCCTTCGATCCGCCGCCGGAGATGGCCGAGCGGCTGGCGGTGCCGTACGTGCCCGATCCCGAGACGGGGCGGAACCGGCCCACGACGCGCGTGAAGGCCAACGTGTGGCCCGCGGGAATCGTCTACGGGACGGTGCACGACCAGGCCAACTGGGTGCGCTTCAACCTGGGCGACGGCCGCTGGGGCGACGGGCGGTTGCTGGAGGCGGCGACGATGGACGAGATGCACCGTCTGCAGTTCGAGCAGTTCGCGGGAGAGCCGATGGGGGGTGGATGGGGGTATGAGGAGCCCGGATATGGCCTCACGTGGTGGGTCTCGGCGCGTGACGGCGAGCGTTTCTTTGCGCATTCGGGGAGTGTAGGGGGGTACACGGCGTTCGCGTCGGGGAACCGCACGCGTGGCCTCGGGGTCGCCTTCCTCACCAACGGGAACCGCGCCCACCCCCACCTGGTGCGCCTCACCAACCTGGTCCTCGACCTCATGGCCGAGGAACTGGGCGAGTCGAGGTAGGCCATGCAGCCGTTCATGCTTCCGGCCGACTGGCCGAATCTGCTGCTCTGGACGGGCGTCCTCGCGGTGGCCGCGCTGATCGCCGACCGGGTCGCGTCGGGCCTCCTGCAGCGGGTGTTCGGGCGCGTGGCGGCGCGGACGCGTTCCAGCTGGGACGACCGCATCGCCGAGCGGAAGGTGGTGCAGCGGCTCGCCCACGTGGTGCCGGCACTGGTGGTCTATCTCGGGATCGGGCCCGCGCTGGGCGTCACGCCGGCGGGGGTCGAGGCCGCGCCCGGGGAACTGCTCTCCACCGTGTGGACGATCGTGCGGCGCGTGGCGGCGGCCTACATCGCGTTCGCGGTGGTGCGGGCCTTCGCGGCCTTCCTGGACGCGGTCAACGACATCTACCAGGAGAGCTACGCCGAAGCGAAGTCACGGCCGATCAAGGGCTACCTGCAGGTGGTGAGCCTGGTGGCCTGGCTGGCGGCGGCGGTGGTGATCGTGTCGGTGCTGGTCGGCCGGTCGCCGGTGGTCTTCCTCTCGGGGCTCGGGGCGCTGGCCGCGGTGCTCATGCTGGTCTTCCGCGACACGATCCTGTCGCTGGTCGCGAGCGTGCAGATCGCGTCGAACGACATGATCCGGATCGGGGACTGGCTGAGCGTTCCACAGGCTCAGAGCGACGGCGAGGTCATCGACATCGCGCTCCACACGATCAAGGTCCAGAACTGGGACAAGACGATCTCGACGATCCCCACGAGCAAGTTCATCACCGAGTCGTTCAAGAACTGGCGTGGCATGAGCGAGTCGGGGGGCCGGCGGATCAAGCGCTCGCTCCGGCTCGACATGAACTCGGTGCGCTTTCTGCGGGACGACGAAATCGAGGAACTTTCCCGGCGCGAGCTTCTGCAGGGGTACATGCGGGATGCCCTGGACACGATTGCGCGCTACAACGCGGCCAAGGATGCGGGCGACCCCGGCGTGATCCCCGAAATCCGCCGGCTGACGAACCTCGGGACGTTCCGCGTCTACGTGCAGAAGTACCTGGAGGCGCACCCCAAGACCCACAAGGAGATGACGCTTCTGGCTCGCCAGCTGGCGCCGGGACCCGAGGGCGTCCCGATCGAGATCTACTGCTTCTCGAACGACACGGCGTGGGCCAACTATGAGGGCTTTCAGGCGGACATCTTCGATCACCTCATCGCGGTACTGCCGGAGTTCGGACTGAAGGCCTACCAGTCGCCGGCGGGTAGCGACTTCGCGCGGGTGATCGCGGGGGGGTCCTGAGCGGGACGAGGACGATTCCGGGGCGCGCGACCGCCCGCGTGCGTCAGGACGGCTTCCCGTAGACGATGAGTCCGAGCGGCCTGGCTCGCCTCCAGACGATCTCGCGCGTGACCAGGAGGTGGCCGCTCTCGAGGATGGAGCAGGCATCGCGGATGGTGCCGCCACCGGGGATCCTGCGTTCGATCGCGAAACCGTCGTCGCGCCAGCGCAACCGCGCCTGGACCGGGCCCTGCGGAGCCGACGCGTCGGTCCAGCCGCCATCGAGCGGGAGCGCGATCGGCCCTTCGGCGTCGAAGTCGACCGCGAGCTCGCCGCCGCCCGGCTGGAAGGCCAGTCTCTCCGGCGTGATCCCGACCATCAGCATGGTCTGGCGCAGCCCGGCGGGCGTGCCGGAGACGGCGTCGGCACCGGCACCCTGCTCCCGCATCATCTCCATTCCGAGATCGGACGCGCGCTGCTGGATGTGGTCCTGCGGCCGCACCCCGCGGACGTTTGCGGCCTGGGCGGTCGCCGACTCGTCGAACTCCCAGCTGCCCGCGAACACCGCCAGGGCGGCGGCCCTGTCGGGAGCCGGAGCGCCCGGGCCGGCCGACGCGCAGGCCACGAGTCCCGCGATCGAGAGGATGCACGCGAGTCGGTGGCAGGGTCTTCCGATTCTCGTGGCCACGGTCAGCATCCTCTCGCCGACGTCAGATCGACGGGCCGTAGCTGGAACCCGCGCTCCGCCGCCTGCTCCAGGAATTCGTTCGTGTACAAGCGCACCATCCGTGCCGACTCGTAGACCTCGACCCGACCGAGCTGGTGTGGCTGCAGGTTCTGCAGGAAGCCGGCGCCTACCGGAAACTCGTCGAGGCATACCCGCAGGCGGGTCACCCGGTTTCTGAAACGGGCAACCGGAAGGCCGAACGAGTCTTCGACGATGTCCAGCGTCGTCCTCTCCCTGATGAACTCAACCAGATCATAGTCGACCGTCCTGTTCAGGATCTCCCGGTCGAATCCGCTCGACGGTACCGGAGTCGCGAGCCGCCGCATCTCGATCTGGCGGACGAAGCGCGCGATCTCGACCTCGAGGCCCGCGACGTCCAGCGGCGCCGGATTGAGCCGAACCACGAGGACCGCGCCGAACGGAACGTCCGAGGGCTCCCGATTGGGCTCGTACCCGAAGCCCGTCGTGGCGATGGTGTAGCGGCCCGGAACGAGATCGGCGAATTCGAAGTATCCGTTCGCATCGGTAACCGCCAGCCGGCGCGCCTCGACGAGCCCGACGGAGGCGCCCTCGATCGGCTCTTCCGTCACGTAGTCGACCACGTTGCCGCGAAAGGTGAAGGACCGGAGGGTGTCGGGCGACGGATCCTGTGCGGAGAGCGGCGCGGCGCCGACGGTCAGCACGATGGCCAGAAGGCTCGCGGCCGGGCGGCTCACTTCAGGAACCGGCCGAAGAAGTCCTCCGCGGCGCGGAACACGGACATCCAGCTGCGGTGCAGGAGGAAGCCGTGCACCTCGTCGGGCAGGACCAGCATCTCGACGTGAACCCCGTTGCGGCGCAGGACCTCCGCCAGGTCGACCGACTCGCTGAAGCGCACGTTTCGGTCGTCGTCGCCGTGGATGAGCAGGACCGGCGAGGTCCACCGGTCGACGTACGCCATCGGCGAGGACTGGAAGGCGCGCCGGGCGAGGTCGGGCCGGGCCGCCGGGTCGTAGGACGGGACGAAGTTGCCGATCGCGACGTTCCAGTCGTGGACGCCGTGGATGTCCACTCCAGCCTTGAACAGGTGCGATGCCTGGGCGAGTCCGTGGGCGGTCAGATAGCCGCCGTAGGATCCGCCCCAGAGCCCGATGCGGTCGCCGTCCACGTCGTCCCGCGACGCCAGGTACACGCCCGCGCCGAGCACGTCGTTGACTTCCGAGGCGCCGTCGGCGCCGTAGTGCTTCGCTTCGCGAAACTCCATGCCGTAGCCGATGCCGCTCCTGTAGTTGACCGAAAGGACGGCGTAGCCGAGCGCGGCCAGGTGCTGGCTGAAGGAATAGGTGTGGTGGTAATAGTCGCGGTGGTGAAAGCCGAGGAGCATCTGCCGGCGGGAACCCCCGTGCAGGAAGAGCAGGCCGGGCCAGCCATCGGGGGGCGGCGGTCCTTCGGGCAGGAACAGCTGTCCGTGGATGGCCAGGCCGTCGGCCGACGGGAACACCACCTGCCCGGGGTCGACGAGGCCGCCGGGCAGGCGATCGCGCGCCGATTCCACCAGCCAGCGGCGCTCGTCTCCGGCCAGCACCTCCGCGTGAGCGGGGACCGTGCCCGACGACGCCAGGAAGACGACCGATCCGTCGACGGTCGGTGCCGGCTGCCATTCGATCCCGGCTCCCGGGGTCAGCTGCCGCGCACCGCTCCCGTCCAGCGGGCCCCACCAGAGGTGCTGGCGGTCGATGTCTCCCTGATTGGACGAGAAGACGAGCGCCTCTCCGCCCGGAGCCAGCGCCGCGTACTGGACCTCGAACTCGCCCGGGGCGATGGGTCGGGGATCACCGCCGCCCCGGGCATCCACCGAGTAGAGATTGGTGTAGCCGTTGCCCTCCCAGGGAAACGCGATGCGGTCGTCCGCACCCCAGAAGATGTTGTTGGCGGCCGAGATGGTGCGGAACACGCTGCCGGTGCCCTCGGGGGCCGCGAAAACGGTGCGCGCAGCGCCGTCGGCAAGGCGGACGGCCCGGATGCTCCAGGGGAGCGACTCGCGCACCGCGAAGAAGGGCAGGCTGCCCTGCCGGTTCGGGATGCGGACGAAGGCGATCTCGCTCCCATCGGGCGACCACGCCGCGTTGCCGTCGATGTCGAGCGAGGGATCAAGGTAGCGGAGGGTGCCGGCCGCCAGATCCAGCACCCCGATGAAGGCGTGGTCGCCGAGCTGGCTGGTAAACGCCAGCAGGTCCCCACCGGGCGAGAGCCGCAGTTCGCCGGGGCTCCCGCGGGGATCGGCGAGAGGTTCGGGCGCCGCGGCCGGGTCCCCGGTGGGCCGCCGGTGGATCACCCCGCCCTGGATGTAGACGACCCGGGTGCCGTCGGCGGTGAGGAGCGGCGAGTGGCCGGGTCCCAGCCTGCGCGCGTCGCCGCCGCCGGTCCCGACGATCCAGATCTCCCGCTCGACGCCCAGCGCAATGCTCGCCGGGTTGGGGATTTCGCCCGCCCGGTTCGGTGGCCCCCCGCGCACGAACGCGATCGTCGTGCCCGCGGCGGAGATCGCGAGGCTCCCGACCTCCTGGCCGTCGTCGCCGGCGAACGAGGTGACGCGGCGGCCCGTCCACGCGGGACCCTCGGCCACCCACACGTTGCGTGCGCCGCGCTCGTTGCGGACCCAGGCCACGACCGGCGCTTCGGCAGCCGCCACGAGCCCGGAGGGGAACGCCCACCCGACGAGCGCGTCGAGGTCGGTCCCGCGCGTCTGGGCGGACGCGGTCCCTGAGGTCGGGAGCGGCGCGGCCGCCGCGGCCAGCGCCGCCGCGAGGAGGACGAACGCGGCGGCCCCCCGCGTGCGCATCACGCGGGCAGGCCGTGTTCGATCGCCCACTCCATGGCTTCGCTGAAGCGGTCGATCTCCTCGAGCGTGGTGTACACGCTGGGCGAGATGCGGAGGCCCGGGCACTCCTCGTGGCCGATGGGAACGTTGATGATGCGGTGCTCGTCCCAGAGCCAGTTGCTGAGCTGCGCGGTGTCGAGGCCGTCGACATGCACGTTGGCGATCCCGCAGGCGAAGCCGGGTTTCCGGCTCGTGTTCAGGGTGACGCGGTCGTTCTCCAGCAGGCGGTTCGCCCAGTAGTCCCTCAGATAAATCAGCCGTTCGGCCTTGCGTTCCGCGCCGATGCCCTGATGGAAGGTCAGCGCCTCGCCTATGGCCAGGTAGTTGGCCGCCGGGTGCGTGCCGATCTCCTCGTACTTGCGGATGTCGCCGTCCATGCGGTCGGGCGCGGCCATGAGGGGCCAGATGCTGGGGATCTCGGAGCGGCGCACGTAGAGCAGGCCGGTTCCGTGGGGGGCGAATAGCCACTTGTGCAGGCTGGTCGCGTAGTTGTCGCACTCCAGTTCGGCGAGGTTGAAGGGGAAGTGCGCCATCGCGTGGGCGCCGTCGACGATGACGGGCACGTCATGCTTGCGGGCCATCGCGACGATCTCGCGGACCGGCAGGATCTGGCCGGTCAGGTTGATCATGTGGCACATGAGGATGAGCTTCGTGCGCGGCGTGATCGCCTCTTCGAAGCGGCGGACCACCTCGGCGTCGTCCTCGGCGGGAACGGGCACCTTGATCTGCCGCATGACGATGCCTTCGCGTCGCTCGCGCTGCCGGAAGGTCGTGAGCATGCGGCCGTAGTCCTGCGTGGTGGTGAGGACCTCGTCGCCCCTCTGGAGATCGTACCCGAACTGCACGGTCTGGAGGCCTTCCGAGGCGTTGCGCGTGAAGGCGATTTCCTCGGTGTCGACCCCCCACTCCCGAGCCATGCGGGCCCGCACGCCCTCGCGCTGGGGCTCGAGGATCTTCCACATCGTGTACGTGGGCGCCTCGTTCGAGTAGTCCAGGTGCCGCTTCATGGCGTCCTGCACGAAGCTCGGGGACGGGCTGACCCCGCCGTTGTTGAGGTTGACCAGCGTGCGGTCGACGGTGAAGGCGCGCGCGACCTCGGCCCAGAAGTCCTCGTCGTTTGCGGTTTCGGCCGGAGTACCGGGGTGGCGGCTCAGGTCGCGGGCGATTTCGGTCGCGTTCGAGGAAAAGGCCGGCAGCTGGGATGCGCCCAGCACGGCCGCGGCCGATCCGAGGAAATCCCGTCGATTGGGAGCACGGCGGCGCCCGCCGTTCTTCGTGACCCTGAAGTTCATCTGTCCTCCGCCGTCTTGCGTGCGCGGGGTGAGCTTGTCGGAACCGCTCCAAGGTAATCCGCGTGCGATCCGCCGCGCAAAGCACGCCCCCGTACTCCGGTTCGCGCGCGCGTTACCTTATCCGGATGATTCGAGTCCGTTTTCTGGGCACCGCCGCCTCGCGACCCACCGTCGGCCGGAACGTGTCCGGCATCGCCGTGCAACGCGAGGGCGATTCCATCCTTCTCGACTGCGGCGAGGGGACCCAGCGCCAGATCATGCGCTTCGGCAGCGGCTTCTCCTTTTCGCACATCTTCATCACCCACGGCCACGCCGACCACTTTCTCGGACTGCCCGGGCTGCTGAGGACGATGGGACTGCAGGGCAGGGAAGAACCCATGACGATCCACGGCCCCGGGGCCACGGTCGAGCTGCTGCGGACAGCCGTGCGGATGGGGATCGAGCGGCTGGCCTTCCCGGTCGAGGTCCGTGGTCTGCGGCACGGCGACAGGGTCGGTTTCGACGGCTGGGCGATGCACGCCTACGAGGTCGACCACGGGGTGCCCGCCCTCGGATATGCGCTGGTCGAGGAGCTGCGGCTGGGCCGCTTCGACGTGGAGATGGCGCGGCGCCTGGGCGTTCCGGAGGGGCCGCTCTTCGGCCGGCTGCACCGCGGCGAGGCGGTCGAGGTCGACGGGCGCACGATCACGCCGGACGAGGTGGTGGGGCCGCCCCGTCCCGGGCGCAAGGTGGTCTACACGGGCGACACGCGTCCGGCACGCACCACTGCCCAGATGGCGATGGGGGCCGATCTGCTGATCCACGACGCGACCTTCGGCCAGGAGGAGAAGAAGCGGGCGTGGGAGACCCGCCATTCGACGGCGGCGGAGGCCGCGCAGGTGGCCGCGAGGGCGAAGGTGAAGCGGCTCGTCCTCACGCATCTGTCGGCGCGCTACGCGGACTCGCCGAAGGTTCTGGAGGAGCAGGCCCGCGCGATCTTCCCCGCGTCGGTCGTCGCGCGCGACGGGCTCGAGATCGAGATCGGGTATCGTGCCTGAGGGCGCACGCTTCCGCACGGTAACCGTGGTCGGGCTTGGCGCCGTGGGCGGCTCGGTCGCGAAGGGGGTGCTGCGCCGCCTGCCGGGTGTTCCGGTCTTCGGCGTGGACCCCGACGGCGAGAGTTCCGCGCGGGCCGCACGGGACGGCGTGCGCGTGGTGCCTCGCCTGCGCGACTGCGACGTCGACGGCGGCGTGGTCGTGTTCGCGGCGCCGCTCGACGCGACGGTGAGGCTCGTGCGCGAAACGGCGCCGGTGTGGCGCGGTGCCGCGCTGACCACCGACGTGGCGAGCCTTAAAGCGGCCGTGCTGGAGGCGGCCTCGGCTGCGACGGCCTCGGCTGCGTGCCCGCCGGCTGCACCGGGCTCGTCCCCCTTCGTGGGGGCCCACCCCATGTGCGGGTCGGAACGCTCGGGCTACCCGGCCGCACGTGCCGACCTGTTCGACGGCGCGCGGGTCTGGCTCTGCCCGGCGGCCACGGGAGACGCCGCGAGCGGTGCGGAAGCTGCCGCTCGGGCCTTCTGGAGCATGCTGGGAGCGCGACCGCGCACGATCGCGGCCGAGCGCCACGACCGCGTCATGGCATTGGTCAGCCACCTTCCCCAGCTGCTGTCGAACGCGCTGGCCGCGACGCTGGAGGACGCGGGAGTGTCCACCGGCCAGCTCGGTCCCGGCGGGCGCGACATGACCCGCCTTGCCGCTTCCAGCCCGTCCATGTGGCTGCCGCTGCTCGAAGCCGCGGCCAGAGATGATGCGGCCGCGCTGCTGGCCGTTGAAAGAAGGATTGCCGCGATTCGTGGGATGCTGGAATCCGGAGACCTTCGGGGTGTGGAGACACTCATGGACAGGGGCAGGCGATGGGTGTCGGCGGAGGGCTGAGCACCGGCTCGGAGCGTCGCTCCGGCGAAGGGCTCGTGATCCGCGTGCCCGGCGACAAGTCGATAACCCAGCGTGCCCTGATCCTCGGCGCACTGGCAGAGGGCGAGAGCCGGATCCGGGCCGCGCCCCGTGGAGCGGACCCTCTCTCCACCGCCGGAGCCCTGGCGGCGCTGGGTGTCGAGATCCGGGGACTCGACGGACCGGCAAGCGAGCCCGTGCGGATCGCCGGCCCCGGGCTGCGCGTGTGGCGGCAGCCGGCCGCGCCGCTCGATCTCCGCAACAGCGGCACCGGGGCGCGGCTTCTCGCCGGCGCGCTGGCCGCGCAGCCCCTCTCGGTCGTGCTGACCGGTGACGACTCGCTGTCGCGGAGGCCGATGGAGCGCATCGCGGCGCCGCTGCGGCGGATGGGCGCCGAAGTCGACTACATCGAGCGGCCGGGGGTGCTCCCCATGCGCGTTACCGGGGGCCCGCTGACCGGGATCCGCCACGTCGGTGCGGTTGCCAGCGCGCAGGTGAAGAGCGCGGTTCTTCTCGCTGCACTGGGCGCGGGGGTGCCCGTGGAGGTGCGGGAGCCGCGCCGGTCCCGCGACCACAGCGAGCGCATGCTCGAGGCGATGGGCGCGGAAGTGGCCGAGGGGTGGAGGGACGGGGCGTGGTCGGTGCGCCTCCCCGATCCGCCCGCGAGTCTCGCGCCGGTGGACATGGAGGTTCCGGGGGACTTCTCCTCGGCCGCTTTCCTGCTGGCGTGGGCGGCGCTCTCCTCCGGACGCTCGCCGCTCACGATTCGCGCGGTGGGACTGAATCCCACCCGTACCGGCCTGCTGCCCGTGTTGGCGCGAATGGGCATCGGCGTCGAGGTGCTTCCCGGACGGCCGGCGGCCGGCGAACCGGTGGGCGACCTGCGGGTCGGCGCAAGCACGGATCCGGTGCGCGCGGTGGATGTGGGTGAGGAAGAGATTCCGGGGATGATCGACGAAGTGCCGATCCTGGCCGCTCTGGCCGCCCGCGCCCGGGGCGTGACCCGCATCACCGGGGCCCGCGAACTTCGCGTGAAGGAGTCGGACCGCCTGGCCGCGCTCGCCCTCAACCTGCGACGGATCGGGGTCGAGGTGGAGGAGTATCCGGACGGTCTGGCGATCGAGGGAACGGAACGGCCGCTGGCGGGCGCGGTCGAGTGCTTCCACGACCACCGGATCGCGATGGCCTTCGGCGTTCTGGGCGCGACCCCCGATTGCGACCTGGAGGTGGACGACCCGGCGGTGGCCGACGTCAGCTTCCCCGGCTTCTGGAAACTACTGGAGCGGGTGCGGGCGCCGGTGACGGGGGAGCCCGCGGTGCCCGCCGAGGGTCCGCGGCCCGTGCCTCGCTGCGTCGTTCTGGCCATCGACGGCTCGGCGGGAGCCGGGAAGTCGACCACCGCCGCGGCCGCCGCCTCGCGTCTCGGTTTCCGGCACCTGGACTCGGGTGCGATCTACCGCGCCGTGACCTGGGCGCTCCTCGAGTCGGGGCGGCGAATCGACGACGTGGAGCGGGTCACGCGGGAGGAATTGCAGGCGCTGGAGGTCGCGCTCGACTGGAGCGCGGACGTCATGGGGGTGCGGATCCGGGGAACCCGCGTGCCGGAACGGGCACTGCGCGCCGACCGCGTTACCGCCTCGGTCTCACGCGTCTCGGCGATTCCGCTCGTGCGTGCCCAGCTGCTCGACCTCCAGCGCGCCGCCGCCAGGCCTCCCGGCCTGGTCGCCGAGGGCCGGGACATGGCGACCGTCGTCTTCCCGAACGCGCACGTCAAGGTGTACCTCGACGCCGACGTCCGTGAGCGCGCCCGGCGAAGGATCCTTCAACGCGTCGGGACCGCCCCGGGGAACGCTGAAATCGAAGCCGAGGCCGCCCGGTTGAAGGGAAGGGACCTGCTCGATTCGACCCGGGAGGTTGCTCCTCTGACCCACGCCGACGGGGCGACAACCGTAGACACGACGCATCTGGATCCTGTCGCGCAGACCGAGGCCGTAATCGATCTGGCCCTCCCTTTTCTTCCCCCAAAGCACTAATATTAATGACTGTACCCCGACCAAGTCCGCAGCGGTCCCCGTGCCGCTGGTCGCCGTCCCCGGGGGTCGGCACCGGTCGGGTCAGCTGAGCCAGTAGCGATCCGCGGCCATCACGGGATGGCCCCGGCCCGTTGTCAATCCATCAACTCCGGCCCGCCCGTGGACTGCGAACGGACTGGACCCCAACGGAGCGCCGGACGACGTGCCGGCGATGCGCAACGATGAACGACATGCAAGAAACCCCGCCGGCGCCTGACGGTATCGGACCGGACGAGGGCCCTTCTTCGGACAGCACGCTCCCTTCTGACGGAATCTCCCCCGAGCTGCTTCACGACCCCTACGGCGAGGAAATCCTCGACGTCTCGCGCGACGACTTCGATGCGATGCTCTCCGACCACCAGACCGCGCGCGGTCCGGTCAAGGAAGGCGAGATCGTCAAGGCCAGGGTCCTGCGGACCACGGATTCCTCGGTCATCCTCGAGTTCGGCTTCAAGAGCGAAGGGGCCGTGCCTCGCGAGGAGTTCAAGGACACCGATTCGATCGATCCCGGGCAGGAAGTCGAGGTGCTGCTCGAGAGCCTGGAAGACGAGGACGGCGTGGTCGTCCTGTCCAAGAAGAAGGCGGACTTCCTCAGGGTCTGGGAGCTGATCAAGGAAGCGTACGAAAAGGACGAGCCGGTCAAGGGACTCCTGACCCGCAAGATCAAGGGCGGGGTCACCGTCGACATCATGGGCGTGGACGCGTTCCTGCCCGGATCGCAGATCGCGCTGCGCAGAGTCCCCAACATCGAGGAGCTGATCGGGGAGCGCTACGACTTCAAGATCATCAAGCTCAACAAGCGGCGCCGCAACATCGTCGTGTCCCGCCGGGTCATCCTCGAGCGGGAGCGCGAGAAGAAGCGGTCTACGCTCGTCAAGGAGCTCCTGAAGGGCCAGGTTCGGGAAGGTGTGGTGAAGAACATCACCGACTTCGGAGCCTTCATCGACCTGGGCGGGCTCGACGGACTGCTGCACATCACCGACATGTCCTGGGGGCGCGTGGGCCACCCTTCGGAAGTCGTCGACGTTGGCGGCAACCTGGACGTGAAGGTTCTGGACATCGACTGGGACCGGGAGAGGATCTCGCTGGGACTCAAGCAACTCCTCCCCTATCCCTGGACGGACATCGAGGAGCGGTATCCCGTGGGTGCCCGGGTTCATGGACGGGTCGTTTCGATCACGAACTACGGAGCTTTCGTGGAGCTGCAGAAGGGTGTCGAGGGGCTTGTCCACATCTCCGAGATGTCGTGGACGCGCAACGTGCGGCACCCCTCCAAGCTCGTCTCGATCGGGGACGAGATCGAGGCCGTGGTTCTCAAGGTCGATCCCCGCGAGGAGAAGATCTCCCTTGGGATGAAGCAGATCCAGGAGGATCCGTGGCTCGCGCTTCCGGTCAAGTATCCGACGGGGGAGAGGCTCACGGGCACGGTCCGGAACCTGACCAGTTTCGGAGCCTTTGTCGAAATCGAGTCGGGTATCGACGGACTCGTTCATGTCTCGGACATGAGTTGGACCAAGCGCGTGGAGCACCCCTCGGAAGTCGTGCACAAGGGCGAGCAGCTGGACGTGATGGTGCTGCACGTCGACTCCGACAACAAGCGGATCTCCCTCGGCCTGAAGCAGTTGTACGACGATCCGTGGCCTGAGCTGGTGCTGCGGTTCGCCAGGGGTCATGAGCAGGAGGGCGCGGTTGTGCGGCTGCAGGACAAGGGAATCGTCGTCGACCTGGGCGAGGGCGTCGAGGGGTTTGTTCCGGGATCGCACAGTGCGGTGTCGCCGGACGCGCTCGAAGAACACTTCCGGGTCGGGGAGAGCATCCCGCTGCGCGTGATCAACTCCGACGCGGATGACCGGCGGATCGTCCTCGAAGTCACGGAGGCGCCACAGCGAGGGGAGCCGCGGCCGCCTGAGGAGACCGGTTCCTACGAGGAAGCCGCTGGCCGGGAGGAGGCCGGTGCTCAAGAGGAGGCCGCTGCTCAAGAGGAGGCCGGTACTGAAGAGGAGGCCGGTGCTCAAGAGGAAGCCGATCCTCAAGAGGAAGCCAGCCTTTCGGAGGACTAGGAGGCCTGCCAGGGGCCCGGAGCGCCAGGGCGCATGACATGACGGACAGACCGAGAATGACGCTCCTGATCGCCACGCTCTTCGCCGGTCGACTGGTCGGGTGCGCCTCTGGTGGAGCGGAGAGCGAGCCACCCGCCGCCAGCGGTCCACTTCCCGCCGACGCCGAGGAAGCCGCAGTCGCGGGGGACACGGTGGTGGCTGTCGGGTGGGTCGAGGGCATGCTCGACGCCGGCGAGTTCGAGGCGGTTGCCACCGCGCTTGTGGGCATGCCCGCCGAGTCTGTGACCGGCAACGTGCTGGACGAGCTCGAAGCGGCTGTGGCAGGCGTTTCCCGGCGTGACCTGATGGCTCTGGCCGAGGTCGCCGACGACTGGACCGACGACGATCCGCGCATCGGTCCGCTTTTCGCCGAACTCGCCGTGCGCCACGCCTTCGTGGGTGATACGAGGCGAGCGCAGGCGCGTGCCCGGCGCGTGGTGGGAGCAGGTTCCGAAGGAGAGGCCTTGCGGACGGCCGAGGCAGTGCTGCGCGCCGAACTCTCGGACGTCGTCGATCAGTGGCCGGTGGTCGGCGCTATCCTGCCCGAGTCGGGGTCACCGGCGAACCGGGAGTACGCGAGGCTCTTCGCGGAGGGGATGGAGGTCGCCGCGGTGATGGCCCGACGTGCGGGCGTCCGGGTGGAATTGCTCCTCGAGGACAACCAGGGCACTCGTTCGGGGAGCGTGCGTGCGGTCTCGGCACTGGTGTCCCGGGGGGCGTCCGCCATCCTCGGCCCCCTTTCGGACGAGAACCTCGAGGCCGCCGCCGGAGCGGCGCCGAACCGCGTTGCCCTTCTGTCTCCCACGGCCAGGCGACTACCGCCACGGCGGTCTGGAGTCTACACCATCGGTGCCGGCGATCCGGGCGCGGGACGCACCCTGGCGCAGGCCACGGCGCAGCTCGGCTACGTGGACGCGGTTGTCGTGCACCCGGACAGCCCCGAGGGCACACTCGAGGCGACGTCTTTCGAAGACGGCTTCTTCGAGTTCGGGGGAGTTGTGACGCGCAGGCTGCCCTACATTCCCGGCACCACGACATACGCACAGGAGCTGCAGCAGGTCGAGTCCCTGGCACCCCAGCTGCTCGTTGTGGCCGCCCCGCCCGGCGATGTGGTGCTGCTGGCGCCCCAAATCGCGTTTTTCGGGCTGGACACGCTGGATATCCAGGTCGCGGGCACGGCCGGCTGGACCGCAGCCCCGGTCCTCGAGTCGGTTGACATTCGCCACACGAACCGGGTCATCGCGGTGAGCACCACGCTCCCGGATGCCCCGAACGACCCTGCTGCCGAGTTCCGAGCGGCCTACGAGGAGCACTTCCGCCGGACGCTTCGCAGCCCGGTTCCGGCCGCCGGCTTCGATCTCTTCCGCATGGTTCTCGACGCCCACGGGCAAATGCGCCGTGGCTCCCGTGGCCTTGGCGACGCGCTCGATCGACTACGCCTGTTCGAGGGAGCCACGGCGACCTATTCGGTCGTGGACGGCAGGCTGGTCAGGGAATACTTCCCGGTGAGGATCTACAACCGTGAGCTTCACCATGTCGGCACCGATCCGGCCCCGCCGCCCGGCCCGGGGCGATGATGCCAGGAGCACGACTCGCATGAGGCTTCCGGCCTGGCAGCCCGTGGACAAAACCCGCCCGGCATTCAAGCGGCGATGCATCCGGACTGGGCCGCTTCGCTTCACGCTGTCACAACGTCAAGACAACGTTACTATCTGTCATGTTTAGTATACACTCTCACACTCCAAGGCTGCGCTCTGCGTTGCTCCTCGGGCGAATAGCTGGGCTATTCCCCTTTCGTCGCGCCTTGCCAGTCCGGCGCCTCACCGCTTTCGGTGCTCGGGCGGCTTCATCCACGGACTGCTTGTCGCGATTCCGATGACCATGAAAGAGTCACTGGAACGTCTGGCGGCGCTCGAACGCGAGGCGGCGAAGGGTGGCGGAGAGGCAAGGCTGCGAGCCCAGCACGCGCGTGGCAAGCTCTCCGCCAGGGAACGACTCGACCTGCTGCTGGACGCCGATTCCTTCGTGGAACTGGACCGATTCGTCACCCATCGCTCCACGGACTTCGGGTTGGCGGAGCGGAAGGTCCTCGGCGACGGAGTCATCACCGGATACGGGACGATACGGGGCCGGCTGGTGTACGTCTTCTCCCAGGACTTCACGGTCTTCGGCGGGTCGCTCAGCGAGGCTCACGCGGAAAAGATCGTCAAGATCCAGGAGCTGGCACTGAAGAACGGAGCGCCCATCGTAGGGCTGAACGATTCCGGGGGCGCCCGTATCCAGGAAGGAGTCGTGTCGCTGGGCGGTTACGCGGACATCTTCCTCCGCAACACGCTGGCTTCGGGGGTGATCCCGCAGGTGAGCGTGATTCTCGGCCCCTGCGCCGGTGGTGCCGTCTACTCCCCGGCGATCACCGACTTCGTGTACATGGTGCGGGGCACGAGCTTCATGTTCGTGACGGGACCCGAGGTCGTCAGGGCCGTCACCCATGAGGACATCGACAAGGAGGGGCTCGGCGGCGCCGACGTTCACGCCGGCACCTCGGGTGTCGCCCACTTCGCGCACGACAGCGAAGCCGAGTCGCTGGCAGCCGTCAGGCGCCTCTTCCGCTACATCCCGCAAAACAACACGGAGCGTCCCCCGCCGGGCCCGGGCAGCGATCCCCACGACCGCCGAAGTCACAGGCTGCTCGAGATCGTGCCGGAGAATCCCAATCGTCCCTACGACATCGTCGAGATCGTCCGCGAGGTCGTGGACGATGGCGAGTTCCACGAGGTGCACGCCGACTTCGCGCGCAACCTGATCACCGGCTTCGCGCACCTGGGTGGCCATTCCGTGGGCATCGTGGCCAACCAGCCCGCCGTTCTGGCCGGAGTGCTGGACATCGACAGCTCGGACAAGGGTGCCCGCTTCGTGCGGTTTTGCGACGCGTTCAACATCCCGCTGGTGGTGTTCGAGGATGTCCCGGGATTCCTGCCCGGGGTGAGCCAGGAGCACGGGGGGATCATCCGGCACGGTGCCAAGCTTCTGTATGCGTTCTGTGAAGCCACCGTCCCGAAGGTCACCGTGATCACCCGGAAGGCGTACGGCGGCGCATACGACGTCATGAACTCGAAGCACGTGCGGGGCGACATCAATCTGGCCTGGCCCTGGGCGGAGATCGCGGTCATGGGGCCCAAGGGCGCGGTGGAGATCCTGTTCCGGAAGGAGATCGCCGCATCCGACGATCCCGCGGCCACGACCGAGGCGAGGATGGCGGAGTACAGGGAAAAGTTCGCGCATCCGTTCGTAGCGGCGGCACGAGGATATGTGGACGACGTGATCGATCCCCGCGACACGCGCCCCCGTCTGATCAACGCCCTCGACATGCTCTCCCGAAAGCGCGATACGAACCCCCCGAAAAAACACGGCAACATCCCGCTGTAGCAGTCCGTGCCCGATCTGCCGGTTCCCCCGTGCAACCCCTCGGCCGACTTGTGCGTCTCACCTGCCGAGTAGCCTGAGCAGGGGTGTGCCGGGGGCTGCGACACCAACGGAAAAGGGAACCAGGATGGGAACTTCGGGATTGCAGAAGAGTGTGGGCGGGTTGTTTTCCTTCGCAGTGTTTGTGGTGTTCGCTTCGTTGGCGTGGTCTCCGGCCACCCTGGCGCAGGAAGAGCGCGAGGAGCGCGACCGCAGGGGGCGGGTGTTGTGGGTGACCGGTGACGCCCGGCCGATGCTCGGTGTGTACCTGGGTGAGACCGTCCCCGGGGAAGGCGGCGGGGTCGTGGTCAGCGGACTGTCTCGCGGTGGTCCGGCGGAGGACGCGGGGATTCTGGAGGGCGATCTGATCGTTTCCATCTCCGGACACCTTCTCTCCGAGCCGCTCGATGAAGAGTCGCGGTCGGGAACCGGTCCATGGTCGCCCGAGAGGCGCCTGCGAGCCCTGATGAGCGAAGTGACGGAAGGCGACGCGGTCGAAGTCGGAGTCGACCGCGAGGGTGAATCGCTGACCCTCACCGTGTTTCCCGAGCACCTGGGATTCTCCACGACGCTCATGCGTCCCACGCTCGACACCCTGAGCATTCACCTTCGGGACGTGAATGAGCGGGTGCGAGAAATGATGGAGGGGGTGCGCGAACGCTACGAGGATATCGAATGGCCGTACGTGGTGTATCCCGGCGGCGACCCCGACGTCACGGTGCTGCCACGGTTCAGCCCCGATGAGCTGCACGACTGGAGGTACGACTTCGCGTACTTCGGTACGCACGGCTTGGATCTGATCGAGCTGAACCCCGGGCTGGGCGCCTATTTCGGCACCTCGGAGGGCGTGCTCGTCGCCGATGCCGAAGAAGACTCGGCGCTGGGCCTGAGGCCCGGCGACGTCGTGGTGAGCGTCGAGGGACGGACGGTCGACGATGTGGCGGAGCTGCGCCGGATTCTGGCTTCCTACACGGAAGACGAGGAGATCGAATTCAGGATCTGGCGTGATGGCGCGGAGACCACGATCGTGGGTACCATTAACCGGTCCTGAATTCCGACCGAACCCAGTCACATCCACGATCCGCCCACGCAGCTGCCGTTCGCCGCACTACGCCGGGAGACAAAACCGACGTTGACCGGCGCGGGGGCCGGGGGCACCGGGCGCACGCCTTGCTCGAATCCGTACTTGTCGCCAACCGGGGGGAAATCGCGCTCCGCGTAATCCGCGGCGCGCGCGAACTCGGAATCCGTACGATCGCGGTCTTTTCGGAGGCGGACCGGGGCTCGCCCCATGTCATGCACGCCGACGAGGCGTACTGTGTCGGACCCGCCCGCGCGTCGGAGAGCTACCTGGCGGTCGACCGGATCCTCGATGTGGCGCGGCGCTCGCGGGCACAGGCGGTCCACCCCGGCTATGGCTTCCTCGCGGAGCGCGGGGACTTCGCCGAGGCGGTGGTCGACGCGGGGCACGTGTTCGTGGGTCCCGCCGCAAGCACGATCCGGGCGATGGGGGACAAGACGGAGGCGCGGCAGCGGATGGCCGCGGCGGGAGTTCCCGTCGTGCCCGGGACACACACGTCCCTTGGTTCGCGGGGTGAAGCGCGCCGCGCGGCCGAGTCGGTCGGCTTCCCGGTCGTGCTCAAGGCGGCCGCCGGGGGAGGGGGGAAGGGGATGCGCGTCGTCGGCACGGTGGACGAGGTCGGCGGCGCGTTCGATGCTGCGGTGCGCGAGTCCGAAGCGGCCTTCGGCGACGGCAGCGTGTACGTGGAGCGCTACCTGGAACGACCCCGCCACATCGAAATCCAGCTGTTCGGGGACACGCACGGCAACGTCGTGCATCTGTTCGAGCGGGAATGTTCGATCCAGAGACGCCATCAGAAGCTCGTCGAGGAAGCGCCGTCGCCGCTCATTGGTCCGGAGGAGCGGCGCCGAATGGGAGCGGCCGCGGTGCGGGCGGCCAGGGCGGTGGACTACGTCGGCGCCGGCACGGTCGAGTTTCTGCACGCGGGTGGTGAGTTCTTCTTCCTGGAGATGAACACGCGGTTGCAGGTCGAGCATCCGGTGACGGAACTGGTGACGGGGGTGGATCTGGTGGAGTGGCAGTTCTGGGTCGCCTCGGGGGAACCGCTGCCGCTGCGCCAGGAGGAAATCCCGTTGCGAGGTCACGCGCTGGAATGCCGAGTCACCAGCGAGTCGCCTTTCGACGGGTTCCTTCCCGTCACCGGGGTCGTCGACGAGTTCGTGCCGCCGGACGGGGCGGGGGTGCGCTGGGACGGCGGGATCGCCCGCGGATCGCAGATCGGACTTCATTACGATCCGCTGCTGGGCAAGCTGATCACCTGGGCCGCGAACCGCCGCGGGGCGGTGCAGCGGATGAAGCGTGCGCTCGGGGAGTTGAGGATCGGCGGTGTCGCGACGTGCGCACCGCTTCTGAGCCGGATCATGGACGAGCCCGACTTCCGCGAAGGCCGGCTCTCGACCGCGTATCTCACGGAGCATCCCGATCTGCTGACCGACGCGATGTCGTCGGAGGAACGGGAAGCCCTGATCGCGGCGTCGGCGCTCCTGGAGCATCGGAGACGTGAAGAGCGTGCGGCCCCGCGTATCGGGGGCGGCGGGACACCTTTGTCGGACTGGCAGCGCCGTGCTCGTGGGTGAAGCGTCGATGTCGATCCGGCCGAGCCGCTACGTGGTGTCCCTGCGGGGCGAGGATCACGATGTGGTCGTCGAGGCGGACGGCGGCGTGGTCATTGACGGAAGGCGCCGCGAGGCCTCGCTGGTGTCGACGAGTCCGCCTATCGGACATTCCCTGCTCCTGGATGGTGCGTCCGTGCCGCTCCTGGCTCGGGACGGCGGACGTGGCAGGTGGGAGATCGACCTGGGCGGACGCTCGTTTTCAGTCGAGGTCCTGGACGAGCGCCAGGCGAAGGTCAGGGCGCTCTCCGCAATCTCCGGCGGAAGGACCGCGATCGCCCCCCTCAAGGCGCCGATGCCGGGACTGGTGGTGCGGGTGGAGGTGGAGGAGGGGTCGGTCGTTGACGCGGGCGAGACGGTCATGATCGTCGAGGCGATGAAGATGGAGAACGAGCTGCGCGCCCCCGCCGCCGCGCGGGTCGCGCGGATCCAGGTCGGCGCGGGGGACGCTGTCGCGAAGGGGCAGGTGCTGGTGGAATTCGGCGAGGTCGAGGCGGAGTGAAACCGGAAGACGGCGGGGCGGCCTTCGACGAGCTGCCGGAGGGGTTCCGGTCCGAGGCGGATCTGGGAGAGCCGGGGCGCTTTCCCTTCACCCGTGGCATCTACCCCACCATGTACCGGGGACGGCGCTGGACGATGCGCCAGTACGCCGGTTTCGGCACCGCCGAGGAGACCAACCGCCGCTACCACTTCCTGCTGAACCAGGGGACGACGGGCCTGTCCGTTGCGTTCGACCTGCCCACCCAGATGGGTCTGGATTCCGATTCTCCCCTGGCCGCCGGAGAAGTGGGGCGGGTCGGTGTGGCCATCGACTCCCTCGCGGACATGCACACGCTCCTCCATGGCATCGACCTCGGCCGCATCTCCTGCTCGATGACCATCAACGCCACCGCCCCGGTACTGCTGGCGCTGTACACCGCCGTTGCGGACGAGACGGGCGTGGGGCGCGGCGAACTGAGGGGAACGGTTCAGAACGACATCCTGAAGGAGTACCTCGCGCGCGGGACGTACATCTATCCCGTGGGGCCGTCGCTGCGGCTGGTGAGCGACCTGATGGCGTTCTGTGCGGCCGAACTGCCCAGGTGGAACGCCATCTCGGTTTCGGGCTACCACATTCGCGAAGCGGGCTCCACGGCGGCCCAGGAAGTCGCATTCACACTCGCGAACGGGGTGGAATACGTGCGCCGGGCGCTCGCCGGCGGCATCGAGCTGGAGGGGTTCGCGCCGCGCATTTCGTTCTTCTTCGCCGCCCACAACGATCTGTTCGAGGAGGTCGCGAAGTTTCGCGCCGCCCGGCGGATCTGGGCGCGGCTGATGAGGGAACGCTTCGGTGCGTCGGACCGGTCGTGCCGCCTGCGGTTCCACACACAGACCGGCGGTTCGACGCTGACGGCCCAGCAACACCTCAACAACGTGGTGCGGGTCGCCATACAGGCCCTGGCGGGTGTGCTCGGGGGGACGCAGTCGCTGCACACGAACGGCTACGACGAGGCTCTGTCGCTGCCCAGCGCCCAAGCGGCGGCGCTCGCGCTGCGCACCCAGCAGATTCTCGCGGAGGAATCGGGGGTCGCGGAGTGGGTCGATCCGCTCGGCGGCAGTTTTCTTGTCGAGCATCTGACGGATCGGGTCGAGTCGGAGGCGCTGGCGCTGATCGACCGGATCGAGGAGATGGGAGGATCCGCCCGTGCGATCCCCTTCATGCAGGAGGCGATTCACCGCGCAGCGTACAGGCATCAGCTGGAGATCGAAGCCGGCGAGCGGGTGGTCGTGGGGGTGAACCGCTACCAGACGGAAGACGTGCACGAGCCGCAACGCGGGCCCGACTTCCGCGCGCTGGAGGCGCGGCAAACCGAGGCGGTTGCGGCGCTCAGGGCCCGGCGTGACGGCGACGCGGTGCGGGATCTGTTGCGGCGGGTCCGGAATGCCGCCGCCAGCGACGAGAACCTGCTTCCGGTGATGATCGATGCGGTGAAGGGCGGCGTCACGCTCGGCGAGATCAGCGAGGTTCTGCGCGGGCTGTGGGGGACGTACGAGAATCCCCGTTGACCGCGGATGACTGTGCGGCCGTCATGTTATCATTGAAGCGCGTGCGGTTCGGGTCCACCGGTCCGTCCGCGCATCCGTGATTCCCCCTGTCTTGCGTTCGAATCTGCCGATGCCGACCTACGAATACCGATGCCGCGACTGCGGTCGCGATTTCGAAGTCTTCCAGAGAATGAGCGAACAGCCGGGCGCACCGTGTCCCGATTGCGGCCACGGCGCGGAAAGGCTGATCTCCGGTGGTGCCGGGTTGCTCTTCAAGGGCGATGGGTTCTACATCACGGACTACCGCTCGGAAGACTATCGGAAGCGGGCGCGCGAGGAAGCCGGGGCCGGAGCAGGGGAATCTGCTCGTGGAGCGGGCGGCGGGAACGCCGGATCGGATTCCTCCGGCGATGCGGTGCCGTCTTCATCGTCTTCGCGGGCATCCGGAAAGCCGGGGGCGGAAGGGGGCAGCGCCGCCGGGAAGGCAGGCGGCAAGGCTGCTTCCGCCACCAGGTCGTCCGACGGAGGAACGGCGGCGCAGGGCGGCTGATCCGCATGTTCGTCGAGCGAATCTCGGACGCCCTCCGTGAGGCCGCCGCCGAGCTGGGTGCAGCCGGTGCGGGCTTCCGTCTGGAGCGCCCGAAGGACACCAGCCATGGCGACCTCGCTTCGAACATCGCACTGGCGCTGGCCTCGCGCCTGCGCCGCGCGCCCCGGGATATCGCACAGGACCTGAAGGAGAGGCTCGACGGACTGGAAGGCGTCGACCGCATCGACGTCGCCGGTCCCGGATTCCTCAATTTCTTCCTGGAAGCGGCGACGGTGGGCGGGTCGCTGCACCGGATCCTGGCCGCCGCAGGTGCCTACGGTCGAAACGACGACGGGTCCGGAAGGCGGATCATGGTCGAATTCGTCTCCGCCAACCCGACCGGCCCGCTACACCTGGGACACGGGAGGCAGGCCGCGCTCGGAGACGCGATCGCTTCGCTCCTGGAGTGGTCCGGGTGGCAGGTTTACCGCGAGTTCTACTTCAACGATGCGGGTGCGCAGATCATGCGCCTCGCAGAGAGCGTTCGGGCCCGCTACCAGCAATCGCTGGGCCATGACATCCCGGTGCCCGAGAACGGATACCGGGGAGACTATGTCGCCGAGATCGCCGATTTGCTGCGGCAGAAGGTGGGAAGGAGATACGAGGGCGACCAGGGCGGCGCGGCCCTGCAGTCCATGCGGGACTTCGCGGTAGCGGAACTTCGGGACGAGCAGAAGAAGGACCTGGCCGCTTTTCGGGTGCACTTCGACGAGTACTACCCCGAGACGCGGCTGTACGACGACGGACGTGTCGCGGCCACCATCGAGGCGCTCGACGACACCGGCCTCACTTACCGCAGCGATGGCGCCGCCTGGCTTCGGACCTCCCGCTTCGGCGACCAGAAGGACAGGGTGATGGTCAAGAGCGACGGGTCGCCGACCTACTTCCTGCCGGACGTCGCCTACCACATGAGCAAGTGGGAGCGTGGCTTTCACGAGGTCGTAAACGTGCAGGGAGCGGACCATCACAGCACCGTCGACCGGGTGCGCGCCGGGCTGCAGGCGCTGGGCCGACGCCCGGGCTATCCCGAGTACGTGCTGCACCAGATGGTGACCGTGGAACGGGGTGGAGAGGAGGTGCGCTTTTCGAAGAGGGCCGGCTCATACACCACGTTGGCGGAGCTGGTGGCCGAGGTCGGTGCCGACGTGGCGCGCTATTTCTTCCTGATGCGCCGGCCCGAGGCGCACCTCACCTTCGACCTGGACCTGGCGCTCGACCAGTCCGATCGCAACCCGGTCTACAAGGTGCAGTACGCCCATGCGCGGCTCTGCCGCCTCTTCGAGCTTGCCGGGGATCAGTACGGGGACGGGCCCGACGTCGCGGAGGCGGCGGACACCTCGCTGCTGGACGCGCCCATCGAACGGGAGGTCATCAACCAGCTGGCGGAGTTTCCGGACTTCCTGCGCCGCGCCGCGCGAGCCCGCGCCCCCCACCTGGTATGCGACTACCTGGAGAAAACCGCGGGACTGGTCAATTCCTGGTACCAGTCGGGACACCCGACCCGCGATCCTGCGCGCAGGACGCTGGTGAGCGATGGCGCGCTTCGCGCGGCGCGGCTGGCGCTCGCCGGGGCAGCCCGGATCGTGCTGGGCAACGGGCTGGCCGTGCTCGGTATCACGGCGCCGGAGCGCATGGAGCGCGGCGCCTGATGGCCGTCCTCGTCGTCGGGAGCGTGGCCCTGGATTCGGTGGAGACCCCGACCGGGTGTGTCGACCGGGTCGTGGGCGGATCGGCGACCTTCTTCTCCGCCGCTGCGTCTCTGTTCACCGGCGTGCGAGTCGTCGGGGTCGTGGGTGACGACTTCCCGTTGGACCGGCTTCGCTTTCTTCAGGAACGGGAAGTCGATCTGACAGGCCTCGCCCGGGTTCCCGGCGAGAGCTTCTTCTGGGCGGGTCGCTACCACGCGGGCTTCCGGAAGCGCACGACCCTCGCGACGCGCCTGGGGGTCTTCGCCTCGTTCGACCCGGTGGTGCCTCCCGGCTTCCGCGACTCGGGAGTGGTGTTCCTCGGCAACATCGATCCGGTCCTGCAACTGGGCGTACTGGATCAGGTGCGGTCGCCCCGCCTGGTCGCGGCCGACACGATGAACTTCTGGATCGACGGCGCCCGCGAGGCGCTGATCGAGTTGCTCGCTCGTATCGATATGCTGTTTGTCAACGACGAAGAAGCAGTTGCCCTGGCCGAGAGAGGGGATGTCGCAGAGGCCGCCGCATGGATTCGGGAGCGGGGGCCCGGCATTGTGGTCGTCAAGCAGGGCGATCAGGGCGCGACCCTGTTTGCCGATGGCTGGACGTTCTCCTGCCCGGCCTATTCCGTACCCGCCGTTGTCGATCCGACTGGCGCGGGAGATGCCTTCGCGGGAGGATTCCTGGGATACCTCGATGGCCGGGGGACGGACTTGCGGCGGGCGCTCGTCCACGCCTCCGCGACGGGCTCGTACGCCGTAGAGGCGTTCTCTGTCGATCGCTTCAGGCAACTTGATCCGGACGCAGTGAAGGGAAGGGCAGAGACGCTGAACGGCTCGCTGGAGCACGTATGAACGATCCACTCACCTACAAGGACGCCGGTGTCGACTTGGATGCCGCCGAGCGGGCCAAGCGCGCCTTCGCACCCCTGCTGGACGCGGCCGGAGACGAGAACACCCTTTCGGGCCTGGGCGCGTTCGGGGGACTGTACGCGGTGCCGCAGGGATTGTCGCGCCCGGTCCTCGTTGCCAGCGCGGACGGCGTCGGAACAAAGCTCAAGGTGGCATTCCTCTCGGGGCGCCATGACACCGTCGGTCGCGACCTCGTCAATCACTGTGTCAACGACATCCTGGTGCAGGGAGCCAGGCCCCTCTTCTTCCTCGACTACCTCGCGACGGGCCGGCTGGACGAAGGAGTGGCGCAGGAGGTCGTGTCCGGCGTGTCCGGTGCCTGCCGCGAGAACGGATGCGCGCTGCTCGGCGGGGAGACGGCCGAGATGCCGGACTTCTACGGCAGCGGCGAGTACGACCTCGCGGGCTTCGTCGTGGGGATCGTCGAACGGGGCCGGATACTCGACGGTTCGGGTGTGCGTCCCGGCGACCGCCTGGTCGCCATCCGCTCGTCGGGACTGCACACGAACGGCTTCACGCTGGCCAGAACCATCGTCTTCGAGCGCATGGGACTCGGTGTCGGCGACCCTTTCCCCGGCGAATCCGCTTCCGCGGGCGAGGTGTTGCTGCGGGTTCATCGATCCTATCTCAACGCAGTGTGGCCACTGCTGCAGCGGAGGCTGGTGCGCGCGATGGCTCACGTCACGGGAGGGGGCATCGAGGGCAACCTTCCCCGTGTGCTCCCGTCCGGGCTGGGGGCCAGAATAGACTGCGGATCGTGGTCGGTGCCGAATGTCTTCCGGCAATTGAGCGATGCCGGAGGCGTGGCGCCGGACGAGATGTACCGCGTTTTCAACATGGGCGTCGGGATGATCCTGGTGATGGCGCCGGACCATGAGGAGGCCGTACTCGCAGCCCTCGGCGGCGATGCCTGGTCGATCGGAGAGGTGGTGAGGGGGACAGGTGTCGAGCTTCAGGGAGTGTGCTGGAGTGGATAGCCGGACGGGTCCGGCGCTGCGGCCACGCGCCGCATGGACTTCATTGCTGTTGGTGCCCGCGACGGTCCTGTGGGCGGGTGCGCCCGTTGCGGCCGCGGCTCAGGACCTGGGTGCCGACTACGCGAGGGTCGAGGGTGTCGCAGACCTGGCCGAACGTTGCACCGGGGGCAGGACGCAATTCCTGTCGACGTGCCGCGAGATGGCTCTGGCGGCGATGGCGGTCCAGCAGGGGGTCGGTTTGGCGTCAGCGCTGGGGAGTGACATTCCCGGGACACCCAGCACGCACGGGCGGCGGCTCGGCCTCATGCCGCGCATCGGGCTTACGGTATCTGCGTTGGCCCTGCGGGCGACCCTTCCCAACGTCTCGGGCTCCACCCCTGCCGAGTTGGCAGAGGGGCAGTCGGCTGCGCTGCTGGGGCTCAAGGGAACCGCGGTCGCGGGGGTCATGGACGGTTTCCAGCTGGCACCGACGGTCGGTGGCATTCTCTCGGTGGACTTGATCGGTTCCTACTCCGTCGTGAGCCTTCCCGGTGAAGCGGGGCTGGACGGTACCGGATCCGGGTTTGGGGCAGGTGCGCGAGTGGGGGTGCTTCGCGAGTCCTTCACCCTCCCCGGAATCTCGGTTGCGGCGTCGCGCAGCTGGCATTCGGACATCCGGGCGGGAAACACGGCCGACGGGAATCCGGGCGAGGCGACCACCGGGCTCACCGTGTCGTCGCTGCGGGCGACCGCCGGCAAGAACTGGTTCGTGATCGGCATCATGGGCGGCGTCGGATGGGATCGCTATGAAGGTGACGTTCAACTGTCGGTACCGCGTGGAGCGGGCGATCCGGGCTCGATCAACGGCGATGTCGCTTCCGAGCGCGTGCTCTACTTCGTTAGCGGCTGGTTCAACTTTCTGCTGACCCGACTTTCGGTAGAAGTGGGTGTGGCCGAGGGGGTGGGAGACCCATTCGCCGGCCGGAGCGCGGGCTACGATCCGGCCGGGGCTACCTGGTTCGCCTCCGCTGCCTTCAGGATCACGCTTTGATGGTTGGTCCGGTGGCGTCGTCCGCCGCGTCCCATCTGAGCGATCTCGACTACCGTCTGCTTCGGCGTTCGATCCTGCTGGGACGCAGGGGATGGGGTCGTGTTCATCCCAATCCGATGGTGGGGTGCGTGGTCGCTCGCGGCCGAGAGGTCCTGGCGGAGGGATATCACGCACTCTTCGGGGGACCGCACGCCGAGACGACGGCTCTGGCCGCCGTGGACAACGCCCGCGGCGCCACGCTGTACTCGAGTCTGGAACCCTGCAATCACGTCGGCAAGACGCCGCCCTGCACCGAAGCCATCCGCGGGGCGGGTATCGAGCGGGTCGTGTATTGGGCGCCGGAACCGGGTTCGGCGGCCGGAGGTGGCGCCGAACGCCTCAGGCGTTCCGGATTGCGGGTTGACGGCCCGGTGGGCGAGTGGACCGACTGGGCAGCCGAGAACCCGTTCTTCTTCCGGGACCCGGACATGCACAGACCATACCTGGCTCTGAAGCTTGCCGTCAGTCTCGATGGGTACATTGCTCCGGGCGGCGGACGCCGGGTCTGGCTGACGGGGCCGGAAGCGAGGGCCGAGGTCCACCGCCTTCGAGCCGGCTTCGACGCGGTCCTGGTCGGAAGCGGTACCTGGCGGGCCGACGACCCCCGGCTCACCGCACGGGGGGAACCAGTGCCGCGCGTACCTCCCCTACCGGTGCTGCTGGACAGGCACGGGCAGGCGACGAGGGGTCTGCGCGCGTTGCGGCGGGAGGGCGGAGCGCGTCGCCCCATCGTGGTGACGGCTGCCGGTCAGGCCACGCGGCTGCAAGGGTCGCTCGGCGAAGAAGCCGAGGTTGTGCCGGTCAGCCAGGACGGGCGCGGCCTCGACCTCGAGGAGGCTCTCGGAGCACTCGCGGAACGTGGCGTCGATACCATCCTGTGCGAAGGCGGGGGCATCCTGGCCGCAGCACTACTCGAAGGAGGTCTCGTCGACCGGATCTATGTGTTCCTGGCTCCATGCCTGATCGGAGCCGGCGGAGTGCCGGCCTTCCCCGTGCGCCCGAACGCCGCGGGTGCAGCGGACGGGACGGGAGAGCGCGCTATGCCGGAATGGCGGCCCCGCCTCGAGCCGGTAAGATTCGGAAACGATACCCTGGTGGTACTCGACCGCGGAGCCTGAAGAACGTGTTTACCGGAATCGTGGAAACGACGGGCGTGGTTGCCTCGGTCACGGGCGGGGCGCAGGGACGCAGGATCGCCATAGCGACCGCGTTCGCGCGTGAGCTGGCGGCGGGGCAGTCCGTGGCTGTCGACGGCGCCTGTCTGACCACGACCGACAGGGACGACTCGACGTTTACGGTGGAACTCGGTGCGTCCACACTGGAGCGCACCATCGCCGGTGGGTACGCGGTCGGATCCCGGGTCAACCTGGAGCGTGCGATCCGGGCCGGCGACCGGCTCGACGGACACCTGGTGCAGGGACATGTGGACGGGCTCGCGACGTTTCTGACGCGACGAACTGAGGGAAACACACGGTTTCTGGACTTCGAACTCCCGCCAGGGGTCTTCTCCACCACTGTACTGCACGGCTCCGTCGCGCTGAACGGTGTGAGCCTCACGGTCAACCGGCTGACGGATTCCGCGGTTTGCCAGGCAGCGATAATCCCCTATACGTGGGAACACACCAACCTTCGCCTGCTTGAACCTGGAGACCGTGTCAACGTGGAGGCCGACCTGATCGGCAAGTACGTGAGGCGGATTATCGAGACCCATGCCTTTTGATTCCGTACCCGGCGCCATCCGGGACATCGCCGAGGGGAAGCTGGTCATTGTCGCGGACGACGAGGACCGAGAAAACGAGGGTGATCTGGTCTGCGCAGCCGACCGGATCACTCCCGAACTGATCAACTTCATGACCAAGTTCGGGCGCGGCCTGATCTGCGTCTCGCTGACCCCGGAGCGTGCCGACGCGCTGGAACTCCCCCTGATGACCGAGCGCAACACCGATCCGGAGGGTACCGCTTTCACCGTTTCGGTCGACGCTCACCAGCGGTATGGCGTGACCACCGGCATTTCGGCGCACGACCGGGCGAGGACGGTTCAGGTGCTCGCAGACCCTGCGTCGACTCCGCGGGATCTGCGAAGGCCCGGCCACATCTTTCCGCTCCGGGCGCGGCGGGGAGGGGTCCTGCGGAGGGTCGGGCAGACGGAGGCCGCGGTGGATCTGGCGCGGCTCGCCGGCCTTGGATCCGCCGGTGTCATCTGCGAAATCCTCAACGAGGACGGAACGATGGCGCGGAGGACCCAACTCGAGGTCATGGCCCAAAGGCACAACCTCAAGTTCATCACGGTCGAGCAGCTGGTCGCCCATCGCCTGTCGCGGGAACGGCTGGTGACCAGGGTCGTCGAAGCCCCGCTGCGGACCTGCTGGGGAGACTTCACGGTCATCGGCTACCGGACGGAGATAGACGACCGGGTCCACCTCGCGCTGGTCAAGGGGAAGGTGGAGGGAGAGGACGACGTGCTCGTCCGGATGCACGCGGAAAACCCGCTGGCGGATACCTTCGGATCGCTCGACCAGGTCGAGGGCAACCTGCTGGCCGGCGCCATGCGTCGCATCGACGAAGAGGGCCAGGGGGTCGTCGTCTACATCCACCGGGACCGCGCCGGTGAGCGGCTGGTCGACCGTCTCCGGTCCGTTGTCGACCGTCCTCGGCGCGGGAAGGACTCCCCTGCCCAGGGCCAGGTGCTGAGGGACTACGGGATCGGTGCCCAGATCCTGCTCGACCTGGGGTTGAGTTCGGTCAGATTGCTTACGAACAGCCGGTGGCACATTGTGGGACTGGACGGGTATGCACTGACAGTGGTGGGGAAGGAGCCCTTCGCAGGTCTGCGAATGGGCGGGGGAGTGACGACGAGAATCGCCGCGCATGCGGGCGGGATGGAGGTGGAGGGTGACTGAAGCGGCTGAGGATGGAGGCGTCCGGATCGCATTGTTGGTCGCGCGCTTCAACAGCATGATTACGGAACAGTTGTTGACGGGCGCGCGGGATCGGCTCATCGCGGAGGGCGTGCCCGAGGACAGGATCGCGGTGTTCCGCGTTCCGGGGGCGTGGGAACTGCCGCAGGCGGCTCGCCGAATCGCGAACTCCGACCGCTTCGACGTGATCGTGGCGATCGGGTGCGTGATACGCGGGGAGACCTCCCACTTCGACTACGTGGCGGGGAACGCGAGCGACGGGTTGGGTCAGGTGGCGTTGACTGCCGATATACCTGTCGTCTTCGGGGTGCTCACGACGGAAAACGCGGAACAGGCGATGTCCCGCTGCGACGTCTACGGCACCAACAGGGGGAGCGAGTTCGCCGAGGCCGCGCTCGCCATGATCGAGTTCCGGGATTCCCTCGGGAACGCATAGGTGCGTCGTGCACACGGTGCTCGATCCCCAGGAGCGACGAGACCGTAGTCGTTCGCGCGCTTGGTTTCTCCAGGTCCACTATCGGTGGGAGACCGAGGGCGGAAATCTGAGTGTTCAGGAGGCCCTTGCCGAAACCTGCGAGCACCGAATGGTATCCCCATCCAGACTGCCCTACCTCCTGAGGCTGGTCGATGCGTTCACCGCGAACAGGACTCAGGTGGAGGAGACTATCTCTTCGTCCCTTGACAACTGGCGACTGGATCGGCTCTCGGTCATGGACCGTGGGATTCTGCGGCTTGGCACGACCGAGATACTGTTCCTCGACGACCTGCCGGGAAAGGTGGCCATTCAGGAAGCGGTCCGACTGGCCGAACGATACGGCGGTACCGATTCGCCGCGGTTCGTGAACGGCGTCCTCGACGCGGTCTACCGGGCCAGCGGGAATCGCTGAACCGGCCCTGGCGCGATGCCCTCGGCGACCCGGCTCAGGATCCTGGTGGTGAACTGGCAGGATCGACGCAATCCCAATGCCGGCGGAGCCGAGCAACATCTCCACCAGATCTTCGGGCGCCTGGCCGGGAGGGGGCACCGGATCGCGCTTCTGTGCTCGGGGTGGGACGGAAGCGACCCGACTGCCGAGATCGACGGCATCCGGGTCTATCGGACCGGAAGCCGGTACACCTTCAATCTGGCCGCGCCGTTCTGCCACGAAAGACGTCTGGGCGGCGGGCGGTTCGACGCGGTGGTGGAAGACCTCAACAAGGTACCGATGCTGTCACCCTTGTGGGCTCCCGCTCCGCTACACCTCCTCCTGGTACATCACCTCTTCGGCACTACCGCGTTTCGCGAGGCCAACCCCGGACTTGCCGCCGCCACATGGCTCTTCGAGCGCATCATTCCTGCCGTGTACCGGGGACTTCCCTGTGTTGCCGTCTCGGAGAGCACCCGGCAGGACCTCGTGCAGCGCGGGTTGCGGTCCGCGGACATCGCAGTCATCCGCAACGGAGTCGAGCTGAACCGCCTGCGGCCTGCCGAGACGCGCTACCCGTCGCCCACGATCGTCTACCTGGGGCGCCTCAAGCGCTACAAGCGGGTCGATCTCATCCTGAAAGCGGTCGCGCGCCTCCGACGGAGCGGGACAGGATTGAACCTGATCGTGGCCGGAAGGGGTGACGCGCGCCCCGGATTGGAGGCGACTGCGAAGGGCCTGGGGATCGCGGACCAGGTACGGTTCGCCGGATTCGTCTCTGAAGAGGAGAAGGCCGAACTCCTCTCGAGGTCGTGGGCCCATGTACTCACATCGCCCAAAGAGGGTTGGGGGATCGTGAGCATGGAGGCTTCGGCGAGCGGCACGCCGACCATCGCTTCCGATTCTCCCGGATTGCGCGAGACTGTTCGCCACGCCGAGACCGGCTACCTGGTTCCGCACGGGGATGTCGGTGCGCTGGCCAGGGCGCTCGAGCGCGTCATGAGGCTGGAGGATTGCAATCGGCTGGGCCGGGCAGCGCGGTCGATGGCGGAGGAGCATTCCTGGGGTGCGATGGCGGATTCCTTCGAGGACTTGCTGCTGTCCCTTGCCGAACGCACGCGGACTTCGGGCGGGCTGTTAGACTAGGTAGAATCACATGGGCCTCCCCGTGAACGGAGGCCGGTCTTGCCACCCGCACGCTCACCCTAATGCATTGTCGGAGACCGCGACGTGATCCCGATACGAATAACAGCCCAGGGATGTGAAATCAGTGAGGACGACCGCGAACACGCGGACGCGTTGGCCATGCGCTGGCCCCGGTTCGATCCGGCGGCCATGGGAGCCAGTTTCGTCTTTCAGATCGAAGGACGCTCGTGTACCGTGGAGGCGATCGTGTCCCGCCGCCGCCGCCAACCCGCGGTAGCGCGCGGACAGGGACAGAACTTTCGAGGCGCACTGGACGAGCTCGACGACCACATCAAGCGGATCCTCCGGCGAGACCGGACGAAGCGAAAGGAATTCCGCATTTCGTGAAGACGTCGATAACCGTGCGGGAGCTCCTCGCGGCCAGGGAGACGGCACTGGAAGTGGAGCGCGTCACTCCCGCCGCGTCGCTGGACGGCCTCGTTTCGGACCCCGAGCTCTTCAATCCCGGGTTGACCCTGGCGGGTTATACGGCCCGGCTGGAGGCAGGACGCATTCAGGTGTTCGGCGAGACCGAAATGAGCTACCTGGCCACGCTCCCGCCCGATCAGGCCCGCTGGCGACTCGAAGCGGTTTTTGCCCGCGGGGTGCCCGCGGTCTTCGTATCCTCTGGGCAGGATGTGCCGCCACCCTTCCTGGCCGCGGCCGAGGAGGCGGGAATCGCGGTCTTCCGAACCCCTCTGGCCACCGCGGATCTATACCAGGTACTGAAGCCGTATCTCGAGGACGTACTTGCCCCCACCACTTCCGTGCACGGGTCTCTGGCCGACGTGTACGGCATCGGCCTGCTCTTTACCGGGCCGAGCGGGATCGGCAAATCGGAATGTGTACTCGGGCTGGTTCAGCGCGGCCACCGTCTTGTCGCCGACGATCTCGTGCTCGTGTCGAGGCGAGGCAACGATGTCCTCATGGGGAAGGCCCATGAGCTCCAGAACTTCCACATGGAAATCCGCGGAATCGGAATCATCGACATCGCTTCCATGTTCGGCACGAGGGCCACGCGGCAGAGAAAGCGCGTGGAGATCATCGTCGACCTCCAGCCGTGGGACGATGCGCAAGAGTACGATCGCACCGGCTTCGGGAGGGAGTCCACGACCATACTCGGCGTGGGTATCCCCAGGCTCGTCATTCCGCTCAACCCGGGCAAGAATCTCACCGTCATCAGCGAGGTGATCGCGATGAATCAGCTTCTCGCGTACGGCGGCGTCGACGTGCCCACCCGCTTCAACGACGGATTGCGGCGGGCGATGAACCCGCGTGATTCACTGATCCAGGACTATGAGTGAGAGGGGGTCACGGGCCCACGAACCGGCCCGCGGCGTCGTTGTCGCCCACGGGGCGCTTGCGGATGGCCTCGTGAGCGCGGTAAGGCAGATTGCCGGAGTGACGCCCGAGGCCCTGTTCGGCGTGCCGAACCGCGGGCTGGGCCGCGAGGAACTGTGCGAGCGCACTGAGAAGGCCCTGTCGGGAGCACGCAACCTCGTCTTCACGGATCTCCCCGGAGGAAGTTGCCACCTGGCGGCGATGATCGTCACTCGGGAATTGCCCGAAGTGCCGGTGATCACCGGAGTGAATCTGCCGATGCTCCTGGACTTCGTGTTCAATCGTGCTCTGGGATTCGAGGAACTCGTACCCCGCCTGGTCGAAAAGGGGCGCATGGCGATCACCGGCAATCGCCCCATGCCCTGCTGACCGATGACGCACTCCACCGCGGTCGAAGTCCTAAACCCGCTGGGCATGCACGCCAGGCCCTCCGCCGAGTTCGTGAAGCTCGCGGGCAGCTTTGCTGCGTCGGTAACGGTCGGCAGGGGGGACCTGACCGTGAACGGAAAGAGCATCATGGGTGTGCTCATGCTGGCAGCGGAACAGGGGAGCGCGCTGACCATTTCGGCCCAGGGCGATGACGCCGCAGAGGCCGTAGCTGCGTTGGCGGCGCTGGTGAGAAGAGGATTCGATGAGTGATCCACTGGAAAACACTCCGGTGGTTGTGGCGGGCTTCCCGGCGTCCGAGGGCATCGCGAAGGGAAGGGTGCACCACGTCGCCTGGAGCGTGCCGCAAGTTCCGTCCCGGACGACCGCCGGCAAGAAGGCAGGCAACCGCGAACTCGAGCGGTTCCGGGCGGCGCTGGACTGGGCCCGCGGCCGCCTGGAGGTGCTGAAGGGAGAGACCGAAACCCGTCTCGGGGTCGTCGAGGCCAGGATCTTCGACCCACAGCTCCTCATGCTGGACGATCCGGAAGTCGTCGAGGGGACTCAGCGATACATCCGCGAAAACCGCCTGACGGCGGCGCGTGCCTTCGAGTGGCGAATGCTGGAATTGAAGGAGCGTTGGTCCCGCACCACCCACCCCATGGTTCTGGACCGGCTGAACGATCTGCAGGATCTCAAGTCGCGCGTTCTTGGGCGCCTGCTCGATCTCCCCAATCCGAGGCACATGGAGAGCGCCAGCGGTGTGGTCGCCGTAGCACGCAACCTGACTCCCAGTCTGGTCGCGCGCCTCGAGCCGGACAGGGTCGTCGCCATCGCCACCGACGAGGGATCACGTACATCCCATTGGGCGATTCTGGCGCGATCCCTGCAGATCCCCGCGGCCGTAGGCCTCGGCCACATCGTGGACAGGACTCGGGACGGCCAGACCATCATCGTCAACGGAAGCTCCGGAAGGGTGGTGATAGAACCCGACGCGGACGAGACGGAACGCTTCGAACGACGTCGGTCTGCGATCCGGGACTGGCGGCAGGCGGCGATCGATCCAGTCGACTCTGCAGCCGCGCCGGAATCGCAGCAAATCACCCTGCGTGCCAATCTGGACCTCCCGCGCGAGGCCGGCCGGGCGAGGGAGCACGGTGCAGAGGGAGTCGGACTGTTCCGGACCGAGTTCCTTGTGGTGGGGCGCAGGGAGATGCCCGGTGAAGACGAGCAGTATCGGGCCTACCGGGCCGTAGCCCGGAGCTTTCCGGCACAGCCGGTGATGATCCGCATCTTCGATCTCGGGGGAGACAAGTTTCCGGTCTTTCTGCGCGCACCCTTCGAAGAAAACCCCCTGCTGGGGCGGCGCGGGGTAAGAGTGTGTGCGGATGAACCCGATCTCTTCCTGACACAGTTGAAGGCTATCCTCAGGGCGGCGGTCCATGGCGATATCCGAATCATGCTGCCCATGGTCAACTCCGTCGGAGAAGTCGAGGTGGTGCGGCAGCTCCTGGTAGCGGCCCGGAGTGAATTGCGTCAGAGCGGGATTCCGTTCAGAGACGACGTCAAGGTCGGTGCAATGATCGAGACGCCGGCTGCCGCCCTCAACGCCGACTGCCTGGCGTCCCACGTGGATTTCCTATCGCTCGGAACAAACGATCTGGTTCAGTACACCCTGGCCGTGGACCGCACGAATACCCGGTTGGCGCACCTCTACGACCCGCTGCATCCCGCCGTCCTTCGGCTGATCTCGATGGTCGCCCGGACGGGACGCGAGACGGGTATCGAGGTCAGCGCCTGCGGCGAAATGGCCGGCAGACCCGCCGGGGCGGTCGCGCTGGCCGGGTTGGGCGTCGAAGTGCTGTCGGTCGCATGGCATTCACTGCCCGAAATCAGAGGCCTCCTCCGCGGCCACCCCATCGAGGACCTCCGCGCTGCTGCGGTGGCTGCGATGGAAGCGGCCACACGAGCGCAGGCAAGGCGGATTCTGGCCGAGGCCCTCGGAGGCATGGCCGATCCGGGCCTATTCCCCTTCGAGTCGTGACGGTTATCGTAGTTACCCGTTGCTGCGAACTCCCCGGCCAGCCGGCTGACGAATCGATCGTCGCGGCGCGTGGAGTCAATCACCCCTTTCTTCAAGAGCCAATCCGTTGAGCTTCCGCCTGTTCACCTCGGAATCCGTCACCGAGGGACACCCCGACAAGATCGCAGACCAGATATCGGACGCCGTGGTCGACGCCATTCTCGCGGACGACGCCGGAGGCAGGGCCGCTTGTGAGACCCTGGTGACCACCGACCTGGCCGTCGTCGCCGGCGAGGTAAGCAGGACCAGTCATCTCGATGTCCCCGGCCTCGTGCACCGCACCCTCGTCAGGGCCGGCTACGACAGCCCCCGGTCGGGCATCGATCTGGGGGCCTGGAAGGTGTCGTCCACCCTCCACGGCCAGTCTCCGGAGATCGCAGCGGCCGTCAATGCCGGGCAGGTCGGGGGCCAGGCCAAGCCTCTGGGTGCCGGCGACCAGGGCATGATGTTCGGTTTCGCCTGCGACGATACCCCGGAGTTCATGCCTGCTCCCATCTCCGTCGCCCACGCCCTCGTCAAGCGCCTTTCCGAAGCCCGCAAGCAGGGGGAGATTCCGTGGCTGAGGCCGGACGGCAAATCCCAGGTCACCTTCGCCTACGACGGCAACTGGAAGCCGCTGCGCATCACGGCGGTCGTTCTCAGCGCGCAGCACGACGAGTGCGACACACACGGCAACGAACTCATGCAGCAGAGGATAGCGGAGGAACTCAGGGCCACCGTCATCGACCCGGTGCTTCCCCCGGAGTTCGTTTCCGGCCATCCGTCCGAGATCACCTATCACATCAACCCCAGCGGGAGCTTCACGCGGGGGGGACCGCACGAAGACACGGGCCTGACCGGCCGCAAGATCATCGTCGACACCTACGGAGGCATGGGGCGCCACGGCGGGGGGGCGTTCTCCGGCAAGGATCCGACCAAGGTCGACCGGTCCGGCGCCTATGCGGCCCGATGGGCGGCCAAGAACCTTGTGGCTGCCCGGGTCGCCTCGCGCTGCGAGGTGCAACTGGCCTACGCCATCGGGGTGGCGGAGCCGGTGCAGATATGGGTGGACTCTTTCGGCACGGCACGGCACGGGCTGGACGACGCAAGACTCTCGGAAGTGGTCAGCCAGGTGTTCGACTTCCGTCCCGAAGCGATCATACGGGATCTGGGGCTGGGTGGCCCCGTGTTCGAACGCACCGCGTCGTATGGCCACTTCGGCCGCCGTCCGCGCAAAGCCGTCGCGCACGGAAGGGAAGTGCAGCTCTTCGGCTGGGAGCGCATCGACAGGGTCGATGACATCTTGAGTGCGCTGAAGCTGTAGCGCGGGTTGTGCTGCGAGGCGATGATGCCCATCATCGGCATGGACACGAACACGGACGGCGACGCCGGGAAGCCAGGAGGACATCGTGATCGAGGTCAGGGTGCAGAGCCTCGCTTTCGACAAGACGTCGAACACCCCGGTCGTCATTCTCAAGGACCTGGGTAGCGAACGGGTTCTCCCGATTTGGATCGGCCCGGGCGAGGCCAGCGCGATCGCCATGCACATGGGGGGCGTTTCGTTCCAGCGTCCGCTCACCCACGATCTGCTGGTTTCGGTATTGGGGGGCCTGGGGGGCACCCTGCAGCGTGTGCTCATCACCAGGGTCAAGGACAGCACCTACTTTGCCGAGTTGATCATCGACCGGGGCGGAGAGATCATCTCGGTCGACGCGCGACCCTCCGACTCCATCGCCATCGCCCTCAGGGCGGAGGCGCGCATCTTCGCCGAGGAAGGCCTTCTCGATTCAGTGGCCGAAGCCATGGCTTCGGACGGGGCTGACGAGGACGAGGACTCCGACGACGGCGAGGAAGGAAGAATGAGCGGGGAAGCGCTGGAGGAACACCTCCGTAGAATGCGCCCCGAAGACTTGGGGCGGTTCGAGCGCTGAGGTCCTTTCTTCCCACATGGCTCGCCTGCGGGCTGGCGGTGCTTCCGACCGCGCTGAACGCGCAGACGTTTCCGGGGCTGGTCATTTCCGGAGAGGTGCGGATCGGCGACGAACTCGCTGACAGCGGTACGGTTGTACTCCATCGCGTGTCCACGCTGTTCTCCGGCGAGGTGGACAGTGTCTCGGTGCGCAGCGACGGACGCTTCGAGTTCGTCATTCCCGAGCCCGAGGATCCCGACCTGGGCAACGACGTGTACTTCGCTTCTCTGCGCTACCAGGGCATCCTCTACTTCGGGGGTACGGTGAGCGAGGCAGCGGACACCGTCGGCACCTACCTGATCCGTGCCTTTCCGACCATCGGCGCCGGGCCCGCGATCCACATCCCGGTCAGGGTCCGAAACACCTTTCTCGAGCGATCGGCGCCTGGCCCCGGCTGGATGGTGACAGACCTGTTCGAGATCGAGAACCGCAGCGCGGCGACCGTGGTCGCCAGCGAGTTCGGGGCAACCTGGTCCCACCCGTTGCCGCCCGGCGCCACCGACTTCGCGGTCGGGCAGAGCGACCTGTCGCCGGATGCGGCTTCGTTCAGCGGAGGCGTCGTCCACGTGTCCGCCCCGGTGCCGCCGGGAGAGCGAGTCTACCTGTTCCGCTACCGAGTCCCTTCTGACGCATTCACGCTGCCGCTTGAGGGCGGCACGGGCTCGATGGAGCTGCTGTTTCTCGAACCCGCCGGCGAACTCACGGTGAACGGGTTGGCGTCCGTTGGCCCACTCGACATGGAAGGCGCTACCTACCGGCGCTTTGCGGGCAGGGACCTCGCCGGCACCGTGGTGACGGTCGCGCCGGGGCGGCCCCTCAGCCCGTCCGCTTCCATTCCGCTTGTGGCCGTACTTCTGGCGCTGGCTCTGACCGTGGCCGGATCGATTCTCGCGATGCGCATGCCAAGGCGCGCTTCCGCACGGATGGCCGCGCGACGGCAAGACGTGCTGGTTGCGGTCGCCCGTCTGGACGAACTATGGCAAAACGGGCAAATCGAAGCCGACGAATACCGCGGCCGCCGCAGGGCACTGCTGGCCGAGCTGGAGAGGTGACCGTCGTACAATGCCCAATCTCACGACGCCGGCGATCCTGCTGCGTACCCATCCGTTCTCGGACAGCAGCCGCGTCCTGAGGTTCTATGCCCGCGACCTGGGGCTGGTTGGGGTCATGGCTCGCGGCGTCCACCGGGGCGCTTCCAGGGGCCAGGGAGGCGTCGGCACCTTCGCGGAGGGCGTGGCCGTGATCTCCTTTCGGGAGAACCGCGAGCTGCAAACTCTGCGCGAATTCGCGCCAGCAAGGGCGCATCTGGCCCTCGGTGCGGACGTCCGGCGTCTCGCGGGTGCATCGGTGGCTGCGGAACTCGTGCTGCGTCACGCGGGGCAGGAACCCCATCCGCAGCTTTTCGACTCCCTGTCGAAGGGGCTCGAGCGAATTGAGCAGGCCGTGCCCGGCGAGGTGATCGGGGAGGCGCTCGCGCTCGGTTGGCGGATCGTCCAGGAACTGGGTTTCGGTCCCGAATTGACAACTTGCACCGCCTGCGGATCAGTCCTTGAGGAGGAGGAGATGGCTCGCTTCGACCTGGAGGCCGGCGGGATTCGCGGCCCCGGATGTCCGGCTGCCGAGGGGTCCAGACGCGTGGGTCCGGTTGCGAGGGCCCAGCTCGGCACGCTGTTGACGGGGAGGGTCCCCGATGGCCTGCGCGGAGCCCGCGCCCATGTTTCGCTGCTCGACGACTTCACTACGTTCCACATGCTGGGCGGCCGGCGCCTCGAGTCCTTTCGATTCCTGGAGCCCGAAGCTGACGCCGGAGCCGAAGTCCCCGCGCGGAACTGACGCGCACGCCCGCACGCCCAATGTCCCGCGACACCGGTACGGCCAAGCCACCACACGCCAGCCTCATTCTTGGCACCGCCGGCCATATCGATCACGGCAAGACTTCCCTGGTTCGAGCGCTCACCGGGGTGGATACGGACAGACTCGCCGAGGAAAAGGAGCGCGGGATCACGATCGAACTGGGATTCGCGCCCTATTCACCGTCGGAGGGATGGTCGTTCGGGATCGTCGATGTCCCCGGGCACGAGGGGTTCGTCCGCACGATGGTGGCGGGAGCGACCGGGATGGACATCGTCCTCCTCGTGGTAGCCGCGGACGAGAGCGTGATGCCCCAGACGCGCGAACACGTTGCGATCGCGGGGCTTCTGGGGATTGCGGGAATGGTGGTCGCGATCACCAAGGCGGACCTCGTCGACGAAGAGTGGCTCGAGCTGGTGACCGAGGATGTGGAGGACCTCCTGCGGGACACGCCCTATGAGGACGCCGAAACCGTGCCCGTGTCGGTGAAGGACGCCGGCAGCCTGGAGAAGCTGTCGGCGGCGCTGGTGCGGTGTGGTTCCCGGGCCTCCCGGCGGGCGACGGAGGACCTGTTCCGCCTCCCCGTCGACCGCGTCTTCGCCGTCGGGGGCGCGGGCACCGTGGTGACGGGCACGCTCTGGTCCGGGGCGTTGTCCCGCGGAGACACCGTGCGGATCCTTCCCCGCGGCGACGAAGCGCGGGTCCGTGCCGTACAGGTACACGGGAGCGCGGTGGATGACGCCCGGGCGGGCCAGAGGACGGCGCTGGCACTGACAGGCACGGCTGTGAGGCGCGGGATGATCTCCCGAGGCGATGTCCTCGTCACCCATCCCGCCTGGTCCCCCTCCATGATGCTGACGGTCGAGCTCACCGCGTTGCACGACAGCGGATGGCGCCTGGAAGCAGGCCAGCGCGTCCGTGTCCACCTGGGCACGGTGGAGGTGATGGCCCGCGTCGCCCTCTTCGGCATCGACGAGATCGTGCCGGGCGAGCCGGCCTTCGCTCAGCTGAGACTCGAGGGGCCGGTCGTCGCACGCCGCGGGGACAGATGCGTCATCCGCTCCTATTCGCCGATCACGACCATCGCGGGTGGCGTGGTCCTCGAACCGGTGCCGCCGAAGCGCAAGCGCATGTCGACCGCGGAGGCAGACGCGCTGGCGGCGCTGTCGCAGGGAGGACTGGCCGGGGTCAGGGGTGCGGCGGCCCTTGCCTCGTGGAACGGCCTCTCCCTGAACGCAGTCGGCGTCCTGGCGGGCTGGGAGGCGGATTCGGCCGCCCTGCTGGAGGCCCTTGCCGGAAGCGTCCCACTCATTGCGGGCAGGCTCTTCGATCCCGCCCTTGTCGCCGACGGCGAAGAACGCCTGCTGGCGGCCGTCGAGCGGCATCACCGCGACCATTCACTCGAAGCGGGGGCTCCTCTCGATGTCCTGCGCACATCGCTGCCCGCGCGTTCCCATCCCCGCCTGGCGGACGGACTCGCTGCACGATTGGCCGAAGCGGGGCGGCTGGTCGTCGATGGGAAGGTGGCGCGCATGCCACGGTTCGCTCCCGCTCTTTCGCCCGAGGAAGAGGTTATCGAGCGACGCATCATGGAGGTGCTCTCGGGTGCGGGACTTCAGGGGCCCGCGACCAGCGAACTCGCGGCCGAGATCACGGGCGACAGCCACCGGGCGGAGGCCGTGCTCGCCTTTCTGGCGGCCAATAGACGGATCCGCCTCGTCGGGGACGCCTTCTGGGTGAGAAGCGACTTGCTGGATCGTGCTGCGGCACGGATCGTGGAACGTTTTGCAGGGCAAAGCGCTCTGGGCCCTGCGGACTTCCGCGAGGTCGTTCCCGTCACGAGGAAGCACCTGATTCCGCTGCTTTCCTACCTCGACGGAATCGGGATCACGGAACGGACCGACCAGGGCCGGCGAGTTGCCGAAAGCCCTCCCTGAGACCTGCAACGGTGCAACACTCTCGGTCGTGCCCGTGTCTAAACGGCAGGACGGGCGGGAGCGAGCCTCTCCGCCCTGCACTGTTCGCTTGACTCGCCGTGCCCGCCGGCGGTAGTATGTGCGAACAGCGGCCTGCAGACTGGAGGGACATCCGTACCATTGCTACTGACTCTACTGCAGGACGGAAGTTGAAGAGCCTGCTTCTATTTCTGGTTTTTCTGGTTTCCGGGGGCGCCGTGAGCGGGGCCGCCCAGGACCTCCCTCCGCCCCTGGACGAGCGGGATGTCGGCTTCAAGCTGGAGCAGAACTACCCCAACCCCTTCAACCCCGAGACGCGCATCCCCTTCGAGTTGTCGGAGTCGCTGTTCTCGAGCGGGGAACCCGTAACGGTGTCGATCCGCATCTTCAACATCCTCCAGCAGTTCGTGGCCGCCCCCGTGGCGTTGGGATTCCCGGGCGGTGAAGGACTGCCGCTGATGCAGCTCGAGTACACGTCCGCTGGTCGCTACGAGGCCTACTGGGATGGGCGCGACCGCAACGGAAACCGGGTCGCCTCGGGCGTCTATTTCGTTCAGATGCTGGTGAGCGGGCAAACGGCCTGGCGGAAGATGTTCGTCACCAAGTAGCCGCCCGCCTCCTCCTACGGGGGGTTGTCCACCGGCGTCAGATCCCCTTGGCTTCGAAAAGGTCCAGAAGCTCGTCCGGGGTGGTCAGCGACTCCAGCATGGCCGGCACTTCCGGATCCCGGGCGAATTGCGCCACCTTCCCCAGTACCGGCAGATACTGTCCCGACACTTCGAGCGGCGGCGCCACGATCAGGAAGAAATGGGACACCGGCCGGCCGTCGATCGCCTCGAAGTCCACTCCGTCGAGCCTGCGGCCGTACGCCAAGTGAAGCCGGTTCACCACGAGTGAGCGGCAGTGCGGGATGGCGATTCCCCGGCCGATCCCCGTCGACCCGAGATTCTCGCGCCTCCGCAGGGTGCGCAACAACGTGTCGCGCGAGCGGTCACCGAGGGGCAACAATCCCAGCAGCGCGCGCAGAATCTCCTCCTTCGTGTCGCCCTCCAGGTCGAGATCGATCTGTTGGACGCTGAGGTAATCACTGAGCAGCATGGTCGGTCGGAGAGCCCTGCGGTTGGCGATGAGGTCGAATCGGGGAGCCGAAGGTACGGGCGACGGGCCCCCAAATCCAGCCCGCATTCGCGTGCCGTTACCTTGAGAGCATGAACGGACTTCCCTTCGAGGTGCCGGGCGCCCCCGAGACCCCTCTGTTTCTCGCGCCGCAGGCAGGCGTGTCCGAGTCTCCCTTCAGGAGGCTGTGCCGGCACTTCGGTGCCGATGTCGTGCTCACCGAGTTCGTGAGCGCGGAGGGGATCGTGCGCGGAAACGAGCGCACGGCCGCCTACCTGCGCTTCCACGACGACGAACGCCCCCTCGGCGTGCAGATCTTCGGAGCCGATCCTGTCGCCATGGGCGAGGCGGCGGCGCTGGTGACCGAGACCTGCGAGCCCGACTTCGTCGACATCAACTTCGGGTGTCCCGTCAAGAAGGTGGTAAAACGCAACGGGGGATCCGGCTGCCTGCGCGACCTGGGTCTCGTTGCGCGGATCGTCCGCTCGGTGGACGAGGCCACGCGTCTGCCGGTGACCGCGAAGATCCGGTCCGGCTTCGACGAGGCCAGCCGCGATCCGGTCGCGATCGCGCGGGTCTGCCAGGACGCCGGGGCCCGCATGGTCACCCTTCACCCCCGCACACGCGCCGACATGTACTCGGGAACTGCCCGCTGGGAGGAGATCGCCGCCGTGGTGAAGGCGGTCGGCATCCCCGTGATCGGAAACGGCGATGTCCGCACGGGAGAGGACGCACGGCGCATGAAGGACGAGACCGGGTGCCTGGGCATCATGATCGCCCGCGGCTCCCACGGAGCGCCCTGGCTTTTCCGGCAGTCCCGTGCGGCCCTCGACGGCCGGCCCGTCCCCGGCGAGCCCGACCTCGCCACGCGCTTCCGCATCTGCGTCCGGCACGCCGAGAACGCGGTCGCCTTCGAGGACGATCCGGACAAGGCGGTGCGGGAGTTTCGCAAGCACCTGGGCTGGTACACGAAGGGAGTGCCGGAAGGCCGCCGGTTGCGCCAGAGGCTCTTCCAGGTCGAGGGGCTCGGCGAAGTCCGGTCCGTCCTCGGAGAACACCTGCGCCGCCAGGGGGTTTTCCCCGGTGTGGACCAGCTTTATCGTTATCGCGGCATCGGTGCGCCGAACAGCCCCAACACGGATCTTGCCGCCGCGGGGTTGTCCGGGTCGCAGGAGTCCGCGCTGGCCACCGACCGCTGATTGAAACCAATGGGGGCGAAACGGCTTCGACGTGTCTGGCGAGTTCGAGGCTGCGTGCCGAGGTCCGGGGACCTCGCAAAACTCCGGAAACGTTACAAATGCCAACACTGACTTGGCCTTGGCCGCTTAACCAACAAGCAGCCCGCTTCCCGCTCTGCCCGCCCGAGGCGGGGCGAAGAGGCGTCGACAATTCGGGCTGGTCCACCGATCCCTGCCGCCGGATCGGAGGACGAGACGACCGGTGGCTAGCCCGGGCAGGGCTGTTCGCCGTCCCTCCCGGTAGTGAACCCCAGCGGTGATCTACGCACGTAGACGTCTTGAAGGACCCATTCGCGGACGCGGGTTCGACTCCCGCCGCCTCCACTTCCTACAGCCACCGCCGCCGCGCACGGCCCTTTGCCACGCGGCGCGCGGCCTTCATGAGAGAATCTCCCCGTGAATCGAAAGCTGACGATACTCGGCATTCTACTACCGGTCATCCTGATCGCCGACATCATCACCAAGCGCTGGGCGGTCATCGTGCTCGAGCCAGAGGTCTCCAGGCCCGACTTTCTGGGCGGCTACGTGCCGCTCACGTTCGCGCTTAACCGTGGAGCAGCCTTCGGCATCTCGATCGGCAACGATCCGCGCTGGTTCTTCATCCCGGTCGCCCTGCTCGCCCTCGGGCTGATGGTCGTGCTTCTCATCCGTGCGCAGCGCAACGACCACCTCCGCATCGTGTCGCTGGCCCTGGTGATCTCCGGCGCCATCGGCAACCTGATCGACCGCGTCCGCTGGGACAGGGGCGTGGTCGACTTCATCGGGCCGATCGACCTCGGCTTCACCCACTGGCCGATCTTCAATGTCGCTGACATGGCCATCTCGTGCGGCGCGGTCCTGTTAGCCATCTCCTTCTGGCAGGAGGAGCGCAGCCTCAGCCGCGCGGCCAGGGCGGAAAGAGGCGATGTCGGGGCGGCTCCGGAGCCGACGGAGGGCTGACCACGAACCCGTCCGGGGTTAGCGGGGATAGAAGACGACGTACTCGATCCGGCGCCGGCTCACCTTCAGGACGCGGAACTCACCGGACCCGGCGCGAACGGAATCACCGACTTTGCCGACACGGTCCAGGGCACCGAACACATGGCCGCCGATCGTGTCGAAATCCTCGCCGAGCTCGATCCCCAGCCGATCCTCCACGTCCTTGACCGGGGTGCCCCCCCAGATCACGGTGCGGCCATCGCCCATGTCGCGGAATTCCGTCGGTTCGTCGGTCTCGTGTTCGTCCTGGAACTCGCCCACGATCTCCTCGATCAGGTCCTCGAGCGTGACCAGGCCCGCGGTGCCGCCGAACTCGTCGAGGACGATGGCCATCTTCGTGCGTTGCGCGCGCATCTCCCGGATCAGGTCCTCGACCGCCTTGGTAGCGGGTGCGAACTGTACCGGGCGCATGACCTCGCGGATCACCTCCCGGCCGTCACGCGCCGCCTTCCACAGATCGCGCGCGAGCAGGATCCCGACGATCTGGTCGAGGTCCTCCTCGTAGACCGGAAGGCGCAGCTTGCCCCGGTCGAGCATCACGTCCATCGCCTCGGCCACCGACGCACCCACCGGCACGGCCACGATGTCGATCCTCGGCGTCATCACCTCGCTGACGGCGATCTCGTCGAGCTGCATCACCTTCGACATGACCTGGAACTCGTCCTCGTCGATGGCGCCCTCGCGGTGACCGATCTCCGCCAGCGCCTCGATCTCGGCACGGCTGATCGTGGCCTGCCGCGTCCGCCGCGGCTTGATCCAGCGGCTTAGGTAGCCGAGGGGCACGAGAACCGGCTTCATCAGGACCACCATGACGCGAACCAGGTGGGCCGTGGGGCGGGCGAGCCGCTTCCAGAAGGTGGCGCCGATCGTCTTGGGGATGATCTCGGAGAACACGAGTACGGCCACGATGTAGCCCGTGGTAAGGATCCCGATTGCGAGTTCGTCCCCGGCGAGGACGACGCTCGCGAGTACGCCCGTGAGGGTGGCCCCGGCCGTGTGCGCGATGGTGTTCAGGGTGAGGATCGCCGCGATCGGCTCGTCGATCTGCCGCTTCATTTGCGCGAGTATGTCACCGGCCCGGTCGCCGCGGCCCTGTAGGACGGCGACGTAGGAGTGGTTGACCGAGAGCAGCACGGCTTCGAGGACCGAGCAGAGGAAGGAGATCGACAGCGAGATGCCGACGACCGCGACGAGCTGGACTAGCAAGTGGCGACGACCATGGTGAGCGTGTTCAGACGGGGGAGGGGATCCGCCCGCCCCGGGGGCGGCGGGCCTTGCCGCTACCGCAAAGCTGACTCTAACCTATGCCGCGAGCAACCTGCGGAAAGGAAGGCCGGCGTGACAGCGAGGCGCGTGTGAAGAGGATCCTGCGGATCGGAGCGTGTGGCATCGGGCTCCTTGCCCTGCACCTGGCCGGCCCCACGACTCCCGGTGCATCGGCAGCCCAGCAGGGCGAGGCACTCTACTACGTCTACGTCGGAGCCGAATCCGCAGACCTTCTGCACCGCATCCGCTTCGGCCCCGACGGCGCCGAGCTCGACCGGACGATCGCGGTGGGCGAGATGGCCACCGAGACCGAGGGCCCCCACGGGCTGAACATCTCCCCCGATGGGCGCTTCCTGTTTATGACCACCGGCCACGGGGTCCCCGACGGCAAGCTCTGGAAGTTCCACGCCGGCCCCGACACGCTCGTCGCCGACCCCATCCTGCTCGGTTACTTCCCCGCCACCCTCGACGTCACCCCCGACGGCCTCTACGCCTTCGTGGCCAACTTCAACCTGCACGGCGAGATGGTGCCGTCCACGGTCTCGGTCGTCTACACGCCCGACATGATCGAGGTGGAGCAGATCGATACCTGCACCATGCCGCACGGCGCCCGTCTCGACGCCTCCGGCGTGTTCCTCTATTCGGCCTGCATGATGGACGACCGGATCGTCGAGATCGACACGCGCACCTTCGAGGTCGCCCGCCGCTTCTCGGTGGCGACCGGCCGCGAGGGTCCGCTCGCTGCGACCGCGACGCCGCAGGATCACGACGGCCACGCGGCGCCCGAGCCCGGCCAGGCGCCCACGCCCTGCTCGCCCACCTGGGTGGTGCCCGCCCGGAGCGGCCCATCGCTCTTCGTGGCGTGCAACCGCGGCAACCGCATCCTGGAAATCGACCGCGAGTCCTGGTCCCTGACGCGCACGTTCGAGACGGGCGCCGGCCCCTACAACCTGGCCCTCACGCCGGACGACCGGGTTCTGGTGGCGACGCTGAAGCAGGGGGCGGCCGTGGAGTTCCTCGACCTCGAAACGGGACGGTCCGCGGCGACCACGCCGTCCTCCACCACCGTCACGCACGGGGTTGTGGTCAGCCCCGACGGGCGCTACGCCTTCGTCTCGGTCGAGGGGGTGGGTGCCGAGCCCGGCAAGGTCGACATCTTCGGCCTCACCGACTTCTCGCGGGTCGCGGATGTCGCGGTGGGGCAGCAGGCCGGCGGAATCGTCTTCTGGAAGATGGAGGGCGGCTGACCCGACCCGGGCCGGAGACATCCACGCGGCGCTAGTTCAGCCGCAGCGTGACGTTGTCCTCGTCCCAGCTGAAGTAGTAGGTGCGCTCCCGGCCGCTCCGCGTCTTGAGGTGCACCAGGTTGCGCTGGTCCTCGAACATGTTGAACAGGACGCGGTTGCGAACGTGGACGCGGTCGACGGACGGATCCAGCGGATACCCCAGCCGGTACCACCACATCACCTCGTCCGGGTTACGGGCGTCCTGAATGCCCCGCTCCAGGACGGTGCCCTGAAGGAGCGTGCCCTCCGCGTCAATCGTCAGCATGTCGTTGATGTACTGCTCCACCAGCTCGTCCACCTCCCGGGTCTCGGCCAGCTCGAACTCCATGTCGGACGTGCTTTCCATGACCGCGAGCTGGAGGTCGTCCCAGAAGAACCGGATGCGGACGTCGAGAAAGGAGCCGTCGACACCGACATCCGCGACCGACAGGCGGAACGGGTGGGACGGGACCAGCGCGCTCGAGAACACCGCGCAGAGCAGCGCCGCCAGCGTCCATCGCGGCCGTCGCGCGCGGCCGGTCCGGCCGTCCCGGCGACGTCCCTGCCGGATCCGTGCCGTTCCCGCAACCCGATTTCGATACATTTCGTACACTGATCCCGTGGATGGTTGTCGGTGAAAACTGGCAGACCCGCAGTCATTCGATCAACCGGGGGCAAAGTGTTCGAAGACAGAACTCGCCGACAGGCGACCGCGGTGGCCCTCACGCTCGGCCTCGCGGTCGCGGTGTTCCTGACCGCTCCCGCCCACGCCCAGGTCCGCGCGGGCGGTCACGGCGTCTACAAGTCCCAGGCCTTCGACGGCACCTTCGGAGTCGGAGCGCGGGCCGAGATCGACCTGGATTTCGTGCGCCCCGGACTGATGATCTCCGGCATCTACGACAGGCTGTTCCCCGGATGCGACGACTGCTCGTCATCCGAATACGGCGGACAGATTCTCCTCGGGGCCACGGGTCCGCTCTACTTCGGCGTGGGCGCCGCGTACCGGCTGTACGAGGGAAACGGCGGAGAGACCGCCGCGCGAGATTCAGGGGACTGGGCCTTCAACTATGCGGCAGGCCTGCGCCTCAGAGGTGTGCCCGTGATCGTTCCCTACATTGAATTCCGCCAGGAGTTCGGCTCCGACACCCTGAACGAACAGACGTTCTCGGCAGGCATCCTCCTGAGTCCGACCGGCTCCCGCCCTGCTCCCCGGCGTCCATTCACCCCTTGAGGGGCATTCCCTTCCACGAGCGCCCGTTCAGGGCGGTCGGCCGGTGGTGGCAACTCTGGGCCGAGCACGCGGGGCAGTTGGGGCTGTTGCTCGGGCGCACACTTGTCGCGACCGTCCGGCTGCGGGTCTCGGGGAACGAATTCGTCCGCCAGATGTACGTGATGGGCGTACAAAGCATCCCGATCGTCCTGATCACGGCCGTGCTCACCGGGATCGTGACCTCCCAGCAGGGGGGTTACCAGTTCACCGCCACCATCCCGCTGTACGTGCTGGGCAGCGTAACCGTCACGAGCGTCGTGCTGGAGCTGGGCCCCGTGCTGACGGCCGTGGTGCTGGTCGGCAGGGTCGGGGCGCGCATCACCGCCGAACTCGGCACCATGGTCGTTTCCGAGCAGATCGACGCATACCGCTCACTGGGTCGCGATCCCCAGATCATGCTCGGCGCGCCGCGGATCCTGGCCGGGCTCGTCGTCATGCCCCTTCTGGTTGGGCTGGCCAACACCGTGGGCATCCTCTCCGGCATGGTCGCAGCCTACCTCACCCTCGACCTCGGCTTCGAGACCTTCCTCTATGGCGCGCGCCTCTTCTGGCACTCGTGGGACCTCTGGTATTCGTTCATGAAGGCCGTCACCTTCGGTCTCGCGATCCCCGCGATCGCCATTCACATGGGATTCCGCACGAGAGGAGGCGCCGAAGGTGTGGGGAGCACGACGACGGCATCGGTCATGTTCCAGACCCTGACCATATTGATCCTCGACGCACTGTTCCCCCCGCTCTTCCTCAACTGACCGCCCGAGCCGCCCGATGACTCCTCGTCCCGTCATCCGCTACCGCAACACCTGGAAGGCCTACAAGCGCCCGGTCCTGACGGGCGTCAACCTCGAGATCCATGAGGGCGAGATGTTCGCGCTCTTCGGTCCGTCCGGCACCGGCAAGAGCGTCCTCCTCAAGACCACCATCGGACTGGTGGTGCCCGACCGTGGCGACGTCGAGGTCAACGGTACGTCGGTGTTCTTCGGCGGCGACGGGGCCAAGGATACCGTCAGGCGGCAGGTGGGGTACGTCTTTCAGCAGGCGGCGCTCTTCGATTCGCTCAACGTGTTTCGAAACGTCGAGACGGGCCTGCCCGTCGACCGCATTCGGCGCATGGGGGCTGCGGGCGTGGCGCGGGCCGTCTGCACGGCATTGGAACTCGTAAATCTCGAACCGGCGGAGGTCCTGTCGATCCTCCCCGCCGAACTGTCGGGCGGTATGAAGAAGAGGGTCGGGATCGCGCGCGCCATCGTGGGGCGCCCCGGAATCCTGCTCTGGGACGAGCCCACCACCGGTCTCGATCCCGTCAACACGGCCGCGGTCGAACGCCTGATCAAGGGGCTCGCGGAAGAGTTGAAGGTCACTTCCGTGCTGGTCACCCACGACGTGGAGGGCGCGCTCTGGATGTGCGACCGCGTGGCCATGCTGGAAGGCGGAGTCATTCGCTTCTGTGGAACGCCGAACGAATTCCAGACGGAGTCCGACCCGGTGGTAAGAGCATTCGTGGATCGAGCGGCCGCCGAGGCCGCACTCGACGTTGTGGAGATGACATGAACGACGCGGTATCAGCGAGCGGCAGCCGGCGGCTCTCCGACGAGGAAGTCCTGCGCGCCGTTCCGCCCCTTTCGGGGATACGGGAATTTCGGGTGGGGATCTTCGTGATCCTCGGAATCGTAGGCTTTTTCACCGTTCTCTTCCTCATGACCAGTCCGGCGCTCTTCCGGGGCCGCTACATGCTCGTGACGGAGGTCGCGGACGCCGGAGGGATTCGCCGTGGGGACCCGGTGCGGATGCGCGGGATCAACATCGGGCGGGTCTATGGGTTCGACCTTGCCCCCGGCGGAGGCGTGCAAATCACCATGGAACTCGAGGGCGAATACCGCATCCCCGCCGAGGCCAGCACGGAACTGCTGTCCATGGGATTCCTGGGCGGGATGGTGGTTTCGGTGATCCCGGGTGACAGCGACGAATACGTCGAGCCGGGGGAGATCATACCCGGAACCTCGGCCGGCGGGGTACTCGACCAGGCGGGCGATCTGGCGGGCGATGTCTCCGACGTGATGGGCCAGGTGCAGGGGCTGCTGTCGGACTCGACGATATCGGACGTGGGCGCCCTAATGTCTTCCATGCGGGAGTTGATGGCGGATCTCGCTGCGGTCGCGGACGGCCAGGAGGCCGAGTTCCGGACCCTGATGGAGAGCCTGCAGCGCTCGGCGGCGAACATGGAGGGCATCACGGGCTCCGAGGAATGGAACGCTACGCTCGTCTCGGCCGAGAACACGATGGCGTCCCTGCAGCGCACGTCCGCCACCGTCAACGAATCGGTCGGCTCTCTCAACACGGTTCTGGGGCGTCTCGAACGCGGCGAAGGCACGTTGGGCAAGCTCCTGACGACCGACGAACTCCACACATCGGTGAATTCAACGCTGCAGAGTCTGGAGGAACTCCTGGACGACATCCGGGAGAACCCCGGCCGCTACGTGACGATCGAGATCTTCTGACCGCCGGGCCCGGGTGCGCGGGCCCGCATTGCCGCAGCCCGCGCACCCGCTACAGGCGGGAGGGTGCTACCACCCCGGCGCCACGTGGAAGCCCCAGTGCCACCCCTTCAGCGGACGCTGCCACGGGTACGCGTAGTAGGCTTCCAGGATCAGGTAACCCAACAGGTTCATCCGTGCCGAGAAGCCGCTGCTCGCAATAGGGACCCGGTCCGCCGTGTTGCGGGCCCACACCAGCTCACCGGGCCGCTCCTCGTCCCACGCGAAGCCCACGTCGGTGAAGGCGGTCAGTTCCACGGGGATGTACGGGAAGTTGATGATCCCGAACTCCTCGATGCCCGTGAACGGCAGCCGGAATTCGATGTTGAACACCCCGAGCCGGTGCCCGTACAGGCGATCGATGGGCGGACACGTGGAGCCGGTGATCGTGATCCTCGTGTTCTCGGGGCATTCGCGGCTGTCGAAGGAGTTCCAGTCGTATCCGCGGACGAAGTTCTCGAAGCCCATGAAGTAGGGGCCGAGCTGCTGCTCGTCCAGCCCCCGAATGTCGCCGTAGCGCCCGAGGTGCAGGCCCCGCACGGCGAGCGTCAGCGCACCGCCGCCGTTGAAGTAGCGGCGGTAGTCGGCGGTGACCGTGTTGAAGTTGACGGTCCCGTAGGACACCTCGGCCCCGAACCGGAAGCGCTCACCCCTGACCGGGCTGGTCCACGCGCGGTACGAGTTGTCGCCGACGAACGCCAGGGAAGCGGAAGCGAAGTACAGCGGATCCCTCCACTCCTCCTGGAAGCGCTCGAAGCCGACGATGCGCTGGAAGACATCCGTGTAGTACACCTCTCTCTCGAGGTCGAACCCGTACCTGGTCGCGCCCAGGCCTCCCTCCAGCCGACGGGTGGCCGAGAGCGGATACGACAGTATGCCTTGCACGGCGTCTATGAAGAAGCGCTGGTTGTAGACCTCGAACTGGTCGAAACCGAAACCGAAGAAGCGCTGCAGATAGGGGATGTGCTGTATGCCCACACCCCAGTTCCACCGGTTCTCCTGGTTGAGGTAGGAAGCAGCTCCGCCGATGTCCTTCAAGGTTCCGTTCGCCAACAGCGACACACCGAGGAACCGGTCGCCCAGCATGTCGCTGAAGTACGCGTAGGTGCTGCCTCCCACGTACGAGCCGTAGGTGTCGGCACCGACTCCGACCGAAGGCTGCCCGACGTAGTCGAGCTGCAGCGAAGGATCGTAGTCCTCGGCCTGGTCGCCCGTGTACACCTGGTCGGAAACCAGTCCCGTGAGGGGGTCCGCCAGGTAGCCGGCGACCCGGCTCCGGATCCTGGGGGACCCCGGCGGCAGCAGGCGGCCCGGGTGCGGCCCGGCGTGAGCGACCACGTCCACCAGTGTCGCCATGTCGCCGGCCCGGCCCGTGTTCACGATGTACCCGCGCTCGTGGAAGACGGAAAAGGCCAGCAGGTCCTGCGCCGGAGAGTACGTCAGCGCCGGCGAGAGCGCCGTGATGCCGCTGACCCCCGTGACCGCACGGGTGATCCTCCGCATCTCGCCGTCGCTCAGGTTCAGATGGAAGATGTCCGAGAAGCCATCGGGGTCCGAGATGAAGTAGATGCCTTCGCCGGTCCGGTCGAAGATCGGGTTGATGTGCTTGGCGTTGTCGAAGACCGTCAGCGGCTCCACGACCCGCGTATCCAGGTTCATGAACGCGAGCACGTAGTTGCCGAAGACCAGTTCGTCGAAGTTGGTGTCGGCGCCCCGGTCGGAGACGAAGGCCAGCGTCCCTCCGTCGGGCGACCAGGCGGCCTGCAGGTCGGCGTGCCTGTCGTTCGTCAGCTGCTGTACGGTCCCGCCGTCGAAGTCGTAGAGGTACAGGTCGCTGATCCCGCCCCTCAGCCCGGTGAAGGCGATCCGTCGGCCGTCGGGCGACCACGCGGGGTTCTGGATCGCGCCCAGACCCTCGATCTCGATGCGATCCTCGATCCGGCCGCTCTGGACATCGAGAATGGCCAGCTGATTGTCCCCGCCCGAGAAGATCACGAAAGCGAGCTTGCGGCTGTCGGGCGACCAGGAGCCGCTGCTGTCGATATAGCGGATCCCGTCGATGTACGGGGTTTCGTTGCGCTGCAGCGGACGAAGGATCTCACCGGTCATGACGTCGGCCAGGAACAGGTCCATCGAGAAGAGGTCCTTCTCGGACTGGAAGACGATGTAGCGACCGTCCGGGCTCAGCGACGGCGCGACGTTGGTCCGCCCTCCTCCGCACTCCACGCACAGCAGGACATCGCCCGTCTCGTACGGATCGCTCTTGCCCGCCATGAGCGGCCTGTATTCCGCCTCGATGGCGTCCCACCACTCCATCGCGAGCGTGTCCTCGGGCATCGCGAAGACCTGTCCGATCGCGGCCTCCCACCCGGTCCTCAGCGCGGTGCGGAACAGGTCCTGCACCGCCTCGTCCCCGTAGGTGCCGCCGATGTAGGAGATGAACCCCTGTCCGAACCGGTAGGCGAAGTACTTCGGGTCGCGGGTGATCTCCTTCAGCGTGGGCTTGTCGTCGCGCAGAATGTGGTCGCGGAGCCACATGGCCGTGTGGGGGTGTTCCCGCCCCATCGACATGTACTCCGCCATCCCTTCCACGATCCACAGCGGCATGGCCGCCAGCCGCATGATCCCGCCGCCGCTGCGGCTCTGCGAGATGTTGTACTGGAATGCGTGGACGAGCTCGTGCCCCAGGATCCTGTCCGTCTCCCGGTAGGAGGCGTTGAGCGGCATGATCACCCGGTTCTTGAGCGACTCCGTCACGCCCCCGGTCCCCTGGCCGATCGCCCCGGCGAGCGTGTTGGTCTGCTGGAAGTCGGGGTGGTCGGCGTACATGATGAGCGGCTTCGGGGTGTCGAAGTCGTGCTGGAAGACCCGGGAGAAGCGCTCGTACCAGCGCTCGGCCAGACGTGCGATGTCCTCGATCGCGGTCTCGGCCTGCGGGTAGTAGTGGATGTCCCAGTTCTGGGTGCTCAGGACCTTGAAATCGAATCCATCGTACTGCACCTTGTTGCGCCCGAAGTACTGGGCGGAGCCCGAGGCGGGCAGGCTGGCCAGGAGGGCGATCACTCCCGCCCCGGACAGAAGGACTCTGGTGGCGCGGTTCCGGATGGTGCGTTTCGATGCAGCCATGACCAACCTCTTCCCCTTGATGAGCGGTCGAGCGAGCGAGTGAGGTCCCACCGCCATGACCGCCTTATGTCTTGATTCCGTTAGCCGGCGCACGGTCAAGCCGAGTGCGCGACCCGTCTCGCCACGGGTATACACTACGTTCCCGCAAGGGATCCTTACCGCAGCGCGCCGCTCGCCGTGCCATCGCGCTTCACACGCGCGCGCTTATGTTCCTAATCGGCTATCTGGACAATACACACTTGGGAGCGCCATGACCACAGCAGCCGGAAACGCAGCCCGCTCGCCGTCATTGCACTGGTCGCCCCTGGCTGTCGCCGCACTTGCGGCCGCAGGGTGCACGGGAGACGCCGGGGGAGCACCGGGAACGGCAGGTGCCTCCGCGGCGGCAGAGTCACCGGGCCTTCTGCCCGCGGTCGAACTCGACAGCCCGGCCGCCCCGGGTTCGGGACAGCCGTTCCTGGAGCCGGCGGGCGACGGCGTCTGGATGAGCTGGACCGAGCCGTCGCCTGCGGGACACCGCGTGGTGGTGTCGTTCCATGACCCGCAGAACGGCGAGTGGGGTCCCGCGAGGACCGTCGCCGAGGGCGACGCGTTCTTCGTCAACTGGGCCGATTTTCCCTCGGTCAGGGTCTTCGGCGACCGCCTCTTCGCACACTGGCTGTGGCGCGGGCGGCAGGGGACGTACGACTACGGCGTCCGCGTGGCCTGGTCGGACGACCGCGGCGCGACCTGGTCCCGCGCCCTAACCCCACACGAGGACGGAACACCCACCGAACACGGGTTCGTGTCGTTCTTCCCACGTGGCGACGAGGTCTGGGCGGCCTGGCTGGACGGGCGGGAGATGGTCGAGCCCTTCGGCCCCATGTCGCTCCGCGCACGCATGGTCGCACTCGCCACGCGACCCGGCGCACCACCCCCCGGCGGCAACGCACACACGGCCACGCCACCCGGCCTCGAGACAATCGTGGACCCCATGACCTGCGAGTGCTGCCAGACCGCCGCGGCGGTCGCGGACGGCGTCCCCGTGCTGGCCTATCGCGACCGCGCCAAAGGTGAGATCCGGGACGTCCACGTGAGCCGCCTGGTTGAGGGGGCCTGGACCCCGAGCCAGGCCGTCCACGACGACGGCTGGGTCTTCGGCGGCTGCCCGGTCAACGGTCCCGCGATGGCCGCGCAGGGCGCCGACGTCGCCATCGCATGGTTCACGGCCCCGGACAACAAACCCCGTGTGAACGTCGCCTTCTCATCGGACGGCGCGGCGAGCTTCGGGCCCCCGATGCGGCTGGACCCCGGACAAGCGCTCGGCCGGGTCGACGTCACCCTGCTCGACGACGGCTCCGCGCTCGTGACATGGCTGGCGGAAGGCGCCGGGAGCGGCCAGGGCGCCGCCATCATGAGCCGCAGGGTCACCACGGACGGCGCCATGAGCCACCCCGTGACGATGGCGGACACCGACGCCGCGCGCGCCTCGGGATTCCCGCGGATTGCGCGCCTCGGCGACGACCGGTTGATGCTGGCCTGGACCGACCCGCACGGAGAAGGACGCGTGCGCACTGCCACCTTCGATCTGGCGCTGTGGCAGCTGCCCGGATGACCCTGGCCGGACTGCACGCCGCCGAGACTCCGGTCGGCGTCGTCCACCTCGCCAGGGCGCGCCGCAACGTGGAACGGGCCGCGGCCTATTGCCGCCGGCACGGGATCGCGTGGCGGCCCCACGTCAAGACGCACAAGTCGCTGGAGATGGCGCGGCTGCAGATCGAGTGCGGGGCGGTCGGGCTCACCGTCGCCACGCCCCACGAGGCCGAGGTCATGGCCCACGCGACCGGCGACCTCCTGCTCGCACACCCGCCCGCGCACCCTTCCAAGATCGCGCGGCTCTGCGCGTTGCCCGCCGCCGCCGACATCAAGGTCGGCCTCGATTCCATCGAAGTCCTGCGACCTCTCTGCAAGGCCGGGGCAGCCACCGGACGCACCTTCGGAATCCTGGTCGAATTCGATGCCGGGGCGGGGCGCACGGGCGTGGTCGAGGTCGAAGACGCGATCCGGCTCGCGGAAGCCGCCGATTCGCTCCCCGGCGGACGTTTCGACGGCCTCATGTTCTACCCCGGCATCCGCGTGCCACGGAGCGAACAGCCGGAAGCCCTGGCCCGCCTGGCCGACCGCCTCCACACCTTCCTCGCCGCGCTCGAACAGGCCGGCCACCCGGCCCGCATCGTCTCCGGCGGCTCGACACCGACCATGTGGGATTCGCACCTCGTCCCCGGGCTCACCGAAGTCCGCCCCGGCACCTGCATCTACAACGACCGCGACATCGTCGGCATGGGGGCGGCGGCGTCCGACGACATCGCATACTCGGTGCTGGCCACCGTGATCAGCGTCGCCGTGCCTGGCCAGGCGGTCGTGGACGCCGGCTCCAAGGCCATCTCCAGGGAAATCCTGGGCCCGGACGCCTCCGGCCTCGGCGTGCTGCTGGGCCGCCCGGACGTCACCGTCAAGGCCGTCAACGAGGAACACGGCATGCTCGACCTCACGCGCACCGACTGGCGCCCGTCGGTCGGCGACCGCGTCCGCATCCTGCCCAACCACGTCTGCGTGTCCGTCAACCTGCAGGACCACCTGTGGGGATTCGAGCGCGAGGGCGGACCCCTGCGGCGAATCGCACTCGAAGCGCGGGGCAGGAGCGCGCGGGCCTGATGGACCGGACCCGCTTCGCCGAAATCGCGGCCGCGTTCCCGAGGCGGCGCGTGGTGGTGCTGGGCGATGCCATGCTCGACCGCTACGTGACCGGCCCCGCGGACCGCGTCTCCCCGGAGGCACCGGTACCCGTGGTGCGCGTGGATCGCGAGTGGGACGCCGTCGGAGGCGCGGCGAACGTGGCCGCGAACGTCCTCTCGCTTGGCGCCCGATGCGATGTGCTGGGGGTGGTGGGGAAGGACGACGCGGGCCGCGCGGTCGAGCGCGTCCTCGCCGAAATGGGCGGAGGCTGTCATTTCGTGCGTGCCGAGAGCCGCGAGACAACCGTCAAGACCAGGGTCCTCGCGCGTGGCCAGCAGGTCGTGCGGGTCGACCGGGAGCACACCGCGCCCATCTCGTCGGCCACGCGCGCCGAGCTCGCGGCGCGGCTGCGCACCCGGCTCCCCGGCGCGCAAGCCCTGGTGCTCGCCGACTACGACAAGGGCGTGCTGTCGCTCCCCCTGATCCGGCACGCGATCGATGCCGCGTCCGGCCTCGGCGTCCCCGTCGTCGCCGACCCCAAGCGTCGCAACTTCTTCTCCTTCTCCGGCGCGACCGTCTTCAAGCCGAACCGCGGTGAGCTGGAGGCGGCGCTGGGCGAGCCGGCCCGCCCGCGCGACCCGGCGTGGATCGAAGCCGCCCGGGTGCGCGTCGGCGCCGAACACCTGCTCCTCACGCTGGGCGCGGACGGCATGGCGCTGGCTTCACCCTCGGGAACGCTGAGGCGGATCCGGGTCCGGGCCCACGCGGTCTACGACGTCTCGGGCGCGGGAGACACCGTTGCCGCTGCGGTTGCGGTAGCGCTCGGGGCGCGTGCGACCCCTCGTGAAGCCGTGGAACTGGCCGCCGCCGCGGCCGCCGCCGGCGTGGCGAAGGTCGGCGTTGCGACCGTGACACCCGATGAAATCGGCAGCCTCCTGCCCGCCCGACCTGGTATGAGCATATGAGCATATGAGCAACTCCCGCGGAGCAGGCGGCTCCAGCCGCTATCGTTCGTAGACGAAACCCTTCCTGCACACCCCACACGGAGACAACGGATTCATGCCCCAACTCACCACCATTCACACTGACAACGCACCGGGTGCGCTGGGCCCCTACTCCCAGGCGATCGTCACCGACGGCTGGGTATTCGCGTCGGGGCAGATCGCCATCGACCCCGCCACCGGCGATCTGGTGGACGGCGGGGTGGCGGAACAGGCCGACCAGGTCCTGAAGAACCTGGCGGCCGTTCTTGCGGCGGCCGGAGGGAGCCTGCAGACGGTCGTGAAGACCACCGTCTTCCTCTCGGACATGGCACTGTTCGCGGAAATGAACGAGGTGTACGCCCGTCACTTCGGCGATCATCGGCCGGCACGCGCGACGGTGGCGGCCGGGGGACTTCCGAAGGGGGTCGACGTCGAGATCGAGGTGGTGGCCAGGGTTGGATAGCCGCACCGGCGGGGCGGGGGCGGCGGTCCGGTTGCCGCCGTCCCGGTGACCCCGAGGCGGCTGCGGCGGGCCCGGTCGCGGCTCGGTGCCACTTGCCGCCGTGGTACAAATCAACCACAGTACGGGTGAATATCACCCATGCCATGGATTATTTGTGCAAGACAGTTTACAATACCGCCCACGAGCCATCGAGGCCGGCTTGCAGTCCCTACTGGCAACCTTCCCCGTTGTGGTGGTGATCGGCGCGCGCCAGACCGGCAAGACCACGTTGGTCAGGGAGATCGGCGGCGACGGCCGCAAGTACCTGACCCTCGACGACTACGATGTCCTGGACCAGGCGCTCCGCGCCCCCGATCAGCTGCTCGTCCGCGGCCGACGCATCACGCTCGACGAGGTCCAGCGGGCACCGGACCTGTTGCTGGCCGTCAAGCGGGTCGTCGATGCGAGCCGCGAGCCGGGACGATTCCTCCTCACGGGATCCGCCAACCTGAGCCTCATGAAGGGCGTCTCCGAGACGCTTGCGGGCCGAGCGGCCTACGTGACGCTCTGGCCGATGACGCGGCGCGAGGCGGTCGGGGCGGGCGCGACGGGCAGCTGGGATGTCTTCGTCGATCTCCCGGCGGCCGATTGGCCGAGCGCCCTGGAAGACGGCCTGCCGTGCGACCGGCTGCCATGGATGGGTCTGGCCCGCCGCGGCGGATATCCGATCCCGGCGCTGTCGCTTCGCTCCGACGCCAACCGCGCCGCATGGTTCGAGGGATATCTGCGGACGTACCTCGAGCGCGACCTGCAGCAGCTGGCGGCGATAGACAACCTTGTTGGCTTCCAGCGACTGATTCGGGCGACCGCACTCCGCGTCGGGGGCCTGCTGAACCAGGCGGATCTGGCAAGGGACGCCGGATTGCCGCCGACCACGGCGCTCAGGTACGTCCATCTCCTGAACACATCGTACCAGCTGGTCAGGGTCGAGCCGTACGCGGTCAACCGCACGAAGCGAATGGTGAAGAGCCCCAGGATCTACTGGAGCGACACGGGGCTGGCTCTCCACCTGGCCGGCGGCGAGCCGAAGGGGGCCCACTTCGAGAACCTGCTGGTCAACGACCTGTTCGCCTGGCGCGAAACAAGGACTCCGCGGCCCGAGGTGCTCTTCTGGCGAACCAGCAAGGGGGCCGAAGTCGACCTGGTGATCGAGACGCCCGGCAGGCTCATCCCGGTGGAGGTGAAAGGCCGGCCCAGGCTCCGCGTGTCCGATGCCCGGCACCTGAAGACCTTCATGCGCGACTACCGCGACGAGGCCCCGGCCGGCGTTGTGATCTACGCGGGCCGGGAGACCTACTGGCTGACCGATGGAGTGCTGGCCGTACCGTGGGACAGGGTGGCCTGACCGGCTCAGCCGCACCGGCGCCCCGGCGTCGCCCTTACCCCGGGGGTTGCCCGGGGTTCGCTTGACAGTGGCCGGGGGAGTCGCAAGTATACCCGCTGGCGCCTTGCGCACCTGCAAGGCCGGGATTCGTGTGTGCCCGGTCGGCTGGGGTGCGGGGAGTTGGTGTGTGCGGTGGGGTGGATAGTCGGTCAGTAGGCCCTTGCCGGGAAATACCCGGTAGATATAGCAGGGTGTGTCAACAGGTCCAGTAACTCGAAAAGGAGAGGACAATCATGACACGTAACTGGTTAGCAGGAAGCCTCAGGAACGGGGCAGGAGGGCTTAGTCTGGCTTTCGTGGCCAGCCTCGCCTTCGCGCCCGCACTAGCGGCCCAGACCGGTACGATCACGGGACAGGTTACCGACGCCGCGTCGGGCCGTCCCCTCGAGTCGGCCCAGGTCTACATCGAGGGTACCTCGTTCGGAACGCTCACCAACAGCAGCGGCAACTACCTCTTCGTGAACGCGCCCGTGGGCGAGCACACGGTCATCGCGGAGCTGGTCGGATTCCGGGCCGGTTCGCAGACGGTCACCGTCGCCGCGGGAGAGACCGTGAGGGCGGACTTCGGCCTTACGGTCACCGCGATCGAGCTGGACCAGATCGTCGTGACGGGGACCGGGGTCGCCACCGAGAAGAGGAAGCTCGGCAACTCGATCGCGACGGTCGACGTCTCCCGACTCGAAGACAAGCCGATCACGAGCTTCAGCGACATCCTGCAGGGCCGTGAGCCCGGCGTCGTCGGGCTGCCGGGTGCGGGAGACACCGGCTCCAGCGGCCGGATCCGGATTCGCGGCTCGGCATCGCTTTCCCAGACGAACGAGCCGGTCATCTACCTGGACGGCGTTCGCATCGACCGCGGAGGCGGCGGTGGTTGGGGTGCGGCGCAGGCAGCTACGCGTCGTTTCGACGACATCGACCCGAACGCCATCGAGCGGATCGAGATCCTCAAGGGTGCGGCCGCGGCGACGCTGTACGGAACCGAAGCATCGAACGGGGTGATCCAGATCTTCACGAAGCGGGGTCAGCAGGGTGCGCCGCGCTGGACGTTCCAGACCGACCAGGCCGCCATCACCTCGCCCAACGACCGCTTCATTCCGCACGCCGACTTCCCCCGCACGGCGGAAGAAGTGGCCAGGATGCAGCACCGCTGGGGTGTCTCGCTGCAGCCCTACGAGGTGTACGAGGTCGACTACATGAGCGAGCTCTACAACACGGGCTTCGCGTCGACGTATTCTGGTTCGGTGTCCGGCGGTGGTGACCTGATCACGTACTTCGCCTCCGGTCGCTACCACACCGAAAACGGTCCGTTCAGCAAGCTCGAAGGGGTGTTTGCCGACGGTGGGAGCCTCGGGAACGAGGACACGATCAGGCGTCGTCAGGCGACGATAAACCTGAACGTCTTTCCGTTCGACAACCTGCGCCTTCGCATGACCGGCCTTTATTCGGAAATGAACCAGAGCCGTCTCAGGGGCGGAAACAACATCTACGGGGTCTTCTCCCTCGGACTTATGGGACAGCTTCGCCTGGCGGACGACAACAACCGCTACGGAAGCCTTGCGTTCGCCACCCTGCGTGAGACGGGTGAAGCCCAGGTGAGAGAGGACGTCGAGCACTTCGCGGGCAGCCTGAACGCCAACTGGACCATCACGGACGAGATCGTCTTCGACGGCACCTTCGGGGTCGACGTCAACAACGGCACCAACGTCTCGTTCTATCCCTTCGGGTGGAATGTGGACGACTTCTCGGTCTACAACTCGACGGGTGTGCGCTGGTTCGGCGACCGCAACAATCGGGAAGTGACCGGCGACTTCAAGCTTTCCTACGACACCGACTTCGGGGACAACATCAGCAGTCAGCTCCTCGCCGGCGGACAGGGTTTCCTGAGCCAGAACGTCTACCATGGCGGCTACGGACAGAGCTTCCCGGGCCCCGGGCTCGAGGTGGCGAGCGCCGGCGCCAACCAGTCGACTTCAGAGAGCTGGGCCCGGGTGGTCAACGCCGGGGTGTACTTCCAGGAGCAGGTCGGCTGGCAGGATTGGGCGTTCCTGACCGTGGGCGCGCGTTTCGACGCGAACAGCGCCTTCGGCTCCGACTTCGAGACCGCGACCTATCCCAAAGCGGCGATCTCGGTGATTCCAACCGACCTCTTCGACTGGGACAATGAGACGCTGTCCACCTTCCGCGTGCGGGCGGCCTGGGGACAGTCCGGTCTTCAGCCCGGCGCCTTCGACAAGTTCACGACATTCTCTCCGCGGCCTGCCGAGGTGGGCCCCGGTCTCTCGCCGGCGAACCTCGGCAACCAGGGATTGCGGCCCGAGATCTCCAACGAGATCGAGTTCGGCGCCGAGTTCGGCCTGTTCAACGACCGAATCGCCGTTGATCTCACCTACTGGGACCGGTCAACCACCGACGCCCTGGTTGCGCGTCAGTTCCCGGTCACGGGAGGCTTTACCTCCACGCAGCTGGACAACATCGGCCAGATCGACGCCACGGGCCTCGAGGTGGCGGTCAACGGCTCGGTGTACAACAGCGAAAACCTGCAGATCAACGTATTCGCGAACACGGCCTACATCGACGAGATCGTGACCGATCTGGGCGGCGCCCCGCCACTCAAGACCGGCGGCTCGTATCCGCGTTATCGCAACTTCCTGAAGGAAGGCTATGCCCCGGGTGCCTTCTTCGGGGCGATCCTCGACCCGAACATGGCCATCCCGCTGGACCTGAACCGAAACTGCGCGGAACCGACCAGGGCCGAGGCGCTCGAGTACTTCAGCGTGCCTCGCAACCCGTCCGCGTTCGAAGTGATCCCGGTCGGCTGCGCAGGCGGGTCTGCGGAGTACCTGGACTCCTACATCGGGAAGCCGACGCCTGACTGGGCCGGATCGTACGGATTCGATATCAGCTTCCTGGGCAACTTCGAACTCTCGTCTAACTTCGAGTACCGGGCGGGCAACTATCACACGCAGGATCTGACCGGCGCCTTCCGGCAGGCCAACGCGGTGATCGGACGCAATGTGCCGGGGACGGCACGGGTCGCGTCTATCCTGCAGAACCCGGCCTCCACGGCCGAACAAAGGCTTGAGGCCGCGCTCGAATGGGCACGGGAGTACCGGGCACTGGCACCGATGTCAGGCATGAACCAGATCTGGACATCGGACTTCATCCGACTGCGCGAGCTCTCCCTGTCGTACCGGGTGCCCGCGTCCATGATCGAAGGTATGGGGCTCGACAACGCCACGGTTACATTCGGCGGCCGCAACGTCAGACTTTGGATGCTTGGCGACTACCGGGGTATCGATCCCGAGATCAACCCGGCTGCCAACTGCACGGGCGGCGGTGTGAGCTGCAACTTCCTTACCGGAACCGAAGCGTTCGGCGTGCCGATCCCGCGTCGTTTCGCACTGTCCCTGCGCGTCGGATTCTAGAGAAAGGAGACCAACGAGAATGACGATCAAGACTTCAAGGTCTATCCTGACGGTGTTCGGGACGGCCATGCTCTTCGGGGCTTGTGACCTCCTGGAGGTCGACAACCCGAACGCGTTGGTGCAAGAAGACATCGAGAAGGTCGAAGCAGCATCCGCGGCCGTGAACGGCGCCCAGGCACTTACCGCCAGTGGCATCGGGGGCATCTATGCTCCGTTCTCCACGGTTGGTGACGAGATCACCTGGATCGGGTCGCGTGACGCCTGGAACGAACTGGACCAGGGCACGCCCGACAATCCGGGCAACGAGTTCGCCGACGGAGCCTTTCCCGGTATCGCACAGGCACGCTGGATGACCCAGTTCGCCGTGCAGTTGCTGGAGGGCCACGTGGCCGAAAACGCCGGCAATTCGGCGTTGCAAAGCGACCTGGCTCGTGCAAATCTGTACGCTGGTGTCGCATACGCGGCCATTGCACAGATGTTCGACGATTTCGCCTTCAGTGACCGAACCGAGCCGGGTCCCCTTATCGGTCCCGACAACATGGCTACGGTCTTCGACCAGGCGATCGCCTTCTTCAGCACCGCGATGGCGGGCGGTGGAGAAACGGCGATGAGGGCGCAGGCTGCACGTGCCCAGGCCTACCACCAGCGGGCCATATGGGGACTCCTGAACCCACCGGGCTCGACACCCGGCAACCCGCTGATCAACGACGCCAACGCCAACAGCGATGCGGCGGCGGTGCTCGGTTCGGTTGCAGGCACAGATTGGGCCTACCGGTTCGGCTACAGCGGCGCAACGGTGAGCAACAACCTGTCCTGGCAGGTCAACCAGCGCGGTGAACTGCAGATCGGTCCGGAATATGCGACGCAGAGCGAATCGGACCCGACCGACATTACGGGCCACAACCTGATGGACCCCATCGAAGGGGCTTTGGACACACGCTACATGGCGAGGGTGAGCGAGTTTCTCGGTGGTGAGGGCTATTCGCCCCTCACGGTTGTGAGCGAACGCGGCCTGCGACTCATGCTGGCCGAGTCCGCCCTGGCTGGCGGCGACATGGGCGCGTTCACCGATCACATCAACATGATCCGTGAAGGGCTCGACGGGCTGACCGCATACTCGGGTCAGATCCCCGGAATCGACATGCTCCAGCACGAACGGCGTGTGAACCTGTTCCTGCAGTACAAGCGGCTCCAGGACCACTATCGGTTCGGGTCGTCGAGCATGAACTGGCTCGCGGGCTCTCCGGCGGCGAGCAGGCCGGGAACGATGTTGCCGATCACCAGGATCGAGATCCTGGCGAACTGCCATCACCCGGACAACGCGTTGCACCCCTGCTCGAACTAGAGGGGTTTGACGAGGCAGGGCAGCCAGCTGTCTGAGGGCTGTTTGGACGGGGTCCAGGGGCTTAGGCTCCTGGACCCCGTCGGTTCACACATCAACGGCGTGGAGTTTCCTGGGACATGAAAAGACAGTGGCTTGCCGGTGGGGCCTTCCTGCTGCTCGTGTTGGCCACGGGGGCCTGTGACTGGCTGGACGACCCCAGTCCCGAATTCGTACGTGTCATGATCGAAAGCGACGATGACGCGCTGATGCTCATCACCTCCACCCAGTTCGTTCAGACGACCAACGAGTTCGGTGAAACGGGCGTGCAAGTCTTCGATTCGGATACCACGATCGCATCGTTTCCGTTCGATCAGAGCTGGAACATCAAGGACGAGCAACGGTTTCTCCTGATGGGATTCGCCCCCGACTCGAGCTCCGTCATGGTGCGCATGAGGATCCTGCTCGACGGCGACCTGGACTACGACAAGACCGTGATCGTCCTGGTCGACGACCCCGTTCGCTACATTTATCTCTTCAACCAGCAAATCCTTCAGGACTTCGAACTGCTCTGAGCCCATGAAACGGACGATTCGACGGTTTGGCTCCGCATCGCTCGCGATGACAGCACTCTACATTGCGAGCGGTTGCTATACCTTCGCCCCCGTACAGGGCACTCCATCGGTCGGCGCCGATATTCGCGCCACGGTGACCGACGAAGAGGCGTTGCGCCTGGGCCGTCAGACCGGGGAGCTGGCTCGATCCGTCGAGGGGCGGCTGGTGGGCGTCACGGACGACTCGGTCGTCGTCTCGGTAGTGACCTTCAGGGCGCAATCGGCCGTGTCCGGATCTCGGCAACTCAGGCAGTCCCTGGTAATACCAAGGAGTGGGCTGGAGGAGCTGGCGATCCGTGAGCTCTCCGCATGGCGCAGCGGTGTCCTGGGTGTGTTGGCGGCGTCCGGAGTCGCGATGGTAATCAACCAGGTCGTTACGGGTGGCTCGAACGAAGAGAACCCCGATAACGGCCTGCCCACCGGGGCACTGATTCCCATTTTCCGCGTGCCGATCGGCAGGTAGCGGGAAGCGGGCGTGTCTGCGTCCGGGGCGACCCGAATGCAGGGGTCCTCCGGGCCCGACAGGGTGAATACTCTACGACCTGCGCAGGTCCTTCTTCTATCCCGCTCCGCGTTCGTACTGGCGTTACTTCTGGCCACCGCAGCGGCGTTCCAACCCGCCGCCGCCCAGGTGGTCCGCGGGAGACTCGTCGATGCCGGGAACGCCGCCGGGATCGGTGGCGCCATGGTGACGCTGATCGACCGAAGTGGCGTCGAGATCGAGCAGGCGCTGACGCGGAGCGCCAGCGGCGTGTTCGATTTGCGCGCACCCGCGCCAGGTGAATATCGGCTCCGTGGAGACCGGATCGGATACGCGACCACCTATACCGAGTATTTCCGCCTTGCGGCTGGCGAAACGCTCACGCTTGATATGGTGGCACCGGTGGAAGCGGTCTCGCTCGAGGGCATCGACGCGGTAGCTGAGCGCCGATGCGAGGTGCGGCCCGAAGAGGGCGCGGCGATCGCCACCGTGTGGGAAGAAGCCCGGAAAGCGCTGGCCGCGACCGCCTGGACTCAGGATCGCGGCATGTATGAGTACGACATGCTCAGGATCAGTCGGCAACTGGACAGGGACGGCCGGAGAGTGGAGTCCGAGGATCGAGTTCGTGCACAGGCGCTCGTGGCAACGCCCTACATTGCCCGCTCGGCGGACTCCCTTGTGGCGGGCGGCTTTGCCCGCTTTTCCGCGGAGCAGTCGATGTTCTGGGCGCCCGACGCCGGCGTCCTCCTTGCCGATTCGTTCCTCGACACGCACTGCTTCCGAATCCGCGGCGACGGTGCAGGGGTGATCGGCTTTGTCGGGCTGGATTTCGAGCCGGTGCCCGGGCGGGAGGTGCCCGAAATCAGCGGCACCATGTGGCTTGATGCCGCCACGGCGCGTTTGCGGTGGCTCGACTTCCAGTACGTCAACCTGGGCGTACCGCCCTGGCTGATGGATGCCGAACCGGGGGGCAGAGTCGAGTTCCAGGCCTTGCCCAATGGCACGTGGATCGTGACCTCCTGGCACATTCGCATGTTCACGGCTGGCGAGACGACCCATCCCCTGACCGGCCGGTTGACAGCTTCGCTCGATGGTGTAGCGGTCGAGCGCGGCGAGGTGCTGCGGGCCTACGGAGACGAGGGGGTAGTCTTCGTAGGTAGTCCGGGATATAGCGTGACCGGATCGGTCGTCGACTCGCTGGGGGTCGGTGCGCCTGGAGCCCGAGTATTCGTCGCCGGCTCAGGAGCCGAAGCCGTGACGGACTCCGTCGGCGCTTTCGAACTTACACATATGGGTGAGGGCGAGTACTCCATTCACGCCACGCACCCCGTGCTGGAGCAACTGTGGTATCAACTGGACCCGACCGACGTGGAGGTCGGACCCCGATCCCCCAACCCGGTTCGCGTCGACTTCGAATTGCCGCCGCTGCGAGAGGTCTTCGACGACATCTGCGGCAACGAAGAACCAACGTCTCCTACGCTGATCGCCGGCAGCCAACTCGTGTGGCGGCGCGGCATCGTCACCGGAAGGGTCACCGACCCGGAGGGAACCCCGACGGAAGGGGCCAGGGTGTACACCGTGACGAACGCCGTCGATCCGACACGCCTGCCGGAGTTGATCGGCGCGGACTTCGACACGCTGCGAACGAGGACAGAGGCGAGGACCAGTTCCTCGGGGTTCTACCGGGTGTGCTGGTTGCCCGTTGACCTTCAGCTGCAGATGCTGGTGTTCGGGGAAGAAGAAGCGGTCGATCGTGACGCGATTCAAAACGCGCTCAGCTTCACGGACCTGCACCCCGACCGGGTCATCGTATTCACAATCGACCCGGAATCGCCCTTCCGTACGCTGGACCTGGTTACCGGATCACGCTGACCGAAACGCCGGCCTTGCCGGCACGGCCCGTTCGGTCCCATCCAGCCATTCTTTCGCCCATCGATCGGACACATCGTTATCGGGATCGTTCTGGGCGCCTTGGAGCTGTCGAAGGCCGCCTTGACAATTTGGCCGCGATGTGACAGGATGCCCGACAGGGCAACGGAGGAAGGATGACTGGAACGGATCTCGGCATGGTGGCGGGCTTCGCCACGCTGGTGTCGGTGCTGATTGCGCTTTGGAGGGCGATGAAGGCCGAGATGGAGGATCTGCGGCAGGAGTTCAAAACCCTTCGCGAGAACGACCTGAAGCATGTGGACACGAGTATCGCAGCGCTGGGTGCCCAGATTGCGGGGCTCGGCGGACGGATGGGCGACCTGAAGACGGACATGGGCGGCCGATTCGGCCAGGTGGATGGTCGGATCGGCGACCTGAAGATGGACATGGACGCCCGATTCGGCCAGGTGGACGACCGGATCGGCGACCTGAAGACGGACATGGACACCCGATTTGACCAGGTGCACGCGCGCATCGATCGCGTGGACGCCCGGCGCGCGAACGCGGAAGAGCACCTGGAGGCGCGAATCGAGTCCGTGAGGGTCGATATGCGCGACAACCATCGCCAGGTTTTGCAGGCCATTGGGGAGTTGAAGCGCGCGGGCTGACCCGCCGGTAAGGGAAGTGACTCGGGTCAGTTCTTGATCCACCCGTTTCTCGGGTCTATGGTTCACGGATCGAAGTCCCGGTTCAATCCCACCAGTCGGGACTCCGTTGCCAACACCCATTCCATGCACAGGAGAAGTCGCCACATGCGGCATCCGTTTCGCTTCGTACCCGTGTTCACCTTGGCCGCATCCCTTCTCGCGGCCACCGCCCACTCTCCGGTCCCCACCCACGCCCAGCAGGCCTACGACGAAGCCCTCTGGGGCTCGCTCGAATGGCGCAACGTCGGCCCGCCCCGCGGCGGTCGCTCCATCGCGGCCGCGGGATCGGACGCCCGACCCTTCGAGTACTTCATGGGCACGACCGGCGGGGGGCTCTGGAAGACAACAGACGGCGGGCTCAACTGGGACCCGGTCACCGACGGCCAGATGAACAGCGCGTCGATCGGCGCGGTGCAGGTCTGCGAGAGCAACCCCGACATCGTCTACATGGGGACCGGCGAGACGCAGATCCGCGGCAATATCCAGCAGGGTGACGGGGCCTACAAGTCCACCGACGCGGGCGAGACCTGGGAGCACATCGGGCTGACCGAAACACAGAACATCGCGCGCATCCGCATCCACCCCGAAAACTGCGACATCGCCTGGGTGGCTGCCTTCGGGAAGCACTCCGCCGACAACGCCGAACGCGGCATCTTCAAGACCACCGACGGCGGCGCGACCTGGCGGAATGTGCTCTACAAGAGCGACAGGGCGGGGGGCGTGGACATCAGCGTGGACGTCACGAACCCCGATGTCATCTACGCCGCGATCTGGGAGGCATGGCGCCGATCCTGGGGGATGTCTTCCGGGGGCGAGGACAGCGGTCTCTACAAATCCACGGACGGCGGGGAGAATTGGGCCGAGATCACCGCCAATATCGGCCTCTCGGAGGGACCGGTGGGGAAGATCGGGGTGGCCGTATCGCCGGCGAACCCGAACCGTGTGTGGGTGCTGGTCGAGCACGAGCCGGACGGCGGCGTGTGGCGCTCCGACGACGCGGCTGCGAGCTGGGAGCGGGTGAACGAGGAGCGCAAGCTGCGGCAGCGCGCCTTCTACTACACGCGCATCTACGCCGATCCCAACGACGAGGACGTGATGTACGCCCTGAACACGGGACTCTACCGGTCGCGGGACGGCGGCGAGACCTTCCCGCGCGGCATCCCGGTGCCCCACGGGGACAACCACGACCTGTGGATCGCGCCGAGCGACTCGGACCGGATGATCAACGCCAACGACGGCGGCGCCAACGTCACCATGAATGGCGGCGAATCGTGGACCGACCAGGACTATTCCACCGCCCAGTTCTACCGTGTGATCACCACCGAGCACACGCCCTACCACATCTGCGGCGGGCAGCAGGACAACTCGACCGCGTGCATTCCGGTGCGCGGGTGGAACCAGATGTCGGCCCGCGGCCCCGGAAACCGTGCCTGGTACTACGCGGTCGGCGGCTGCGAGAGCGGCTACGTGGCCCCCAACCCGATCGACCTCGACGTCTTCTACGCGGGCTGCTACGGCGGTGCGCTGTCCCGCTTCGACATGAAGACGGGTGCGACCCGTGCGGTCAATGTCTGGCCCGAGAACCCCATGGGGCAGTCGTCGGAGGACCTGATCGAGCGGGTGCAATGGACGTTCCCGATCGTCTTCTCGCACCACGACCCCAATGTGCTGTACACCGGCACGCAGAAGGTGTGGAAGACCACGAACGAGGGACAGAGCTGGGAGCAGCTCAGCCCGGACCTGACCCGCGCCGACCCGATGACGATGGGACCCTCCGGCGGCCCGATCACCAGGGACCAGACGGGCGTGGAGACGTACGGCACCGTCTTCGCGATCGCCCCTTCCTACCATGACGCGGAGGTGATCTGGGCGGGCTCGGATGACGGCCTCGTGCACGTTACCCGCGACGGCGGCCTCAACTGGACGGACGTCACACCGCCCGACGCTCCCGACTTCGTGCGCATCAACACCATCGAGGCGTCCCCGACGACGCGAGGCAAGGCGTATGTGTCGGGCATCCGCTACCTCGTGGACGACGATCGTGCCCCCTACATCTGGAAGACCGACGACTACGGGCAGTCCTGGACGAAGATCGTCGACGGGATCCCCGGGGACGACTTCATCCGCGCCACCCGCGAGGATCCGGCGCGCCCCGGGCTCCTCTTCGCCGCCTCGGAGCGCACCGTGTACGTCTCGTTCGACGACGGCGCACAATGGCAGCCTCTGTCGCTCAACCTGCCCGTGTTGCAGATCTCCGACCTCGTGGTCGAGGAGAACGACGTGGTCATCGCGACGCACGGCCGCTCCTTCTGGGTGCTCGAGAACATCGGCCCGCTGCGGCAGATGACCGACGAGGTCGCCGCCGCCGGAGCGTGGCTCTTCGAGCCCATCGACCCGGTTCGGGGTGTCGACCAGGGCGCGCAGTTCCAATATTACCTGGCCGAGGACGCCGAGAGCGTGACCTTCGAGGTCATGGACGGAGCCGGCGACGTGATCCGCAGCTGGGAGGCCGTCGCGGGCGACGAGGAGGAGGAAGAGGAGGAGAATCCCTTCGCGGCATTCTTCGGGGGTGGAGGAGGAGGGGGCCCGTCGGTCGCGCAGGGGGCCCACTCGTTGCGCTGGGACATGCGGTACCCGGCGTGGACGGATTTCGACGGACGGATCATGTGGGCGGCGCGGCCCATGGGTCCCACCGCGGTTCCGGGAACCTACACGGTGCGGATGACGGTCGACGGCGGCTCCCCGCAGACGCGCGACTTCGACATCCAGATCAACCCCAACCTCGCCGGCGTGACGGTGGCCGACCTGCGCGAGCGCTTCGAACTGGCGATCCAGATCCGCGACCGCGTCTCGGAGGCGAACGAGGCCGTGATCAAGGTGCGGGACATCAACAGCCAGATCGAGGACCGGATCGAGCAGACCGACGATGGCGAGGTCGAGTCGCAGGCCGCGATCGTCGAAGAGAACCTGGGGGTGGTGGAAGCCGAGATCTACCAGGTCCAGAACCAGAGCAACCAGGATCCGCTGAACTACCCGATCAAGCTGAACAACAAGCTCGCCGCGCTGCTGGGCGTGGTCGAGGGGTCAGAGAACCGGCCGACCGATCAGTCGTACGAGGTCTTCGAGCACCTCTCGGCCCTGCTGGACGAGCAGATGGCCGAGATGGACATCGTGATCAGGAGGGATCTCGGACGGCTCAACGAAATCCTCATCCGCGAGGGACTTGAACCGATCGAGGATCGCCGACTCGTAAGCTAGCGGCGGACGGAGGGCCCCTCGCCGCTCGGACGGCGGCGGGGGGTTCGCCATCCGCGGCCACAACGCGGGCGCAGGACCGTCCGCCGAAGGAGGAGTGTTATGAAGCGCCGTGCAACAAGCTGGTTTCGATTCGCGGCGACGGCGATTGTCCTGGCGCTCGTGACGGGCTGCACCGGCTCCAGGGAAGTGACCAATCCCTTCGACCCGAGGTCCGCGAGCTCCCAGAGCATCCGGATCAACGTCGAGAACAACAACTTCAACGAGGCGACGGTGCGGGCCGTGGCCCGGACCGAGAGGCGCCTGGGCGTGGTGCCCGGCAACGGGCGCGAGTCCTTCACGCTGAACTGGCCCACCGTGGACGACCTGCGCATCCGGATCGACATCCTGGCGGGCGATCGCTACACCACCAACCGGGTGTCGGTCGGCCCCGGTGAGACGGTCTACCTGCAGATCATGAACCCGGTCTACCGGTCGTTGCTGCGCCGATAGAACGTCCGGGTCGACCGCCACTTCGGCATCGCCATGATTCGAGCTTGACCCGGTGTGCCGTTTCCGCTAGCATCCCTGCCTTCCGGTTCCAGAACCCCCTACCAGCGGACTTCCCGAATTGTCCAGCCAACCGGTCAGATCGCCAGCGGCCCTATGCCTTGCAGCCTTACACCCTGCAGCCCGATGTCCAGGGCGAAACAGGCTCCCGGGGCGATGTCGATGTAATGGCAACGTGACATAGTGTAAAGCAGCCATTACACGAGAGTAGGGCAAGACCAACAGCCAAACCCGGGCTGTCGGCATTCAGGATCCAGGCGTTCTCCGGGCTCGGTCGAGCCCCGCCTCGCACATTCGCTGCATCGGCACGCGTGTCGCAACTGTGCGGCGATCGTGCGCTGTTCCACCAATCCACGCAATCACCACATGAGGACCAACGAGACCATGAGAGACGAGACCATAGCCATTCACGGCGGATTCAAGTCGGACCCGGCGACACATGCCGTCGCGGTTCCGGTATATCAGACCGTAGCGTACCAGTTCGACGACGCCCAGCACGGGGCGGACCTGTTCAATCTTGCCGTGCCGGGCAACATCTACACCCGCATCATGAACCCGACGCAGGCCGTGCTGGAGGAGCGCGTCGCGGGACTGGAGGGGGGAGTCGCCGCCCTGGCGCTTTCGGCGGGCAGCGCGGCAGTAACCTACTCCATCCTGAACCTGGCGGCCGTGGGCGACAACATCGTCACCGTGCCGCAGCTCTACGGCGGCACCTACACCCTCTTCGCCCACACGCTTCCCGGAATGGGCATCGAGGTTCGCTTCGCGGCCGGCGACTCGCCGGAGGACCTCGCCAGGCTGGTCGACGGACGGACCAAGGCGATCTTCTGCGAGAGCATCGGCAACCCGGCGGGCAATATCGTCGACCTGGAGGCCGTCTCCGACCTGGCGCGCGCCCACGGGATCGCCACGATCGTCGACAACACGGTTGCCACGCCCGCGCTTCTGAAGCCGATCGAGCACGGCTTCGACATCGTGGTCCATTCGCTGACCAAGTACCTGGGCGGTCACGGCAACTCGCTCGGCGGCGCGATCGTGGATTCGGGGAAATTCGCCTGGGCCGAGCACGCCGCGCGCTACCCGGTCTTCTCGACGCCCGAGCCCAGCTATCATGGCGTGGTCTACACCGAGGCGCTGGGGCCCGCGGCCTACATAGGGCGGGCCCGCACCGTGCCGCTCCGCAACACAGGGGCGGCGATTTCGCCCTTCAACGCCTTCCTGATCCTGCAGGGGCTCGAAACCCTGAACCTCCGCATGGAGCGCCACTGCGACAATGCGCTGGCGGTGGCGAGGCATCTGCAGAGCCATCCCAGGGTCGCGTGGGTGAACTACGCGGGACTGCCGGGGGACCGCTACCACGACCTCGCGGTCAGGTACCTCGACGGCCGCGCTTCGGGAATCCTCACCTTCGGACTCGCCGGAGGGTTCGACGACGGCGTGCGCTTCTACGACGCGCTGGAGCTGTTCAAGCGGCTGGTCAACATCGGGGACGCGAGGTCGCTGGCCTGCCACCCGGCGTCCACCACGCACCGCCAGCTCAATGAAGAGGAGCAGCGCAGCGTCGGCGTGCGGCCCGAGATGATCCGGCTGTCGGTCGGCATCGAGAACATCGAGGACATCATCGGCGATCTGGATCGGGCGCTGGACGCGGTCTGACGAGTTCGCGGCGGTCCCGGCCGGGGCGGGACGGGGAATCCTGCCGTCCCCCGCCGGGGCCGCCGTTCGCTACACTCCGTAGGGCACCCAGATATTCTTCACCCGTGTCGCCTTGCGCAGCAGCGTTTCGCTGGCGTGCGCCGTCGGCGAGCACCAGTCGATCGCGCCCTCGCGGTCGACCCACACGCGCTTGAGGTTGCCCGCCGAGAGGCGCTCGGCTTCGCCCGAGAGCCCGTCCGCGACGAAGTCCCAGAGCTGATCCACGTCGTCGTGGGCCGCCAGTGTGGGGCAGACTTCGCCGTGGCGCCCCGAGAGGATGTTGACCGTCCCGGGGGGAATGTCGGAGGTCTCGAGGACCTGCACCAGGTCGAGGGCGGGGATGGGGAAGCGCTCGGATGCGACGACCACCGCCACGTTGCCTTGGGAGAGAGCGGCGACGATCGCGCCGAGCGCGCCCGCGAGCGGTGCCGCGTCACCGCATCGGATCGCCACCGTGCCCACAGGCTCGTTCATGGCGAAGGTGACGTTCCGAAACGGCGTGGAGTGCACGCTGCCGTCGTGCTTGTCCGCCCATGCGGCGAAGGTGAAGGCGGCCCGGACCGCAGCGTCCACCTCGGCGCCCGCGGCCGCCGGCGCCGCACCCGTCGCGCGTCGGAGCGCCGCGGCGAATTCGTCGGCGCGCACGGCGAGGTTTTCCGCCACGAAGTACAGGATCTGGCTCCGTAGGTACGCGGTGGTGGCGGCCCAGGACCCCCGCACCCCGGCCGCGGCCTCGACCGCGTTGCGGACATCCTTGCGGTTGCCGCGGGGAACCTCGGCGAGCGCGGCGCCCGACGCGTCGCGCACGGTAAGCGAATAACCGCCGTCGGGCCGCATCTGCCTGCCGCCGATCCACAGCTTGCGCGTGCGGTCGATGCGGTCGCGGGGAGAGCTGTGGGAGCTGGCGCTGTCGGCATCGCGGCTGCCGCTACCGGCGTTGTCGCCGCTGCCGCCGCCAGCGGGGACGGGATTGGAGGCGGCGGGCACGGAGGCACCCGCCGCGGAAGCCGCGGGCTTGAGGTATTCCCACATCCCCTCGCGCCCGCCCTCGCGCCCGAATCCCGACTCGCGGTAGCCGCCGAACCCGGAGGCCGCGTCGAAGCGGTTGGTGCAGTTGACCCATACCGTCCCGGCCTTGATCGCGGGCGCCACGTCCAGCGCCAGGCTCAGGTCTTCGGTCCAGATGCTCGCGGCCAGGCCGTAGCGCGTGTCGTTGGCGAGCGCCACCGCCTCGGCGGGCGTGCGGAAGGTGAGGCTCACGAGGACCGGGCCGAAGATCTCGTCGGTGACGATGGGACTGGAGGCCGGCGCCCCGGTGCAGAGGGTCGGAGGGAGGAAGAAGCCCTCTTGCGGAACCGCGCGGGACGGTTGCCAGATGACCGCCCCGTCGTCTTCGCCGGCCGTGAGGAAGCCCTGGATCCGGTCCATCTGGCTGCCGTCGACGATGGCCCCCATGTCGATCGACTTGTCGAGCGGATGGCCGACCCGGATCCGCTCCATGCGGGCGCGCAGGCGGTCGAGCAACTCGTCCTCGACGCTCTCCTGCACCAGCAGGCGGGACCCGGCACAGCAGACCTGTCCCTGGTTGAGCCAGACGCCGTCCACCACGCCCTCGACGGCGGCGTCGAGGTCGGCCGTCTCGAAGACGACGAACGGGGACTTGCCCCCGAGTTCCAGCGACAGGTGCTTGCCGGTTCCGGCGGTGGCGCGGCGGATCTCGCGCCCCACTTCGGTGGACCCGGTAAAGGCGATCTTGGCGACATCGGGGTGGCGAACGAGCGCGGCTCCGGTGGCGCCGTCCCCGGTGACGATGTTCAGCACCCCGGGGGGGAGTCCGGTCTCGTCGGCCACCTCGGCGAAGAGCAGCGCCGAGAGCGGCGTGTACTCGGCGGGCTTGAGGACCACCGTGTTCCCGGCGGCCAGGGCGGGCGCGACCTTCCAGGCCAGCATGAGGAGGGGGAAGTTCCACGGGATGATCTGGCCCACGACGCCCACGGGCTCGCAGCCGGGGAACTCGTCGTCGATCACCTGCGCCCAGCCGGCGTGATGGTAGAAGTGCCGCGCCGCCAGCGGGATGTCGAGATCGCGCGCCTCGCGGATGGCCTTGCCGTTGTCCAGCGACTCGACGACCGCGAACAGGCGGGAGCGCTTCTGGATCTGGCGGGCGAGGCGGTACAGGTGGCGCGCGCGGGCGTGACCGCCGATCTCCTGCCACCCGGGCAGCGCGGCGTGGGCCGCGGCGACCGCGCGGTCGACGTCGTCGTCGGTGCCCTGGCGGAAGCTCGCAAGCGGCCGCCCGTCGGCCGGGCAGCGGGTCCGGTGGACTGCGCCCTCACCGTCGGCCCAGCTTCCCGCGACGTAGTGGCCGAAGGCGCGCTCGCCGCCGCGAAGCCACTCGTCCGCGATGGCGCGGCTCTCCGGGGCGGGGCCGTAGTCGGGCCGGACGAAGGCGTTGCGGACGCTGCTCAAGGATTCAACCCACGGGATGGCGGTGGAAGGCCGAATAGCGCCCGGTGGCGTGGTGCTCGAGCTGGCGCTCGATGTCCGCCAGGAGCGAACTGGCGCCGATCCGGAAGAGGCTCGGGTCGAGCCACGCGTCGCCGAGCTCCTCCTTGAGCAGGATCATCCAGGCCAGCGCGTCCTTCGCCGTGCCGATGCCGCCTGCGGCCTTGAGGCCGACCCGCACCCCGGTCGCCCGGAAGTAGTCGCGCACGGCGCGCGCCATGGCGAGCCCGACGGGCAGCGTCGCGTTCACCTTCTCCTTGCCCGTCGAGGTCTTCACAAAGTCGGCCCCGGCCATCATGGCGACGGTGGCCGCGCGCGCGACGTTGGCGAGCGTGCCGAGTTCTCCGGTCCCCAGGATGACCTTGATGTGGGCGTCGCCGCACGCGTCACGGAAGGCCGCCACCTCATCGTAGAGCCGCTCCCAGTCGCCCCGCAGGGCCAGCCCGCGCGTGATCACGACGTCGACCTCCTCGGCGCCGGCCGCGACCGATTCCTCGATCTCGCGGAGCCGGGTGGCGAAGGGGGAGAGTCCCGCCGGAAAGCCGGTCGAGACGACGGCGACGGGGATGCCGGACCCGTTCAGCGCGGCGCGGGCCGCCGGGACGAGGCCGTGGTAGACGCACGCGGCCGCGACAGTCACTTCGGGCGCCGGGACCCCGAGCGCGCCCAGGATGTCGTGCCGCACCGGCCGTCTCGCCTTTCCGCACAGCCGCCGCACCCGCCCGGGGGTGTCGTCGCCGGCCAGGGTGGTGAGGTCGATCAGGGTGACCGCGCGCAGCAGCCAGCCGGCCTGCCACTCGCGCTTGACCGACCGGCGCGTGGTCAGGGTGGCCGCGCGGTGGTCCGCCGCCGCGCGGTTGACGCGCACCCGGCGCACGCCGTCCAGGTCCAGGGGCACGCCCGGATTGCGCAGGCTCGAAGTGGGTGCCCTGCGGGCCGGTCGGGCCGATGCGGGGGCGGTGACGGTCATGGGCGCTCTCGCCTTTTCATATCATTTCATGTGGCGAATTGCGGTCAAGGGAGCCAAGATAGCGACAATGGCGCGCCGGGACTAAGGGGGGCGGCCCCGAAACCATGAACGGAGGCGACAGTTGGATCGGATTCCGAGGCTGATCGCGGGGGTGACCGGCACCGCGGCCGCGGTCTTCTACCGGGTCGACCGACACGGGCCTCCGCTGCCCGACGGACCGCTGATCGTGGCGGCCAACCATCCGAACAGCCTCGTCGACGCGTTGCTGGTGTTTCATTGCAGCGAGCGGATCGCGCGGCCGCTGGGCAGGGCGCCGCTCTTCGACAGGCTTCTTCTGGGCCCGGTGTTGCGGGCGCTGGGGGCGATTCCCGTCTATCGCAGGCAGGACGACCCGGACGCGATACATCGCAACGAGGAGATGTTTCGGGCCGCGGTCGGCGCGCTTCGGGGGGGTGAAGCGATCCAGGTCTATCCGGAGGGGAAGAGTCATTCGGAGTCCCGGCTCGCCGAGTTCCGTACCGGGGCCGCGCGGATCGCGCTGCTGGCTGAGAAGGACGCGGGCTGGCGGCTCGGCCTCTCGATCGTGCCCGTGGGAATCACCTATTCGCGGAAGGAACTGGCGAGGACCGAGGTCGCCGTGCGCTTCGGTCGGGCGTTCGGGTGCGGGGACCTGAGGGAGGCGTACGCGGAGGACCCCTTCGCCGCGGCCCGGAGGCTCACCGAGCGGATCGAGAGAGGGATCCGGCGCCAGACGCTGAACTTCGACCGGCCCCGCGACCGGACGCTGGTGGAGGTGGCGGAGCAGCTGTACGTCCGCGAGTCGCAGTGGGTGCCGTGGCGCGAGCGGGAACGGCTGGGAAGCCGGTTCCCCCGTCTGCAGCGCTTCGCGAGGGGGCTGGAGTGGATCCGCCGCAGGCACCCGGACGAGCACCGCAGCCTGATCGAGAAGGTCGAGCGGTACGCCGACCTCAACGCGGAGCTCCGGGCGGGGGAGGGGGACGTGCCGCCGCGCTATCGCTTCCTCCCGGTCGCCAAGTACGTCGTGCTGCGGGGGGCCCTGCTGGTGCTGGGATTTCCGTTCGCGGTCGCCGGCGCCCTGCTCTGGGCGCCCGTCACCCGGCTGCCCGGCTTCGTCGTCAGGCGCGTGCGCCCCGAGCTCGAGGTCACGGCGACGATCAAGCTGCTGGCGCTCATGGGCGGGGTCGCCGCGGCCTGGATCCTGTGGGTGGTCCTGGGCTATCTCGCGGGCGGGACCCCGGTCGCCATCGGTGCGGCAGTGCTGGCCCCGGTGTCCGGGCTGGTCAGCTTGCGGTGGATGGAACTCGCCCACGAAGCGCACGAAGACACCTCGCTCTTCCTGCGGCTGCAGGGGCGCCCCGATCTGCGGCGGCGTTTCGCGGAACTGCGCGCCGAACTCGTCGAAACGTTCGGGCGGCTCGAGAAGCGGTGGGCCGAGGAGCGGCGTGGAGGCGGGAGGCGTGAGGACGCACAGCCACAGGGCCAGGAGTTGCCCTCATCGCCCATCGGTGACAACGTGTCCGCTCCCGGGGCGGGGTAGGCCTCCGGGGAGC